>JBDRQE010000024.1:0-124197 GCA_043826415.1 Pseudomonadota bacterium
CATGTCCACGAGTTTACTCTATCATGGTTTTGGTATTGTTGGGTATCGTTATATTCGCACAGAGTACAGGGAAGGAGACGTGATTTTCACAGTATCCAGAAAGAAATTCAATCTCCGCTGCCCGGTGTGTAAAAGCAAAAGGATCATAAAACATGGCTCACATCTCCGATGGTTTCATTCTCTGCCCATCGGCAAGAAAGCGACCTACATAAAAACTGAGATGACTCGGGTGGAATGTAAAGATTGCAAAACAATCCGCCAATCAGACATTGGGTTTGCCGATCCTCGTTTCACATATACCCGAGCACTTGGGCGATATGTTCTCGATCTGGCCCGACATATGACCATTGTTGATGTCTCCAAACACTTGAGGCTAAGTTGGGATATTGTTAAAGACATCCAAAAAAAATATTTACAAAAGAAATATGACAAGCCTGATCTCAAGAGCTTGAAACGGATAGCTATTGATGAGATTTATGTCGGCAAGAATGGTTACCTGACTGTTGTAATGGATATTGAGAGCGGAGCGGTGGTTTTTGTCGGTGATGGCAAGGGAAGCGATGCCCTGGAGCCCTTTTGGCAAAGATTACAACGATATCGAAAAGTGAAGATCGAAGCTGTTGCCATAGATATGTCACCAGCATATATCAAAGCAGTTCGTGAAAATTTAAAGAAGGCGGTAATCGTTTTTGATCATTTTCATGTGATAAAATTGTTCAATGAAAAAACATCCGATTTCAGAAGACAATTATTTAATAATACTAAAGATATATTGCAACAAAGAGCCATCAAGGGAACCCGTTGGCTCTTATTGACCGCAAGGGAGAAACTTGAGGATAAAGAGGAACTGGCCCAGCGACTGAAACAAGCCCTGGAAATAAATAGACCTCTGGCCACGGTGTACTATATGAAAGAAGATTTGCGACAACTCTGGTATTGGACTGGTGATAGAAAAGCTGCTGAATGGCATTTGCGCAGCTGGATCGCCATGGCTCGAAGTTCAGGCATAGCGATGTTGAAGAAGTTCGCGACGACCTTGGAAATGCACTTTGATGGCATATTGGCCTATTTTGATTTTGATTGTTTATCGACCGGCCCTCTCGAAGGTACCAACAACAAAATCAAAACCATGCAGAGGAAAGCCTATGGTTACAGAGATATGGAATTCTTTAAGTTGAAGATAATGGCACTTCATGAAACAAAGTACGCTTTAGTCGGATGAACCATAATTATATATCTCTATGTCGAACTGTTTCTGGTGTTTGGCACGAGACCGTTGGAAATAAAATTCAATCCAGGCCGACTCCCAGGTGATTTTTAGGAGCCGTTACGAAATAACATGGCCATTTATATCTATTTCGTTACGGCTCCTTATGCCGCTCCGGGCGTTAAAATGGCCATGTTATTTTTTTACAGCGGTTTAGTGGCCCCGCCAACCCCTATAAACGGGAGAAGGGCCTTTCGCAGATCGTTTCCATGCAAAAAAACCACAAAAATGCAATCTGTAAGACACGAATCCTCATCAACCCCTTAAAAAGTGAACGACGAGCAACTCCATTTTTTTCAAGACTGGTTTAAACAGCATATCAGGACCCTCCGGGAACCAGACCCCTTGCATCAGCGAAGTCTGGATCTGAAAGAGGAACACACCTTCCGTGTCTGTGCGGCCACTGACCGAATCGTCTCAGGTCTCGGCCTTGCAGAAAATGACCGCCGGATCGCGATGGTGTCCGCCCTGTTTCATGATCTTGGCCGTTTTCCTCAGTACCGGCAATACCGGACATTCCGTGATCTCGATTCGGACAACCATGCCAAGCTTTCCCTGTGGGAACTCAATCGTCACCACATCCTCCAGCGTCTGGATTTCGCCGAGCGCCAGATCATCAGCCGCGCCATTTTCTTCCACAACCGGCTGCGCATCCCTGAGAATCTGGACCAACAGACGACCCTTCACTGCCGACTCATCCGTGATGCCGACAAAGTGGATATCCTGCGGGTTATGGTTGAGCACTTCCAGACGGATGAATCCCGGCGCAATCCAGTGATTACCCTAGGACTGGGAAAAGAGCCGCTGGTACGGAAAGAGGTTTACCGCCTGTTGTTCGAGGAAAAGGCCTTGAGCTACACCAGGCTGAAAACAATCAATGAACTGAAAGTACTGCAGATGAGTTGGGTCTTCGACGTAAACTTCCGACCCACGCTGGAGATCCTGAAGGAGAGAGACGCCATCGGCAAACTGGCCGCCACTCTGCCCGACACGCCGCTGCTTCGTGAGGCCCTTGCCTTTATCAATGACTTTATCGAAAAACGCCTGTAGAAGCCGGTAAAGTCGCTTCGGCACTCTTCAGCGGGATATTTCATCACGTCATCTTCAAATGGCGTCTGAAAATATCGGCCAGCAACGGGGCCACTGAATAGACATCCAGCAACTCATCACTCTTAACCCCGGGCACGCTGTCGGAACCGATCACCCTGGCGATGGGACTCTGCCGAAACCGCTCACGGGCCTCCCCCGCCAGGACCAGATGGGTAGCCATGACCGCCACCTGTACGGCCCCGGCCTCGAGACAGCGCTGGGCCGTCTGGATAATGGAGCCGCCGGTGCGGATCATGTCGTCGCAGACAATGGCCGTTCTGCCCTTGACCACACTGGATATCTGGCCGACAATGGTCTTGTCGGTATCATAGCGATCCTTGTCGGCCGCTGTATGAGGGCAATTGAGCTGACTGGCCAGGCGGGCGATCCGCTTGGAGAATCCATAGTCGGGTGAGACCAGGACATAATTATTCAGGCCGCTGGCCCTTATTTTTTGCATCACCAGCTCATCGGTCCAGACATGTTCAGTCCGGATCTCCCCGGCATGGGCATGGAGTACAGCCTCGGAGTGCAGGTCAACAAAGGCCACAAAATTGGGCCGGGCGCGAAAGATCTGACGCGTCCGGGTCACGCCTTTCGGAATCTCATTAGAGTTCGGTTTAGCCCGCTCCATGGTGGAATAGCCAAGATAGGGGATAGCCACGTTGATAGTGGCGGCATTCCAGTACCTGCCCCCCTGGACCAGGTCGAGCAACTCCTGATGCGAAGCATCCGTATGGGTGGAGCCGATGATGATCAGATCCCGCCCGGCCACATCCTCAGGAAAGGCGTGATAGGTCTCACCGTCGGCAAACCGTTTGCGGACCATCTCTGAGAAGGGAACCCCCAACTCCTGAGCCACCTTCCGGCCCAGATCCGTTGAGGCCTCATTGGCCACCACCATACATTCCTGCATCAGCGTCTCAGCTCAAGGCGGCAACGATGGCATCACCCATGGCCGCGGTACCCACGACCTTCGTCTTATCCACGGCAATATCGGCAGTATGGATCCCGGCATCGAGCACGCTCTCCACGGCGCGGTCAATGGCAGCCGCGGCATCATCCATACCGAAGCTGTAGCGCAGCATCATGGCAGCCGACAGAATCTGGGCAATGGGATTGGCAATGCCCTTGCCGGCGATATCAGGCGCCGATCCACCGGCCGGTTCATACATGCCGAACTTGTTCGCATTGAGACTGGCTGAGGCCAGCAGCCCCATGGAACCAGTGAGCATGGCGGCCTCATCGGAGATGATATCGCCAAACATATTGCCGCAGAGCATGACGTCAAACTGATGGGGATCCCGCACCAGCTGCATGGTGGCGTTATCGACATAGATATGGTTCAGGGTCACATCAGGATACTCTTTAGCGATCCCGATCACCACCTCCCGCCATAAGACCATGGTGGTAAGGACATTAGCCTTGTCAACCGAGGTCACCTTTTTGCGGCGCAGACGGGCAGCCTCAAAGGCCATACGGGCAATACGCTCGATCTCGGCCCGGGTATAGGCCATGGTGTCAAAGGCCCGCTCATCAGGGCCTGAGCCCTCGCGTCCCTTGGGCACGCCGAAATAGATGTCGGAGGTAAGCTCACGTACACAGAGGATATCAAATCCGTCACCGACGATATCCGCCCGCAGGGGACAGGCACCGGTCATCGACTTGAAGATCCTGGCCGGACGCAGATTGCAGAAGAGGTCAAAATGCTTGCGCAGGGGCAGCAGTGCCGCCCGCTCCGGCTGCTGGGCGGGAGGAAGTGATTCCCACTTGGGGCCGCCAACCGAACCGAAAAGGATAGCATCACTTGCTTCACACAGGGCAAGGGTCGAAGGAGGAAGGGCCTCTCCATGGTTATCAATGGCAATCCCACCCACATCGGCATACTCATAACTCAGATCAAAAGAAAACTTCTTCTGCACTGCATCCAAGACCTTCATTGCCTCTGCCATCACTTCCGGACCGATGCCGTCACCAGCCAATACTGCAATTTTCTTCATTTTATTCCCCTTATTTTTTCACGCGGAGATCGTGCCGCATCTTCAAAAGTTCCCATCAGATTTCACATAAACCAAGGTGAAACACTTTAAACCAACCTTATAGGGATTATCAACTGAAATCCATTCTCTTCAGCTGTCATCATCTTGCAGGCATCATCTTTTTCCACAAATCCATTGACTTTTACGCCTTAATAATGAACTACATGATAGGAATTTGATGGGAATTATTCCCTCACGAAACTCCACCGGCAAGGTCGTACAACGATTCATGGAAATCAAAAGAAACACCCTTTTTATCAGCATCCTGTGGACGCTGATCATTGCCGCCTCTTTTGTCTGGAATTACAATCAGACACAGCAGGCACAAGAGAAACTGGCTCTGCAGACGGCAAGAAGTATTTTTGACCATATCATCATTACCCGCCGCTGGAATTCCCAGCACGGGGGGGTCTATGTCCCGGTCAGCAAAACAACAGTCCCGAATCCATATCTGCAGGTACCCATGCAGGAGATTCAAGTCAACAACGCCCTGACCCTGACCAAGATAAACCCCGCCTTCATGACCAGACAGATCTCAGAAGTTGCCATGGCCCAGGAAGGCATACAGTTTCATATCACCAGCCTCAAGCCACTGCGTCCGGAAAACAAGGCGACGGAAAATGAAGAGGGTTTTCTCAAAGAATTTGAACAAGGGGTCAAAGAAGCGGGACTCTTCATCGGACATGATGCAAAAACATCATTCTTTTACATGGCCCCTCTCAAAACAGAAAAATCATGCCTGCCGTGCCATGAGAGACAGGGCTACAAAGAAGGTGACATCCGAGGGGGCATCAGTGTGACCCTGCCTTTTACGCAAGATACCCCCTTTGGCGCTCTCCTCCTGGCCCATATCGGTATAGCAATCACGGGCCTGTTTGGCATCTTTATTTCAGGACACCGCTTAGACCGGGCGTATTCGATTATCCAAAAACAGGCGGTCATTGATTCCTTGACCGGAATTTCCAATCGTCACTGGTTCTCTGAACATTTCGAAACAGAATTCGAGCGCAGCAACAGGGACAAAGGACCACTCTCCATCATCATGTGCGACATAGATCATTTCAAGAAATACAATGACACCTACGGCCATGGCAGTGGCGACAAATGCCTGCGACAAGTTGCCCAGGAAATCAAAAAGTCACTGACCCGGCCCGGGGATTTTTGCGCCCGATACGGAGGCGAAGAATTCGTGGTCATCCTGCCTGACACACCCCACCAGGGAGCCTTACATGTTGCCGAAAAAATACGCTTGACTATCATCAAGCTCCAGATTCTTCATGAAAAATCTTCTCCTTTACCAGTCGTCAGCCTCAGTCTGGGAGTGGCAACATCTACAGACCAACCCCTGATTTCCCACGAAGAACTCCTCAGAAATGCCGATTCAGCCCTTTATGTAGCCAAGGCCAATGGTCGCAACCGAGTGGAGTCCTACACCTTTTCCCTCCCGGCCCTGGAGCTATAGGTATGGCAGGAGGAGTTCATCCACAACCTGCCCCAATGAGGATCTCCGGCCTGATCGTTAAGCCACCGACCGCCTCTCTTCGCGCCAATATCCTCAAAAAAAAACGTACGGATCACCCTGGTTTCAGCAGTCTTGTCAGCAGAGAAAGAGACGGCAAGCAATCATCTCTAATTTTAGAAAGCATGAGATGATCATTTTTAATAATTGGTTTGACAGAACAAAAGAAAATGAAGATATATACCAATATACTTTCATTGAAATTGAGTATCCAACCCAGCAATATTTTCTTTTCTTTTACACGAGCCATCCCCACCAGGAGGTAATAAAATGACAAGAAAAGATTTCATGACACCCTTCATGATCGCTGCTCTGGCAATACCCCTGACTCTGTGCACCCCCTCCAGCAGTCATGCCGGAGATATCGGAGTCAGCATTCACCTTGGTGTTCCACCTCGCCCAGTCATTGTCCCGCGACCTGTTTATCGGCAGCCTGTGCCAATCTTCTACTTCAACGAACGTCCAGAGTTTATCTACTCACCGTTTCTGAGCTTTTCCGTGGCCATTGGCTCACCCTATGATCTCTTCTATGACCACAACGCTTACTACATCTTCCACCAAGGTTACTGGCATAGGTCCGCTCACCTCAATGGTCCATGGCGCATTGTGGACTATCGTTCTCTCCCGCCGGCATTTCGCCGGCACAAAATTGACCAAATCAGAAGATATCGCGACAAAGAATATGATGTCTATCGACACCATCGGCGAGATTTTCCGGACAAACGCTATTCTCCCTACCACAAAGAGCACAGGGAAAGAAATTACAGGGATTATCGTGAAGAAAGAAGACATCATGAACACGAGAAACACCGACGCTGATCAGCACAAGCTGCAACGATCAATATAGATCTTTGCCCCTTATCTGGAAAAAGTAAGCAAGGCACGTCTGGCGTGAGAGTCGGGCAGTTCCCATTCAAGGGTCGAGGCATGCTGGAGAGAAATGGCTGGAGAGAGCTTACGCATGGCCTGCAGCTCTTCCTGCCATTTCGGTCCTTTCATGCAGATCACCGTTGTCCCCTCGCCGCACAGACGACTGACCATCCTTAAGAATTCTCCGATATCGGTGACCGCCCGACTGGTGATATGGGTAAAGACAGAGTTGGAGGGCAGGAGGATCTCGTCCTCTACTCTGCCGGCCAGCACCTCCACCCCTGTGAGCTTCAAAGTCCTGCTTATATGACGCAGAAAAGAAACCCGTTTCAGACGTGGCTCCAGCAGGGTCACGACGAGCTCGGGCCGGGCGGCCTTACAGACAAGTCCGGGAAAACCCGCCCCGCTTCCCACATCCAGTAGATGCAGACCAGGGGCACCAAGCAGGGGAAGCAGGGTCAGAGAATCAAGAAAATGATTCTCCAGGATCTCCGCCTCCTTAGCTCCTTTGGCAATCAGATTGATTTTCCTGCTCCAGCGCAGAAGTTCGGTAAAATAAAGGAAGAGCCGTTCCACCGCCTCAGCATCCAGTACTATCCCCAGCGTACTGCAGCCTTGCTGCAACTGTTCCCGAAAATCAAAAGGTTTGACTGTCACCTTTTCACTACCCTTTTCCCTGCAAGCGCTCAGTGACCGAGGCGGCATGGGCGGTCAGACCTTCGAGAGTGGCCAGCAAACGGATATGATCCGCATCTTCTGCCAGGGCCTGCTCCGAATAACTGATGATGGAGCTCTTCTTCAAAAAGGTCTCCACCCCCAGGGCTGAAGAAAAACGAGCCGTTCCCATGGTGGGCAGGACATGGTTGGGGCCGGCCAGATAATCTCCTGCAGCCTCCGGGGTATGATGGCCCAAAAAGATGGCCCCGGCATGCCGGATACGGGGCACCTGGGCCCAGGGATCGCTGATCATCAGTTCGAGGTGTTCAACGGCTATATCGTTGGCCAGCTCAATGGCCGCATCCAGGCTCTCGGCAATGAGGATTACCCCGCGATCATCCAGGGATTTACGGGCAATATCCTGCCGCGACAGGTTTACCAGCTGCCGTTCCAGTTCAACCAGGATTTCGCCTGCCAACGTCTCCTCCGTAGTCACCACCATGGCCAGGGCCATGGGATCATGTTCCGCCTGAGCCAGCATATCCGCCGCTACATGATTGGCCCTGGCACTCGCATCGGCCACAATCAGTACCTCAGAAGGACCGGCAATCATGTCAATACGCACCCGGCCGGAGACCTGAGACTTGGCCTCGGTGACAAACTGATTCCCCGGCCCGACAATGACATCAACCGCCGGAATGGTTTCAGTCCCATAGGCAAGGGCCGCAATCCCCCAGGCCGATCCAGCCTTGAAGATCTCGGTAATCCCGATCTCCTGGGCCGCCACCAGAAGGTGGGGACTTATTTTACCTGCACGATTGGGCGGAGTAAGCATCACCCGGCGGCCTACCCCGGCAATACCTGCCGGGATTCCGTTCATCAGTACCGAGGAGACCAGGGGCGTGGAGCCGCCCTGACCACCAGGCACGTACAATCCTGCCGCATCCACAGGACGGACCAGTCGGCCGACAATGGTCCCGTTTTCCCGGGTCTGCATCCAGGAATCTTCCATCTCCCGTTCATGAAAGCTCTGCACCCGCTCGATGGCCAGGGCCAGGGTCTCAAGAAAGGCTTCATCCACCAGCTCATAGGCCTCAAGCATCTCAGCCAGGGAGACCTGCATATCCTTAAACTCAAGATCCGGAGCGTCAAATTTTCTGGTATATGCGAGGACTGCCGCATCACCCTGCTGCCGTACTGCAGCCAGGATATCAGCAACAATGCCCCGACAGGAATCATCTGCGGGTTGAAAACGATGAAGAAGGGAGGCAATAACCCGTTCTCCTTCCTCGGTATTGATTTTCACAGGTTTGATAGGCATGCTCTCCACTTCCCTTCAAATTATTTTCACAATCAGGCGGTTTCCCTCAAGAGGGAAAACACCGCATTACGACCAACTATTCAGCGACCTCTGCGGGTGGAAAAGCCTGCAGCCTCAAAGACTATCAGCAAAAAAAGCCCTGACTAGTACCCACCTGCTGCATTCTTCTTCCTTCCCCAGTGAATCCCGATGGTTCCCAGCATAAAGCGTTGATAGCCGACAGCCTCAAACCCGGCTTGAGCAAAGAGAGCTGCCAGGGCATCAGCGCTGTGAAAATCCATGGTCGAGCCGGTCAGATAAGCATACGCGGCTTCATCTTTGGCAATCAAGCGACCCAGAAAAGGAATGCCGAAACGGAAATAAAAACGGACAAAGGGATAAAAAAGGTTTTTTCGCGGCGGGGTGGTATCAAGACAGACGACCCGGCCGCCCGGCTTCAACACCCGATGCACCTCTTTGAGCACTGCCAGGGCATCATCAACATTTCTCAGGAGATAGCCAAAGGTCACAGACTCAAAACTGTTATCCGCATAAGGCAGGAAATTGGCATCACAGGCCTGCCAGTCAATGTCGAGCGCAGCAAACCTCTTCCCGGCCTCCTTCAGCATATTCTGGGAAAAATCAGCACCAAGCACACGGCAGCCGGGATAGGTCCTTCGCGTCAAGGCGGCAATATCGCCGGTGCCGGTGGCAAGATCCAGCACCCAGCCCGAGCCGGGGCTGCCGGCCTTTTCAACCACAAAACGCCTCCAGCACTGATCCTGCCCGAGGGTCATCACCCGATTCATCAGATCATACGACCCGGCAATGGCATCAAACATCCGTTGCACACCAGGCCCCTTGCTCACACTATTGTTCTCCACTTTACCCCTCAGACTCAAATCCCATTCAGCATTTATAAAAATACACAATTCATCTATCCGCCAATCTCAGCAGGGGGCAAAACCGGGGGTGCGCGGAAAAGGGATTACTTCCCGGATATTGGCCATGCCGGTGACAAACTGCACCAAGCGCTCGAATCCCAGGCCGAAACCGGAGTGGGGGACCGAGCCGTAACGGCGGAGATCAAGATACCATTCATAGCCACTGGGTTCAATCCCTGCCTCCTGCATCCGGGCCAGAAGGACATCATATCTCTCCTCCCGTTGACTGCCGCCAATGATTTCACCTATCCCCGGCACCAGGATATCCATAGCCGCCACTGTCCGTCCGTCGTCGCTGCCCCGCATATAAAATGGCTTGATTGCTGCCGGGTAATCGGTGACAATCAGCGGACGCTGGTAAATCGTCTCCGTCAGATAGCGTTCATGCTCTGATTGCAGGTCGATCCCCCACTGCACCGGATAGGTAAAATTCTGCCCCGACTGCAGGAGTTGCTCCACCGCCTGGGTATAGGTGATATGAGCAAAATCATGATCGACCACCTGCTGGAGCTTGGCCAGCAGCCCCTTGGCAATAAAGCGGTCAAAAAGGGCCAAATCCTCGCTACACTCGGTCAAAACCAGGCGCAGAAGATATTTCAGCATCTCTTCCGCCACCGCTCTATTCCCCTGCAGGTCACAGAAGGCCATCTCCGGTTCCACCATCCAGAACTCGGCCAGATGCCGGCTGGTATTGGAATTTTCCGCCCGAAAGGTAGGTCCGAAGGTGTAGACATTCCCCAAGGCCTGGGCATAGACCTCGGCCTGCAGCTGGCCGCTCACAGTCAGACCGGCAGGGCGGCCGAAGAACTCCTGACCGGCCTCCCCGGCAGAAGCGGCCGAGGAAGTGGTGACCTGAAACATCTCGCCTGCCCCCTCACAGTCACTGGTGGTGATGATGGGCGTATGCACCTGGGTAAAGCCCCGCTCCTGAAAAAAGCTATGCACCCCATAGGAAAGACGTGAACGAACCCTGGCCACTGCCCCGAGCGCATTGGTCCTTGGACGCAGATGACTTATATTACGCAGAAATTCAAAAGAATGATGCTTTTTCTGCAGAGGATAGGAATCCGGATCGGCCCAGCCCAGAACCTGAACCTCAGTGGCCAGCAGTTCCACCACCTGGCCCTTGGCAGGTGACTCCTGGAGAATGCCCGTTATCAGTACACTGCAGCCGGCACTGAGTCTTCTGACCTCCGTCCCGTAATTGACCAGAAGCTGATCGGCAATCACCTGGATATTAGCCAGACACGAGCCATCATTCACCTCAACAAAAGAAAAGCCACTGGCATCCCGCCTTGTTCTCACCCAGCCCGCAACCTGCAAAGACTCCCCTGCCTGCGGGGCAGCAAGGATATTCGTTATCCGTTTTCTCATAAGATGTTTACAAATTAAAAAATTAGTTCCATTACCAATCAACTATCAAGCTGTAATCCCCATGATCTTCAGATTGACATCTTTTTATTATAGAGCACCATTTCTCCCTGCCCAGGCAGTTCTTCCTGAGCTTTCCCGGTCAGCATGGCCAGATGAGCCCCAACCACCGGACACTTGATCGTCAGCAGAAAGAAGATATCCGCATTGGTCTCAAAAACAGTTTCCGACAAGGTCTCAAAATTTCCCTGCCCCTTGGAAAGAATAAGATCAGCCCCCCGAAAGGCATCAAGAAATTCAACAGAACAACTGGCCAGGGGTGTTCCTGGACAGGCCGTACCATTGCTGATGATACGAGCATAACGATCAAGACCACAGGCCAGGGCATCTGCAATAAGGGCGTCATTAATGATAGGTGCTTCTTTCACCGCCACAATCACCTCCAACCCCAGGTCAACAAGGCAACGAATAACCAGCGAGTCGTAGACAATCTCACCGCTGTTATCAGCTAGATACAAGACCTTGGATCCCCTGGACAACTTGCTGAGCAACTCAAGCAACTGCCTGCCGGCATCACACACGAAGGGAATTGTCCTGGCCCGCACCAAGGCAGCCACCACATTAAAACTGTTCTTAGCCCCATAATCAATGATATTACCGGCAGCAGCCAGCCGGAGGGCAGTAATCAAAGGGACATCACTCTGTTCCACTTCCCGAAGAAGATCCGGCAAGAGGGCAAGGGCCTGATCATTGGATGCCTTTTTTAGGGCCAGATAGGGGTCAGCACAGCCGGTTATCCTGGCAATGGCCGCATAGACAGCCACTGAATTTTCAGGCGGGGTCAATGACATCTCCATGTGCGGCAACAGCTCCGCAACAGCTCGAGCCACCTTCAGATGCACAGTCTCGTCCGTTGAACTTATCCGCGCCACCCGCAATGCCTGGTCCATGAAACAGGAGAGACAATCAACAGATGTTTTCATAACAGGTATCCATCCCGCACATTGGCCATGGAGGCAAAAATCGAAGACTTGACATCAGGATCTTGGTCATAAAGGGTCTGAAGCACCGTACGCACCTGATCACGTCGGGTGTTCCCTGCCAGTGGGCAAAGGTTATCAACCGGAGTAAGACAAAGTTTCCTGGCAATCTCCTGCACCTCATGTTTTTCAATATAGGCCAGGGGCCGAATAAGGGACAGCCTGCCTTCAAAAAGATCCTGCTTCGGCACCATGGTTGAAAGATTACCGCTATAGAGCATGTTCAGAAATAGCGTTTCAATGAGATCATCCTTGTGATGACCAAAAGCGATCTTGTTACATCCGTATTTTCTCGCTAAATCAAAAAGTTGATGACGACGCTGCCGGGCACAGAAAAAGCAGTTCCGCTCAGCCTCAGCCATCACTCTGGCCTGTTCCACCTGCAAAGAGATCCCTAAACGGTCAAGTTGCTCGCGGACTTCTGCAACCGGATTGGCACCTGACCTCCCCTGTCCCCGAAACCCCATATCAATATGGACAACCGCCAGTGTGTAGTTGATGGGCGCCTTCTGCAACCACATCTGCAGCAGCCAGGCCAGCACCAGACTATCCACCCCACCGGACACGGCCACCAGGACAGAATCACCATGACTGAGCATGGAATAGGCCTGCATGGCCTGGCCTATTCGCTTATTGACCTGCCGAGGAAGAACGGTATCTGGTCTCATGGGGAGCTGTCACAAAAAAATTATCTTTGATACTAAATCGTTATGATATAACGGTGGACCGACAGCTTAGAGGCCGTCAAGAAATAACCATTACATTTTTATCTATTTCATTATGGCGTCTTATGCCGTTCATGATACGAGAATGTTATAGTTATTTATTGACAACGGCTTACAATAAAAAATGCCTGCTGGTTTGCTTGAAGCAAACCAGCAGGCAACCATAATACAAAAACAACACAACCAGCTTTTTTTATTGCTGCAGATAAGGACAGTCAGCCAGACGTTCCTTCACCCCTTGACTCACGAGTTCTTCCACTGTAATCCATTTGAAGCCCCGGTTTCTCGCTTTACCAAGAGAAAGCAGATTACTTGACACTGCCTCCTGACTCTCATCAAAAGAAGCGGCCCAGAGAACCATACCACTGTCCACATGGGTGAGAACCATTTGGAAGGCAGCAGAGGCAGGAGAATTCACCGACAAATCACTTCCATTTCGCTCATGAAAACGGCTTACCGTGATATCAAGAACCGCATTGGAACCCAATTTGGCGCAAAGTGCCTTCATCTGTGCCAGGCGACCTCCAGCAGCATCGGTGAGCAAGGCGTCCAGTTGCCTCTCTGTCACAATGTGAACCTTGTCATTTTTCCCTAGTTCAGAGGAAACCACCCCATCAATAAATCCCGTCACCCGATCAAGGGTTAAACTTCCTTTATCCATTGGCCCCAAGGCCTCTTTCATAATCACTGTCGGCATCACTACAATACCGGTGAGGGGCTGCAAAGTTACCACTTTGTCTTCTCCCTGATCGCCATTTTTCCCGGAACAGGCTGATAAAAAGAGAGAACAAAAAAGTGCCACAACTAAAATACTGGTTATATTTTTCACAAATGACCTCATTTTAAATTTATAAAGACAGATCAAATCCCAAACAACCCACCGATATCTTACAACATGCCTTTTGAAGACAAGGTTCCAGTCACTAAACGATTTACACTTGTGGCCTGATCCATTGCCCGAGCCAGCGCCTTGAAAATCGCCTCCAAAATATGATGACTATTTTCACCATGCAGGAGATCAATATGCAAAGTCACCCCGGCATGCTGGGAAAATGCCCGCATAAACTCAAGGATCAGGGCAGTGTCAAAATTTCCGACCTTCTGCTCGGGGACTGCGGCTACATAGTGCAGAAAAGGTCGATTGGAGACATCTACCACAACACGCACCAAGGTCTCATCCATAGGCAGATAGCTCAGACCATACCGGTTTATTCCGCTTTTATCTCCCAAAGCCTTGGCAAAGGCTTGTCCTAAAGAGATCCCGATATCTTCTACGGTATGATGATCATCAATCTCAATATCACCTGTCGCCTTGATTTCAAGGTCAAAAAAACCATGGACGGTAAAAAGGGTCAACATGTGATTGAGAAACGGGACCGAGGTGTCAATTTTGGCTATACCCGTGCCGTCAAGCAGCAATGCGAGCTGAATATCAGTTTCATGGGTCACCCGTTTCACCTGACCACTGCGCTGTGCAAGTGCTTTCATACTTTGTCCTTAAAAAAAAGTAATTACAACTCCAAAGCCTCTTACAACATGAGGATTTTTCTACAGAGTCAAGGCATGCGAATAATATTACTGCAAGAATATGGTTACTATTCCGAGGATAAAATTTTGAGCGTAACGCAAAGTTTGGGCGACAAGATCATTTTGCATGAAACTCTTCAGCATAAAAAAGAACAGCATATCTCCCAAGAGCCTTCAGCTCATTGCCAGCCACTACCTGTAAAACCATGTCTGAATAATAATTTCATGTATATCATATATCCTTTACAGAGGGCCATCTCTTTTTTATATCTTCCATTTTTTAACAATCCCAACGCAAAATACAACTATTTTGTATTGACAAAGGAGCAACAGGTTTGTTAAAGTAGTCTCGTTTTACGATACAGACAATAAGCGGGAGTAACTCAGTGGTAGAGTGCAACCTTGCCAAGGTTGACGTCGCGAGTTCGAATCTCGTCTCCCGCTCCATTAAGAGATTCGAAAAGGTTCGACACAGTTCGAACCTTTTTTTATTCATTGCATTAATCAGCACCTTGAGGAACACCATGAAAACCTATCTGGCTCCGGTCAACGAGATCGAAAAGAAATGGTATGTCGTCAATGCCGAAGGCAAGGTTCTTGGCCGCCTGGCAACAGAAATCGCATCTCGGTTACGTGGAAAACACAAACCAACCTTTTCCACCTTTATCGACAATGGCGACTGCATTGTTGTCACCAATGCTGACAAGATTCAACTTACCGGTAATAAATGGGACGACAAGAAGTATTACCGTCATACTGGATACATCGGCGGAATCAAAGAACGAAGTGCCAAGAAGTTGATAGAGGTACACCCGACAGATCTCATTATAAAGGCTGTGAAGGGAATGCTTCCAAGAAACAAACTAGGGGCTCAACAACTGAAGAAACTTAAAGTTTATGCTGGCAACGAGCATCCACATGCAGCTCAGATGCCTGCTGAATTAAATATTTAATATTTCGCGGAGAAAGTAAGCATGGCTCAAGATCGTTTTTATGCCACAGGGAAAAGAAAAACAGCAGTGGCCAGAGTATGGATCACCCCAGGCAGTGGCAAGGTTATTGTAAACACCATGAACGCGGATGATTATTTTGGTGGTACATTTCAGACATATAAAATAGCAAAGCCCTTCCAGGTAACTGACAACACTGAAGGATATGACGTTGTAGCCACCTTGAAAGGCGGAGGAAAGTCTGCTCAGGTTGAGGCCTTGACCCATGGAATTTCCAGGGCACTCCTTCATGTTAATCCTGACAACAGATTACCCCTGAAAAAATCAGGCCTCTTGACCCGCGACCCTCGCATGAAAGAGCGGAAGAAATATGGCCAGAAAGGCGCTCGCGCCAAATTCCAGTTTTCTAAACGTTAATTCCTTTCTTTTAGTCTCGCGTCTTCTTTCTTGCTTAACAGTTGAAAGAAGTACCACAAAAAAGAAAATGGGTTTATCAAAGGGAATAACAGAAATTCTGTTATTCCCTTTTTTTATTCTATCAGGTGTCCATCATGTTAAACGTCGCAATCATCGGTGCCTCGGGCTACACAGGTGTTGAGCTGGCCAGGATTCTCTGCAACCATCCAGATATAACTCTTACTGCAGCTACCTCACGGCAATATGCCGGCCAGGCCCTGGCGCAGGTTTTTCCCAACCTGCGCAACAAAACCAATCTAATCTGTGAGAACCTCAACGCTGAAGAACTGTGCGCCAAAGCAGATTTCTTTTTCACAGCGGTTCCACACAAGACAGCCATGGATATTGTCCCGCAGCTCCTGACTGCCGGAAAAAAAGTGGTGGATCTTTCAGCAGATTTCAGACTGCGTGATGTTGCCGTTTACGAAGAGTGGTACCAGAAGCATAGCGCCGCTGACCTGCTCAAAGAAGCAGTATACGGCCTACCCGAACTGTATCGAAAACAAATAGTCACCAGCAGACTCACCGCCAATCCTGGCTGCTATCCCACATCAATTATTTTAGCACTTGCCCCTCTACTACAGGCAGCTGTTATCGATCCACGAACAATTATCGCCGATTCGAAATCAGGGACATCCGGAGCAGGCCGAGCAGCCCAGACTGGCTCACTTTTCTGCGAAGTGGCAGATGGCTTCCGGGCCTACAAGATTGGCGGCACGCATCGCCATACTCCTGAAATTGAACAGGAAATTAATACCTTTTTGCAAGAACCGGTACGAATTTCCTTTACCCCGCACCTGCTGCCAATCTCACGGGGAATCCTTAGCACCATTTACGCCCAACTGAAACCAGAAGTTCAACAATACGATATTACCCAATTGTACGAGAAGATGTATTCACAAGAGCCCTTTATCCGAATCCTTCCCGAAAATACCATCCCCGCCACTCAGTATGTACGTGGATCCAATTTTTGTGACATTGGTTTCAAAATTGACCCTCGAACCGGTCGAATCATCATCCTGTCCGTTATTGACAATATTGTCAAAGGTGCAGCCGGGCAGGCAGTACAGAATATGAATCTGATGTGCGGCTTTAGCGAAACAGCCGGACTTGAGTCCGCACCTTTTTTTCCATAAGTTTCAGCCAATGACCGGGAATATCTTTTTCCCCCTTCTGAAAAGCAGCAATCAACTCTGCCATGCGTAACATAAAACTCACCATTGCCTATGATGGAACCGGGTATAGTGGTTGGCAGAGACAAAAAAATGCCCTCACCATCCAGGGGGAAATTGAACGATACCTCCAGATCATAAGCACCCATCCCGTCTCTCTGCATGGCGCCGGTAGAACAGACGCGGGAGTGCATGCCAAGGCCATGGTCGCCAATTTTCACACCGAGAGCACCATATCCTGCCCAACCTTCACCAGAGGACTCAATAGTCTGCTGCCGGGAGCCATCCGCATCCTGGACAGTTGCGAAGTAACGCATGACTTTCATGCTCGTTTTTCTGCCAAAGCCAAAACATATACCTACTCCCTGTTTACCGGGCAAATTCAACTGCCCATGCAACGCCTCTACTCTTTGCACACAGCTGACCTCTCACACCAGGACAGAATCGAGCTTTGTCTTCAAAAGATCAGAGGAACGCACGACTTTGCAAGTTTTGAGGCATCAGGCTCCCGCGACCTCCAGGCTCCGAGTCTCCGCGGATCTGTTCGCACTATGTCACGTGCAATTTTCACCAAAGTCTCTCCTGAGACATATCATTTTCAATTCACCGCCGATGGTTTTTTAAGGCACATGGTCCGTAATCTTGTAGGGACATTACTTGAGGCAGGAAACGGCAGGCGCACCGTTCTGGAATTCGAAGAGACACTTCAGGCCAGAATGAGGAGCACGGCAGGCCCTACCGCTCCTGCCCATGGCCTTGTCCTGGATAAAATTTTCTATTGACCCTCCCGTCAACTTTTTCTAATTTTTCCTGTTGCCAAATGGAAATGAAACAGGTACAGGAATGACAATGACTTTTGAAATTCTCTACGACCGCTGGTCTAATTTTACCCTTCACCACTCTTTTTTCAACAGGATCCCAAAATGAGTTCTCCAAACATCACCTTGGCAGACAGAGTTGTCAATATCAAGCCTTCTCCGACCCTTGCCGTGAATGCAAAGGCCAAGGCGCTAAAAGCAGCAGGTGCCGACATCCTGAATTTCAGCGTCGGTGAACCCGACTTTGACACCCCGCTCCATGTCTGTGACGCCGGGAAGAAGGCTATAGACGAAGGATTCACCCGCTATACCGCCGTTCCAGGTATGCCCGAATTGCGCGAAGCCATCTGCCATCGCCTGCAGACAGACAAAGGACTCTCCTATGCGATGGAGGAAATCCAGGTCGCCTGCGGCGGCAAACATGGTCTCTACAACATGTTTCAGGCAGTCATTAATCCCGGAGATGAGGTCCTCATTCCCACTCCCTACTGGGTCTCCTATCCACCCATGGTTCAGTTGGCAGGCGGCATACCGGTCCTGGTACCTCTCTTGGAGCAAGACAATTTTGATCTCAACCCGGAAATCCTCCACAAGTATGCCACCAGCAAAACCCGGGCCATCATCATAAACTCGCCCTCCAACCCCACGGGCTCAGTTTTTTCACTCGAGGCTTTGCAGGCCATTGCTACAATGGCCTTAGAAAACAGCTGGCTGATCATAACCGATGACATTTATGACACCATCACCTATATGGACACCGAGCTTCCTCACATCCTGGAGGTTGACGACAGATTAAAAGATCAGACCCTGATCCTGAACGGCGTTTCAAAATCCTTTGCCATGACAGGATGGCGGATAGGCTGGACTGCCGGCCCAAAACATATCATAGCCGCCATGAACAAAATCCAGGGTCAATCCACATCCAACCCTTCATCTATTTCTCAGAAAGCGGCACTTGCCGCAGTCACAGGTCCACAGGATTTTCCCAAGACCATGCTCAAGGCCTTTCTTCCCAGGCGCGACTTTTTTGTTGAAGATCTGCGCTCAATCGAAGGAGTGAGCTGTGTTAATCCCAAAGGGGCCTTCTATGTCTTCCCCAATTTTTCCACATACTTTGGAAAAAAATTCAACGGCAAAATAATTAACAACTCAGTGGATCTGGCCGATTATTTCCTCGATGAAGCGCAAGTGGCCTCTGTGCCCGGTGCAGCCTTCGGAGCCGACGATTTTGTCCGCTTCTCCTTTGCCACCTCCATGGATATCATTAAAGATGGAATGACAAGAATCAAAAAAGCACTCACAAACCTGGAATAATAATACACACAAAATAAAAAAAGGCCGGTTGCAGAAGAACTTCCTGCAACCGGCCTTTTTTACCTTTCAACGATAAATCTGCCCAACTCACCTGGTCTGCCTGCAACCTTTCTCCATCCAAACATTTATTTCTTTAAAGTCAATAACTGCTTAGTCAACAAAGATTGTTTTGCCAACAGAGACTGGAGCTTCCACGGCGAAGAAAGACATGCCCTGCTGGCGCTGCAGGTGGACATCACATCACAGAAGGCGAGAAACTCTGCCAGGGCATCACTCATCACCTGACCTTTACGAGTAATGATCTGCAGTTGTCGATGCATATCAACTCCATCCACCTTCAGACTTTTCAACCAGCCATGCTCCACTTCTCGGCATACTGTCAACGACGAAAGGCAGGCAATACCTACCCCTGATTCCACTGCCCGTTTAATGGCCTCCGGATGCCCCATCTCCATGATCACAGGGATCTGATCAAGATAGGCTTTCATCTTTTCGCGAAAAATAGCAACCGTCCCAGACCCCTCTTCTCGCATAATCCAGCGGGTATTTTTGAAATCTGTCTTCACATCAAAAACTTCATTCCCTGCAAGAGGGTCGCTTGGACCTACCAGAATTACCAGCTCATCTTTAAACCACGGACGAATCACCGTATCTTGAAATTTTACCGGTCCTTCAACAAAGCCGACATCAACCTTACCATCCTGAATAAGCGTTTCAGCATAACGGGTATGATGAACAAGCATGTTTATACCCACATGAGCATGCATCCGCTTAAAGGCACCAATCAGATAAGGGAGAAGATAATCACCAATGGTGGTACTGGCCACTATATCAAGATGCCCAGTCAGCTCATCATTCTTCTCGGACATGATACTCTCGACATTACTTACCTGGCAAACAATCTCCTTGGCAAGGGGAAGCAAATAACGCCCTCGCTCATTCAACAGCAAGCTGCGGCCATGACGATCAAATAGCGGCCCGGCAAGTTGATTCTCAAGTTCAGCAAGTGCCATACTCACAGCAGACTGGGTTACAAACAATTTTTTGCTCGCCTTGGTAACCTGGGCAGTTTCTGCTACTGCAATAAATATTTCCAATTGTCTCAAGGTGATAGACATCTACTCATTCCTTATTCAATATTGCTGATAAAAATTATCTTTTTTTTAGATTAGTGATTTGCCACTTTATCACGTATATACTTTTTCTCAATAGTTTTCAGGGGGTAGTTATTTTACAATAATAAATATTCCCATAAAATTGAATAAATAATCACTCATAGAAACATGAATGACCATTCATTATTCAGTTGACAAGCCCATGCTCCTTCATTATAAAGACACATATAAATAAAGAGCTATCATTTCAATTAACTTCTGGGGGAGTTTTTATGGAGCTTCAATTTTCAGAATTTCTTTACCGCGACAATGTTCTCTGGATCGCGGCATTCACCTTGGGCGGTCTTGCCTTTGCCTTAGGTCCTATCGCGATTGTTTACCTCCTCATGCCTCGCGGCACCCGTCAATTCGAAAACAGAAACAAACAAGCCATTGAGTGCGGCATGGTTCCCATTGGTGACAGCTGGGTACGATATGGTGTTGTGTTTTTCCTTTACACCCTCATCTTTATTGCTTTTGATGTGGATGTACTTTTTCTTTTTCCGGTCGCCCTTGCTTACAACAACGAGATGTTTGCCTATAGGGATTTTGTAGAAGTTGTAATCTTTGTCGGAATTTTATCACTCGCAATCGTATACGCATGGACCAAGGGAGTATTCAAGTGGGAACGCAAAACGTACCTTCACCAGTAGAACCAGTACCTTCGTCACTCGTTCAGTTTGCCATCGCCGACAAGCTGATCAATCTTGGCCGGGCAAACTCCTTATGGCCACTCACATTCGGTCTCGCCTGCTGCGCCATTGAAATGATGGCAACAGGATGCGCCAGATTTGACATGTCACGCTTTGGAGCGGAAGTCTTCCGTCCTTCTCCACGGCAAAGTGATGTAATGATTGTGGCCGGTACCATCTCAAAAAAAATGCAACCAGGCATTAAAACGCTCTACGACCAGATGCCTGAACCCAAATGGGTTATGGCCCTTGGCAACTGTGCGATATCAGGTGGCCCTTTTGCCTTTGAAGGACAGTATGGTATTGTCCTTGGTGCCGACCAATTTTTACCTGTTGATGTGTATATCCCCGGATGTCCTCCACGACCAGAGGCACTCCTTCAAGGCATTATTGAACTCGAGCATAAAATTTCCGGTTGGAAGAGATGGAAAGATCCTGAAGCTGTATAACTAATTGCATCTTCACGACACGCACAGCAAAGTAAAATAAACCACTCAAACGATTCACACTCCTTTGGAGCCACAGGATCATGATATTAGAAACAACACAACAAGCACTGCAAGCACTTTTTGCCGGATCTGTTTCAGCAGCTGAAGCTGCGGCTGATACTCCAAGAGGCAATGGTGTTCTCACTCGTGATTACAAAACGCATGGATATCATCTTGACGCTCAGGTTGACGCAGATCAACTTATTGCAGCTGTTACCATTCTTGATCAAGCCGAATTTTTTATTGAAAGTATCACAGGTGTAGACTGGATCAAAGATAAACAGATGGAAATTATTTATGACTTTTCCCGCTACGACTTTGACGCCTGTCGAGTTGTTATCCGCACCAGAGTACCTCGTGAGAAACCTGTAGTGCCCACTATTTCAACAATATACGCCGGAGCAAACTGGCATGAGCGGGAGACGCACGATTTTTTTGGCATCAAATTTGCCGGTCACCCGCACCTCGTTCCCCTGCTCCTTCCTGAAGATGCAGATTTCCATCCACTCTTAAAGGATTACAAGGCATGAGCGCTCCGATTCAACTCCAACCGGATGAAACATTCATCCTGAATGTAGGCCCCCAGCATCCAGCAACCCATGGCGTTCTCAGGGTCAAAATGCAAATGGAGGGCGAATATATTGTCAAGTCAGAAACCGTCCTAGGCTATGTCCACCGCATGCACGAAAAAATGGGCGAGAACAGAACCTATGCCCAATATCTTCCGAACTTAAGTCGCCTGGACTACCTTGGAGCCTTGGGTTATACCCATGGCCACGTTCTGGCTATAGAGCGAGCAGCAGGGATTGAGGTGCCCGAACGAGCCGAATATATCCGGGCCATCACTGTTGAGCTTAATCGTGTGGCATCCCACCTTTTCTGGTTCGGCGCCTTTGTTATGGACCTTGGGGGGTTCAGTCCTCTCATGTATGCTATTCAGGATCGTGAACATATTCTTGATATGCTTGAGGCCGTTACCGGTGCGCGCTTAACGTATTGCTATTACCGATTTGGCGGCCTCTACAATGATGTAGATGATGATTTTATTGAGGCAGCGAAACGTTTTATCCCGCGGATGCGCAAATCGCTCAAAAAATATGATGCCTTGGTGACTGGGAACATAATCTTCCGAAAACGACTGGAAGGAATCGCTCCAGTATCGGCAGAGATGTGCCGTAAATATGGAGCCACCGGCCCAGTTGCTCGCGGCTCCGGCATCAACTTTGATGTGCGTAAAAATGAGCCCTATTCCGTCTACCCAGAATTTGACTTTGATGTTCCTGTCTATCATGAATGTGATTCATTGGCCCGTTACAAGGTGCGAATGGACGAGATGGAGCAATCACTGCGAATCATTGAACAGGGATTAGACAAATTGCCCAACGGCCCAATCATGGCTGAGAAAAAACCGAAAACCATCAAACTTCCAGTTGGTGATTACTACCAAGCTGTGGAGACCGCACGCGGCAGTTTTGGAATCAGAATCGTCAGTGATGGTGATAAAAATGCCTATCGACTGAAACTACGTTCACCGACATATTCGAACATGCACCTTTTTGATGAAGCATGCGAAGGGATGTTAATCATGGATGCGTTGGCATTTATGGGAAGTCTAGACCTCGTAATACCAGAAATAGACAGGTAATTTCATTTCTAAATCAAAAAAATGACCGTAAAAACATACCATTGGATTGAGAAGTGGAATAAGGGAGATGCTCGATGAGTTTAACATTATTAAATGTCATAGTTGCAGTGGTGATAGCTATCGCCTTTGCCGCAGCCAACGCCGCCTATCTGGTCTGGGCTGAGCGCAGAGGAGCAGCCCGCATTCAGCGCCGTCCAGGTCCAAACATTAATGGCCCTTTTGGTCTTCTGCAGCCGCCTCTTGACGGCATCAAACTGATGACAAAACAGTTAATGATCCCAGGCGGAGCTGACAAAATACTGTTTATGGTTGCCCCTGTGCTGGCTATGGCGCCGGCCATCATGAGTTTTGTGACCATCCCTTTCAGTGAAGGCATTGCCGCCCATAACATGGAGCTTGGAGTCCTGGTAATCTTTGCCTTTGCCTCCATGGGAGCCATGGCCATTCTCTTTGCCGGCTGGGGATCACGTAATAAATACTCGGTTATGGCATCGGTCAGAGCTGTATCACAGAATGTCTCCTATGAGATTCCCATGCTGATCACGGCAATTACTGTGGTCATGGCCAGCGGCTCAATGGATCTTAAAGCGATCAGCATGTCGCAGTCGGGTGGATTCTGGCACTGGAATATCTTTCCCTCCCTGCACACGCCATTAATGCCCGTTTCATTTATAATATTTTTCATTTGCTCACTGGCAGAAACCAATCGCGCCCCTTTCGACCTTGGAGAAGCAGAGAGTGAGCTGGTGGCTGGATTCCATACAGAGTATGGCAGCATGGGTTTTGGACTTTTCTTCATGGGCGAGTATGCTAATATTGTTATTGGCGCGAGCCTTACCACTATCCTTTTCCTTGGCGGCTGGGATTGTCCTTTTGGAATATTTCCAGGCGTCTGGTGGTTCCTCCTTAAAATTTACCTGCTGATTGCCACATTTATCTGGATTCGCTGGACGTTTCCACGAACAACCATCTATGGGCTGCTTAATCTCTCCTGGAAAATACTTATTCCTATATCTCTGTTCAACCTGCTTCTCACAGCAGGATTACTGAAGGTGTTCTAATATGGGCGGATATTTTAGCGATATATTCTCTGGTAGTAAAAGTCTGCTCATTGGAATGGGTATAACCTTTCGGGAATTTTTCAAACCCACAGTAACGGTTCAATATCCGTATCAGACGATCAAGATGTCTGCCCGGTTTCGTGGACATATCGAGCTCATTGCCGACGAAGATGGAAAACCAAAGTGTGTCGTCTGCGGGATGTGTGAACGAGCCTGTCCTTCTGGTTGTATAACCCTTGGCTCTACCTCTGTAGAAGTTGAGGTGGACGGCAAGGTCAAGAAGAAAAAAGTTTTAAGTAAGTACGATCTTGATTTTACCAAATGTTCACTATGTGGACAATGTGTTGAAAATTGCAATTTCGGGGCCTTAGAATTTTCAAAAGATTATAATCTTGCATCTACTCGCAAGGAAGATTTCCACTTTAATCTTCTTAAACGGTTGGAGGAGAGAAACGCATGAACCCTTCCATGGCCATAACAGAAGCGCCTGGCCTATTCACCGCTGACGGTCTGACTGGTGTGATTTTTCTCCTCATGATGGCAGTGACCATTATTGGAGGGATCATTGCCTGTTCTGCTGAAAGACTTATACGCGCGATAGCTGGTCTCATAGTCTGTTTTATCGGGGTGGCTGCCCTGTATTATTTCCTGAATTCACCTTTTGTCGCGTTAATGCAGATGCTCATCTATGTGGGTGCCGTCTGTATCACCATAGCCTTTGCTATCATGCTCGCTGCTCCCGAGGAAAGTAAAAAGAATGGACCGGTTGGGCCACTCTCCGGACCCTTTGGATTTATTACCGCCGGTCTTGTCACCTTTGGTTTAGTCGTCATGGCTATGCGAGCAAAGTTTACATCACTTCCGAAGGTAAATGGCGGAACAGTAAAAGAAATGGGAATCCAATTTCTAACCAGTTATTCCATGGTCTTTGAGCTCATCTCCATAGTCCTGCTTATTGCGATCATTGGAGCACTGGTTATAGCCCGCGCCGGGAGGAGCAAATAATGTCCCTACTTACTCTCTATAACAATCTCAACACCTTTCTGTATATTGCTGCCCTGTTGTTTGGCATGGGCATCTATGGCATCGTGACCCATCGAACGCTCATCGGGATGCTGATTTCCTCTGAACTGATTCTGGCAGCAGCATCCATTAATTTTATGGCCTTTAACAGGTTTACTGCGCCCGACCCCACTGTGGGACAAGTTTTCACCCTGTTTATTATGGCCATAGCCGCAGCCGAAGCTGCTATCGGTCTCAGTATAATAATCGCAGTATATAGAAACTATAAATCAGTCGACACTGAAGATCTGGTCGAACTTAACGGTTAGGAAAAGGAACATCTGTCATGGATATAACTACGGTCAGTTCCGCTAAACTTCTCATAACGCTCCTCGTACCGCTTGTTGGTACTCTGGGTGTCATGTTTATGGGAAAAAATGAAAACATCAGAGAAGGTGTTTCATCTGTTGCTTCTATAATTCTATTTTTACTTGTCGCTTCAATGATTCCGACAGTACTTTCAGGGAAGACCCTGATCTTCCACATGTTCAGCATACTTCCCGGAGTTACTGTCACTCTGCGGGCTGACGCCATGTCCATGATCTTCGCCCTGGTGGCATCTTCACTGTGGACTATCGCCGTCTTCTACTCCATGGGTTACATGAGGGCGCACCACGAACATGCACAGACAAGATTCAATGCATGTTTTGCCCTGGCAATCTTTGGGGCAATCGGGGTAGCTTTTTCTGATAATCTTTTTACCCTTTATCTCTTCTACGAGATCGTATCGGTTTGTACATATCCGCTGGTTGCACACCATCAAGACACAGAAGGGTATAATGGGGCCCGCAAATACATTGTCTATCTGACAACCACTGCCAAGGCATTTCTCTTACCCGCCTTGATACTGATCTATGTTCTGACAGGAACCCTTGATTTTGCACCCAATATCTCAACAGGTATATTCCCGCCGGAAGTCAACCATGGCTTGGTTATCATGCTTTACATTTTCTGCCTCTTCGGCTTTGCCAAAAACGGGATCATGCCCTTTCATCACTGGCTGCCTGGTGCCATGGTCGCGCCTACTCCCGTTTCCGCCCTGCTTCATGCTGTGGCCGTTGTCAAGGTTGGTGTTTTCTGTACCACACGGGTCATGCTCTACGTCTTCGGGGTTGATACCATGCATGCCTTGAATCTTGGGATTCCTACGGCCTATTTTGTAGGATTTACCGTTATCATGGCTTCAGTACTTGCTCTGTCGAAAAACAACCTTAAAGAACGGTTGGCTTATTCAACTATCAGCCAACTTTCATATATCATCATGGGTGTAGCACTCCTCACTCCGGCTGGGATTGATGGCGGTCTGATTCATATCGTCAATCATGCCTTTGCCAAGATTACTCTCTTCTTTTGCGCAGGCGCCATCTATATTGCCGCCCATAAAAAAGATATTTCTGATATGGGAGGACTGGGAAAAACTATGCCCTTTACCTTCGCGGCCTTTGCCATCGCTTCACTCTCTATGATTGGAGCACCACCCGTCGGTGGATTTGTCACCAAATGGAATCTACTTGTGGGATCAATTCAGGCTCATCAGATGGGGATACTGTTCATTCTGATCGCCAGTACCATGCTCAATGTTGGATATTTTGCACCGATAACCATTAAGGCCTTTTTTGGCAAACGCCCGGAAGGTGAACCGTTTCAAGGTATCAAAGAAGCACCATTGTCCATGCTGATCCCTATTCTTATTGCGTGTACAGTTTCTGTCCTTCTTGGTATCTTTCCAAACTTTATGATGCAATTTGTTAAGGTGGTGACAGGATGATTGTCAATTTTATCGATTATCTACGAGACCGGTTACAAACGGTTAGATATTGCTGCTATGGCGGGATAGCCCTCATAGTAATCTGGAGCCTGACAGTTGATACCAGCCATGCGCATACATGGGCTGAAAAAATGATACCAGGTTTCTGGTCTTTCTTTGGGTTGGCCTCCTGTGCAGTAGTTATTATGGTTGCAAGGGTAATCGGCAGAAGCGGAATCATGACCCGGGAGGATTATTATGACAACTAATTTTTTCCATCCTGCCCTCATCATGATCTTAGGAGCAATGCTTTTACCTTTGGTCAGAGGACCTTTCAGAAAACCCTATCTCTTTCTGATTCCATTGTTGACTTTTCTCGATGTACTCTACCTGAGTCAGCATCCGGGCACTTATGGTGTTCTACAATTTCTTGACTGGGAGATCACCTTCGGCCGAGTTGACCGACTTTCCATGATATTTGGTTTTATAATGTCGCTGATGGCCATAATCGGCACCATTTACGGCATGCATGTGGAAGACGAATGGCAGCATATTGCTGCCTGGTTTTATGTGGCAGGTTCATTAGGTGTCATTTACTGCGGTGATTTTCTCGTTCTTTTTCTTTTCTGGGAGATGATGGCCTTTGCTTCCACCTTCCTTGTCTGGTTTAAAAAGGATCCTGAATCACTGGCAGCAGGGTATCGTTATATTCTTGTTCATACCTTTGGCGGAGTTATTCTCCTTCTGGGTTTTGTTCTCAGATATCAGGCCACAGGCGACCTCTCCTTTGTTCAGTTGAATGTTCAGAATCCAGAAGTGTACACGTGGCTTATTATGATTGGCCTGATGTTGAATGCCGCAGTTCCTCCACTCCACTCATGGCTGCCAGATGCGTATAGTAAGGCCACCATTACCGGTTCTGTCTTCATGTGTGCCTTCACGACCAAAACTGCTATCTACACTCTGGCCAGAAGCTGCGCTGGATTTGATGTACTTATTGTTCTTGGAGTTATCATGGCAATATATGGCATCATTTACGCTATCATGGAAAATGATGTCCGAAAACTCCTGGGCTGGGAAATTATCTCTCAGGTCGGCTATATGGTCACAGGAGTAGGCATTGGTACGGCCCTTGCTATTAATGGTACCTGCGCTCATGCCTTTGCTCATATTCTCTATAAAGGTTTGCTTTTTATGGCTGCTGGTGCAGTCATTCATGCCACAGGAAAATCGAAATTTACCGAACTTGGCGGACTCTATAAAAAGATGCCTGCCACATTTATCTTTTTGATCATTGGGGGAATATCTGTCTCTGCCTTCCCTTTTCTCTCAGGTTTTGTCTCAAAATCAATGATCATCAGTGCCAGCTTCGAATCACACATTCTCTGGGCCGGTTTCCTGCTTACTGTAGTTTCTGCAGGAACTTTTCTGGTAGCTGGGCTCAGACTTCCTTACCTCCTCTTTTTCAGTGAAAATAAATGCAGTGCTGAGACTTGGGAAAAAGCTGAGGATCCACCATGGAACATGCAACTTGCCATGGCGGTCGCTGGTTTTTTATGTATCCTCATTGGCTCATATCTTCCCTTTCTCTATGGCATGCTTCCTAACACCGAGGTTGCTTATCATCCATACGGGGCCTATCATCTGAGTGAAACTCTGCAGATTCTTGCACTAACCGCCTTTGGTTTCTTTTTACTGCGCAAACACATTACAGCCCGTGAAACCATCAGTCTGGACATGGATTGGTTTTACCGCAAAGGCGGACAATGCTTTCTCTGGATGGTCAGTAATCCCTTACAGTGGTTTGATACTGCATTCAGTAAAGCTTATAGAGTTGTCGGTTTAAACAGCCTGATGACTGCTTCACAGTTTTGGTCATGGTTTGACTGGAATGGAATTGACGGCGTGGTTGATGGTACGGCCCGTTGTGTACGCGCCATTGGTCGGCGTGTCAGTCTGGTTCTCCAGCGCGGTCAGATTCAGCAGACAATATATTATACGGTAACATTTGCCGCCGTTATTCTTGTAGCTTACGTCTGGCTATAAACCACAGATTTTGAGGACCACCGGGAATGGATCAACTACTTATTAATCCAAATTATCCACATATTCTGAGCACCCTGGTTTTTTTGCCCCTGGCAGGAGCCTTACTACTGCTCTTTGTGAAAAATGATTTTTTTGCCCGTTATTGGGCTCTTGGCATAACTGCTTTGACCGCTATACTCTCTATTCCGCTTGTCAACGCCTTTGACACCAGTTCAGCAAAGTTTCAATTCGTTGAGCAGTACAGCTGGGTATCTTCACTTAACATTCAGTATGTCATAGGTGTTGATGGGATTTCTATACTGCTGGTAATGTTGACAACCTTGATCATGCCTCTCTGTGTTCTGGCATCATGGAGTTATATTAAAAACCGAGTTCAACCTTTCATGATTTGTCTGCTAATCATGGAAACTGCAATGCTCGGTGTTTTTATGGCCCTGGATTTTGTCCTTTTTTATATCCTCTGGGAGGCCATGCTGATACCTATGTATATGCTCATCGGTATCTGGGGTGGTCCACGGAAGATTTACGCATCAATCAAATTCTTCCTCTACACTTTAGCCGGATCCATCATGCTGCTGGTGGCAATCATCTGGCTCTACAAGACCAACAACTATTCCTTTTTTATCCCGGATATGATGTGGAGGGATTATTCCCTCACCGCTCAGGTCTATCTTTTTATTGCTTTTTTCCTGGCTTTTGCCATCAAGGTTCCCATGTTTCCCTTCCATACATGGTTACCGGCAGCACATGTTGAGGCACCAACGGCCGGTTCTGTTATTCTGGCCTCAGTTCTCTTAAAAATGGGAACGTATGGTTTTCTCCGATTCGCCTTACCTATTACTCCAGAAGCGACGACTCTGCTCATGCCTTATGTGCTGTGGCTTTCCATTGCGGGTATCATTTATGGAGGCTTTACCGCTCTAGCCCAACAAGACATGAAAAAGTTGATTGCCTATTCTTCTGTAGGTCATATGGGTTTTGTCACGCTGGGTATCTTTGTACTGAATGTCGCAGGAATAGAAGGCTCCATCCTGCAGATGATAAATCACGGGATTACCACTGGCGCATTATTCCTTTGTGTCGGTATGATCTATGAGAGAACTCATAGTCGGGAACTTCGATCTGCGACCGGCGTTGGCAAATATATGCCGATCTATGTTACTTTTCTTACATTTTTTTCCCTCTCATCCTTTGGTTTCCCGGGAACCAACAGTTTTGTCGGTGAATTTATGATCTTAGCAGGAACTTTTGAGCATAGCATTCCCTTAGCACTAGCGGCCATTCCAGGTGCTGTTCTAGCTGCTGCCTACATGCTGCGTATGCTGCAGAAAATTGTCTGGGGAGGAACAGATAATCCTGATCAATCATGGCTAAAGGATCTGAATCTCCGTGAGATTGTAACATTATGCCCTTTTCTCTTTCTGGTCTTCTGGATCGGGCTGGGACCTCAGCCCTTTATTGATCTAATACACATCAGTGTTGTAAATCTCCTTGATCAGTTTCATGCACATCAGGGTCAGGCAGTTGCAGCCGCAGAATTAATTCTACATTAATTGAATTTAATAAATAACGACCTAGGGTATACACATGCAATTTCTACCTGAATTAACACTGTTGGGAGCGAGTCTTATCATCTTCCTGATCAGTCTGGGGAAAACTGACGCCGAAAAAATAAAAAATGTTGCTATCTGCCTTGGAGCAGCAGTATTTGCAGCAACGCTTGTCAGTTTTAGTGCACAAGGCTCTCTTTTTTATGACTCGTACAAGATAGACCTTTACTCTCAGGTTTTTAAGTGCCTGATTGCTGGTGCCATGTTCGTTGTTCTTATTTTGGGACGTAAGCTGAAAGATATAAAAAATTCGGTTCATCCAGAATATTATCTTTTTCTCTTTATAAGTGTCCTCGGGCTCATGATGTTGGTCTCCAGCATAGAGCTTCTCGCTATCTTTGTATCACTTGAGCTCTCATCCTTTGCCGTCTACATCATGGTTCCCATGCGTGATGACTCTGGAAATTGCCGTTTTCAAATGGAAGCTGGTATCAAATATCTGCTCTTTGGTGTTACAGCAACCGGTTTCATGCTCTTTGGTATGAGTTACATGTTTGGTCTGACTGGATCAACTCAGCTCTCAGTTGTAATGGAAAAACTTTCTCTGATGTACACTCATCCTGCAGCTATTATAGCAATAATGATGGTACTGGCAGGATTTTTCTACAAGCTTGCCCTCTTTCCTTTTCATTTTTGGGTACCGGATGTCTACGAAGGTGCATCCAACGAAACGACTGCCTTTATCGCCTCTGTACCCAAACTGGCGGCCGTTGCCTTGCTGATCAGAATTGTGAGTATGGTTAACGGTGAAGGGCAATCCATTGTCAATATTCTGATGGTTTGCGCCGTACTTTCCATGTTTTATGGTAATCTTTCCGCTTTAGTTCAGACCGATATTAAACGAATGCTTGGATTCTCAGGTATCGCCCATGCAGGTTTTGTACTCTTAGGTATATTAACATTCCAACTAAATGGATATGCCAATGCCCTTTACTATATTATTGGCTATGTGGTCATGAACCTTGCCTGCTTTCTAGTTATCTGTTCAGTCTCACACAATGGTGAGAATATACAGATTAGTGATTTGAATGGGCTGCATAAACGCTCGCCATTGTTGGCACTTACATTGGCCGTAGCTCTCTTTGCACTCGCCGGCATCCCTCCATTTGTCGGATTCATGGGTAAATTCATGCTCCTCACAGGCGCCCTGAAACAAGGTTATCTCGTTTTAGTAATCTTGGCTGCCATAAATACTGCAATTGCAATATTTTATTATCTATCTGTGGTACGTGTCACCTTCTGTAGCGATCCTGACAATAATAGTCCCGTTATTAGTGGTATTTTTACTAATGCGACATCCATTCTTTTACTTCTCATTATTGTGATCATGGGTGTAGCTCCACAAGGTTTTATTACTTTTGCCACATCTGCTGTACAATCGATTATGTGATAAGATCAGGAAAAAACCAAGGTAGTAGTCAAAGCACAGAAGGGTTATTTTTCTTCTTTAAAAATTAAACAAAAAAAAAGCTCTTATTCATAAATGAATAAGAGCTTTTTTTTTGTTTAGGTTTGAGAAAAAAATAACTATTTCTTTCCTTTTGCAGATGCTCTCTTAGCAGCCTTCAAAGGATTAACACGAATGGTAACAACATTAATTTCTGGCTTAGCATGAGTTGCAAAGTTACAAATCCCAATACGCCACTTTGCTTCAGGCTGCATATAAGTCTTACAAAATTGAACACCAGCTTCTTCTACAATCCTTCCACAGCCAATACATTTATCAATTACAGCCTTAAAATTTCTTTCACTATAACTTTTCACATCTTGATTTTGCATCCTACCCTCCTGAATTCTCAAACAACTTTACAATCATATCAGACTTATTAAAAAAACTCATTACAAATCAAAAAAAATTAAGCTGAGACGATTAATATCAAAATTAAATAAAATAACAAAAATCCTTATTTTTCTCAAGCAAAAAAATTCCATATCCCATTTCAATGACTCCTCATAAAGAAGAGATAAAAAAAATTGACCAGTTATCGTAACGTCCTTGTATTCAGTAACTTCATGAGATAGAATGCTTAATAAATGTGCTTCGGTATAATTCAATTATCTTAATTTACAAGCAATATAATTCATATTTTTTGTCACAAGAGGGCTAGGTCTATGCCAGTTTATCTATGGAAAGGAGTTAATTCACAAGGTGTCAAACGCAAAGGTGAAGTAGAATCTCCAGATCAAGCCGCCGCCTTAGCCCATGTCAAACGCCTTCGAATCCAAGATATTACTATAAAAGAAAAACCTAAGGATCTATTTGAAAATATTGCTTTTTTTAAGCCAAAAGTAACCGGTAAGGACATTGTAGTCTTCACCCGCCAGCTTTCCACCATGATTGATGCCGGCTTACCTCTGATCCAAAGCCTTGAAATATTAGCGAAACAACAGGACAATTCAACATTTAAAAATGTTCTTACTGCTATCAAGAGAGATGTAGAAACGGGAACCACCATCGCCGATGCAATGAGAAAACACCCTGCGGTGTTTGACACTCTTTTTGCCAACATGGTCGAGGCTGGTGAGACAGGCGGTATCCTTGACACAATTCTTGGACGACTTGCCGGTTTCAAGGAAAAATCCATGGCTCTGCAAAAAAAGATAAAAGGAGCTATGACCTACCCTACCATCTGTCTTGCCATCTCATTTCTTATTCTTGGAGTCATTCTCATCTTTGTTATTCCTGTTTTTGAAGAAATGTTTTCGAGTATGGGGGCAGCCCTGCCGATTCCTACTCAAATAGTTGTGCAAATGAGCAATTTTTTAAAATCAAATTTTCTTTTTATTATTATGGCAATATTCGCCATAATTTATGCTGTAAAAAAAACATACAAAACCGAGAAAGGTAAATTCAGAATTGATTCCATTCTCTTAAGAGCACCCATCGTTGGCCCTTTAATCAGGAAAGTTGCTGTTGCTAAATTTACACGGACCCTGAGTACCATGCTTCAGAGTGGTGTTCCCATACTGGATGCCCTGCAAGTTGTTGCTAAGACATCAGGGAACAAGGTTATTGAGGGAGCTGTTTTTAGAGTCGCAGAAAGTATCAGCGAAGGCCGCCCTATTGCTGAACCTCTTGAAGAAAGTGGCGTTTTTCCAAACATGGTGGTTCAGATGATTAATGTTGGCGAATCAGTGGGTGCCTTAGATACCATGCTTGCCAAGATTGCTGATTTCTATGATGAAGAAGTTGATCAGGCCGTTAACAATCTCACTTCCATGATTGAACCCTTCATGATGGTTTTTTTAGGAGGGATGATAGGCGGTATAGTTATTGCCATGTACCTTCCAATTTTCTCAATGGCATCTGTGGTTAGTGGTTAATATTCAGCCAAAACCAAAAAATATTTACTTATCGTTTATTCTCAAGTCTTATTATTATAATTAATAAAGTTCTTTTAAAATGGAGTGCAACATGACCCTAACCAAAGCAGAATTAGTGCAACAAGTTTACAAGACCCACACTACACTCAGTAAGACCCAGGCGACAGAATCAGTAGAGGCTTTTCTTCGTATCTCAAAAAATACATTAATTAATGGTTCGGATCTCCTCCTGAGTGGTTTTGGAAAGTTTAATGTTAAAGACAAAAACTCAAGAAGAGGACGTAATCCGCAAACCGGTGATGAGCTCACCCTTGATGCTCGAAGAGTCATCACTTTTAAGCCCTCTGGAATCCTGCGTGACAAGATCAACAATATTTAAGGCTACTTTCGTTCTTTGTTACATTTCCCTTTCACTAGCCCAGCGACGAAATTCACCTTGACTTAATTGAAAAGGGTCTGGGGTTTGTTAAGTCGCTGGGGATGGGGACAGGAACGCTGCATTCACGAAACCGTTACCTTCTGTTTATGTCCTGAATACCATATCCACACACATTCAGTTTTCGATTACAGACTTTTTTGGTTCAATTTCTTTTTGACTGTTATCCATGGCCACTTATCCGTCTTTTAAAGATATTTCCCTGAATGCCATTCAGGTCACCCAGCGCTACAATATTCATCCTTTTCTTGATGACTCAGCTCCATCTGCACTCAAACAATCATTTGAGGAATCAGGTATTCTTCATCCACTCATTGTACAACAGGCAACGGATGGAAGTTTTGAGCTGATATGTGGCCGGAAACGTCTTCATGTACTCAGGCATCATTTCAAGCAAACTCACGCCCCTTGTCTGCTTATTCCATCTGATGTTGACTCATCCACTCTGTTTCTCTGTATACTGACTGATCAACAAGTCCATGGACCGCTCTCTCCCATGGAAGCAGCTTTTTTTCTCAAATATTGTCTAACACAGATAGACGAAAAAAAAGTCATAAATTTCTTTCTTCCTCGCTTGGGTTATAAACAGCAGGCTGCTATTCTCCACCAAATCATCAACCTCTCAACCCTTGACGAAAGTATACAACGGCAGATTCATCATGGCTTTATCAATGACAAAATTGCATTTGAACTGTTGGAGCTACCATTCGAGGACAGGTCATCTCTCTCAGAGCTGTTCGAGCTATTACAGCCTGGAACAGGTAAGCAAAAAAGAATATTACTGCTGAGTCGTGAAATTGCCCAACGTTCCCAACGAACGATTACAAGTCTTTTTGAAGAAAAAGAATTCCAAAATATCTTGGAACATAAAGAGATGAATGTACCACAGAAAACCCATTGTATCCTTGAGCTCCTGCAAAAGAAATTTTATCCTCAGAGCAGTGATGCAGAACAGACCTTTAGGGATGCGACAAGAAGACTTAACCTGCCTGACGGTTATGAGCTCACACACAGCCTTAATTTTGAAAAGGATTCGATATATCTTACTGTGACCTTTCCGAATTTGGCATGTTTTGAAAATGCCTGGCAGAGAAAAGAACTGTTTACGGGATAAGATCAAGAAGGAATATATAAACAAATTGGGATAAAAATTGATTACGGACTCAGGAATGATGGTAAAGGATATCGCCTTCAATCATAATATCCTCACCGAGCCGTCTGTAATGGACATTCTGCAGACGAAGGGCTTTATCACTAACGGATATATTTATCCCCTTAACAACTGGTGAACCAGCGTTTCCGGCGAAAATCGGGGCCATAAAAAGGTTCACATGATCTATCAGTTGTTGACTCAAAAAAGCACCATGAACAGTAGCCCCTCCTTCTACAAGTAACGATGTAACTCCTGCTCTGGCAAGGAGCGCTAACATCTGACGAAGATCAATCCTGCCATCAGTACCACATTCCACCTGGTGTACCACAACCTTTCCCGCTATACTAAACTTTTTGATTTTATCAGGACTCACTTCCGACCCGCAAAAAATCCAGGTAGATGCTGATGAATCGAGATGAAGTAATCGAGCAGCCTCTGAGATACTCAAGTGGGTATCAAGGATGACACGAACGGGATCTTTTCCCCTGCCACCTGGAAGACGAGTGGTGAGGGACGGATCATCTACCATGACAGTATTACTCCCCACAAGGATTGCATCCACACTATCACGCAGGCGATGTGCCTTACGCAATGACTCCGGCCCTGTTATCCAGCCACTCTGATTCGGCTGATAACTGATACGGCCGTCAAGGCTCATCCCCGCCTTCATCACTACCCATGGCATGCCTTGAGTTATATGTTTGATAAAGGGACGATTGAGAAGACGACATTCTGCGGCCAGAACCCCACTGAGCACCTCAATTCCCTGACCTTGCAGACAGGTGTTACCGCCGCCATCAACAAGTGGATTGGGATCTTCCATACCGACCACTACCCTTCTAATACCACTGGCTATTATAGCCTTGGTACAGGGGGGGGTCCTTCCAGTATGATTGCAAGGCTCCAGCGTTACATAAAGGGTGGCACCAGAGGCCAATGCCCCTGCCTTGTTCAAGGCATGTATTTCCGCATGAGGTGCCCCAGCCTTTTTATGGTAGCCGCGAGCAATTACTGTCTGCTCACGAACTATAATTGCCCCGACACAAGGATTGGGAGAGGTCCGGCCTATGCCTTTACGCGCTTCTTTAAGGGCCAGACCCATAAAATAACGATCTTGATCAGATACAAGCATTTACGCCTCTTTAGTATCTCTGGCATCGACCAAGGTTTTCAACTCATCGACAAACTCACTGACATCTTTAAACTGTCGATACACAGAAGCAAAACGGACATAGGCAACCTCGTCAAGATCAGGAAGATCCTCCATCACCCACTCACCGATCACCTCAGAAGAGACCTCCTTTGACCCCAGATCCTGAAGTTTCTTTTCAATCTCATCCACAAAGGCATCGATATCATCACAACTTACAGGTCTTTTTTCGCAAGCCTTTTCAAGCCCCACAACCATTTTCTGTCGATCCCAGGATTCACGACGCCCGTCTTTTTTCACCAATACCGGCATCATCACCTCCAAGCGCTCATAAGTGGTAAAACGCTGGTTACAAGCCAGACAAGAGCGACGCCGCCTGGTAATGGTACTCTCTTTATTCAAACGAGAATCAATAACCTTGTTATCAAGGTGACCACAATAAGGACACTTCATAGTTTCACCAGATTATACGGGGTCAACAATGTCAGACAAAGGAAATTTGGCGCACAGCTCACGTACTTCCTGACGCACCTGAGCGATTGTCTGCGGGTCACGTTTAGTAATCACGCGCTCAATCCAGTCGGCAATGAGCAACATCTCGGGGACTTTTAACCCTCGAGTGGTAACCGTTGGTGTTCCGATACGCACGCCGCTGGTCACAAACCTGGGTTTGGCGTCGAAGGGAATGGCGTTCTTATTTACGGTAAGCCCCCCCCGCTCAAGAAGCTCCTCCGCCTCTTTGCCGGTGATATCCTTATTTGTCAAATCGACAAGGAAAAGATGGTTATCGGTACCGCCAGAGACCAGTCTGAAATTTTTGCCAATCAGGGCTGCGGCGAGAGCCTTGGCATTCTCGACAACCTGAACCTGATCTGCCTTGAATGCCTCACCCATGACCTCCTTAAAGCCAACGGCCTTAGCGGCAATCACATGCATCAATGGTCCGCCCTGTATTCCAGGAAAGATATGACTGTTAAGTACCTTCCCCCATTTTTCCTGAGCCAAAATTAATCCTCCTCTGGGACCACGCAAGGTCTTATGGGTCGTTGTCGTCACAAAATCCGCATAGGGGACAGGAGAAGGGTGCACCCCTGCCGCTACAAGACCGGCGATATGAGCCATATCTACCATAAACAAGGCGCCGATCTCATCAGCAATTCTCCTGAATCCGGCAAAATCAATAAATCGGGAATAGGCACTGGCTCCCGCCACGATCATCTTGGGCTTATTTTCAAAGGCAAATTGTTCAACTTTTTCCATATTAATCTGTTCAGAATCACGGTCAACACCATAGGAAATAAAGTTAAACAGCTGGCCAGAAAAATTAACCCCGCTGCCATGGGTCAGATGACCACCATGGGCAAGATCCATTCCCAGGACCTTGTCCCCTGGTTTCAGGGTGGCAAAATAAACAGCCATATTGGCCTGAGATCCCGAATGGGGTTGGACATTGGCATACTCGGCACCGAATATTTCTTTGGCTCGGGTAATTGCCAATGCTTCCACCTGATCGGCGTAATCACAACCTCCATAATATCGTTTCTGCGGATAACCCTCGGCGTATTTATTGGTGAATATCGAGCCTTGGGCCTCAAGGACTGCCTGTGATGCTATATTTTCTGAGGCAATCAGCTCCAACTGATTGTTTTGTCGCTCATATTCAAGCTTGATGCTGTTATAAACTTCAGGATCTGTTGTTTGCAATGCGTTCATAGCAGAATTACCTTTTGCTTTTCCAGTTGTCAGGCAACCAGATTTCTTTTCATGGACAGACTAAGATATCGTTAAAAAAACTGATTTTGCAACAAATTAATATAATAAATAAATTATTATAAATGATAAACACGGCATAAGGAACCGTAACAGATTATCGGGAGTGTAAAAACTATTTCGTACCAGATCCTAAAAAGAAAAAACCGGCATTTCATATTCACAATGCCGGCCAGTACTCCTTTTACTATAAACCACCTGAGTCAACATTTACTGTACAACTCAATACGCCCCAAATGGCGGCCACCACTGAATTCCACCGCCAGCCAGGTTCGGACAATATCATCAGCAACGCCCTGGCCAATAACTCTCTCCCCGAGACACAGTACATTGGCATTATTGTGTTCACGACTCATATGAGCGGTATAGTGATCATGACAAAGGGCAGCACGCACATGCGCATAGCGATTTGCAGCCATGGACATACCAAGACCCGTTCCACAGATCAGGATGCCACGATCGACAATGCCGGCATCAACTTTTTCACAGACCAGCCGGGCCAGATCAGGATAATCAACGGAGTTAGTAGAATAACAGCCGAGATCCTGAACATCATACCCCAATTCATCCACCAGTGAACGAACCATCTCTTTCAGGTGAAAGCCACCATGATCTGCGCCAATTGCTATTTTCACATCATACTCCTGTATCAGGTCTTTTCCTTGCCTACTGTTCAATCATTATAGCGCTGCATGACCAGAACACCGTTGGTGCCGCCAAATCCAAAGGAGTTGGAAACAGCGGCACGGATCTCCATCTTTCTGGCCTGATTCGGCACATAATCAAGATCACATTCAGGACTTGCTTCCTGTAAATTCATCGTCGGCGGTGCAATCTGTTCCCGAATGCTGAGAGCCGTAAAGGCTGCTTCAATCCCGCCGGCAGCACCAAGCATATGGCCGGTCATCGATTTGGTGGAACTGATGGCAAGCTTTCTGGCATGATCGCCAAAGACCGTTTTAATAGCCTGGGTTTCACAGCGATCATTTAACGGGGTGGAAGTTCCATGAGCATTAATGTAATCGATATCCTCAGGAGATAAACCAGCATCGTGAAGGGCCATTCGCATACAGCGCGCCGCTCCTTCACCATTTTCAGGAGGGGCAGCGATATGATAAGCGTCACTGCTGGCACCATAGCCGGTAATTTCGGCATAAATCGTAGCACCCCGTTTCAAGGCATGCTCCAACTCTTCAATAATGAGCATGCCCGAGCCCTCAGACATGACAAAGCCATCCCGATCTTTATCAAAAGGCCGCGAAGCCTGTTCTGGTGCATCATTACGGGTAGAAAGCGCCTTCATGGCACTGAATCCACCAACGCCTAGAGAACAGATCACAGACTCAGTACCACCCGTGACCGCCATGTCGCAGATGCCATACACAATGGATCGATAGGCCTCACCCACAGCATGGGTTCCTGCTGCACAGGCTGTTGAAAGGGCAAGATTAGGTCCTTTCGCTCCAAGCTGCATGGAGATATGGCCAGAAGGCATGTTGGGAATGGCCATGGGAATAAAAAAAGGTGAGATTCTCTTTGAACCACGTTCAAGACAGCTAATATGATTCTGCTCAATGGTGGGAAGCCCCCCCATACCACAACCGGTAATAACACCTACCCGCTGGCAATTAGTCTCATCAATGACTGCCCCACTGTCTTCAAAGGCCATCCTGGCAGCAGCAATAGCATACTGCACAAAAAGGTCAAGATGCTTGGCAAGTTTTTTCTCAATAAAATCCTCAACCTGAAAGTCCTTTACCTCTGCTGCAATCTTTACCGCATACTCACTGGTATCAAATCGGGTGATGAGGCCGACGCCACTGGTTCCGGCACAGATATTTCCCCAGGTCTTTTGTGTCCCGGTGCCAAGCGGTGTTACCAGTCCAACTCCTGTAACCACAACTCTACGCCTTGCCATGTAAACTCCCCTCAGGCCAACAGATTCGTTTTTCACTAACACATGAGGCTCTCGTGTTCCACGAAAATCCCAATTTACAAATTAATTTAGGACCCCTACGATATAACATGGCCATTTATATCAATTTCGTTACGGCCCTTATGCCGCTCCGGTTACTTCAATGGCCATGTTATTACAGCGGCTTGCCTATTTAAGCTTATTTATATAATCAATGGCATTTTGTACTGTATTTATTTTTTCTGCATCTTCATCGGGAATCTCAACATCAAAGGCCTCTTCCATGGCCATAATCAACTCCACAAGATCCAAAGAGTCCGCACCAAGATCATCCACAAATGAGGCGTTTGGAACTACTTTATCTTTTTCTACACTTAACTGCTCAACAATAATATCGACCATCTGTTGATCTATAGCCATTTTTTTCTCCCATTTTTTCATACGTTAGTAAAAACAAAAAATACAATTCATAAACTCAACACTTCAAGGAAACCTTCCCTCTACTTCATCTACATATACATACCACCATTAACATGCAAGACCTGTCCAGTCACATAACGACCATCATTGCCAAGCAAATAGGCCACTGCCCCGGCAACATCTTCAGGTGTTCCCAAGGCTGCCAAGGGGATTTCGCCTTTAATTTTTTCCTGAATCTCCTCAGACAAAGAACTGGTCATATCCGTCACAATATAACCGGGAGCAACTCCATTCACCGTAATATTCCTCGAGGCAAACTCCCTGGCCATTGATTTTGTCAGACCAACAAGTCCCGCCTTAGCCGCAGCATAATTTATCTGACCGGCATTTCCAGCAAAACCAATAACTGAAGTGATATTGACAATCCGACCCCATTTATTTTTCATCATAGACCGGGAGGCGGCCTTGGCACAGAGGAAGGCACCTTTCAGATTGGTATCGATGACCAGATCCCAATCTGACTCTTTCATTCTGGCCATCAGGCCATCCCTGGTAATCCCTGCATTATTAACAAGGACATCAAGAGATCCAGCCTCTGTTACTATCTGTTTGAGGGCTTCCTGTACCTGTTCGCCGTCTGCCACATCAAAACAGATTATATCCGCGCATCCACCCGCATTCTGAATCATCTTTTGGGTTTCTTCGGCTGCTGCAGGGTTCGACACATAATTAATGTACACATGGGCGCCCAGAGCACTGACACGTTGGCATATGGCACGCCCTATACCACGACTTCCACCTGTCACCAGTGCTGTTTTTCCGGCAAGGCTCATGATTTGCGATGCTCCTCAAGTTTCGAAAGAAGTTTAGGTACGATCTCAAAGAGATCTCCCACCAGACCAAAATCAGCCACATCAAAAATAGGGGCATCCTTGTCTCTATTAATAGCGACAATAGTCTCTGCCGATTGCATACCGGCCACGTGCTGCACTGCCCCGGATATACCACAGGCAATGTACAGCTTTGGCGCGACAGTCTTCCCGGTCTGCCCGACCTGATGAGGATAACCAATCCAACCGGCATCAACAGCTGCCCGGGTAGCGGCAATCGCTCCACCTAATGAATCAGCAAGCTCTCGCATCAGGGCAAATCCTTTGGCACTGTCAAGTCCCCGCCCCCCGGCAACCAGGATATCAGATTCCTGAATATTCACATTATCATCTTCCGAAACCACAGATTCAATAACCCGTACCCGGGTTGCAAGTTGCCCCGGCGTTGGTTTCACCTCAACAATGTTCCCTTGTCGCTCAGAATCAAAAGCCAGTGCCTGCATAACTTTGGGACGCACTGTGGACATTTGAGGCCTGGAGTTCGGACAAACAATGGTCGCCATAATATTGCCGCCAAAAGCAGGTCGTGTCTGCAACAGGGCTCCATCCTCTTCGCGGATATCAAGCTGTGTACAATCGGCAGTAAGGCCGGCTCCCAGGCTTGTGGCAACACCGGGAATGAAGGAGCGACCAATGGCAGTGGCCCCGGCCAGAACAATCTCCGGTTTATGTTGTTGAATAAGAGCGGTCATGATCGCGCCATAGGCCTCATCGGTAAAATGGGCAAGCGCCGGATCATCAATCCGGTACACCGTATCGGCTCCATGCCCTATAAGTTGCCTTGCCGTTTTCCCGGTTTCAGAGCCAATCAAGACAACAGACAAAGGCACATTACGGGTATCGGCCAGCCTGCGCCCTATGCCCAAAAGTTCCAGGGATACTGGAGCCAAGGCTCCTCGTCTGAATTCGCCATAGACCCAGACACCCGACCAGCTGGCAAGGTCCACGGGAGTGCATTTTTCCACCCCTTCAATCTTCAAGGCACCAGGATCACATGTTTCAATGCACGTTCCGCAGAGAGTACACCCGTCACCCACCACGGCACAGCCATCAACAACGGTAATGGCGCCAAAGGGACAGGCGCTCTCACAGATGCCACAACCGATACACACGTCCTTATCTATAATCAACATTTCGTTTTCTCCAGACTGAATTATAGATACGGTTGCAAACTATCAACAAGCTGTCCGATCTGCTCATCAAGGCTTCCAGTAAAAACGGCCCGCTGACACCTTGCTTCCGGAGGAAAGACCTTTACAACCTGAGTTGGAGAACCAGGGAGACCAATACAGGCAGGATCAGCACCAATATCGGCCGCCGTCAACTTTCTGATTTCCACCTTTTTGGCCCGCATTTTCCCTTTTAGAGAAGGAACCCGGGGCTCGTTAATATCTTTAACCACCGTCAATAAGGCTGGATAATCTAGTGCCAAAACGTCATAACCATCATCCATCATCCGTTCCAGAACCAGCCCGCTTTCCGTTGCCTGGCGTACCTTCTGCACACAAGTCACATACGGAATCTGCAGACGCATGGCAAGTCCTGGACCGACCTGGGCCGTATCACCATCAATTGCCTGTTTTCCACACAAAAGAAGATCAAAGGCGCCAATAACATTGACCGCCTTGGCCAGGGTATAGGAAGTTGCCCAGGTATCGGCACCGGCAAAGGCCCGATCCGAGACCAGCACTGCATGATCAGCTCCACAGGAGATAGCCTGTCTGAGGACTTCTTCCGCCTGAGGCGGCCCCATACTTAAGACAGTAACCTCACCACCCAAAAGCTCTTTTAACCTCACAGCCTCTTCCACTGCATGCTGATCATAAGGATTCATGATCGACTGCACACCTTCGCGGGCCAGGGTATTAGTTTTGGGATCCAGACGAACGTCCTTGGCATCAGGCACCTGTTTAATACAGACAATGATCTTCATACCATCCACTTACCCAGCCGTTCAGGCACGGGTATACTCCTTGTTCAGTTCCTGTCCAACCACATTACGCTGAATCTGATTGGTCCCCTCATAGATCTGCAGGATTTTAGCATCCCGCATCATCTTCTCCACAGGATATTCACGCATATAGCCATAGCCACCCATCACCTGCACGGCGTCAGTGGCGACCTTCATGGCCATATCAGTGGCAAAGACCTTGCACATGGATGAGACCTTGGACATATTATCTGGATGAGCATCGATATGCCTGGCCGCACCATAGACCAGAGCCCGAGCCGCCTCAAGTTGAATAGCCATATCGGCCAGCATATGCTGAACAGCCTGGAAGGCCATGATGGGCTTGCCGAACTGGACACGCTGTTTGGCATAACCGGCAGCCTCATCGAGTGCTCCCTGCGCCAATCCCAAACCCAACGCAGCAATCCCCGGCCTCGAAGAATCAAGTGTCTTCATGACGGTTATAAAACCGGTTCCCTTGCGACCGATCAATCGATCTTTGGGAATTCGGCAATCCTTAAAGATAAGTTCGGTAGTGGATGATGCCCTGATCCCCATCTTCTTCTCTTTCGGGCCACAACTAAAACCTGGATCACCCTCTTCAACCACCAACATAGATGCCCCCCGCGCTCCTTTGCTTCGGTCGGTTATGGCCACCACCGTATAGATTTGGGCCTCACCACCATTGGTAATCCATTGTTTGGTGCCGTTCAAGACCCATTCATCACCATCCAGTACCGCCGTCGTCTGAATGCCCGAGGCATCAGAGCCGGCATTGGCCTCGGTCAAACCAAAGGCCGCGAATTTCTTTCCGCTAGCCACATCCGGAAGATATCTTTCACGCATCTCCTGAGAGCCGGCAATAAGAATGGGATAAATGCCAAGCGAGCTTGCAGCAAAGGCGGTACCCACACCAATACAGCCACGCCCCAACTGTTCCAGGGCCAGAACGATATCAAGACAACCTCCGCCAAAGCCACCATATTCTTCAGGGATAGGAACCCCAAAAAGATCAGCCCGAGCCATCTCTCCAAGGATTGCCCGCGGAAATTCATCTTTCTCATCCAGATCTGCCCGCTGTGGAATAATCCGCTCATCCGTAATCTGACGGGCTATATCCACGATCATCTCTTGCTCTTCAGATAAAAAATAATCCAATCTTGTCTCCTCTTGAGAAGCCGTTAAGAAAAGGTTGCTCAGATCAATCTCTTACGAGAAGGGGTGTCATTCCCGTCAGTTCAAGATCAAAATAATTTTCACACAATTGCTTACCACCTGACCAGAGTTGCCCCCCAGGTAAAACCACCGCCAAAGGAACAAAACAAAATTATATCACCACCTTGCACCCTAGATTCCCGGTTTGCTTCATCAAGGGCGATGGGGATAGAGGCTGCTGAGGTATTACCATATTTTTGCACATTTATGAAAACTTTTTCTGCACCCATCCCCAGACGTTCAACCAATTTATTCAAAATACGGATATTCGCCTGATGCGGAATAACCAAGCTGATAGCATCAAGGGCTATCCCTTCTTGATCCAAAAGCGCCAGTACAGCCTCTTCCATGGCCTTGACCGCATATTTGAAGACCTCACGGCCCTCCATAACGATATGAGCACCGGAGCTTGCGGACTGTAACAGTTCCGGATTACAACTGGCAGCAGTGTGCATATGGAGCAAGCTCCAGAGCTTGCCATCTGAAAACAACTTGGCCCCGATCACCCCGCGACTCCCCTTAACATGCCCGAGAACTACAGCTCCAGCACCATCACCAAAAAGGATACAGGTATTTCGATCCTCCCAGTTCGTCCGACTGGAAAGGGTTTCTGCTCCGATCACTAAAATTTTCTTGCTCGGATCGGCCTGAATATATTTATCAGCCAGATCAAGCGCATAGACAAAGCCTGAACAGGCAGCGTTGATATCAAAAGCAAAAGCCCTGTCAGCTCCAATCTCTTTCTGCACGAAACAGGCACAAGAAGGCATGAGCATGTGAGAAGAGATGGTCGCAACAATGATAAGATCAATCTCGGTGGCAGAAATCTTAGCCATCTGCAAGGCCTTTACCGCAGCTCTGGCAGCCAGTAGATAGGTTTCATCACCCTTACCACCAATACAACGCGTACTGATCCCGGTTCTGGTCCGTATCCACTCGTCACTGGTATCAACAATCTTCTCCAGGTCCTGATTGCTGACAACCCGCTCAGGCAGATATGACCCTGTCCCAAGAATCGCCGTCCCCATCAGACCACAGCCTCTTCATCCAGAGCTATTTCAGCAAGACCTGCTGCGATCCTCTGATTGACTTGCTTTTCTACCATCTTGGCAGCTTCCAGGATTGCATTTTTAATGGCCTCAGCGCTGGATTTACCGTGACAGATAATGCCAATACCATTGATACCCAGAAGGGGCGCACCACCATATTCTGCATAATCGACACGCTTGGCAAAGGAACGAAAGGCGGGTCGGGCGAGAAAATATCCGATCTTAGCAGCAGTTGATTTCATGATTTCGTCTTTTAACATCTGCATAGCCGCCCCAGCCAGACCTTCACTGAGTTTCAGGCAGATATTTCCGACAAAACCATCACAGACAATAACATCCACATTGCCTTGAAACACATCTCGTCCCTCAACATTTCCCACAAAATTCAGGGAACTGGCAGCAAGTCGGGCGTAAGTCTCTTTAACAAGGGTGTTCCCTTTGCCAATTTCTTCGCCAATGCTGAGGATACCAATACGGGGACGATCTATATCGAATATATGGGAAAAGGCAGAGGCCATGACGGCAAATTGAAAAAGATGCTGGGGACGACAATCAACATTGGCCCCAACATCCATCATGACGACCGGCTTTTTCAAGGTAGGAAAGATACTGGCTATTCCCGGCCGGGACACATGCTCCATCCGGCCAAGCTTACGTACAGCGGCAGCCATTGTTGCCCCGGAGTTACCTGCGCTGACGGCTGCATCAGCCTTCCCTTGACGCACAAGATCGAAGGCAACCAGAACCGAGGCGTCTTTTTTCTTGCGAATAGCGTCGACAGGCGACTCGCTCATCTCAACCACCTCAGAGGCATGGACAATCTGGATACGTTGCAACAATCCAGTATCGCCCGACCTCAATCGATCAAGACGAGCCTGCAGAACCTGCCGGTTACCAACCAAGGTTACATGCAGATCAGTCTGTTTTACGGCAAGCAATGCCCCGTCAATCAGTTCCTCGGGGCCATGGTCTCCGCCCATGGCATCCAGGGCAATCCGCACAGTTGGGCCTATTCTATATCAATATCAAGACTGACAACCGTACGCCCCTTGTATTTTCCACAACTTGGGCACAGACGATGTGGTTGTTTTGGTGCACCGCACTCGGCGCAGGTAGACATACCTGGCACACTCAGGGCATCATGCGATCTTCTTTTTCGGGTACGAGAGTGAGAATGCCGTCTCTTGGGTAAAGCCATAATATCCTCCAGCGAAAAACAAAATATGTTTTTCAGGGTAAATTGAAATAACGTTACACGTATTACAACAAAGATAACCTACTTAATTATTTCACAAAAAAACAACGCTCCTAGAATGACAGCGAATATGCAACTGACAACTCTTGTTCACATCAGATTGCCAGAGCCAACAATCTCAACGCAGGAGCGCAGATAAAGGAGACAAAAATAAACAATTTTTTCAAGAATGGCCAGAAAAAAAAGTGAACTCAAGCACTTTGTCAGAGAAGAGCAATCAACTCCATGGCAAATCAACAGATTGTGAAATATACGAAGCTAAGCCGCTGTAAAAAAATAACATGGCCATTTTAACGCCCGGAGCGGCATAAGGAGCCGTAACGAAATAGATATAAATGGCCATGTTATTTCGTAACGGCTCCTAAACAAAAGCTGCCTCACAGAAAATAACCTCTACAGCACATGGGCTAAGCGCTCTGTGTTTTTTCCCAGACGCAGACTACTGATCAACAACAAGTGCTGTAAAAGCTGGATAACCAGTTGCGAATCACTACGTTGCAGAGCCTTCAGCTCTTGACAACCTAAACGATAAAGATACGAGGGCTCAATGGCCTTGACGCTTACAGCATGGATATGACCTGGCAGGATCCCTGCCTCACCCACAATGGCTCCTGGCTCGAGGATAGCCACAACCTGCATCTTGAGATGAAACCCTGTTTTTTTCTGGACCGACAGCCGGCCATGGGCCAAAAAAAAGACCTCACTTGCAGGCTGGCCCACCTCAAACAGAAACGCATCCTGCTCAAGAGTCGTCTCGGTCACCACAGACGCCAATCGCTTCTGTTCTTCTGCGCCAAGAAAGGCAAAAACATCTGTCCAACTTTTCTGTTCTGCCCCTGAAAGATGCCCTGCAAGGAGTGGATTACTCAAAAGTGCTGTTTTTTTCCTCCAGAAGCTTTACCAGCCCGTCAAACTTGTCGCGACGAAGGATAGACTTGAACTGTTCCATATAGTTGCGAACCAGACTCACCCCTTCGATATTGATATCGTAGACCACCCACCGCTCCTCTTTTTTAATCATGACATAATCAACAGGGATCAACTGACCATTATTTTCAATTTGAGTCGAGACAATTGCCCTGTCTTCTTTCTGTCGTTCACCAATATATTGAACCTCCTGCCCTGAATAACTCTCAAACTTCCCTATATAGGCATTTTCAAGTAGTTTCGTAAACAGCGCCTGGAAATGGTCCTGTTTTTCTGGGGGTAATCCCTTCCATTCCCTCCCGAGCACCCGCTTAGACATCTCGCGGAAATCAAAGCCCTGGGTCACGTGCCCCATAATCTTGGCACGTCGCTCCGCCTTATGCTCCTCCCCCTTCAACCCAGAGTCAAGCAGAATGTCTATCAGCGCTTTCAATGTGGGTTTTAACTGCTCCGTTGGTCCTGATATGGCCAAGGCTGAGGAGCCTGACCAGAAAGAGCAACAAACCACTACTAACAATGCATATATGAGTTTCATATTTTTTGTCTTTTGTAGATTTTCAGGTACCATTTTCCCTCACAACTCCTGCTCAGAACTCATTGATTATATCATTCTGCACTTCCTTATCCAACACCTTGTTCCGCCTATATTCAAGATACACCTGCCTCATGGAGATATAAGGATCCAAAGAATATCTTTTCATATCTTCGTACAGATCCGGATTCAGAGACAGCATATTCACCTTGTCAGCAGAATAATAGGCAGCCCCTTCCAGATACGTACTGCCGACATAAGTGGCCGGATGGACAACAACATTGCCGGCAAAACCAAGCGTATCCCGCACAGTCATAGGCCCGATGATCGGCAGACAGAGATACAGCCCCTCACCCACGCCCCATACCCCCAGGGTCTGACCAAAATCTTCAGGCTTGGGTTCAAGCCCAAATGAACGCAAGGCCGGATCACCAAGGCCCAAAACCCCCACTGTCGAATTAATCAAAAACCGTGAAAAATCAACGGACGCATCAGCAAACTTGCCTTGTAACAGATTATTCACCACATGCACCGGAGCCGCAACGTTATCAAAAAAATTACCAAGACACTGGCGAAAATCAATGGGCACCACAGCCATATAAACATTATTGACCGGTTTCAAGATCCAAAAATAGAGTTTATCGTTCACCTGAAAGAAAACCCTGTTCATGGACTCCAGAGGATCGGAAGACTCCTCCTCTTCAAAGAATGTATCAATCTCTTCACTCTCATTATCAATCGACAGACCGACTCCTTCTGCGTCTTCGGCCAGAGCACCCCGCCCAGAAGCAACCATGAGCGCTACAAACAAGAGAAAGACGAATATTTTTTCTGGTTTCATAATGACCATCTATCCTTTTTGAAAAGATTAATTCATCCCTACCTGTTCAAGGCATTGGGTTAGACTGTCCGGGCTATCAAACTGCAAAGCCTGATAGACATAGCCTTTGGGAACAATCTTGCGCATCATCCCTTTCAGCACGGCCTTAGGACCCACCTCGATAAAGGTATCAACTCCCTGTTCGATCATGGCCTGAATGATCTCGAACCAGCGAACCCTGGAGGCGATCTGTCTGGCCATTATTTCTCGAATCATGGCCGGTTCCTCTTCCCTTGCCGCCAGGACATTAAAATAAACAGGAGTCTGCGGACGATTAAACTCCACCCCTGCCATAAAGGCAGCAAAATCAGGGACAGCATCCGCCACCAGTGGGCTATGATTAGCCACACTGACAGCCAAAGGAATAATCTTAGCACCCTGCTCTGCAGCAATAGCCCCAACAGCATCCAGCGCAGCCACCTCCCCAGAGATCACAATCTGCTGCTCGGTGTTGTGATTGGCGACGGTGGCAACACCAGCACCCTCACACTGGGCAATTATCTCCTCAACCTCTACGACCTTCAAACCGAGCACAGCCCGCATAGCTCCCGGGTGCTTCTGCCCCTCCCGTTCCATCAGCAGACCACGCCTGGCAACAAGACGCATTGCATCCTCGACACTGAGTACCCCGGCGGCACAAAGGGCTGAATATTCCCCCAGACTGTGCCCGGCAAAACAACTGACAACATCCTTCTTTCCCCAGGCATTGTGCAGTGCCTGCCAGCAGATAAGATTGGTCACGGTGATCGCCGGCTGCAGATGTATGGCCCTGGTCAATTCCTCCATAGGCCCTTCGATGCAGAGCTGGCGCAGGGGAAAATCACACACGGCCTCAGCCTGCTCCATAATGGCTGCGCAAGCTGGGTCAGCCTCAATAAATTCACGCCCCATACCCAGATACTGGGATCCCTGGCCAGGAAAAAGAACTGCTATTTTCATCTCAACACCTTTACTCTAAATACCTTGATACTACTTGGCTCCTCAACCTGCATTTTTCAATCTTCCTTTTTCTTCCAATATATTGGCGATAAAAAAGAGCACCACTCCAATAGTGATCGCTGAATCAGCGACATTAAAGGCCGGCCAATGATGCACGCCGATATAGACATCAAGAAAATCAACCACGGAACCATGCCTGACACGATCTATAAGATTGCCAAGGGCACCACCGCCAATCAGCGGCAGACTTATTGAATAGAGCCTGTGAGCATGCCGCATTCGAGACCAGGCTATGACAATCACCACCAGGGCCACAGCCCCTAGAATCAGAAACAGATAGTGTCGCCATGCCCCATTCTGTCCGGCCAGGAAACCAAAGGCTGCCCCCTTGTTCGTCAAATACGTGAGACTGAAAAAGCCAGGGATGATCTCCAAGGATTCATACAAAGAAAACGATCTCAGAATCCACAGTTTGGTCAACTGGTCGAAGGTCACAACCGCCGCTACTATTGACAAGAAACGTATCATTTATACGAAAGCCCCAAGATCCATCTTCGCCACCACGGAAGCACAGCGCGCACAGAGCTGCGGGTGCACCTGATCCTGCCCCACGCTTGTGGAGCGTATCCAGCAACGCTCGCACTTCTCTCCAGTGGCCTGCCGCACGGCCACAGACAGCCCTGCCAGCTCTTTACTCACATAAGGAGTAAGACCAAGAAAGGCAAAGTCGTCACATGGGGTCAATTCAGAGACAATGCAGACATCCTTGATGGTCTGCCACTCCTGATGGATAAAATCAGCCCATTCGCCACGGACCTGGAGTAACACCTCTGCCTCAAGGGGATGACCGATCACCTTTTCCCGGCGGGCCCCTTCCAGGGCCTTGGTGATTTCTGAACGAACCATGACCAGTTTTTCCCACCTGGCCTCAAGCTCACCATTGCGCCTTTCCGGATGCAATGCAGGAAACTCCACAAAAAAGACACTCTGATCAAGGGGTGCATCCGGAGCAAGGTTATAGAGAGACTCCCAGGATTCAGCCGCGGTGAAACTGAGCACCGGGGTCATAAGACGAAGCAGACCATCCAGGATCTCATGGAGCACCGTCTGGGCCGCACGGCGCGGAAGCGACTTCGTACCGGAACAGTAAAGTCTGTCCTTGAGAATATCGAGATAAAAGGCACTCATGGTCAGGCCGCAGAAATAATTGAGTCCCTGATGGATCGAATGGAATTCAAAACGTTCATACGCCGCCGTCACCCGCCCTTTGAGATCCTCAAAACGAGCCAGGGCCCAGCGATCAATCTCCGGCAGATCACCATAAACAACACGATCCTGCTCAGGATCAAAATCAAAGAGATTTCCCAGCATATAGCGAATGGTATTGCGGATCTTCCGATAGGCATCGGCCACCTGCTTCAGAATCTCATCCGAGACCTTGACATCATCACGGTAATCCTCGCTGGACACCCAGAGACGGAGGATCTCGGCACCGAATTTATCAATCACCTCCTGGGGAGCCACCACGTTGCCAATGGACTTGGACATCTTCTTGCCCTTGCCGTCCACCACATACCCATGGGTCAGAACCCCCTTGAACGGAGCCCACCCCCGGGTACCGACCGAGGTAAGCAGAGAGGACTGAAACCAGCCGCGGTGCTGGTCGCTGCCTTCAAGATAGAGATCAGCAGGGGAGCGTAGCTCTTCCCGCTTTTCACAGACCGCAGCATGGCTGGTACCGGAATCAAACCAGACATCCAGAATATCCTCTTCCTTGACAAAATCGGCGCAACCACACTTGGCACAGCAGGTGCCGGGCTCGAGAAAATCCTCCACCCCGTGGCGGAACCAGGCATCAGCACCTTCCTCCTTGAACAGGAGATCAATCCGTTCAACCAAGGCCTCACTCTTGACGACCTCTCCGCACTCCTTGCAGCTGAGTACGGTGATGGGCACGCCCCAGGTACGCTGACGGGAGAGACACCAGTCCGGCCTGTTTTCAACCATGGACTGGATGCGCTGCATCCCCCAGGCCGGAGTCCACTCCACCTTTTTAATCTCAGCCAGGGCCTTGGCGCGCAGAGCATTCTGCTCAAGAGAGATAAACCACTGGGGCGTGGCCCGGTACATAACCGGCTTCTTGCAACGCCAACAGTGGGGATAACTGTGGGTAATAGCGGACTCAAGGAGCAAGACACCTGACTCCTGCATATCCCCAGTGATCACCTTATTGACCGCCGGCACCTGCTGGCCCTCATATTTTCCAGCCTCCGCTGTATAACAGCCCTCACTGTTCACCGGTGACAGAACCTCCAAGCCATAGCGCAGCCCGGTCAGGTAATCATCGGCACCATGGCCAGGTGCCGTATGGACACAGCCGGTACCGGCCTCGGCCGTCACGTAGTCGGCAAGGACCATCAGGGAATTACGATCCAGGAAGGGATGACGACAGTTCCGGCGCTCAAGCCCGCGCGCCGAAAAGGTAGCGACAATGGCATAGTCAGCAATGCCAAGCTCGTCCATCACCTTGGGCACCAGATCCTGGGCCAGAATCAGAAATTCACCCTCAACTTTCACGGCGGCATAGACAAAATCCGGATGAAAGGCCACGGCCAGATTAGCCGGCAAAGTCCAGGGGGTGGTGGTCCAGATGACCACCGAAACCTTGGCGGCAGCCAGCGCCGGATCAATATCCGAGAGATCATCAACGACCGGGAATTTCACATAAATGGAAGGCGAAGTGTGATCATAATATTCCACCTCGGCCTCAGCCAGGGCGGTGGTGCAGGTGGAACACCAGAATACCGGTTTCTTATTACGGATCACCGCGCCCGAGAGCAGAAAACGGTTGAACTCCCTGGCAATCACCGCCTCATATTCATAATTCATGGTCAGATAAGGCTTGTCCCAATCACCAAGTACACCAAGGCGCTTAAACTCAGCCTTCTGGGTCTTGACCCACTTTTCTGCATACTTGCGGCAGGCACCCCTCTTGGAAAGCTTGGGAATCTCTTTTTTCTTGTCACCCAGCTCCTTGTCCACATTGTGCTCAATGGGCAGGCCATGACAGTCCCAACCAGGGATATAAGGGGCCCTGAAACCAGCCATCCGACGGGATTTCAGGATAATATCCTTTAATATTTTATTAAAGGCAGTTCCCAGATGAATATGACCATTGGCATAGGGTGGGCCATCGTGCAGCACATAAAGGGGTTTATCACGTCCTAACTCCTGTAACTGTCCGTACAGGTCCTCCTTTTCCCAGCGCTTCAACAACAGAGGTTCCTTCTGGGAGAGGTTGGCCTTCATATTGAATTTGGTCTGAGGAAGATTCAGGGTATCCCTGTAATCCATGGTATTCTCCTTTTTTCAGCAAGGCACGGCTCGCGAACACATTAAAGTTACGATATAATAAAGAAGGAACAGATTGACTGCTTGCAATGCACTCCCCCCTGTTCCTTCTTTTCAGATAAAAATTACAAAAATACCAACTGCGTATCAAGTTGCAAGGGGAAAGTAAGAATCAACAGCCAAAAGAACCTTTAATTTGACATAAAGTGTGGTCTTCATTATATGAAAGAGAGGTGTAAATTGTCTTTCAGCAATAACATTGACCTGAGAATGGAAGGATCGGCTCAAAAAACGTTCAAGGAATAACCAGAAAATCATATCCTTAAAGGCTTGCCAGTCTTTCCAACTCTTTTCCCTGAGCAGAGATACAAACGAGACAGACGATGACCAAAGTAATCGCCATGGCCGGTAAAGGCGGAACCGGCAAGACAACGACATCCGCCCTGCTGACCAGATACCTCCTGCAGAAAAAGATGAGCCCTCTCCTTCTCGTCGACGCAGATGCCAACGCCAACCTGAACGAATTGCTGGGCATGGAGGTGAGCCTTACCCTGGGCAAGATCCGAAAAGAGCTGAAAGGGGAGCTGCCGCCCAACATGAGCCGCGATCAGTTCATGGAGCTGAAGATTCATCAGGCCCTGATCGAAGAAATCGGTTTTGATCTTCTGGTCATGGGCCAACCGGATGGTCCCGGGTGCTACTGCGCCGCCAATCAGTATCTGGCCATGACCATGGACAAACTGGCGGAGAACTATCGCTATATTATCGTCGACAATGAGGCCGGCATGGAGCATCTGAGCCGGATGAATCTACGCACCATCGACTACCTCTTTATCACCTCTGATCCTTCAGCACGCGGCATCCTGACAGCGAAGCGCATATCAGATATCACTGCCCCTCTGGGACTGGATGTGAAGCATCAGTACCTGTTGATTAATCGCGCACCGCAACCACTACCAAGCCTGCTCCAGGAAAAGATCAATGCGGCAGTCGCGGAAACAGGCATGACTCTGGGCGGGATTATCCCGGCCAGCAACGACCTGATTCATCAGGAGTTAAGCGGCGAGTCCTACCTTAAACTGGACGATAACACCGAGATCATTCAAACTACAACTGCTCTTTTTGATACAATCTTTGCAATGGACACCAACCAATGATCAACTGCCAATTGTTCATCGTTTAGAAAAAACAATCTGCCATGACCGAAACCACTGCTTCCTCCCGCACTGCCATGATCGAGGTGATCAAGGTCAGCAAGAGTTATCCGCCCAACGTGACGGCACTGGCCGACATTTCTCTTTCCATTGCCAGTGGCGAGATATTCTTCCTTATCGGCAGGAGCGGCGCAGGGAAGACCACCCTGCTCAAATTGCTCTCGAATATGGAAAAACCCAGCAAAGGCCTGATCGAGGTCGCAGGCATGAACATCCATCAAGTTTCCGGTAACAAGCTGGCAAAACTGCGACAGAAAGTGGGAATGGCCTATCAGGACTTCCGCCTCCTCACCGAGCGGACCGTGGCAGAAAATATCGCCATCTCCATGGAAGTATCCTACAAAAAGCCCCAGATCATCCGCAGCCGAGTCAGAAGCCTGCTCGCCCAACTTCAGCTTGAAGACAAACACGACATTCTGACCGGCGATCTTTCCCGGGGTGAACAACAGCGCGTTGCCCTGGCCAGGGCGGTTGCCAATTCCCCCACCCTGATTCTGGTCGATGAGCCGACAGGTAACCTGGATGCCACCAGCACGGCTCAGGTCATGGAGCTCCTCATCAAATGCAGCAACTCCGGAGCGACCGTAGTTATTGCCACCCATGATGAGACCCTCTACCGCCACTCCACCCATCGAGTCATGAAACTTGACAATGGCGAAATAGTCTCGCTGACCAGAGGTAATGAGATATGAATTTCTGGTTTTCCGTCTTACGCCAGACAGGACGTAACCTGCGACAGACATGGACAACCCAGTTCATGACCTGCCTGACGGTCAGCCTCTCTGTGCTGATTTTTTCATTTTTTTATCTCATCTACCTTAATATGTTAAGTGCCGGAGACAAGGTCAGCGACGATCTGCGCCTTGTCGTCTTTCTAGAGGAAGAGCCCGGTCCTGAGATGCAGGAACAACTCAGGAACAAGATCACCCAGTTCGACCAGGTGCAGGAAATAAAATTTATCTCCAAAAAAGAGGCCTACTCCCGTTTTGCCGAGGAACTTGGTGACAACCGTGACGTCCTCACCGATATGCCCACCGATTTTCTGCCCGCCTCCATAGAAGTGACTCCCTTGAAAAATCTGCGCAGCCTCAACCAGATTAAACTCTTCTCCGAATACCTGGCCACGATGCCAGGCAGCCAGAAGGTGCAATATGGCCAGAAATGGGTGGAACGTTTTTACTATTTTACCCGGCTGCTCTCCATTGTCGTTCTTCTCAGCGGCTTTTTGCTTATTCTGACCGCTACCTTCATGGTTGCCTCCACCATCCGCCTGACCATCTTCGGACGACAGGAAGAATTGGAACTCCTGAAACTGGTTGGAGCGACCAACAACTACATCCGCACCCCTTTTCTCCTGGAAGGAATACTTCTGGGCCTGATGGGTTCACTCCTGGGACTGGCCTCACTCTACACCCTCTTCCAGTGGACCTTACGCCATTTGTCGGGAGCAGGTTTTCTTAATCTCTTTACCTTCACCTTTTTCCCAACAAAAATCATCTGTACCATTGTTCTTTTATCCATAGTCCTCTGCACCGCAGGCAGCTACACTTCAATGCAAAAGTTTCTGCGCATCTGAAACATTCCTTAAATCCAGGATGAAAACAACCCAAACTTCCAATAGCTGCTGTCTCTTCAGCACGTCCTTGCAGCCGGGAATGAAGTTATTTTATTGTTCTTTCTTCCTCAGCCTTGCACTCCTGAGTCTTCTCACTGTACCGGCAGCCAGGGCCACAGACTGGAAAGCTGAAAAAAGGGCCATTGAACAAAAGATTGAGACCCAGAGCATCTCAATCAGTCAATTGCAGCAAGGACTGAGACGCCAGCAGGAACAAATTCTTGAAACCATAACCCAGGAGAGGGATCTCCTCACCGAGCTTGAAGCCATTGATATAAATCTTCTGGAAAAAATTAACAAACTGCGCACCCTGGAAGACTCGATGACCACTCAACAGGGACAGATAAACGCCAAGGAACAAGAAATAAACGCCATCCAGACAAAAAAACAAGTCGCCCAGGCTCACCTGCAGAAACGAATCACAGCCTACTACAAAACCGGAAAGATCGGAGTGATCAATGTGGCCTTTTCTGCCGACACACTGCCAAAGCTGCTCAGCATCCAGGAATCATTCAGTTCTTTAATCCAGTATGATCAGGATCTCATTCAGCGATACCGGAAAACCATTGAGGAGCTGGAACAAACCAAGAAGGCCTTGACTCTCGAAAAAAATATACTCGACACCTTTATCAACCAGGTCAAGCAGGAAAAAAAAGCTATCCAGCAGACCCGGCAGGAAAAAAAAGAGCTGCTTGCCCAGATTCGTACTCAGACAAAACTGCATGAACAGGCATCACAAGAGATTGAAAAAGCGGCAGAAGGTTTATCAGCGCAGCTCTCAGTCATGAAAGAAAAGAAAGAGATCCTCAGCCAGGGGTTTCTTATGAACAAGGGCACACTTCCACCGCCGATGAATGGAAAAGTACTCACCCTTTATGGACAATCCACCAGAAATAAGATGGGAGTTGAAGGTGTGTCAGCCGGCATTGCCATTAAGGCACCTGACGGCACACATGTCAAAGCAATATTTGAAGGCACTATCCACTACGCCGGATATCTTCGAGGATACGGTAATACAATCATCATCGATCATGGTTTCCAATATTACACCGTTGCCTCCCGGATAGAAAAGCTTTTGAAGGAAGAAGGCGATGTGGTGAAGGCAGGAGAGGACATTGGAGTTATGGGTGAGACAGCCACCCTGGTGGAAGAAGGGTTATATTTTGAAATCAGGCATGGCGCCGAGACAGAGGATCCACTGCTCTGGCTGGATAAAAATAAACTTTCACTCCCCTGACACTGCACATTTGAATGATTATTTTTAAAAAAACGTTACGAGACAACATGACCATTTACCATCGATTTCGTTATGGATCCTTATGCCGCTCCGGGCACTAAGATGGCCATGTTATTTTTTACAGCGGCAATGTTAAACAGCATTCTGCCGCCTGATAGAGAGCAACAAATTTTCCATCAGAACCACAGTTACCCCACTCAACCTTAAAATTCTTTTTTTAAACAAAAACGATATGCACCAACCAATCAGTTCTTTGCTCCGTTATGGAATCCTGACCATTTTCACCTTCTGCCTGCCCCTTCAGCTCCATGCCGAGATCTCAGAGGGAGAACGCCAGTCTACTTACCAGCAGCTTGAAACTTTTGCCAATGTCTTAAGCATCCTGCAAGAAAATTACGTGGATGACATTGACGCCAAAAAGGTTATGGAAGGAGCCATCAGCGGCATGCTGTTCTCTCTTGATCCCCATTCATCCTATCTCAAACCTGAGGATTTTAAAGAACTGCAGGAAGAGACAGAAGGAAGCTTCAGCGGAATTGGTATTGAGGTCTCCATTGAGGAAGGAGTTCTTACCGTGGTCTCTCCTATTGAAGAGACTCCGGCAGACCGGGCCGGCCTGAAGGCAAAAGACCTGATTATCAAGATCGATGGCGAGCCTACCCAGAGTATGAATCCCATGGATGCCATCAAAAAACTACGGGGACCGGAAGGAACAAACGTTATTCTGGCCATTCATCGCGAAGGCTGGGAAGAGCTGAAGGATTTTACCCTGACCCGTGCGAACATTCCCTTGCACAGTGTCAAAGACAGCTTTCTGGAACCGGGACTGGCCTATATCCGCATCACCAATTTCCAGAGCCAGACGACAAAAGAGATGAAAGATGCCCTGCTGAAACTTCAGAAAGAACATCCCATCAACGGATTGATTCTTGACCTGCGCAACAATCCCGGCGGCCTGCTCGACCAAGCTGTTTCCGTGACAGATATCTTCCTGGATGACGGGCTGGTGGTCTATACCAAAGGACGGGTCAGGGAACAGAACATGACCTTCCAGGCCCACAGCAATGGTGGCAAGAACCTCTTCCCCCTGGTCGTTCTTGTCAATGAAGGCTCAGCCAGCGCCTCCGAAATCGTGACCGGTGCCATTCAGGATCACAAACGAGGCATTATTGTCGGCACCAAGACATTTGGCAAAGGCTCTGTACAGACCATTCTTCCCCTGCCGGAAGGTGCAGGCCTGAGGATGACCACAGCCCGTTACTACACCCCCAACGGCCGCTCCATTCAGGCCACCGGAATCACCCCGGATGTTGTGGTTCCCTTTGTCTCCAGCGATGATACCGGCAAGAAAAGCAAACCACCTGTTGCCTTAAAAGAAGCTGACCTGAAAAACCATATTCCCAACCCGAATCAAATTCAGGAGTCAGTTCAGACGCCTGAACCTCAGGCAGAACAAAAAGAGGCCCCCATTCTTTTGAATGTGCCAGACAACACCGAAAAACCTGTAGGCAATTCCGAGATCCGGCTCGAAAAAGACAATCAGCTCCGTTCAGCCCTGAACATCTTGAAAAGTCTGAAGATTTATTCCACGGCTAATAACAAAACAATACCCGCACAAGAGGGAACCGCCCCGATAACGGAGTAAAAGGGTTGTCATCTCTCATGTATAGTATTCCTCGTGCTCTTGCGCATACCATTGCAACCGTTTTGCTCTTCTGGATGTTTTTCATGGCAGGTTGCACCTCTTTCAGCCATCTGACCCGGATTACCCCTGAGGGCCATGACGGGCCACAGGCAATCGATTGCAGTGCCTGTCATATGCAGCAGTATCAGGAGTGGCAGGGAACAGCTCATGCCAGGGCCTTCAGCAACAAATCTTTCAGGGAAAGTACCGAAACCCCGGAAGAAGATGGTTGCCTACGATGCCATAGCCCACTGGGCATCCATGAGGAAGAGGCAAAATCTCGATCCTTTCATCGTGATGAAGGGATCAACTGTATCAGCTGTCACCTCTCTCAAGGAAAGATGCACGGCCCCCATGCAAGTTCCGCCCTGTTTTCCCCTCATCCGATAGAAGAGGATCCTTTGTATCTGACCCCGGCACTCTGTGCCACCTGCCATGAAGAAACCTATTCTCAGTGGAAGAAGGTCTCAACAGGACAAAAGTCCAGAAGCTGCCGGCAATGTCACCAATCCTCTAAACAACGCTATGCGAGCCAAGGAAGCAATCTATTTTCAAACATCCTGGTATCATTTGAAGAAAAAATCCAGACTCGCAGTCATGCAGTCACCCTGGAAAAGATGGCCAACTTTCCAGACGGCGTCAACATAACTGCCTTTGCCTTAAATAAGGGAAAAGATACACCGACTCTCACCATAAATATCCTCAACAACCTTCCCCATGACCTACCCACCGGAACCTTTGGCAAAAAGGAAATCCAGCTCTCGTTGCTTTTTTTGAAAGGTGACCTGCAGGTGGCTGCAAAAAGACTGCTGGTCAGTGATGACAGGAAAGCCCTGACTGCCGGGGAATCCAAAAAAATTATTTTTCCCCTGACACTTGAAGAGAGCCGTGCCGACACCCTCCTCCTGCAACTGGAACGACACAGCCCTAATGATCCTGAAAGGCCTCCCATTGTCCTGTCTTCAAAAATCATAGATTCCATCCACGAGGCTTTTTATTAATCCCATGCGAAAATTCACCATACCAACTACATTCTCTTCTGATTTTATCGATGCGCTCAATGAATTGAATCAGGAATTTACCGATAGCGATGGAGAGATCTCTGAGATTTATGGTTCATTCCAGGAAGGCACCTTTAACTCGGCGCGGCCGGCAAAATATCTTCCGGCTGTCAACCGGAAGCAGTTTCAACACCACGTTGCCTTGGCCCGGGAAAAAGGTATCGGTTTTAACTACCTGTTCAATGCCCCCAGTTACGCTAACCTTGAATACACCCATGAAGGCCGGAAAGAACTGGCAGCACTTCTAAGCTTTCTGGTGGATGCTGGAGTTACTTCCGTAACCGTTGCCATCCCCTACCTGGTTGAGATTATCAGCAGCACCTTCCCCCAGCTCGAGGTAGTGACGTCAACCATCGGTTATGTGGGAGCTGTGGCCGGGATCAATCAGTATCACGGAGCCGGAGCCTCCCGGGTGGTGCTGGATGTGGAGGTGAACCGTGATTTTCAGTTTTTACGGAAAGCGTGTGCAACAAGCCCGGTGCCGTTGGAGATCATCGTCAATCCCGTCTGTATCAGCCAGTGCCACTTCAAGTACAACCATTACTGCGTGGCCTCCATGGGCTCACAGAGTTTCCTGCGCGGCGGGGCAGGGATTCCCTATAATCAATATTATCTCAACTGGTGTTTCCTGCAGAAGCTGCAGAGAGAGGAAGAGTTTCTCAAAAGCCCCTGGGTACGACCGGAAGACCAGCATCTCTGGGAAGATGCCGGCCTTTCCTATTTCAAAATAGCGGGCCGGGGACTCCCCGGCTCGGAGATCCTGCGTCTCTGCCGCAGTTATCTGGCCAGGAACTTTTCCGGCAACCTGCTGGAACTGTTAGGGTGGCCGCACTGGCTTGCCTTTCGTGACAACAAGGATGGCACCCGGCTCCCTGCTTTAGATGTAATCCTTGATAATAAAGCACTGGACGGATTTCTTGACTTCTTTGCCGGAAAAACACCCCAGTGCCGGCTTGGCTGCGACCAGTGCGGACATTGCCTGGCCTGGAGCCGGAAGGCTCTGAGCTTTAACGATAAAGCCCTGAAAGATAAATATATCTTGAACATGTCCAGAAATATAGAACATCTGGTGCAGGATATCCCGTCCGCTCAGGAAAGCCGGCAGGCGATCACCAGCTGGCAGGAACAGGCCGCTCAACAGGGAATTGAATAATGACCAGACAGATTCTGGTCACCGGCGGGACGGGGATTGTGGGTAGACCACTGGTGGCAGCCCTGTGTGCAGCCGGAAATGATGTTGTCATCCTCAGCCGCAAGGCCCCAAGAAACGTGGCTGTTCCAAACGGCTCCTGCATTCATCTGGAAGGAGATGTCTCCCGACACCAGCTTGGTCTGGATGCAGATACCTATCACGCACTCTGCAGCTCGGTGGAGACCATCTTTCACCTGGCGGCCCGCACCGATTTCAAAGGAGCATCGGTGGCAGATTATGCAGCAGTCAATATCAACGGAGTCAAAAACATCTACGCCCTGGCTGAAGAAGCAGGCGCCCACCTCCATCACATCTCCACCGCTTTTGTCGCTGGAAACTTTTCTGAATTCTTTCAGGAGGATGCTCTTGATCACGGCCAGACGTTTCGCAACGGCTATGAAGAGAGCAAATTCAGAGGAGAGCAATACCTCCGTACCCAGATTGCCTGTAAGAAGACAACAACCAGCCCCCTGGTAACCATCTACAGGCCCGGCATTATCCTGGAACGACAGCCTTCGCAGGACTCGATCAACACCTTTGGCCCCTTTATCTTTCTTGACGGCGCCTTCCGCATCCTGCTCGCCTCCAGGCGCCGCAATCAAGACGATACAACTATCAGAATCCGCGGGGACGCAAGCTGTTCCTTGCCCTTTATCTTTGACGATGACGTAGTCGAGGCCATCCTGCGAATCTCGGCCGCCTCTGCGATCAATGGCAGGACCTTCCATCTGGTGAGCCGCCATCCCTGCCCCAACAAGATGCTGGAGGATGTTTTTAATGATGCCTTTGGCCGGGAAGTGGCCCGTCTGGTCGATGCGCACTCCTTCAAAGAGCGGCCTGCATCTCCTGCTGAAAAGATCATGGCCAGGAAGACAGTTATGTACGACACCTATCTCGACCTGCATCTGCAGCCTGACCGGACCCATCTCGAAGAAATAATGGGGCAGCTCTGGCGACCGGCCATCTCAGAAGAAGAGCTGCTCGCGGCCTTCACTCTCTATCTGGCCAGTAAAAAAGAAAAGGATACAGACCTTGTTTTGCTTTCAGCCGGCAAGCGCATGGCCATTGAGGACTACTTCGAAAAATTCCTGCCCATCTTTTACGGACAGCAACTCATCGCCGGTCTTGCCTCTCTCTCCTGCCAGTTCTGGCTTGATGTTCACGGCGGCACCGGCCGTACTCTGGAGATCAGCCAGGGACAGCTGATTGCAATTTCCTCCGAACATCAGGGCACTTTTGGCTATCGGGTTAATCCTTCCACATTTCTCCAGGTGATAAGCGGCAAGCTCTCACCCCAGCAAGGTTTCTTTCAAGGTGATATCAGCCTGGAAGGCAACACCATGGAGGCCCTGCGCACCGCCACTGCCCTGGAGGAATTTTTCAGAACCTGGCCCTACAAGGCGGAATAACAGATGTTTTCGTTCAAAACAGCACATAAAAGGACACACCATGAGAAAAAACTGGATCGCGGTCAATGATGTGAACGCCAAACCCTACCAGGAGACGGTGGCCCTGTTCAGGGAGTATATTAATCCCGGTCTGGTTGATCTGCTCGACATGGGGGAATACACCTCCATCCAGCCACAATCCGCACTCGGCGCCACGATCATTGACGGTAAGGGCCGGGAGATCCTCGATTTTGTCTCATCTTACGGGGCTCTGAATCTTGGCCACAATCATCCCAAAGTCAAGGCCGCCATTCTGGATGTCCTGGTTAAAAACCGGGTTGATCTCTCCAAGGAACTGCTTTCCCCTTATACCGCCTGCCTGGCCCATAACCTCAGCCTGCTCACTCCCGGCTCCCTGGATCGCTTTTTCTTCTGCAATTCAGGAACCGAGGCAGTGGAGGCGGCCTTAAAGCTTGCAGCCCGCTATTTCAAAGGAAAACGGCTACAATTCATCTATGCCGAGAACTCCCTCCACGGCAAAACCCTGGGATCACTATCCGTCACCGGCGGCCAAAGGCTGCGGGAATATTTCCCTCTGCTTCCCGGTAAAAGCGTGCCCTATGGCGATGCCGCATCCCTGGAGACGCTGCTGAAAAACAATCCCCAGGAAGGCGAGGGTTCTGTGGCCGCCGTGATCCTGGAACCCATTCAGGGCGAGGCCGGAGTCATTATGCCGCCGGCTGGATATCTGCGACAGGTTCGTGAGCTCTGCAGCCGCTATGGGGTGCTGCTTATTCTCGATGAGATCCAGACCGGTCTCTGCCGCACCGGCACCTTTTTTGCCTGCGAGCAGGAGAATGTGGTGCCGGATCTTCTGGTTCTGGCCAAATCATTAGGGGGAGGCCTGGCCTCCATCGGCGCCACCATTGCCACCACCGAGGTCTTTGAGACCGCCTACGATAACCCCCATGACTGCCTGGTGCAGACCTCCACCTTTGGCGGAAGGACCAGCAGTTGCGCAGCTGCCATGGCCGCCCTTGAAGTCTTTGATAAGGAAAATCTGAGTGAGCGGGCCAAGACTCTGGGTGAACACCTCCTGACCGGACTGGCAGCAATAAAGGAAAAACATCCGGACTGGATTCGCGACGTGCGCGGCCGGGGACTGATGATCGGCATCGAGTTCAACGAACAGATCATTGACCAGGCCCACTACCTGCCCGCCAAGATCCCGGGACTGAGCAGAGTCCTCAAGGAACATCTTCCCGGCATGGTGGCCGCTGCCCTGCTCAAACAGTTCGGCATCCTCGGAACCCTTATGCTCAACAACCGCTCGGTGTTGCGAGTCTATCCGCCCTTGATCATTACCGCAAAAGAGATCGACTATTTCCTCACCTCCCTGGACACCCTTCTGTCGCAGGGTCCCAAGGATCTGGTGAAAAACCGGGTCAACCATGCCATTGGCTCTGCCGGCCTGAAATTCATCACCCCCTGGACCGGTTCTTTTCTTAAAAGAAAATAGGGATTCACTACCAGCATGGATTCCTTTTTCAGCCAATTCGCCATACGCCTCAGAGGCCATCGGACACTCACCCTGATCCTGCTGGCAGGCTTTACCCTGCTGACAGGATTTTTCACCCTGTACAGCCGGGTGGATAACTCCCTGGCTGTCTGGCAATCCGCAGATGATTCGCACTGGCTGCAATATCAGGATTTTGTCGGCCGCTACCACATCACCGACCCCCTGATTGTCTATCTGCCGGGGATCGATCTTTTTGCCCTGGAAGACACAGCTGATGCCCTCAATGAAAAAACAGGTGCCGCCACTATCCAGACCCTTTCCATAAAACCCCTTTTGGGCGGAGTGGCAAGCCTGTTCTTTATTCTCCCCAGGGAGCAGAGTACTCCTGCTGATCTGGCCGCCCTGCTGGCCGAGGTGGAAGAGGTGCTCCAGCATCAGGGCGTGCGCTATCACCTGGGCGGAGTCTGGTATCTCACCACCATGCTGGACGCCTTGTCAGCCGGGGCCACCCAGACCTTATTCCCCGTGGTGCTGGCAATTCTTGCCCTGGGTGTCACGATTCTGCTCCGAAATCGCCGCAACACCCTGCTGGTCTTGCTCTGTGGTTTTGTGCCGGCCATTCAGGTTACCGGCCTCATGGCCCTGGCCGGGGTGAAACTGAATATGGTACTCCTGGCCCTGCCGCCTTTCGCCATGATCCTGGGAATTGCCCACGCCATCCATCTGGTGCTCAAGCAACCAGACCAGCGCCATCCCGACAGTGCGGGCCTCTTTGCGCAAGTGGCAGCGCCCTGTCTGCTGTCAGGGCTCACCACCATGCTCGGTTTTCTGTCACTCGTCCTCAGCACATATCTGCCGGTACAGCAGCTGGGCATCTGGGGTACTGTTGCCAGTATCCTTTCCCTGGCCAATTCCTTTATCCTTCTGCCCCTCTTTTTTGAACCCTCCAGCAGTCGGCCCATAGCAATGCCAGAGGCCATGATGGCGTTCATGGCCAGATATCGTCAACTGCTCGCCGGCATCTTTCTCCTTCTCGTACTCCTCGCCACTTTCGGGATCAGTCGCCTGAACACAGGCTCGTTGATCCTTGATTTTTTCAAAGATAAAGCGATGCTGCGCCAGAATTATCACACGATAGAAAACTCAGGAGTGGGCCTGACCCCTTTTGAAGTTGACCTTGGTGAAAGCCGGATCAACAATGATGTACTGCAGGCCACTTTTGCTGACTTTGCCGGCGACACCCCGGTCATTACCCAGATCTTTTATTATTTTGCTGATGGCATGGTGCTCACCAGCTCAACCGCGAGCGGTGCACGATTCCCCATGCCACTCTCCATAGGCGAGATAAAGGAAAGACCGCAACGGGCCACTCTCCTGCTCAAGACCCTGGCCTCTGAACCCACCCTGGCCCTGGCCGAAAAACTGGAGAGCTTTCTCCAGAAACATCTGGGGCCTCAGGATCACCCCTACGTCACCGGCTCCGTTCCCCTCTATACCCGAGGGCAGCAGCACCTCTTTTCCTCGCTGTTGATGAGTTTCGGCTGCGCATTCTTTTCGATCTCGCTGGTCATGGGCCTGGCCCTGCGTTCAATTCATCTGGGACTCCTGGCCATTGTCCCTAATATCCTGCCGGTATTTTTTATCCTGGCCCTCATGGGATGGTTCTCCATCCCCTTGAGTGTGGCCACTGTGACGGTGGCCAGTATCGTCTTTGGAATCGTGGTGGATGACTCCATTCATTTCCTCCATCGTTTTCAGAAAGAAGAAAAAACACCCGGAACCATTATGATTCGCCTGCAGAATGCCCTGCACTCTACCGGGCCGGCCATGCTGACCACAACCCTGATCGCAGGAACAGGGTTCCTGGGATTTATCGTCTCGCCCTTTATCCCTCTGCGCAATTTCGGACTGCTGATCAGCGGATCCTTGTGGCTGGCCATCCTTTGTGATCTGGTACTTCTGCCCCTGCTCATCCTGCTCTGGAAGGAATAAATGGATACTGCCCGCATTCAAAAGATACTGGCCCTGCATTTTCACCCGCAAAAAGGCACCCCTTTCTGGCTGGAAAGACAGCAGCACCTTGGCCTGGATGTGAGTAAAAAAATCCGCAGCCGCCATGATTTCCACCGCCTGGGAGTGATGGACGTTGCGGCCCTGCGCTCCCGGCCCATCACCGATTTCATCCCAAAGTCCCTGCATCAGAATCTTTCTTCCTTTTTCCTTTCCGAAACCGGTGGTACCACTGGTGATCCCTGCCGCAGGGTCTTTTCCCCTGAGGAGTTTCACACCGCCTTTATTGGTCCCTGGCTGAAGGCGGTGGCTGAACACAATTTTCCCCGTAACGGGCGCTGGCTCTTTGTGGGACCCGGTGGTCCCCATATCATTGATCGATCCGCACGTCACATGGCCCGGGGCGTCGGCAGCCTTGAGCCCTTTACCGTCGACTGCGATGTGCGCTGGATCAAACGTCAGGCCCCCGGCTCCCTGGGCCTGAAACTCTACATGGATCATGTCCTTGCCCAGGCCGCTAATATCATCAGCCATCAGGAGATTGACACCCTCTTCACCACCCCGCCCCTGCTGGTCTCACTGGCCCGGATCATGACTCCGGCCCAGAGAGACCAGATACGCGGCATCCATACCGGCGGCATGGCCTTGGACCATACAACCGCCATGGGACTCCAGGAGCAATTCCAGCATGCAGTGATTCTGCCCGGCTATGGCAACAGCCTGTTCGGGGTAACTTTTCCCCAGCTCAGAGAGCAAAATGATGAGGATGTCTTTCAGGTGCAGGATCCTGCCCTCTGGCTCCAACTGGCACCTCTCCCGGCTGACGCCCGGAGCAGTCAGGATCTGACCAGCTCTGTCGCCCCCGGCCTTCGGGGCAGGGTTGTATTCCATCGCCTGGATGAGAGCTTTCTCATCATCAACCTGGTGGAACGGGACACGGCCCTGGCCGTTAACTGCCCAAATGGCGAGCTGGGACTTTCCCACATTGCCCCCCTGGAATTTGCCACCCCCCTTGATCGCCAGGGAGTGTACTGATGGAGAGGGATCTTTGTATTCTGGAAGTCACCATTCCCGGCAACTGCGGCCAACTCGAAGGACGTCTTTACTATTGTCACGAAGGCGCATCAGACAGAGGAGTCATTATCTGCCCGCCACATCCCCTATTGGCAGGCAATCTTGAGAATAATGTGGTGCAGGCCGTGGCCCGCAAGATGGCAGCGTTCATGCCGGTACTGCTCTTCAACTACCCGGCTGTGGGCAGGAGCACCCATCCCAGCCCTGGCCTGCCGCTCTTTGAGTACTGGCATGGACTAGATCAGAATGGGCGCTATGGAATGATTAGCGAGGAAGTGAAAAAGGTGATCCAATGGAGCACCGGATATTTCAACCGGTTACATCTGGTGGGGTATTCCTTCGGAGCCCACATGGCCTTGACCGCCATGACAAAGCAAGTCCTTTCGTATTCGGCCATTGCACCGCCTTTGGTCGAATACGATTTTAGCGGAATGAACTCTTTATCCATCCCGGTCTGTACCATCCTGGCAGAAGATGATGGCCTGCTGGCAGCACCAGCCGATCTGCCGAGAGCAAACGACATCATCCATAAAACCATCCGGGGCACTGATCATTTCTTTTTAAGACGTGAGGACGAGGTCGCAACCCTGATTACGGAATTTATCCTTTCTCTTGAACTCAAAGGAGGAGAGACTGAGGGGTGACAAACTTAGTTTAACTTGTAGTAAGAGCTTCTTGTAAAAAGGACATCACGGCGACATAACAAGAGCTCTCTGCCGTGCTCATGAGCTGTCCAAGGACGAACCATGATGCCGTATGCTCATTTTGCAAGAAGCTCAAGGTACACATAGTTATCTTCTTGGCTCTCTACTTCGACAGCCTGTTTCCTGCCGAGTGTCAGCCCAAAAAAAGCCCTGATCTCTCTCAAAAGGAGAAAGATCGGGGCTGGAGCAACAAGTTGCGCTTAGATTGAAATTTCATTGGTGAGAAAGTTGATAGCTTCACTGTCAATCAAACCATATTCGGCAGTAAGGAGAACTCCGCTCTTCTTGTCGGCAAACCACCATCGACGGCAGGTTTTGTCAATAAAAAGTGACAACCGATTTGTAATGGCAATAAGCCCCTGTTTCTTTGCCAGTTGGGTGATAGCTTTCCCCTGTTTGTTAAAATCTTTTTTAGAATGGACACATAGTGTTGTCAATTTCTTTTCCATACAAACCTCCTTGTCTGATTATGCAGTTTGAAATCTATATTGGATCTGACATAAGGACTATACTTGTCCCAGCTAAACAGACGCGCGTTGCGTGTAGTTCTATATTCTTAAATCATCACTACCTGCATTATATGCTAACTGGAATTTCAAGTCTAAGATTAAAATATTATTCCTGAGTATCTTTGGTTGGCCGAGTCACCCAACATCTTTCCCAAAAGTATCCTGCCTGAACGACGAGGACATACCCCTGCCTTTCAAAGGGGGCTCCCATCAACAGCCGCATGTTGATGATTTTTTCCCGGTGATCTTGGCCAGCCAACTGTTGAGGATATAGCGCGCGCAGCCGCAGCCGTCGTCGGGATTGACAAAGATGGCCCCGACAGGGCAGTTCCGGGCGCACGCCCCGCATTCCATGCAGGCGTCATAGTCAACGATGGTCGCCTTGCGCTCCACACATTTGAAAATCCGGTGGGGACAGACAATCTCGCACATTCCGCATCCGACACAGGCAGCCTGATCCAGCTTGAGGATGGCGGCACCATCGATGTATCGAAAGTCTTTCATGGGCTTGCCTCTCAGAGGAAGAATGGCCCGGCCAGCCAGCAGACCAGGCCGGACAGGGCAAAAACAATCTGGATAGCCAGCCCCTTGCGCATCTCCATCTCCACTCCTGAAAGCGAGGTGTAAGGGGTTGAGCCGGTGAAATTCATGGCCAGATAGGAGCTGACAGCCATGGCCCATAAGGCCATGCCGATCACCGCCGTCCACCCGGCCGAGGGCAGAACCGACAAAGCAGTGAAGATCCCCACAGAAATCCCCAGGAGCGCACCCTTGCTCCAGAACTGCCGACTGGGAATCCACGGCAGCAGGAGGGGCACCAGAATTGCCCCGGTAAAGACAGCGGCAATGGTCACCAGGAAGATGGTTCCACCCCGCTGCCATGCCCGTGCCGGCGAATAGAGCTGCGGGCCGAAACCGGACACCAGCATCAGACCAACAAGGGTGAAGATGAGCGGCTTCAGCAGCAGGAAAATTTCCAATGGAATCAGGACCGCCCGCTCTTTCAGGGTGAAGGTGGCGCTGCGCATGGTCTCGTCGGCTTTTTTCTCATTCGCCACAAAGTCCCTGATATCCGAGGCCCGAATCGGACCGAAAATCCCCCTGAAACCGCAGGCGGCCTGCAGTTTCAGGGCCGCCACTCCAGGGGCGCTGTATTGCGGGAGGATGAGTTCACCATGCCGGACGACCTCCGCCAGTCTCGCCCGCTGCACTTGATAGGCAATCTCTGCCGTGGAAAATGTCCCTTTGCCCGCTGCGCACCAGACGTTGATGCCCCTGGTATCCACCACCAATATCCACGCATCCATGCCGCCCAGTTCCTGGCGCAGGGCATCGAAGCTCAATTTGTAGTTGGCGGTAACCAGAACAGGCGCATCCGCGGTCGGCATGCCGACGCAATAGAGTCCCGGTGTCAGGGTGTATTTGTCACGCCGGATACCGATTCGCGCCCCGATGGTTCCCAGGTGATCAGACCGGCTGAGGGTTGTAGCTACCTGAGGCACCGGGCCTGCTGGAGAGTCTACAAAACCGCTGACAAAAGGCAGGACAGCATATCCTGCCCGTACATGCTCCCCGGACCGGGGTTCCGTTTTGGGGCCTCAGCAGACTCCGGTATCAATCTCCGGCGGCGGGGCTAACGGGTGCGAAGGGGGGGCACTCTGTTTCAGTTTCGACAGACTGGTCAGGGGTTGGAAAGATTGGGTCATAAAAATTCAGCCGGCAATCCTTGTCGCCAGAAACTCGACAAAGAGGTCACTGTCATTCTGCACCCGGCAGACCCGGTAATCGAGCAGGCCGATGGTCTGTGCCAGTTCTTTATATTCAATGGCCAGCTCAAGATCGGTCTCAGAATTATCAATGGTAAAGGAGAGGGGATAGACAATCACCTTCTCGCCGGCCAGTTCCTGCAGCACCGTATCCAAAGATGGTTCCAGCCAGCGCATGGGGCCGACCTTGGACTGATAGGCCAGATGAATCCCTTTGAAATCGAGCCCGGCAGCAGACAACAAGGCTTTTAAAAGAGCCACATGCTCATTGATCTGCCCTTCGTAAGGATCACAGGCGGCTATCTTCTGCGGCAAGCCATGGGCGGAAAAGACCAGGTGATAACCATGATCCTGATACTGCTCCCGGATACGCTCAACAATCGAGGCATTAAAGAGGGGATCATCATAATAAGGGCCGATCTCCCTGACCTCCGGCTCTTGCCCGTGAGCCCTGAGCACCCTACGCACATCCTCAAGACTCGATTGGCTGGTGGTCGAAGAATAATGGGGATAGAGGGGAATGAGGACCAATTGAGCAAACTCTCTTTCCGCAAAAAGATCCTCAGCCTGGGGATGAGTGTACCGCATGACCGGGAAAACTTCCTCTCCGGTTCGCTGTCGAAGCTTTTCCACCAATCTCTCAGTATGTTGATAAATCCTGCTGCCGTTAATCAGCTCATACTTTCGCCATATTTTTTTATAACGCAGAGTTGAAATAAGCGGTGCGAGAAGATAACGCACTGGCGAACGAATAATATACTTATCACTGAACATATTGAACAGAAAAGATCTGAGTTCCTGTTCTGAACGCGCTCCTCCCATGTTAAGCAACAAGACCCCTTTCATTTCCTCTCCCTTGCCTTTCTTCTGCGAAGTAATATCACTTTAGGAGCCGTTACGAAATAACATGGCCATGTATATCAATTTCGTTACGGCTCCTTATGCCGCTCCGGTTACTTCAATGGCCATGTTATTTTTTTACAGCGGCTTACCGTCGGAGCAGCACTGACGACGCAGTTCCGTCCCTTATTCTTGGCGGTATAAAGTGCCTCATCGGCACGACTGATAGTTTGCTCAAACAATTCCACCCCGTCATATTGGCTGATGCCGATACTGACTGTCAGGGCAATGGATTTGCCGTTTTCCTCGAAGCCTCGCTGTTCAATTGTCTCACGCAGCTTTTCGGCAATGCCTGTTGCCTGGTCAAGGTCACAGTCATTCAAGACCAGGAGAAATTCCTCACCTCCCCAGCGCACGGCAATGTCCGACTGGCGTAGTGAATTCTGTAAGAGTTGAGCGACAGCACTGAGGATATGGTCTCCTGCAAGGTGGCCGTACCTATCGTTGATACTTTTAAAATGGTCTATATCCACAAATAATACGGACAGCGGTCTGGGATTACGGAGATACTCAGCAAGGATTTTTTGAATGAAGAGAATAAAAACCTGCCGATTCAGCAGGCCGGTCAGCTTGTCAGTTGTGGCCATCTCCTCAATGCGGTTCTGGTAACGGTCGAGTGTCAGGTGGGCCAACACTAATACCAGCAGTATCATTATCAGACTAACGGCAAGATTAACATAGAGTGTCCGGCGTATGCCGACCAGTGCCATGTCCTCATTCTGTTCAACAAAGAGATACCACTTGAGCTCAGGCAGGTAGTTGACGTTTAAGATATAATTATCACCTTGAACCTTATACTGATAAAAACCACTCTTTTCCTGCAGAATACGCCCTACGAGACTCCCCAGCCCCGGAGCAACATGCATGTCGACTCCCTCTTTGGCAGTACTGCCGAAAAGAACCTTGTGTCCCTGGTCATCAACGAAGTAGATGACGCGCCGATAGCGCTGCTGATAGTCGGCAATCAGGCGATGTACGGCATCCACGGTGAGACCTATACCGGTTGCACCGATATAGGTGCCTGCAAAATCAAAGACACGATAATTGATGAAGATTGTCAACATGTCCTTGTTGGCCAGATCGGGATCCACATTAATCTCGTAAGATTCCTTCATATTGCGTACCCGATAGTACCAGGCATCACGAGGCTCCGTTGGTTGCACGTGTTTCATGATCCCATTACCGGTATAATAAATCGCACTTTTTTCCGAGACGAAAAAACTGCTGAATGCACCGTAACGTTCTTTCACCTCGGCCAGATAACGTGCCAACTCTCCCACATCTTTTTCACCCTGCACAACCCATTCCCGCAGAAATGTGTCGTGGGCCATGGTGGAAGAAATCAGTACCGGCCGTACCAGATCCTTCTGGATCTCCGAATAGATGTTACTCGAGGTAAGCGGAAGATCCTGACCAATAATAGCCTCGCGGATGGCCTGCTTGGAGACAAAATACCCGAACAGCGTGGTGGTAAAAAAACCGACAATCAGCAATACGCTCAAGAGAAGAAGAAGCCGGCGACGGTCAAAAATACGATACGTTTTGGTCATAGTAGTACCACGGTAATTGCCCCGAATCATATATGCGGCGTGTCATGATTCGGGGCACAGTTAACCCAATAATATATCAAGCCTCACTCCTGTGTCGGCGGAAAGCATATACAGGATAAGACACTGTCCGCTCTCTGTCACTCAGCCCAAAGCCACATCAAGTACCATCATCACCGTAAACCCGGACATGGTGGCCATGGTGACCAGATCAATATGGGCCTCATTGAGCTGGGATGTGGGAATCAACTCCTCCACCACCACAAAGATCATAGCACCAGCGGCAAAGCAGAGGGCATAGGGCAAAAAGGTCTGCATCTGCAGAACAAAAAAGGCCCCAAGTACTCCGGCAACAGGCTCCACCATCCCAGAGGCCTGGCCCATGAGAAAGCTTTTCATCCGTCCCATCCCCTCTCTTCGCAGGGGCATTGAGACCGCCGTTCCTTCCGGAAAATTCTGAATTCCAATTCCTATGGCCAACGCAATCGCCGCACCAATAGTGGCTGAGGGCAGACCGGCAGCCACTGCCCCGAAGGCAACCCCCACAGCCAGCCCCTCCGGAATATTGTGGAGGGTTATAGCCAGGACCAGCAGAGTACTGCGCTGCCATGAAGTTTTAATCCCCTCACTCTTATCCACCGCCAGACCTGGATGAAGATGGGGAAGAAAGGTATCGGTCAGGCGCATGAAAATTCCACCACCCATGAAGCCGATCACGGCTGTCAGCCAGGGAACGAGCCCCATCTGCCCGGCCATCTCAATGCCTGGAGCCAGCAGCGACCAGAAGCTTGCCGCAATCATGACGCCTGCCGCAAATCCAAGCATGGCATCCATGAAACGCTGATTAACGGTCCTGGTGAAAAAAACCATAGCCGCCCCGGCCGCGGTCAACGCCCAAGTAAAAAGGGTAGCCAGAAGCGCCTGCATAACCGGATCAAATTGCTGTATAAAACTGATCATCTTCTTACGTCGCCCACCCTTGAATCCTCGTCCATGCCACGGGTCATTTACCGATCACAGACAGCTACCGCACCTCGCATTATTCTTACCAGATGCAGCCCAATAAAAAAAGGGGAGCCAGATGGCTCCCCTTGTTTTATCCATAAAACGACAGAGAAGGTTTACAGATTAAAAAGTAGATCACTGTAGGTCGGCACCGGCCAGAGGTCACTTGGCAGAATCGCCTCCAGGGCATCAATGTCGGCGCGCAGGCTTACTGCTGCAGGCATAACCTTGTCGCGGTAAGCCGCAGCCTGCTTATCAACCTTGTCCAGAGCTTGAGCCTTTTTGGTCTCATCTTCAAGCTTTGCCACTTTCTTACCGGCCGCGTCAAGATGTTTCGACACCTGCTCCAGCAACTGCTTCTGTACCGTTCCCAGCTTGCCGGCAACAGCCAGAGAGGCACCGAGCTCGGTCACAAAACGAATGGCGGCGGGGATATACTGACGCCTGGTCATGTGGATCGCGGTCAGGGCCTCGATATTGATATGCTTGGCATACTGCTCCACATAGATCTCATAGCGGGAATCCAGCTCATCCTTGGACAGGACATTATACTTACCAAAGAGTTTGATCGCCTTGGGAGTGACAAAGGCCTTCAGGGCATCCACGGTATTACGGACATTGGGAAGGCCACGTTTTTCTGCCTCTTTGACCCAGTCTTCTGAATAATTATTGCCGTCAAAGATAATCCGGCCATGTTTGGTCATGACTTCGGTCAGAATTGCCGAAATCTCTTTATTTACATCCTTGGCCTTTTCCAGACGGGTGGCGATTTCATCCAAGGCCTCAGCGGCGATGGTATTCAAGGCAACATTGGGACCGGCAATGGACTGGGCAGAACCAACCATGCGGAACTCAAACTTATTGCCGGTAAAGGCAAAGGGCGAGGTCCGGTTACGATCGGTATTATCCTTGGGCAGTTCCGGCAGGGAGTCAACACCGATTTTCAAGGTCTGGCAGACATCTTTTTTACAGATTTTCTCCCCCTTGGCCAGTTTCACCAGGACATCGGACAGTTCATGACCGAGGAAGACAGAGATGATCGCCGGCGGGGCCTCGTTGGCACCCAGGCGATGGTCATTGCCGGAACTGCCGCAGGTGGCGCGCATGATGTCGGCATGGGTGTCCACAGCCTTGAGCAGGGCGCAAAGAAAAATCAGGAACTGGGCATTATCCTCGGGGGTCTGGCCCGGTTCCAGCAGGTTAATACCGTCATCGGTGGAAAGAGACCAGTTGTTGTGCTTACCGGAACCATTCACGCCGGCATAAGGCTTCTCATGCAGCAGACAGACCATACCATGACGGATAGCCACCTTCTGCATGGTCTCCATGACCAGCTGGTTGTGGTCGGTGGCAATATTGGTGGTAGTAAATACCGGGGCCATCTCAAACTGGGCCGGGGCCACCTCGTTGTGCTTAGTCTTGGAAGTAACACCCATCTTCCACAATTCGATATCCAGATCCTTCATGTAAGCAGAAACCCGATCCTTGATCGCTCCAAAGTACTGGTCTTCCAGCTCCTGACCCTTAGGAGCCGGGGCGCCAAAGAGGCTGCGTCCGCAGGTCATCAGATCAAGACGCTGCTGATAGTATTCCTTCTCGACCAGGAAATATTCCTGCTCGGCGCCAACGGTTGACATGACGCTGCCGGAGGTGGTGTTACCCATAGCTCTGAGTACCCGCATCGCCTGTTTGGCAACGACGTTCATCGACCGGAGCAACGGCGTCTTCTTGTCCAGCGCCTCTCCCTTGTAGGAACAGAAAGCGGTGGGGATACACAAGGTCACATCGCCGGCGGTATCCTCTTTCAGGAAGGCGGGTGATGTACAGTCCCAGGCGGTATAGCCGCGGGCCTCAAAGGTCACACGCAGGCCGCCGCTCGGGAAAGAGGACGCGTCCGGCTCACCCTGAATCAGCTGTTTGCCGGAAAACTCCATGATCACTCCGCCGTCCTCGGTGGGGGCGATAAAGGAGTCATGCTTCTCTGCGGTAGTGCCGGTCAGCGGTTGAAACCAGTGGGTGTAATGACTGGCCCCCCGTTCAATGGCCCAATCCTTCATGGCATTGGCCACCACCGAAGCAACCTCAGGGGCAAGGGAGACGCCGGTAACAATGGTCTTGCGCAGCGCCTTGTACGTATCCTTAGGCAACCTCTCCTTCATAACCCTGTCATTAAAAACATTGGCCCCGAATAACTCCGGCACGGGAATAGCATTCTGGCCATACCCGCTATCACAACAGTAATTTGGATCATCACACATTCGTTGTTCCTCCTGATCTTTTTGAATCATGATTTTTAGAGGCCGTAGATGCAGCAAGCAAACAAGGACTTTTTTTGCTTGCTGCATCTACGGCCTCTTATGCCGCGCCAAAGAAACAGCTAATCTTTTCAGGCTGTTTCTTTGCGTGGCGCCTGACGAATAACAACATACAAGGAACCGTTACGAAAAAACCGTGCATCGCTGAGCACTTCGTTCCGGGTCATTATGCCGTTTATTGCCATCACGATGATGCCAATATTTTTTTGAACGGCTTGTACGTCATTACCCAACCATTACACAATATAAACAAGTTTATCTTTTTACCATTTTGACCACAGAAAGTAATCAAAAAATATTTTACTTACATTTTTGTAATATTTTACAATACACGTTCTATTGCATACAATACCCCATCTCTGATCTCAGCCGCAAAAGACGCATCAGTAATCTTCTGACCTTCACTGTCCAGCACATAAAAAATATCAATCAACTGCTGCACCTCTGTGGCAATAAAGGCCCGATAGATGTTAATGCCAAAATCAGCCAGAGTCTGCGCAATATGATACAATTGCCCAGCCCTGTCCTCAGAATGCACCTCAATGACGGTATAACTGTCTGAAATCTCATTATCGATAACTACCCGTGGCTGCTGCTTCCCCAACAACGTCGCACCCGACACCTTGTTCCGTTTATAAATGGAGGCCAGCTTCTGATAGATCCGGTGCTCCAGCCCCAAACGGTGATTGAGGGCACGATCCAAGTCATCATTGAGCGCCTGCCAGTCTTTTTCGATAAAGCTCAAACCATCAAGGGAACGTAATTCCAGTACATCCACCGCCAAAGCCATCCGTTCATTCTCTCCTCTGGATGCAAGCAAGACGGGATCTTCTTTGGCCATCAACGGCTCACCACCCTCCCAGGTAAAAATCTTCGCGCTCAGCACCGAGAGATTATGAAGTGCCAACACCCCGCATATCTTCGCCAGCAGGCCGGAGCGATCTCTGGCCATAATCAACAAGGACCAATGCTGACCGAGCTCCTGCGGAAAGATCAAGGCCTTCTTCCGTAACACCCGATAATTCTTGCGATAAATCTGGATATGCTCAACAATTATCTGAGGACTAAAGCTCAACAGATAGTCTGCGGGCAGTTGAGCCACATCCGCAAGAGCGAGGGACGGACCAATACTTTCCGCCTCTGCCGGCACCTCCTCATCACCGCCAAGCAGCGACAGGACCTGCCCCCGCAGCCAGTCAACCCCCTGCTCTACCTGCTGTTGTACAGTGCCGGGATACTCGGAAGCAATCAGACCAGATTCCAGATAAGGTGAAATTTTCAGAAAAAATTCATGCAGCAGCGCGGCCTTCCATTCACTCCATGCCGAGGGACCTGTTGCTTTGGAATCAGCGATAGACAGAAGATAGAGCATAGCCAGCCGGTCACTGTCGCCAATGGTCTCGGCACAACGCCTGATAAAAACCTCATCATTTAAATCACGACGAAGGGCATTCTCCGGCATAAACAGGTGATAGCGTATCAAAAAGGCCAGGCAGGCACATTCTGCAGGATCAAGACCAAGCCTCACTCCCACAGCCCCTACCATATCCGCCCCAATCAAGGAGTGATTGCCGCCTGCACCCTTGCCGATATCATGAAGCAGCGCGGCCAGATAGAGGACATGCGGCGAAGCCACCGAAAGATAGATTGTGGCATCTTGGGCCACAATCAATCGCAGCTCGGCCACCGTCTGCAGCAGATGCCGATCAACCGTGTAGATATGATAGATATCATGCTGGGCCAGGGTACTGATCCGTGCGAACTCGGGAATGTAGGCCGTCAGCAGCCCGGTCTCCAGCATCACCTCCAAAACCGGGAGCGGATCAGAGGGGTGCAGCAAAAGCTCAAAAAAAGGTTTGGACATACGCGGCGACACCCGGACCTTATCATCAACGAGATCAAGATTGGCGCTGACAATTTTGCGTGTTCGATGATGAACAGGAGCTCCCGTTCTCGCCGATGCCAGGAAAAGGCGCATAAGCAAATAGGGCCTGGAAGCCAGCTCTTTGGGGGAAACAACCAGGTGAAGGCGATTGTTACGCAGCTCAATCCCCTTTTCAAGAGTTCGACCACTACTTAGCTTTTCATCTTTTACTGCAAGACCAAGGACCTCATCCACGTGCTCAAAAAAAAGATCCGTGATCACTGCAATAGTCTGCAGATGCCCATGCATCTCGCGCATAAACCTCTCGACACCCAGCTTCCCGGTGCCTGTTTTGTACCCGAATGCCTGAGCAAGCTCTTCCTGATGTTCGAAATAGAGCTGATCATTCTTGCGCCCGCTGATATAATGCAGGCGATTTCTGATCTTCACCAGCTCATCCCAAGAAGTCGCAAAAGACTCCCGCTCCTCCTCAAGGAGAACACCCGCCTCAACAATATCCTGGAGGCTCTCCAGGCCAAAAACAACCTTTGCCGTCCACAGCATGGCCTGGATATCGCGCATTCCTCCCTTTCCCTCCTTGATGTGAGGTTCAAGCAGGTAACTATGACTGCCAAAGCGATTCCTGCGAGCTGCACGGAAGGCCTTCATACTGCGAACAAATTCCTCCCGACCGCCTTCTACAAAACGCAACCGATACTGGGCAAGCAGGTCATCGAACAAATCCTGTGAGCCCGCAAGAAATCTGGCATCAAGCATGGCGACCTGAAAGAAAAAATCCTGGCCGGCGTGTTCCATTGATTCCTGGACAGTGCGCACCGCGTGCCCGACCTCAAGCCCTGTATCCCAGAGTGGATAGAGAATGGCTTCCGCCACCCGCTTAACCTCTGCCTGCTGCTCCGGCTGATAGAGGATCATCAGATCAATATCAGAATAAGGAAAAAGCTCCTGGCGGCCATAGCCTCCAAGGGCTACCAGAGCAATGGAACCAGTCAGCTCACGGATCGCATCATGAAAATGCTGACAGAGAAAGACATCAACCAGCCTGCTCTGCTCGGCAAGCAGGGCCTGGCCACTCAGTCCCTGCTGCCACAGTTTTTCCAAGGCGGCACGTTGGGCACGAAGATGCGTTGACTTCATGAATTATCTTTATCCGTGGCGGTGATTCTTTGAAGCGGCATAAGAGTCTGTAACGAAATTGATATAATTGGCCATGTCATCTCGTAGCGGCTCCCAAACAACATGGCAATCTAAGCAGTTTGTTCGTTATTTGGCTGACGCCACTCACAGAAACAGCCATACAGATGCTGTTTCTGTGAAGCGGCATAAGAGTCTGTAACGAAATGAGCAGAAAGGCACTGCTCATTTCATAACAGACTCTAAATAGCGTCATGATCCTCTTCGCCGGTGCGCACCCGAACAATACGCTCAACAGGCATGACAAAGATCTTGCCATCGCCAATAGTGCCACTGTTAGCCGCATTCCTGATGGTCTCAACCACCTGACCCGCCTGACCGGCATCAACCACTATCTCGATCTTAATTTTGGGGATAAAATCAACGACATACTCCGCCCCGCGATAAATCTCAGTATGCCCTTTCTGACGGCCATAGCCCTTCACCTCACTGATCGTCATTCCCTTGATTCCGATGCCATTCAAGGCATCTTTCACATCATCAAGCTTAAAAGGTTTTATAATCGCTTCAATTTTTTTCATAACATCTCCTTTTTAAAAATCAGAGGACAGAAGACAAACTTCCACACCACATCGTGTGGCCCTGCTTCCGTATCTTATTTTCAACTTCTTTCTTCCGTTTTTAAATCAAGGGTAAATGTTGCATACCTGACTTAAAAACGGAATTACTCGCCTCCTTACAGGGTATAACCAACTTCACTGTGCTGGGTTAGATCCAATCCTTGAGTCTCGTCGTCAGAGCTTACCCGAAGACCAATGACCACGTCTATGATTTTCAAAAGAATAAAGGTCACAACGACCGAATACGCTATGGTTGAACCGACGCCAATGGCCTGAACTACCAACTGATGTGGATTGCCGTTAAGAAGTCCATTACCGGCCGGATTCACAACAGATGAAGCAAAAATACCGGTTGCCAGCGCTCCCCAAACTCCACCAACACCATGGACACCAACCACGTCCAGGGAATCGTCGTAACCAAGTTTGGACTTGGCAATAACCGCAAGATAGCACAATACACCAGCCACACCACCCATAATGATCGCAGAAACCGGACTGACAAAACCTGCTCCCGGAGTAATTGCCACCAGCCCAGCCAGAGCACCGGAGGCGGCTCCCAAAGTGGTCGGTTTTCCCTGCACCTTCCATTCAGCAAGCACCCAGGTAAGGGCACCCGCACCTGTTGCCACCTGCGTCGTAAAAAGGGCAAGAACCGCAATAGGACTTGCGCCAAGCGCACTCCCCGCGTTAAATCCAAACCAGCCAAACCAGAGCAGTCCAGCACCCAGAACAGTCATTGGCAGGTTATGGGGATGCATGGAGTCACGCCCATACCCTTTTCGTTTGCCAAGAACCAGGGCCGCCACCAGGGCCGCAGCACCAGAATTAATATGAATAACCGTGCCGCCTGCAAAATCAAGGGCACCCATCTTAAAGAGCCACCCCTCTTGCCCCCACACCCAATGACAGACGGGGAGATAAACCAGGGTTGACCACAAGATTGTAAAGGCCAGAAAAGCGGTAAATTTCATCCGTTCGGCAAAGGCCCCGGTAATCAACGCCGGTGTAATGATGGCAAACATGAGCTGAAAGGCACAAAACAACAAGGACGGGATCGTAGCTGAATAAGGCCCCGGTTCAAGTCCTACACCTTTCAGAAAGATATGATCAAGATTGCCGATAAAATGACCGATATCCGGACCAAAAGCCAGAGAATAACCATAAACAACCCAGAGCACAGAGATAAGTCCCAGACAGACAAAACTCTGCATGGTTGTTGCCAGCACGTTTTTACTGCGAACCAGGCCACTGTAAAACAGAGCCAGCCCCGGCGTCATTAACATCACCATTGCCGTAGCAATGAGCATAAAAGCAGTATCTCCAGTATCCATCATCTCCTCCTTTTTAACGTAGTTATAACCCGACACACAGTAAAACAACACGACCGTAACAATGGGAACCGAGAGCCATAAACATCTTTCTTTATTGATGATTATATGCCGTCTCCGAATGTTCAACTGAATCCAGACCAACAACTTCATCCTCTTCTGTCAACCTGAGTCCCATGACTGAATCAATCACCTTCAAAAGGATCCAACTGAGCACCAGAGTATAGCCCCCAACAACCAAAACACCTATTGCCTGCTTTACCAGTTGCGCAGAATTACCAGCCAGCAAACCGTCAACTCCAGCAGGATTGACCTGCGTGGAAGCAAAAATCCCCAGACAGAGCGTACCCACGACTCCACCAACCCCATGGATTCCGACTACGTCAAGAGAGTCATCAAACTTGAACCGACTTTTTAAACGTACAGCAAGAAAACAGACCACCCCGGCAAGAAGACCAATGACAACGGCCGCATTAGGGCCAACAAAACCAGCCGCCGGAGTGATCGTGGCAAGCCCGGCTATAGCTCCGGATGCCGCACCCAAGGTAGTGGCATTACCCATGACATATCGTTCCATCACCACCCACATGAGCATACCGGCCATGCCGGCAAGATGCGTAGCGACAAAGGCGGTAGCCGCAACCTCATTGGCGGCAAGGGCAGACCCACCATTAAAACCAAACCAGCCAAACCACAGCAGGCCTGTGCCCATCAAGGTCATGGGCAGATTGTGAGGCATAAAACTCGTCCGGCCATACCCCCGTCTTGGCCCCACGACAAGAACAGCAGCTAACGCTGCCGCCCCACAGGTTACATGGACAACCAGGCCACCGGCAAAATCAAGCACACCCATCTGCGCCAACCAGCCGCCTTTAGCCCAAACCCAATGACAGACAGGATTATACACCACTATTGTCCACAACAGAGCAAAGACCAAAAAAGGAGCAAAACGTACCCGCTCTGCAAAAGCTCCGGTGATAAGAGCGGGAGTAATAATGGCAAACATGCACTGATAAATCATAAAAACAGTCTGCGGGATAGTGGTCGCGTAATCGGGACTGGGAGTTGTCCCGACCCCATTTAAGGCAAACCATGACAAATCGCCTATTACACCCGCGACATCGGGACCAAAAGACATTGAATAGCCCAGATAGACCCATTCAATGGAGATCAGGGCTATCATGAAAAAACTCTGCATGATCGTCCCCAAAACATTCTTTCCACGCACCATCCCGCCATAAAAAAGGGCCAGCCCGGGTGTCATTAATAACACCAGACCTGCCGACGCCAGGATAAATGCAGTATCTGCCTTGTTCACCTTTTCCCTCCATGCTAACTTGAATAAGACGCACCGGGTAAATTCCACCCCGCACACTATCAAACCTGACGCTGTTCCTTACTCCACAGAGGAGACATACAAGCGGCACAAAAAATAATGATCTTACTATACAAATGGCATGCCAGACTCATTTAAGGAAGATAACAATCAGAAATAATACAATATCACCCTTAAATGATACCAATCACCATCAATAAAAAATTACACATTTCAGTAATATTTAACAAAAATGATAACAATTTTGTCAACCTTGGTCCAAAAAAACAACAAACCAGACCAATCTTTTCTCCAATGAAATTATTTTACATTTTATCACAGGCTGAGTATCCTTAAAAAAAGATCCTCACTGGCATTTTCACCATTTGTCCCTACATAAAAAGAGAACCTTTCCACCATGCATATCAATGGAAGCCGCTTCAGGACCATCTGGCCAGACCCGGATGACAGGAACAAGATCTGTATTATTGATCAACGTCAACTTCCCCACCAATTTATCATCGAGACTCTCAGCTGCCTCGACGATTCGATAAGAGCCATCAAAGATATGCATGTACGAGGCGCAGGCCTGATTGGAGCCACTGCAGGGTTTGGCATGTATCTGGCGGCAATCAATGCTCCGGACCATGATGTGAACGAGAAACTGGAACAGGCGGCGATACTACTGAACAGGAGTCGACCCACTGCCAGAAATCTGGGATGGGCTGTCGAACGTGTTCTGGCCGCAGTTTCCAAAATTGAGGACGGAACAGAGAAAAAGAAGGCGGCATACAAAGCTGCCTGTGAAATCGCAGACGAAGATGCCGCATTCTGTAAACAGATTGGCATCCACGGACTCGAGCTCATTGCGGCCATCAGTAAAAAGAAGAATGGAGAACCGGTTAACATCCTCACCCACTGCAACGCGGGATGGCTGGCCTTTGTTGATTACGGCAGCGCCACTGCCCCCATATACGCAGCACGAGACGCAGGAATCAAAGTCCATGTATGGGTGGACGAGACCCGCCCCTGGAATCAAGGGGCCAAACTCACCAGCTGGGAACTGCAACAGGAAAATATTGCCAACACATTGATAACCGACAATACCGGCGGCCACTTGATGCAAAACGGCATGGTAGATATGATTATTGTCGGGACCGACCGTACAACCCACACCGGAGATGTGGCCAACAAAATAGGAACCTACCTGAAAGCCCTGGCCGCCCATGACAACAATATCCCTTTTTATGTTGCCCTGCCCTCCTCAACCTTTGACTGGGAACTGGAAAACGGCACCGACATTCCCATCGAACAGCGATCAGGCGAGGAAGTCACCCGGATCAGCGGCATGAATGATACCACAGGCAAGATCGAGACCGTTCGACTGGTTGCACCCGGAACAAAGGCAATTAATTACAGTTTTGATGTAACACCAGCACGACTTATCAGCGGGCTTATTACGGAAAGGGGAATCGTCCAGGCTAACAAAGAGGCAATTGACGCTCTTTTCCCGGACAAGACAAAAACTGACTGGAGGATGACCATGACACCCACAGAACATAGACATTTTATTCGCAAAAACGCCCTCCACCTTCTCGACTATCTCGTCATCGATAAAAATGGCCTGCAAACAACATACTCCATGGGACGAACTCTGGATGTAAGCGAAAAGGGCCTTAAGCTGGAGACAACTCAGCCGATATCACAGGGAGACACACTCCTGATTACGGTGGGCGTAGAGGAAGACCTCATAGATCTCCGCGGCGATGTTGTCCATACTGAAGTTGTTGACGGACGTCACGTGACCGGTATTGAATTTCAGGATATTTCAGAGGAGGGCAGAAGAATTTTCAAAAAATATGCAGAGGCTTTTCACTCAGCACGCGCCCAACATTCCTGATCCTCATCACAACTCACGTCCATACTCAAAGTAGAGAAACGAGCTGTTCCAGCTGACACAGCGGCTTTTTATTGAGACAAAACACTATGCGCCACAATAGTCTTTCCCGCTTCAATAACAGCTCCCTGGAGATAGCTATACGCTCCGACATAAACATTTTCATTCAGCACACAGTCTTTCAAGATGACTCCGTTTTCCAGGATACAATTTTTCCCTACAACAGAACGACCAACAAGATGTACGCCCGGATAAATTGTAACATCCAAACCAACTTTCACATCCGGCGCTATGGAAGTGGTCGCCGGATCATGCATGGTAACTCCCGCCAACATCAATTGCCGGTTGCGCCGCATCTGTAATTCCTTATGCGCCTCAGCCAACTCAATCCTTGAATTTACCCCCAAAACCTCATGTGATAATGGCACCATATACTTTTCTACAGAATATTGCTCCTCTGTCGCCATAGCTACAATATCAGTAAGGTAAACCTCACCCTGACTATTATCAGTTCCAACCTTCTTCAGACATGTAAAGAGAAAATCCGCATTCACACAGTAAATCCCGGCATTGATCTCCCTTATTTTTTTTTGCTCAACGGTGGCATCTTTTTCTTCCACAATGGAAAGCACCTTCCCGGCATCATTGCTAATAATTCGTCCATAATTGGTAGGGTTTTCAAGAACAGTAGTCATCACCGTAAGTGACCCGCCGGTGGCCAGATGCTGCCTGTACATCTGCTCCAGGCTTTCACTCTGAATCAAGGGAGTATCGCCGCAGAGGATCATGACCGTACCGGTCCTGCTGCCGATTATCGACTCTGCACAGAGCACGGCATGGCCTGTACCCAGTTGTTCTTGCTGAACGCAGATTTCTAGATCAAAGGGAGCAAGAGACCGTTCCACCTCATCACGCTGGTGGCCAATGATGACAACAGTTTTATCTGCCTTTAAAGGCTTGACTGCGGTCAGAACATGATGCAACATCGGGGCATAAAACACCTGATGCAAGACCTTGGCCTTTTCTGATTTCATACGGGTCCCTTTCCCCGCTGCCAGAATGAGAATAGAAAAATTTGATTGATCGCTCACAATAAGTCCATTAAGTTGAAGAGAACGTAGCTATTTTACAGGATCTATCACCTTGACCGCGTTGGATTATTTTTTACATGCATAAAGATACTCTCAAAAAAATAGCCGAAATCGTTGGCCGTGAACACTGTACCACCAGCCTTGAGGATCTGCATTGTTATTCCTACGACGGTACAAGGAAGACCTTTCTCCCTGAAGTCGTTGTCTTTCCAGATTCCACGGATCAGGTAGCTGCCTTAATGCGCCTGGCCAGCAAACATGTCTTTCCTGTAGTGGCCAGAGGGGCCGGCAGCGGCATGACCGGCGGCTCCCTGCCTATAAAAGGCGGCTTAGTGCTGGCACTCTCCCGCCTGAACCGTATCCTGGAGATCGACAGGGACAACCAGATTGCCATCGTTGAGCCAGGTGTCATTACCGGAGAATTCCAGCAGGAGGTAAAAAAGCTTGGCCTGTTTTACCCTCCTGACCCGGCCAGTCTCAAGTTCTGCACCATGGGCGGCAACGCGGCCGAATGCGCAGGCGGCCCTTCCGCCGTCAAATACGGAGTGACCAAGGATTTTATCATAGGCCTGGAAGTAGTGCTGGCCAACGGAGAGGTGCTGAGGACCGGAACCCGTACCGAAAAAGGGGTGGTCGGTTACGACCTGACCCGCCTGTTCATCGGTTCGGAGGGAACCTTAGGCATCATCACCAAAATAATCACCCGTCTCATCCCTCTACCGGAGCATAAAGAGACATTTCTGATCAGTTCCACCTCGCTGCCCCAGGCAACCGCTCTGGTGGCCGAAATTCTGAGCAACAATATCCGTCCTTGCACCCTGGAATACATGGACAGAACCGCCCTGGGATTGGTGGCAAAAATGCTGCCGACACCCCCCGCCCCAGACATCCAGGCCATACTCCTGCTCGAGATTGACGGCAGCAGGCGCGCCGTGCGCGAGCAGACAGAACGCCTGCATACGCTCTTAAACACAACCCCCCATTGCACCATAAGACAGGCAACCACTGATACCGAGAAATGGGACTTGTGGCAGGCGAGGCGATCTATTGCACCTGCGACTTTTCAGTTGAGCCCCCATAAAATCAGCGAGGATGTTGTTGTGCCCCGCACCCGCATCCCTGAGCTTGTCCAATTTACCGAAATGCTGGCCCAGGAACTCGATCTTACTATTCTCACCTTCGGCCACGCCGGGGATGGCAATATCCATGTCAACATCATGCTGAACCTTGATCAGGAAGAGCAACGCCACAGGGGAGAGATTGCAAGAGAACGTCTTTTTCGCCAAGTCATCCACCTTGCAGGAACCTTATCCGGAGAGCATGGTATCGGAGTCACCAAATCTAAATTTCTACCCCTTGAGTTGAGCGACACCACCCTGACGGTCATGAGACAACTCAAAACACTCTTCGATCCGCAGGGAATCCTTAATCCCGGCAAGATATTTCCCACAGAAACATCAGTTAATCCCCTGTAACAGCTTGACAACGGTGCCACCAAAAAAACAGAGATAAAGGGACTGCCGCCTCATGCAACAGCTCCTAATTCTCATATGGTTTTTGAAAATTCCATTGACAGACGAAGAAGTTCTATTTATAAAAGGAGATTCTTGTCAGAAATTAGCTATTTTTTTAAGGAAGATGCCGTTCAACGGTTTCTTCCTCGAACCTAGATACACTGGAGTCCTAAATGATAGAAGTTGAAGTTCGTGGAGATATTGAATACGCCATCAGACAATTGAAGAAAAAACTGCAGATCGATGGTATTAAAAGAGAATTGAAACGTCGTGAATGCTATGAGAAACCCAGCATCATGAAGCGTCGCAAACAAGCCGAGGCCCGCAGAAAGCTCCGGAAATTCAATCGCACACGAAGGGCGTAGGCTCACAGAGACGGTAAACGCCTGGAGCTTTCTCAAGCCCTGGGCGTTGCTTCCTTTCTTTGTCGAGAACCTGCAGCACATCTTCTGTCCATCTCTCGTCAGTCCATTCCCCAGCAGTTTCAAGCAGCAAGGTCGCTTTTTCTCCGCTACCTGATCACCGAAAGGCGCCTTGCAGATAATACCATTCAGGCCTATCAGGCCGATATTGATATTTTTTTCAGTTTTCTGCGACAGCAGAGAATTTCCACACTGGAAGAAATCCAAAGCACTACCCTGCATATCTTTCTGGAACAGTGCAGCGCCCGGCAACTCTCCCATCGCAGTAACGCCAGAAGGGTTTCGTCCCTCAAAAGCTTCTTTAGCTTTTTACAGGCCAACAGCATAAGTAACCACAACCCCTTTGCCACAGTTGACCTCCCACGAATCGGCAGCCATCTTCCCAAGGCCCTTTCCCTGAAGGAAGTAACCAAACTCCTGACCCCACCAGCCGTTATCACCCCTCAGATCCAAAGAAATTACACCATGCTGCATCTCCTCTATTCCACAGGACTAAGAGTCTCAGAGCTGGTTTCTATCCCCCTTGCAGCCTGCAATCTATCCTCCTGTTTTGTCAGAGTCATTGGGAAAGGCAACAAGGAAAGACTCATACCCTTTGGCGTCCCGGCCCGGGAAATCGTAGAACAATACCTGAAAACAGCACGCCCCCAGATCCTCAAGGGTAGGCGCAGCAATATCCTTTTTATCAGCAACCGAGGCCGCGCCATGAGCAGACTCCGCTTCTGGCAGATCATCAAGGAGGCCGCACAAGCGGCCGGAATCAGCAAATCCGTCTCTCCACATATGCTCCGCCATTCCTTCGCCACCCACCTCCTGACCCATGGTGCCGACCTGCGATCCGTCCAGCTCATGCTTGGTCATTCAGACATCGCCACGACCCAGATCTACACCCACATCGACCAGGACAGACTCAAGGAACTCCATAAAAAATTTCACCCGCGCGGATGAAAGGTTGCCCTATCCGCTTGAATACCCTTATACTGAAAATACCCTTGAGAGGAAGAAGGTAAAACAAAATAAGGGCCTCGGCAAGAATAAGCTGTTCCGTATTGCGCAGGATTTTCAGTCATATTCGAGGAGCGAAAAGAGGCGCATAGCAGGGCTATGAAACTCTTTTCGTAACGAAGAAGATGGCTAAAAAGACCAGCAAGACGGGATATTTTATTCTTGCCGCGGCCCTAAAGACATCTTAAAGAAAGCAACGGAGAAAAAACGCCACATGCGAATTGCGACTATCATTTACCATCTTGCCGTCAGCTGTTGGCTGGGCGGCTCAGCCCTGTTCACCTTTATCCTGACCCCGATTCTCTTCAAATCGTATCCCCGTGATATGGCCGGCAGCATTGTCGGCGCCCTCTTTCCCGGCTATTTCCAATGGGGGCTCGCCTGTGGTGCAGTGGCGCTCACCTGCCTGTTTCTCGGCAAAGACCACCGCAAGATCGCCTCAGGGCTTCTTCTTACGACCATGCTCACCATTACTGCCACTCAAGCTTGTATCATCGAACCTCGCGCTGCCGAGCTGAAAAGACAAATCCCTTCTTTCGAAACGACCCCCTCCGACCATCCCCTGCGTATTCAATTCAGAAAATTACACGGGATCTCAGCAGTTGCAAACCTTATGCTTATCGGAGCCGGCGTAGTCCTGGTAATCATTTCTTCCCATCCAGCCCGAAGACCAGAGGATGCCAATTGACCTTGACTGACAGCAACTGCATATCTTCATCTCTTTCCGTTGCATTGCCCACACGGCCACTCTTTCCATTGCCCATGAAGCTTGGACCATGCAAGTAATCACCACTCATATCAACGCCGACTTTGATGGTCTGGCCTCAATGGTTGCCGCCCAGAAGCTCTACCCGGAGGCGGTCATGGTCTTCTCGGGATCACAGGAAAAGAATCTGCGCGACTTCATCACTGAAAACCTGCAGGAGAATTATGACTTTGTCAGAATAAAACAAATTGATCTGAAGGCAATCACCAGACTCATCGTTGTGGACACCAGAAACGCCAGACGAATAGGCATTCTTGCCACCTGCCTGGACAATCCAGAGATCTCGATCCACCTCTTTGACCATCACCCCGACAGTCCTGAAGACATGAAAGGTGACCTGGAGCTGGTCAAAGAGGTGGGCGCAACCACCACCCTCTTTACCCAACTCTTGCAGGAGCGACAAGTCCCAATCTCAGCCTCAGAGGCCACCATATTTGGACTTGGCATCTACGAAGACACCGGCTCACTCACGCACCTGACCACAAGGCCAGCCGACCTGCAGGCCGCTGCCTGGCTCCTTGAACAAGGGGCCCAATTGGAGATTATCTCCCAGTTCATCACCTACGACCTCACCGCCCACCAGGTTGAGCTGCTGCACAGGCTGATGGAGACCGCACGCAGCTACACCATCCAAGGGGTAGAAATCGTGGTGATCACCTTAACTCTCCATGATTACTTCGATGATTTTTCCATGATCGTCCGTCGTTTCATGGTCATGGAAGACCTTGATGTCACCTTCGCCCTCGTCTCCATGGCCGGACGCATCTACCTGATTGGCAGAAGCCGCATCACAGCAGTCAATGCAGGAACAGTCGCGAAGGATTTTGGCGGAGGAGGCCATGCCACTGCTGCCTCAGCCACAATCCATGACATGACCCTCATTGAGGCCCAGGACAAGCTGATCCGCATCCTGCACCGACACATCCACCCCCAGGCAATTGCGGAAGGGATGCTGTCCCAGCCCGTCATCAGCGTTCCGGCCGAAACCAGTATCAACCAAGCCCACAATCTCCTCACCAGGTACAATATCACGACATTGCCAGTGATTGAAACCAACCAGAATCCGCCACATGGCCCAGTCTCACGGGTCATAGGGATCATCACCCGTCGAGTCATAGAAAAGGCTATTCATCATGCACTTGGTCATCTGCCGGTAACCGAATATATGACCGGCGACATTAAAACTCTTCCTTTAAAGGCTACGCTTTCCGACATTGAAGAGCTGATTATTGAACGCAGGCAGCGCCTGATCCCCATTGTTCACAACAATCACTTGGCAGGAGTTATCACCCGGACGGATCTCCTGAACATGCTGGTCAATGATCCGGCCCATCTGCCGAAAAATCTCCTGCACGCGAACAAACAACAACTCCAGGAACGAACCAGGAACCTGAGTGCACTGATCGCTGAGACCCTGAACAAAGAGCTCATCACCCTTCTGCAGACCATTGGTGAGGTGGCTGAATCACTTAAGTTCAAGGCCTTTGCCGTCGGCGGTTTCGTTCGCGATCTGCTCCTGCAGAACAAGAATCTGGATCTCGACATTGTTGTTGAAGGGGATGGTATTATCTTTGCGAAACAACTGGCCAAGAGACTTCAAGGCCAGGTCAAAGCCCACGAACGATTCATTACCGCCATGATCCTGTTGCCAGACGGTTTCAAGATCGACGTAGCCACAGCCAGGCTCGAATACTATGATTATCCGGCTGCCCTGCCCACGGTTGAGCTCTCTTCCATCAAGCTTGACCTGTACCGCCGCGATTTCACTATCAACGCCATGGCCATCCAACTCAACCCCGCTCATTTCGGTGTCCTGATCGATTTTTTCAACTGTCAGAACGACTTGAGGGAGAAGACCATACGAGTCCTGCACAATCTCAGCTTCGTAGAAGACCCCACCCGAATTTTCCGGGCCATTCGCTTTGAAAAACGTATGGATTTCAAAATTGACCTCCACACCAGCCGCCTGATCCAGAGCGCAGTCAAAATGCAGCTCTTTGGCAAGGCCGATGACCCCCGCTTTTTCACCGAACTTCAGCTTATCTTTTCCGAAGAAAACCCGCTGCCTGCCATCAACCGCCTGGCAGAATTTAAACTCTTCCAGTTCTTATGGCCAGACCTGAAACCTCACCTGAAGATTGACCGCCGGTTTAACCATATCCTGACTCAGGCCGGACAGGCCCTCTCCTGGTTTCACCTGCTCTATCTCGATGAACCATGCCCCGCCTGGCAGGTATATCTGCTGGCCATCATGGGTCGTTCAAAAGCCCCCGAACTTTCTGCCTTTTGTCAGCGTTTTCAGCTCCCACCCAAGACCAGAGATTTCCTTGTTCAACAGAAGCTCACAGCCGACAAGATTTCCCACATTCTCTACCGACGATCAACCATAGGCAGATCTGAGCTCTATTGGCTGCTGAAAGAACTTGCAAATGTTGGCCTGCTGTACCTCATGGCCATTGCCAGAAAAAATGAGATCAAGAAAGGAGTTTCTCTGTATGTAACCGAACTGCGAAAGACAAAACCCCAGATAACAGGCAGGGATCTCAAAGCCATGGGCTATTCTCCCGGGCCGCTCTTCAAAACAATATTGAACGAACTGTTGACCGCCCATCTTAACGGAGCAGTGCAGAGCAGACAAGAGGAAGAAGCCTTCATCCAGTACCATTTTCCACAACAGAAAGGTCCTTCCAAACCCTAACAGAAACAACCCGGCAATCTCTCATGGCAGACGGGCCAAAAAGAAGATCTTGGCTGTTTCATAACGGATCTTTGCATATTATCTGCCAGACAACTTGCTGGCGATCCTAGCAACATGCTCACCTTGAAAACGAGCACCTGCCAGCTCATTCTCACTGGGGGAGCGACTGCCGTCAGCGCCGGCAACGGTTGAGGCGCCATAGGGGGAACAACCGCTGATCTCACTGGTGTTCATCTGCCCCTGAAACGCATAGGGCAGCCCGACCACAACCATCCCCTGATGAAGCAGAGTAGTATGGAAACTGAGAATGGTGGATTCCTGACCACCATGCTGGGTGTTGGCACTGGCGAAAACACTGCCAGCCTTGCCCACCAATGCACCTTTCATCCACAACTGCCCCGTACTGTCGAGGAACTGACGCATCTGCCCGCACATATTGCCAAAACGAGTGGGAGTACCGAAGATAACGGCATCCGCCTCTCCCAGTTCCTCAACCGTACAGACGGGAATCTGCTTCTGTAACTCCTGAGCTGCAACCGCGCCCATCTTTTCCAGCACCTCAGCAGGAAGCGTCTCCGGAACCCGCCGCAACACAGCCTCAGCCCCGTCGACTGCACGCACTCCTTCCGCCGCAGCCTCTGCCATCTTGTAGATGTGTTCATACATGGAATAATAAACAATCAGCACTTTCATACCTGGCCTCCCTTACACTTGATATTGAATTCCGCCTGCCTGCTCCCTGCCCTTGCACATTACCTGAGTGACAATAACAAACAGCCAAGCTGACTCCGCTCACCAGCTGTTTTTATCACACAGATAACAATATCAGTTTGTTACAACAGTTTTTCTTCTCAGCTTTTTCTCAATAAGTTGCAGATCTTTCCACGTTTCAGACTTCATCTCTGTAGCCTGGAGCAAATATGAAGGATGATAGGTGGGCATGAGCGGGATTTCTCTCCCATCAAGCGCAGTGTACGAATGAAAACGTCCTCGCAGCTGAGAAAGAGACTGCGGCAGATCCAGAAGGGCTCTGGTAGCAATAATACCCATGGAACAGATTAACTCTGGGGCAATCACAGCTATCTGCCGCCTCAGATATGCAAGACAGCATTGGATATTGGCGGCTACAGGTTGAGAGGATTCGGGCAGGCCACACTTCAGGATATTGGTAACAAAGACATCAGCGGGAGCAAGATGAATCGCCTCCAGCATCCGGGAAAGCATTCTGTCTTCCTCCTGACCGAATATCATTCCCGGGGGAAGCAATCCCTGACCAGGCACAGTCAGCCAACCGCCAACAATAAGAAGCCTGGCCTGTGGCCTCCCCCGACCTGGAACTGAGACCAACCGCCCAGCATGAAGATCACAGTTACGGCACTCAATAACTTCCGTGCTTATATTCTGAAGCGTTTCCGAAACGACAGGTGTCGTGTTTCGCTGATGCGGCAAAGTCGTTACCCTGACGGCTGCCTCCACCTTTCTGTCCAGAAATTGCAAATCTCCGGCAGCCCGGGGATAGTCTTCAATCCCCAAGACGTGATGATAATCGATCAATACCCGGATATCTTTTACAATTTTCACATGTTGCCCATCCATATATTTTCCCTTGTCTGCCCCTTTATTTCTTACCAAGAAAACAATCTTAACGGCGCAACAAACGGTGACAATACAAATTTCAAACAAGATTCCTTGACAAACTCCATAAAAGACAAATTATACACTTCAGAAACAAGATGAGAGTTTACTCCAAACTTACCCGAACTCTCTTGTGCTATTTTCAAAGATTACCCAAGGATCCAAAATGCCTATCTACGAATTCAAGTGCGAAGACTGCAAGCAGACCTTTGAAAGTCTGGTGCTCATTGCCTCCGCTATTGACACCATTCGATGCAAACACTGCAACAGCTCAAATATTAAAAAAATAATCTCTGCCACCAGCAGCCAACCGGTTAAAGGAACATCGATTCCAGCAGGTGCCCTCTCCGGCTGTTCTTCCCGTTCTGGATTCTCCTGAGCATAGACTGCAAGGGATCCGTGTGATCCCATCCAGACCTCCTGCAGAGGAAATAACAAGTCATGGAATGCTGCATATTATTTCCTCTGCTTCTGATGAGCCTGAGGGGAAAAGTCAAAGACCATCTCATCCTTTTTTAATAAACCGCGTTGCTCCCTTGCCACTTCTTCCAGGTAATCAACGTCGGTATTCAACCGTTTGATCTCTTCCCGCAAAGCAGTGTTCTTTTCCATCAAATCCTGTTTTTCAGCATGCAAAGCAACAACCTGTAATTTCTGCTTTCTCAGAAAATAGAGCCCCTTGCCCGGAGTGAAGAAAATGGACAAGAGGAGTATAATAAAAAGCAACAGCGAGATCCGACACAACTTTTTCTGCTGCAGTGGCGATAAAGATGTTTTATAAGTTTTCTTCATGAACATCTCCTCAAACATTGGAACTCATCGTTCAAAAATAACTGCATCGTCAGGATATCGTTTCCTGCACAATAGAATGCATAGATATGCCATACTTATTATGACAGTTATGCGACAACAGACCGCCCAATAACCTTTTCTCCATTATGCTCTCTCAACCCGCTCTTTATCTGGTCAGCGCCTGTCTTGTCGGCCTTTGCAGCCGTTATGACGGTCAAACACGGCCTAACAAGGCATGCCTGCAACACGTGCAAAATGGGATCTGGATTCCTTTCTGCCCTGAACAGATGGGCGGCCTTCCTACTCCAAGAACAGCCGCAGACCTCATCGGGGGCGATGGTTACGAGGTCCTCTCGGGAAAAGCAAGAGTGATAACCCGAGACGGAATAGACGTAAGCCCACAATTTATCAAAGGGGCTGAACAGACACTGCTGCTGGCAAAGAGCCAGCAGATACGTTCCATTTGTTTAAAGAGCAACAGCCCGTCCTGCGGCATCTCTGGAAAGACAGGGGTTACTGCCGCCCTGCTCCACAAACATGGATTTCATCTGACAGAATTTTAGAAGCATCCTCTCTGCCGCAGTTCCTACCCTCTTATTTTATCCGCATCAGCAAAAGAATCAAGATACCTGACTCATACAAAAGATAAAGGGGGCCGCCCATAAGCAGCATATTCACGATATCAGGTGTCGGGGTCAGCAGGGCGGCAACGATGGCAATAAGCAACAGGGCATAACGCCTGTTTTTCTCAAAGAAACTGCGGGGGCAGAGCCCTACTTTGGCCAGAAAGACCATAAAGACAGGAAGTTCAAAGATAGCGCCAAAGCCAAGGAGAAAGAGGGTGACAAAATTTATAAAACGACTGACAGAGATAACCGGTCGCAGTTGTTCCGAACCAAAGCCCAGGAGAAAATTAATCCCATAGGGCAGGGTCACAAAATAACAGAACAGTGTTCCCGCATAAAAAAGCAGAGTGGTACAAAGAATAAAAAAGAATAACGGCGTCCCCTCAACCCCAAATGGTTTTCCTATAGCACGCCAAAAAACGACCATCAGCCAAGGCATCAGCAGATAAACAGATGAAAAAGCAGCCAGCTTCACATGGGCGAGGAACGGACCAGCTACACTAAAGAAGTAGAGTTTATCGGCAAGATGTTGCTGAACCACTCGCAACAGATCAGGAGTAAGGAAAAAGATTGTAATCGTTACAGCAAAAACACCTATCCCTAATGCCCGCAGAGATTTGCGCAATTCACCTATAAAAATCACTGCTTTATTCTGCAGTTCCATAAAGAGAAAGATTCAGGTCAACAGATAAGGGTTGAAAAACAAAGAACAACAAGGGGCACCTTGCAATATTACAAATTCTCTCAAACTTCAAGGTACCCAAAACATACCACAGCAGTTTTCTACGATTCTTTTACCTGCCGATCTGTTTCGCCTTTATGAAAAATGATCTCATGATCAGCCGGTTTCAAGGCAGGATCAGCGATGATGTCCACAGAAATCTTGTGCCTGTTTTCCAGCTCAATCAACTCATGCCGTTTATTATTCAGAAGATAATGGGCTACATCAAGGGGAAAACGACACTCTACCCGGCCAACCATCTTGCGACTGGCACCGGTCTGCATCCGGCGCAGATAAAAGAGGGCCAGAGTCTCAACCGAACGCACCACGCCACGCCCTATGCAATGCGGGCAGACCTGATAATTGAGGGCCTCAACCGGGGCTCCAAGTTTCTGTCGGGAAATCTGCATCAAGCCGAATTTAGAGATCCGGCTGATATCCACCTTGGCCTTATCACGTTTCATGGCCACCTTGACCTGCCTCTCCACCTCACGGATATTCTTCTGACTCCGCATATCGATGAAATCGACTACGATCAAGCCACCCAGATCCCGAAGCCGCAACTGACGGGCAAGCTCTGTCGCCGCCTCCATGTTGGCCTTAAAAATAGAATCCTCAAAATTCTGACCTTTGCCGGTGGATCCGGAATTCACATCAATAGCCACCAGGGCCTCCGTGGGATCAATGACAATTGAGCCACCCGATGGCAGAAAGACCTGAGGTTGATAGATCGATTCAATCTGATCTTCCACATTATACTGATTGAAAATGGGACGGGCACCCTTATGCAACCTAACCTTGGTATTTTTTTGTTTGTCCGGCAGCATTTCGATGAAATCCCGGACCTTTTCCATGGCGGCCAGGTCATCCACCAGAATCTCTTTGATTTCCGGATCGAAATGTTCTCGGAGGAAACGAAGGACACAATCCTGGTCCTGATAGACAAGACCTACTCCGTCCATGGTTTGCCCTTTCCCTTTGATCTCCCCCCAGAGCTTCAAGAGATACTTGACATCCTTGGCCAGAGAGGTTTCTGTCAGATCAAAACTGGCGGTGCGCACGATCCAGCCAATCCCTTCGGGGATCTCCAGGCTGTCCATAATCTCGCGCAATTGTGAACGTCGCTCCTCACCAGTAATTTTCCTTGATATACCGGCGGAATCAGATCCTGGCATGAGCACCACGCAGCGTCCCGGGAGCGAAAGATAGGTGGTCATATTGGCGCCTTTATTGCCTACCTCTTCCTTCACAACCTGAACCAGCAGTTCCTGACCTCGCTCCAGCACCTCATTGATATTCAGATTTTTCCACTGATGCTGTTCAATCAATTTCAGGGTTTTCTCACTGACATCTTGTCGATAATACTCTGGATGGATCTCACTGAAAGGCAGAAAACCGTTTTTCTCTGTCCCATAATCAATGAAGGCAGCCTGCAGGTTCGACTCTACCGCCACAATCCTGGCCTTGTAAATATTGCTTTTCGTATGCTCTTTGGCAACAGTTGAGACATGCAGGGATTCCAAACGACCATCTTCAAGCAGGGCGATTCGGCATTCTTCAGGCTCTTCCGCATTGATTAACAGCCTGCTGATTGTACTCTTGACCACCTTGTCATCTTCAACATCAGGGACCTCATCATTTTCCTCATCCTGAATGTCAATATTTTCCTGGGCGGGTTTTCTCCGCCCACGTGAACGGGAAGGACGCTTCGCCTTGTCAACACCCTGCTCCGGACTTGCTGCTGTCTCTGCAGCCACTTCCGACAGTTCCTGCCCCTGAGACGTTTTCTCGTCCTGACTGTCAATGCCTTCCGAGACCGGTTTTCTCCGCCCACGTGAACGGGAAGGTCGCTTTGCCTTGTCAACGACCTGCTCCGGACTTGCTGCTGCCTCTACAACCGTTTCCGGATGTTCTGGTACCTCAGACAGGCCACTGGCAACTACTCCCTCAGCAACAACCTCTCCAGCCGAGCTGACTGTTTCTGATTTTTTTTTCCTCGGTCTGGCAGGTCGTCTGCCACTCTTTTTCGCTTGCAAATTTATCTCTACGACAGCCCCTTTTCTTTGCGTTTCAGTCTGGCCAGCCGCTTCTTTCTCTCCTTCAGGGGGAAATGTTTCTCCTGATGGAGAGGCAATATCAGGAGCAATCACCTCAGGGGAAAGGTCTGTTTTTTTCTTTCTCGGTCGCGCAGGTCTTCTGGGCGTTTTTTTTGCTGACGTACTGACCTCTGGTGCCACCTCAGAAACCGGCGCCTGTTCCTTTCCACCAGAAGACTCTTGTCCTGTTTCTTCGGCGACAGCACTCTTCCACCAGGCTCCCGTTGTCGCCTTGCCCTTTTTCTCACCCTGCTCTGGTACAGCTTCGTTATCAGGACTTGCTTTTTTCTCAGTCATTCTCGTTTTCCTTGATCCATACACCGTTTTCCCTAAAGGACAAAACAATGCTGAATACCTCATGACAGCCTGCAAGACATTCTCTGCTGCAGGCTGTCGTAAATAATTAGACACCTGCTACCACACGGGCTGGTGCCTTCCATGGGGCGGGATCACCTGCACGGCATTCACCCCATCAACATTCTTCAATACTGATTCAGGACACCATATCAAATTAGACATCCTGCTCCACTGAACAGAAAGACATCTTCTCATGGTTTCCTTCAGACAGTTACCTGCTGATAAAATTCTTTATCATTATAAAGTTTCTTTTCTATCCTGCCGGCCTCAACCAACACCTGTACACATGCTCTGGTCATCTCCAGATCCTGTACATGCAGGGCCTTATCAATCTCTTCAATGGGACAGGGACGGCGCTGCAGCAAGGCTGCAATATCCTCCACGAGCGTCATCTGCAACTGCTTTTCCTTCCCATATTCATTTTTTTCAATGGCCTGAAAATCAACAAGGACATCAACCTGACCATCGTACCCATCGGCCAGCATTGATGCAGCCTGTTCCATCACTTCTCGGGTCACTGGCCGGGCACGGCCATCCATAGGTGGCCGTGCCACTGTATTCAGCTGAATCCGCGCCGGATGTATCTTCTGCACCGCCTGTTGCAGGGCCACAAGATCCTCAAAACTGTCATTCATATCTCTCACCAGCAGGATCTCCAGCCAGAGCTTCCCACGGAATTCACGGCTGAAAAGGACCAGACCTTCAATAACCTGCTCAAGGTTCACCGCAGCAGCCGGTTGATTTACCCGGTCAAAGCTCTCCTGCCTGGCGGCATCTAGAGAAGGAATCACAATATCGGCGGCTGAAAGCTCAGCACGCACTTGAGGATCAAAGAAAAGTGTCCCGTTAGTGAGGACGGCAACGGGTTTATCGGTTTTTTCTTTGAGATAGGCAATAATTTCACCTAACCCGGTATGAAGGGTCGGTTCACCCATCGCAGTCAAGGTAAAGACATCAACAGGCCGCCCACCTGTCCCTTTGACCAGAACCTGATCAATCTCTCTCAATATCTCTTCTGTGGGAACATATTCTTTACGTTCACAGGTCAGTTCAGTGGTTGGACCGACCTCACAATAAACACAGTTGAGACTACATATTTTGGGAGGAAGCAGATCTATGCCCAGTGAATGACCTAGACGCCTGGAATAAACCGGACCAAAAAGATATTTCATTGACTCATAACACTTAACGCCTTACGGCAGAAAAAGACTGTTTTTCTTCAACAGCTATCACAGCACACATTTTTTTAAAAAATAAAACAATCCCCACGCATTATCAAGGTAAATCGTTTGCGGCCACTCTTCAGTATTCAACGATCACTAACTTATATACCACCACCAAATCTACAACAGGGAAAAGACATCCTCAAAACGAGAAGTCACCACTTGATTACCGCACGCAACTGAGAGCAATATTCGAGACATGAGCGACTTGAAGCTCAAAATTCTGCCGGCAGAACACTCAACTTCCAAAGCTGTGGCATATCGAGTGAGAATAGCACACTTTTAAACACGAATAACTTGAAACATTCAACCTGATTAAGTAAAGTCTTTCTGAATTGTTCTATTTTTATAATTATTCAAATTGCTCAGTTAATAATTTTGAAGAGTTCCGTTTCGTTTTTATCTAACCACCTGAACAAAGTGTATCTCTGACAGACAACCCGCTTCTGGCACCTATCAACAGTCAGACCGGCCTGAAGTCCCATAAAATATTTGCTGTTCATTTCCGCAAAGGAGTTCACTGTGACAAAGCTCTACCACTCCCGCCTCTGCCATCTGCTCTGCCTGACTTCTTTGTCAGCCCTGTCATTCCCAACCTGCAATGGCCTTGCCGAAACTGTCACTACCGAGGAATGGCAGATAGCTGCGGACAAAATCACCCGCTACGAAGACCCGAGATCCATTATTGCTGAGGGGAATGTGGTTCTCGTTAAACGAGAGCAGCTGCCACCAGAGTTACCCAAAAAACAGCAGAAAGACCAGAAATGGACAGAGCTTCTGGAGGAAACGCCGCCTGCGCCGGAAGAAACTACCGGACAAGTATTAGAGACACATACAACACCTCGCTATGAGACCAAAGTGACCATCCAGGCCGACTGGATGGTCTATGACGTAGACCGGAGTTCTATCAAGGCCCGCGGTCATGTGGCCATCAAGGGAGCTGACGATGAAATCAAGGCTGAAGAGGGTGTGGTCGATCTTAACAAAGAAACCGGGACATTTACTGATGCCACCATCCTGCGCAAATCCCTGGACCTGCATCTGGAAGGAAAGACCATTGAAAAGACAGGATTCAACACCTATCATATAGACCACGGTTGGGTCATCACCTGCAAACTGGAAAACGATCAAGCGCCTCCCTGGAGCTTTGCCAGCACCGATACCACCATTACCGAAGGTGGTTACGCCGTCTTAAAAAATGCCACCTTTCGGATAAAAGATGTTCCTGTGCTTTACACCCCCTGGATGATCCTGCCCGCCAAAAATAAGCGCCAGACAGGCCTGATGTTCCCCGAGATCTCCGTCTCCGATCGCAATGGTTTTGGATTTGACCTGCCTCTGTTTGTAAATGTCTCCGATTCCACCGACCTGACCCTCTTTCCTGAATATTACGCAGAGCGAGGATTCATGCCGGGTATGGAGTTTCGCTATATTTTGGGAGAAGCACAAAAAGGGACCTTCATGGGCAGTTTTCTCCAGGACAAACTCTCAGATCCATCCGAATTTAACTACAATCTGGAAAAAGGATACACCCACACCAATGAAGACAGATACTGGTTCCGGGGCAAGATTGACCATGATCTTGCCAACGACTTGTACACCCGTATCGACCTTGATATCGTCTCCGATCGCGATTACCTGACAGAATTCAACACCGGCTTCACCGGCTTCACGCAAACCGACAATCGCTTTCTGGCCATGTATGGCCGTAATTTCCAGAACAGGACAGAGGATCAGCGCATCAACACCATGAAGGTCCTCAAGGCATGGGATTCCATGTCTCTGGAAACTAATTTCCTGGCCATTAACGATGTACGCCCATATGAGACCTCATCTACCCCTCTCTGGAAACTGCCGGGGCTGGATTTTACCGGCTCGCTCCCCCTCGCTGAAAGCTCTTTTACCGTTGACTGGAATGCAGACTATGTCAATTACTGGCGAGATAACGGAGTCGGCGGACATCGTCTCGACCTCTTCCCCCGACTCAGCACCCCTGTACCCTTAGGCCCCTACCTTGAATCACGGGCAGAAGTCGGGGTACGACAGACCTCTTATATGGTTGAAACTTACGGAGACGAAATCTGGAATGAAGACGACAGTCCAAATCGCTCTCTCTTTAACCTGCACGGAGAGCTTGGCACCACCCTGCTTCGGAATTTCGGGCTGAATTGGGACGAAGCTGCAAGTTGGGATCATCGGCTCCGCCCCTATGTTCAATATGACTATGTGCCTAAAACCAACCAGGATGACCTTCCCTTATTTGATGAAGTGGACCGCATTACTGACAGCAACGCCATCACCTACGGGATCAATAACTTTTTTGAACTCTTCAGCGATACCACAAGAAACTCAGGCCGTGACTACGCCTATTTCAAGATTTGGGAAAGCTATGATCTCCGTGAGGAATACTCTGACCATCCACTGACCCCTGTCAGTTTCGAGCTTGGCTGGGCTCCAGCCAATAATTTTTCACTCACCTATAAAACAGATCTCGGCATATATGGTGAAGGAACCACCTTTTACAGCCTTGCCAGTAATTACCATAACAGTCGTGGCGATTCTCTCGGTTTAGATTATCGTTACAGCAGTGCCGAAACAATCTTAGGGTCGCCCTACAGCAGCACAAACAACTACTACAACAGCAGCATACCAAACTCTGTTTATCCTTATTACAATTATAGTCTTGAGGATATCCATCAGATCAATATCACCATGAAAGCCAAGATCATTGACACGATTTCAGCTGCCTACCAGATTGAACATTCACTCTCTCAATCTCAGACCATAGAGCAGAATATTTCCCTCATCTATCAACCATCCTGCTGGTCTGTTGAACTGCGTTCCAATTATACCCCTGGCGACCAAGGCATTATGCTGCTGTTCAATCTGGCAAATATTGGCAATCCTTTTGGTTTCAACCTCCCGGGACAGTAACGCATGATGCATTATGACGTCTTTAATGGCGATGCCGACGGAATTTGCGCCCTGCATCAACTTCGTCTTGATGCGCCATGCCCTGATGCCATTTTGATCACCGGACCAAAACGAGAGATCACCTTGCTATCTGCACTGCAGGACGTAAAGCAAAGCTCGCTCACCGTCCTTGACATCTCCCTGGAGAGTAACCGACCTTTTTTAGAGAAACTGCTGAGCGACTCCAATGAGATACTTTACATAGATCACCATTTTTCCGGGCTCATTCCTGAGACACGGGCTCTCACCACTCATATTAACACAAGCCCTGATACCTGCACCTCCCTCATCGTCAATTCTTTGCTCCAGGGGCGTTACCGGAAATGGGCCATTGTTGCCGCCTTTGGTGACAATCTGCATGATGCGGCCCATAAAACTGGACAAACGCTTTCTCTCTCACAAAAAGAACTTGAGCAACTCCAGGAGCTTGGAGAGCTCCTAAACTATAATGGCTACGGAGCAACTCTGGAAGATCTCTATTTTCACCCGGCTGATCTTTACCGGGCAATTCATGCCTTTGCAGACCCACTCCTGTTTATACACTCCTCATCCGAGATCGTTATATTACGTCAGGGGTTCCAGGAAGACATGGCCATGGCACTCCGTCAAAGTGCCATAAATCCAGGCAACATAAATCGAATTTTCCACTTTCCTGACACTGCATGGGCAAGACGAATATCTGGTGTTTTTGCCAACCTGAAGGCCCAGGAAAAAAAAGATGCTGCCCATGCATTGATTGTTGACAATGAGGACTCCACCCTGCGTATCAGTGTCAGAGCTCCTCTAGCTGACAGAAGAAATGCTGATACCCTCTGCCTCTCATTTCCCACCGGAGGTGGTCGCGCCGGGGCGGCAGGGATCAACAGGCTGCCCCCTGAGATGCTGGATGAATTTATCACCGCATTTCAGGCAACCTATGATGGATTCGCCCCAACCGCAAATCGCAACTGCTGCCAGTAAAATTAGACCCAATCAAGAATAATGCCCATTTTTTACAAAAAAAGGATCTTGCCATTAATACCTTCTCTCGTTTAACCCTATTGGCATCAGCCATTATTTGTATCGGCTTTAGCTCTTGTACCCCTGTGGCCATAGCCCAGGAGACAACAAAACCTAAAGCTGCAGATCTGGTAACAGATGGCCAACCTATTAATCTGCAACAGGAAAAATATATAACGCTGTTCAAGGAGCTTCGCGAGCAGCATCATTTTTCTCAGGCGGAGATTGACCAACTCTTTATCGGTGTCAATATTGACAAAAGGGTCTTGGAGCTCATGGACAAACAATGGGAAGCCAAGCCATACTATGCCTATTGGCCGCTGTTTATCACGCCTGCGGTAATCAAAAGAGGGCAGCAGGAGCTCAAGGCTAATCAACAGATTCTGGACCGCATTGAGAAAGAGCTGGGAGTCAATCGCGAAATAGTCATTGCCATCTGGGCCATTGAATCTCGATTCGGCGAGCATAAAGGAACATATGGGGTCTTTAAAACCTTAAATACCCTCTTTGATGCCTATCCGCGACGCAGTTCATTCTTTCGTGACCAGCTTGTTCACTTTCTGCTCCTCTGTCGTGAAAATCAAATTGACACTCTTGCCGTCACCGGCTCCTATGCCGGTGCCTTTGGCCAGACTCAATTCATCCCTTCCAGCTATAGGGAATATGCCATAAGTTTTGACGGCGATACCAAACGCGATGTTTTTACCTCCACCGAAGACATCCTGGCCTCCATTGCCAACTATCTCCGCCGCTACCATTGGACTCTTGACGCGCCCCTCTATGTGGAGATCGGCAGTAAATTAAAAGGTGAAAAATTGATCAACGCCAGCAGCAAGGGAACGAAAAGCAGAGTTGACTGGCAGCAGATCAGCACTATCCAGGGGATCAAGCTTCCACCTCCGCCCGAGAACAAACAGCTGTCTATCGTCGGGCTTGAAAGAAGTCCCTTGACGGGGGGAGGCATGCGCTATGTGGCCGCATATCCGAATTTCCAGGCCATTACCGCCTGGAACAACTCAAACAGATATGCCATGGCAGTCTGTGAGCTGGCTCAGGCGCTGAAGCAAAACCCGTAAAAGCATGAAGACCTCCGTACACACACAATTTCTTCGCTCTTTTACCTGGAGGATAGTGTTTATTCTTTTGTTCTGTCTATGCTTGCCGCCTCAGGCAGGTGCTCAAAGGTCACCTCTCCTTGTCCCTCAACAAGATCAGCTTCCACCCTTACGGGACGACATGGACAGCAAGAGTCTCATCACGGCGGTGACACGCCATCTCTGTTACTTGCGAAGACTCCCATCCAGCACCGCCATTCACCTGGGAAAAGATATTTACTCCAAGGACTGGCTTCTGGAATCAATGGAAACTTTTCTTGCTATCCTGAAGCAGAATCTAAATCCAGCAGACTTCGAGCAGGCGATACGAGAAAATTTTATCGTCTATCAGGCAAGTGGCCGAGCTCAAGAGAACAAAGGAAAAATGCTGATCACTGGTTATTATGAGCCGCTTTTGGAAGGCAGCCTGACCAAAAGCCCCCCCTTCGTCCATCCACTCTACCCCCCACCTGATTCCCTTCTTACGTATCGAGACCCAGCCACTGGAAAAAAAACAACAGGCCAGCAGAATACTGAGGGCAAAAACGTCCCCTTCTGGACCCGGGCAGAGATAGAAGATGGGCAACTACTGGCAGGAAGCGAACTGGTCTACCTGAAAAACCCGGTGGATGCCTTTGTCCTTCACGTCCAGGGATCTGGAAAGATCCTTCTCCGTGATGGCTCACTGCGAGCTCTACAATTTGCTGCAACCAATGGCCGGGAATACAAAAGTATCGGCAAGCTTCTGGTGGATGAAAACAAGATGACCCGTGAGGAAGTCACTATGCCAAGCATCCGTCACTATCTGGAGCAGAATCCAGATGAACAGAAACGCGTCTTCCACCACAATCCCCGCTTTGTCTTTTTCCAATGGAATAAAAAACCGGACAGTCCTGCCGGCAGTTTAGGATTGCCACTCACCCCTGGACGCTCCATCGCAGTTGACCCGAAAACTCTGCCCACAGGCCTTATGGCCTATCTGATCTCACAAAAACCGGTCCTGGATCAAGAAGGACAGCTTTTGCGATGGGAGGCCATGCAACGCTTTGTCCTGCCGCAGGATACAGGTGCAGCCATCAAGGGAGCTGGGCGAGCTGACATCTTCTGGGGAAATGGCCATTACGCCGAGATGGCTGCCGGTAACATGAAGGAACAAGGTCAACTCTATTTCCTGATTAAAAAAAATGCGAAAAAAAACACCACAGTGGCAGCAGAGCTCACAAGTCTTCGATGAACGGGCCGAGGAATATGACAAGTGGTTTGAAGACAGCCTGCTCTTCAGCATAGAAAAAGCGGCCATTCAATCCCTGAACATTTCTTTCTTGCAGCCAGCCCTTGAGATCGGTGTCGGCCCCGGCCGTTTCGCCGAGTCCCTGCAGGTCCCTATTGGCATTGATCCGGCCCTGGCCCCCCTGCTCCTGGCCCAAAAAAGAGGCATCGCCACCTGTCAGGCCATAGCGGAGGAACTCCCCTTTGCCTCCTCCTCCCTGGGCGCCGTCTTCCTGCTCTTCACCCTCTGCTTTCTCGAATCACCCACCCGATTTTTACAGGAGTGCAGCCGTGTTCTGCAACCCAACGCGCCATTGGTCATTGGCTTTGTTCCGGCTTTCAGCGCCTGGGGCCTGAGTCTGCAGAGAAAAAAAGAGAGTGGACACCCCTTTTATCAATCGGCCCTGTTCTACTCCCTGGACCAGATACAGCATCTGCTCGCAGAGCAAGGGTTCAAAATTATCTCCAGTACCTCCACCCTTTATCAGACGCCAAAAGAACTGACGGAATTTGAAGAGGCCAGGATTGGGATGGATGAGAATGCCGGCTTTGTAGTTATTGTTGCCAACCGCAACAATAAGTGGTGATTGCAGAAGATCACCAAAGATCGAGCGGACTTTCTGCCTCCTTGCTGGTGACACTTGTCACTGTATGCCTATAAGATCATGGTATTTTCCAGATCGCTGTGACCAAACGACTCCTGAATCGTCCGAATATCAATATTAGCCTGCAGGAGGAGATGGCTGGCAAACCTATGGCTTAGCATAACTCAGGTAAGCCAACTGAAGCGCTGCCAGAAATCAGGGAAAGATTTTGCAACACACTCCTCATCGCTGATCTCCACTCCCGCCACCCTCAGCCCGGTCACGGCAAAACTCATGGCCATACGATGATCCTTGTAGGTATCAATGACTGCACCATGCAGCCCCGCCCCGCCATCACCATGGATGATCATGCTGTCCTGCCGCTCTTCCACCTGCGCCCCCATCTTGGTCAGCTCAGTAACCACGGCGGAGAGACGGTCACACTCCTTGATCCGCAGATGAGCTATATTGTTGATAACCGTGTCTCCATGGGCAAAGGCCGCAACCACTGCCAGCGTGGGAACCACATCCGGCATGTCACCCATATCAACAGTGATCCCTTCCAGCCGTTTCCTCCCCTGAACCGTGATTCCGCCCCCTTCCCGGCTGATCTCACAACCCATGCGAGCGAGCAGCGGAACCAGCCCTGCATCCCCCTGCAGTGACGGTACCGGCACATTGCTGACTGTCACCCGGCCGGCAGTAATAGCAGCGGCGGCCCAGAAATATGAGGCATTCGAAGCATCGCCTTCAATCTCATATTCCATGGCCCGGTAGCAACCCTGGGGGATCTCAAAGTGGGTCAGATCCTGATTGCAATCAACATCAATACCAAAATCGGACATAACGGAAAGGGTCATGGTTATATAGGGTTTTGACAGGACCTCACCTTTGACCTGAAGGATTGCCGGGCGTAACGCGTAAGGCGCAACCAGCAGCAGCGAAGAGAGATACTGACTGGACTTGCCCTCTGGAAGGACCGTCTCGCCGCCCTGCAAACCATGGCTGTTGATCCTCAGCGGCGGACAACCGGTGCCGGCAACTGACCTGATATCCACGCCCCAGCCCATGAGCGCCTCCATCAAGGGGCCGATTGGACGTTCGCGCATCCGCTCTTCCCCATCAATGATAAAAAGGCCATGGCCCAAGGCTGCAACCGAGGTTAGAAACCTGGTGGCAGTGCCATTATTCCCCAGATAAATCTCGTCGCTCGGAGTGGCAATCCTGCCGCCATTTCCTTCCACTTGCCAGACGTCACCCTCTCTATCGACCTGAATACCCATCTGCCTCAAGGCCTTAGAAGTATACTCTGTGTCCTCGCTGGTCAAAGGACCCACCAGACGACTGCTGCCATCTGCCAGGGCCGCAGCAATCAGCGCCCTCTGGGTCAGACTTTTGGAACCGGGAACGATGATCGTTGCATCAACGCTTGATACGGGGAATATCTCTTTCATCTCTATCTTTTACCTTTCTTCTTTCTTGTTTATATTCCAGGTGTTATCAACGCATTCCCTGTCACCTGATACAATTTCTGACGCATCAGCTCAACCGGAGCAGTTTTCCCGGTCCACAATTCAAACTGCGCCACTCCCTGATACAGTAGCATCTCCAGACCATTAATCACTTGGCAGCCGGCAGCCTTCGATTCTCTAAGCAGCCTCGTTGAAAGTGGGGCATAAACGATATCCATCACCACCTGAAAGCGAGAAAGAATAGTGCTGGCAACAGGACTGACCTTGTGCTCCGGCTGCATCCCCACCGAAGTAGCATTGACCAGGATATCTCCATGAAGACTTCCTGCATCATCCAAGGAATGCCAGGGACATCCCAGATCCCTGGCCAGTGCACGCCCCCGTGATTCGGTCCGGCTGCAGAGAACAAGCTTTGCCCCCTGTTGCTGTACGCCAAAACCTATGGCCCTGGCTGAACCGCCAGCTCCAAGGAGAACAACCTGCGCTCCCCGTAAACTTATTTTTTCGGACAGGGCCCTATTGGCACCCAGCCAATCCGTATTACTGCCATAAAGACGCTTCTTGCCGTCAACATCGCGAATCACAAGGGTATTCACCGCCCCAATCTTCCTGGCCACGTCCTCAATTTCATCAAGCAGGGGAATGATCGCCTCTTTATAGGGGATGGTCACACTCACTCCCTTTATCCCCAGCGCCTTTAACCCCTGGATTCCAACCTCCAGATCCTGCAATGGAAATGGCAGATAGACACTGTTCTCCCCCATTTCTGCAAAGGCAGCATTGTGCATTGAGGGACTGAGGGAATGACTCACTGGATTGCCAATAATTCCATAAAGGGTGGTCTGCCCGTTTATTGATATTGCCATTGCTTAAGTCAGCTCCCTGTTTTTTGACATCAAGTCCTCAATTTGGCGCAGGACGGCAATAGAGAGCTGGCCAGGGGCCGTGGCTTCATCCTCATGGGCAGCGCAATACGTCATGTAGCCACCGAGCTCAACGGTTGCCAGTCGGCTGATCACTCCGGCCCTGCCCATACAAAAAGCAATGAGAGGAATATCCATTCTGTCAGCCTCCTCCTGAAGGTTAAGCACCCGCAGGACATCATGATAATCATGGGCCATGGTCACAATCTTGGCAATATGGGCGCCCTTATCCTGGATCATGGCCAGACGACCTACCAGTTCCGCCTTCGTGGGAGTTTCCTGGAAGTTATGCCAGGAAAGGATCAAACGACTGGCTGATTTTTCCACCTCCTTCAACAAGGCCTGATGCGAGGATGTGGGGGCCTTGAGTTCCAGATCAACATACGAAACGCCTTGTTGCACTCCCTCAAGAAGCGGCGTGAGCCTGAGCTCTTCATCTCCTGCAAAGCCACCCCCCTCCCAGATCGGACGATTGGTGAGAAGCAGGGGGGTGGTCAGTTGGGAGATAAAAGGTGCAAGGGAAATAGTCCTGAGACGGTCAAGCCGGATCTCAATCACATCAGCCAACGAGCTAATGGTCTCGGCCACAGCCAATCCTTCAGCAACAGTTTCCCTGGCAATCGAAACACATATGCGTTGCATGCTTCCTATCCTTTTTATTTTATTAGGGGCTGTTAAGAAATAACCATTACTTTTTTTTATCTATTTCTTTATGGCACATTAAGCCGTTCACGATATGAGAATGTTATAGTTGATGGTCTCGTAAAAACTCAAAAAATCTGTCATCATTTCGAACGACAGCGAGGAATCTTATTCCTCAATCAGTTGATACTTTTAAGTTTTCTCCCGATGATCGAAATGACATTATGGCAATCGGTACTTTTTACGAGCCAATTATAGTTTTGTAATTACACGGCTTATTCTCAGTGGGAGCTTGAGTCAGACGGCTGGCAAGACGGATCGCCAGCCCCACAAGCAAGGAGACAACGGCAAGATCATCCAGCAGTCCCAGACCAAAAATCCAGTCCGGGACAAAATCAAAAGGGGAAAGGAGATACACAATAGCCAGGAGGAGAATTCCCTTCACCGTCCAGGGTGTATCTGGTCGAAAGAGGAGACGGGCATAGGATGTAACCCTTGTCCACAGGGAGGTATTCAGTTGCTTAGCGGAAAAGGAATCATTCATACTCTTTCTCAAGATCAAATCCGAAGCGCACCAATTAAATCGCGCACTGACTCCAGTTTCTGCTCCCGGACATAGGTCACCATCCCATCAAGCACATCTTCACAGGCCCTGGGATTCACAAAACTCGCTGTCCCCACCTGCACTGCACAGGCCCCGGCCAGCATGAATTCCATGGCATCCTCTGCGCTGGCAATCCCGCCGATACCGACAATCGGGATAGAGATCGCCCGGGCAACCTGATAAACCATACGCAGCGCCACCGGTTTAATGGCAGGACCTGACAGACCGCCAATGACATTAGCAAGGCGGGGACGCCTGGACTTGAGATCGATAGCCATGCCGATCAGGGTGTTAATCAGAGAAACCGCGTCTGCTCCTGCTTCCTCAACTGCCCTGGCCACCAGGGTCACATCCGTGACGTTGGGAGAGAGCTTAACGATAACCGGCAGCTGACAACTCTGTTTCACTGCTTTAGTCACTGCCGCTGCCATTTGAGGATCTGTGCCAAAGGCCACTCCTCCCTTTTTCACATTGGGGCAGGAAATATTCACTTCAATGGCAGCAACACCGGGGACCTCGGCCAAACGTTCAGCAAGTTGTCGGTATTCCTCAACAGAATCGCCAAGGATATTAACTATAACCGGAACACCAAGGGGAAAGAGATAAGGCATCTTCTCTCTGACAAATCGATCCAGCCCTACATTTTCTAACCCGATGGCGTTGAGCATGCCACTGGCAGTCTCGAAAATACGGGGGGGTGGATTACCGGTACGCGGTTCAAGAGAGATTCCCTTGACTACCAATGCTCCTAGTCGTTGCAGATTGACAAATGACTCAAACTCACGGGCATAGCCAAAAGTTCCCGATGCGGTCATAACCGGATTTTGCAGCTCCAGGTTTCCGATGGAAACCCGCAGATCGACCTCAGCCATTTTCCCTTTTACAGGCTCCATAGTAACTCCCCAGACTCAAAGACAGGCCCGTCGGAACAGGCATGCGCATACCCGCCTGCCTTCAAGGGCACGGCACAGCCAAGGCAAGCACCCATCCCGCAGGCCATCACCGTCTCCACTGAGACCTGACAGGGGATATTCTGACTTTGACACAGGTGATGAATCGCTGCCATCATCGGCCTGGGGCCACAACTATAAACCGTGCTCTGCGATGTCAGATTTAATGTTTTCAAGACATCGGTAACCAGACCATGATGACCAAACGATCCATCGTCAGTGGCAGCAAGTACCTCAATACCCAGATCGTGGAAATCACCCATGAGAGGAACAAGCTCATCTCGATTACGGGCACCGAGAATCACCCTGGGCGTCACCCCCGACTGAGACTGTTGCAGAAAACGGCTGACAAGAAAAAGCATTGGAGCAATTCCCATACCACCACCAACCAGACACGCATTACGAGAATCACCAAGGACAAATCCATGACCAAGGGGACCAAGAAGCGGCAGGTGCACGCCTGCTTGACATTGAGCAAGCCGTTCCGTGCCACGGCCAACGACCTTGAAAAGAATCTGCAGAAAACCTTCACTGCTGACCTGATGAATAGAAAAAGGACGTCTGAGCAGAGGATCTAAGCCGGGAGCAGTTTGAACCATAACAAATTGTCCAGGAACAGCTGCTGAGGCAATATCTGGGGCGTTCAAGGTCAGCCTGACAATACCTGCAGCAATAACTTCAGAGTGAATCAGCTCGACATTTTGTTGGAATTGAGACATAGTAAACAATTGATTAACAAATTCGATAGTTGAAAACAGACAACAGCTCAACAGGAAACCACTCACCATGTGAGTGCACTGCTTGCCAAGATTCCTGTAAACAAATTACACGTACACCGCACACAATGGAACCCTTCACTCTGACTCTTCTGTTCGCACTCCTTTTTGGGGCAATTATCGGCAGTTTCCTTAATGTCGTCATCCTCCGACTTCCCAGCGAAAATGGTTCCATTATCTTTCCGGCCTCGCATTGCCCGCGATGCCGGAACACTCTTTCCTGGTACGAGAACATCCCCATACTCAGTTTTCTCATCCTTCGCGGCAGATGCAAACATTGTAAGGAAAAAATATCATTCCAATACCCGGCAGTGGAGCTGTGCATGGCCCTGCTGACAGCGGCTATCGTCCAACGCTTCGGCCTCACTGTAACGGCTGCCGGCTATTTTCTCTTTTGTGCGGCATTAGTGGTTATTATCTGGATCGATCTCAAACATCAGATTATTCCAGATGTGATCAGCCTGCCTGGAATTCTTCTGGGCATCATTTTTTCATTCATCAGCCCAGCACTTAGCTGGCAAAGTTCTCTCCTCGGCTTACTGCTGGGTGGAGGCGTTCTCTACTCCATCGCCCTGATTTATTACCTTTGGAGAAAACAAGAAGGAATGGGAGGCGGCGACATCAAACTTCTGGCAATGATCGGGGCATTCCTGGGTTGGGAGTCACTTCCTTTTGTCATCTTTGCAAGCTCACTCTCCGGTTCCTGCATTGGAATCCTTGCCATGATCAAACAAGGAAAAGGTGCCAAAATGCGTATCCCTTTTGGACCGTTTCTCTCCCTTGCCGCTTTAGTCTATCTCTTTTTTTCAGATCAGGTTCACTTGCTTTACCAATTTTATCTCCATGCCGGTCTCTAATTACATTGGCACTCCAGAATTAACTGTACCTTGGGTATTTTTAACATATAACAAAATAGTCCTTGGTAATATTACCTACTCTGGTGAAAACATCCTTTCCACAGAGGCTTACAGCTCATCTTCCGCAGCACCCCTGACGGGTGCTGGGAAAAGAGGACAATCAAGAGAATTTCCAGCCATAATCTTTTCCCCAAGCTCGAACCCGACTCTCCGACTATCCGCCACCTGTTCCCGGCTATGGCCATATTTAGGATAGAAGCGACGAAACCAGGAACTTCCAGCCTCCGGTACCTTGCCAGCCAATTTCAGAAAAACACCAATCGTTCTCCAAGGCTCAGGAGTGGGATGTGAAAAGACGATGGGTGCGACCACTTTAGCCCCACATGCTCTTAGCAATCTCCTGAGTCCAAAATAATGAACCCGCCAATACCCACGGCATGAAATAAAAGGAAGAACAACCCTATCTCCAAACAATTTCTTCCCGTCACGATCAAGAAGAGAGAGTACGGGGCCACTGGGATTATAAGACCACGTAGGACCAGCAAGAATAATGAGATCCCATTGATCAAAACATCTGAAGCTGACTGCTTGCACAGGGTATCGCTTGCGAAGAAAGGTCTGTACCATCATCAGAAACGTAGCGCTGACAGTCCCAATGGGAAATCGCAGCTCTGCTACAGGAGTCAATTGCTCCCAGATAACTTCCACACCACTCTTCTCCAGCCCTTCAATCAAGCCATTGAGGAGGTTTCTCGTTTGACTGCTAAAAGAGTAGGAAATTATAAGAATTCTTTTTTTATTCAAAATGATAAACCACAATTTACTTTCTGACGAAATGGCCATGAAAAATATGTCAGAGACTATACCGCAGTTAGTCAAAAAAAAAAAGCCCCCGATCTCTCGGAGGCTTTAAATACTGAACAACTGAGCTTATTGTAATTATTCTATCTCATGCTCAACACTAACAGCAATCTTGTAGAGCAGTGTTACGACCAGGAATCCAGTGGCCCAGATACCAACGGTAATTCCAAGCTCGTTGGCAGTAGGGATATACTCGGTAATCTCATCCAGGGGATTAGGAACAAATCCACCGAACACAAACCCAAGCCCCTTATCGAGCCAGAATGCGATAAAGAGCATGGCGCAGGCTAGTCCAAGCCAGAAATCGTTTCCTTGATCTTTACCCTTGCGTACCAGCGGGCTGGCAAGCAGGGCTATAGCACCAAAGGCAAGAACCACAAAGGTCCACATAAAGGGCACCAGATTGTTGTAGACGTGGCCATGATGCTCAAGACCAAAAAAGAGATACTGCAAGGTATGCTTGTGGCCCGGTATATTTGAATAATATCCGACAAAAAACTCCAGACCGACAAAGAACATATTTATCATGGCGGCATAGAGGATAATGGTCACCAGTTTATTCATGGCTTCACGGCCGGCATCAAAATTGGCAACACGCTTCAGGATGATACAGGCCAGGACTATCAGTGAAGGTCCTGCGGCAAAGGCTGAGGCCAGAAAGCGGGGGGCAATGATGGCTGATAACCAGAAGTGACGCCCGGGCAGACCACAGTAAAGCATAGCGGTTACGGTATGGATCGAGACGGCAAAGGGGATGGAGAGATAGACAAAGAAGTAGATCCACTTGGGTGGATGCACCTGTTTGCGCTCAGCAGTCAGGATCACCCAGCCGCAGAGGATATTGAGGAAAAGATAGCCGTTAAGGACGATCATGTCATAAAAGAGCATGGAATTGGGTGTCGGATGGAACACCACATTCAAGGCCCTTAAGGGCTGACCAAGATCGGCCATGATAAAAAGCAGACACATGACGATAGCGCCAATCGCCAGAAACTCACCCAGAATGGTTATCCTGCCGAACACCTTATAATTATGAATATAATAGGGAAGCACCAGCATCACCCCTCCGGCGGCCACACCTACCAGAAAGGTAAACTGGGAGATATAAAGCCCCCATGAGACATCACGGCTCATTCCCGTCATCCCGAGGCCGAAGAGGAACTGTCGCGAATAACAGACAGCCCCTACGGCCATGAACATGCCTAAAAATGCAAGCCAGATCCAGTACGCTGGTTTGCCTTTGAGTGTTTTTTCAATCATGACTCCCTCACACTATGTAGAAGACTGAAGGCTTAGTACCCAGTGAAGCATTCCGCTGGATAGTAAACTCTTTATCAAGAAGCTGCCGGATCTCTGACTGTGGATTGTTCAGATCACCAAAAACAATGGCTCCCGTTCCTTTGCAGGCCTCTACACAGGCAGGTTCCTGCCCAAGGGCCAGACGCTCACCGCAGAAGTTGCATTTTTCAACAACTCCCCGCATGCGGCTTGGAAAATCCTTATTATATTTCTTGATATAGGGGCGTGGATCCTGCCAGTTAAAACTTCTTGCCCCATATGGACAGGCAGCCATGCAGAAACGACAGCCGATGCAGCGATGGAAATCCATGGCCACAATCCCATTCTCTTTCACTTTGTAGGTGGCCTGTGTTGGACAGGCACGGACGCATGGTGGATCGTCACAATGGTTACAGAGAACGGCAAAATCGGTTTCCTTGACACTTTTGGCCAGATGGTAGTTTGACTCGCCAGGAAAGACATTTTCAAAAGGTGCCTTCCAGATCCATTTGATCTCGCTCTTGCGGTTGTCAAACTGCGGAATATTATGGACCTCGTTGCAGGCAGTGATCGCATTGTCCAGCAGCAAGGGCTGCTCGGTGAATTTGCGCATGTCAATCACCATACCCAGGCGAACGCCCTGTGGGACCTCCTCGACATGGGCTCCATGGGCAGCCTCTTGCGCATGTCCTGCCGGTGCGCCATGCTCAGAGGCAATGGCGTCTGCAGAGTTCAACCGGACAAGAGCCGGGGCCCCAATCCCTGCAAGTACGCTGGCACCTGCAATCTTGAGGAATTTTCTTCTTTGCTTATCCATTAGTGGGTCTCCTCCTTCGATGCTGCTTCCTTGGGAGTCAGATGACAATCCCAACAGTATGGATTTACAGCTGCATAGGTGTGGCAATTATCACAGAATTTCTCTTTATTGCTATGACACTGCATACATGCCATCTGCAAGCCCTTGCGGTAATCCTTCCCATCAACTGTGACCACGGCGCGATTGTCATCACGTAAGACATTGTCCCGCCACTCGTTCAACAGCTGCATATGATTGGCCCGCATAAAATCTGCCGGCATGACACATTTTTTTTCTCCGCCAGGTGGCAACTCAGGTTTCGGCAGGGTACCCGCCTTCAAACCGTTGAACCAGATGGGGAAGGTCACAAAGAGGACGAAAATAATCAGTCCCGGTATGATTGTTCCTTTATTGTACATTATACTCTTTCCTCCGTTCCGGTCCGGTTTAGACTAAGGTCCTGAGACCCTCATCAAGTTCTTGTCGATTCTCACCATCCATTATCAAGGCATTACCCACCAGCTCTGAAATACCGCACACATTACAGCCAGGATTCCAGTAGTTCATAAGCGAAGTGAGGGTAGCACGGTCAATGGCGCACACACAGGAAAGCATGTTAACGGCATGCTTATCAATCACATGCTTCACCGCATTGGCCCGCGGCAGTCCGGAACGCATTCTGAGTTCCATGATCTCATCCGTGTTCAGTCCGGTACCGGAGCCGCAGCAGAAGGTCTGCTCACGAATGGTATTCTCAGGCATCTCAACCCAGTTATCCACAACATGATCGAGGATATAGCGGGGTTCATCCATAAGGCCCATGGCCCGGGCAGGATTGCAGGAATCATGAAAGGTTGCCTTGACATGGGCATTACGGCTCTTGTCCAGCTTCAACTTGCCATGTTTGATGAGATCTGCTGTAAACTCACTGATATGAACCATCTTGGTGGAGGCAGCATTGTTAAATGTAGTTCCGGTAATGGATGACTTGGGCACCTCCATGAAATCAGCAGGCCCATTCATGGTATCCATATACTGATGAACAACACGCCACATATGACCGCATTCACCGCCAATGATATACTTCACTCCCAGACGTTTGGCCTCGGCATACATCTTGCCGTTGAGCTTCTTCATCAACTCATTATTGGTGAAGAGACCAAAGTTTCCTCCTTCTGAGGCATAGGTTGACCAGGTGTAGTCCAGACCAATATGCTCAAAGAGAAGGAGATAGCCCATGGCCGTATATAGACCAGGCTCGGCAAAGACATCAGCGGAAGGAGTGATAAAAAGCACCTCCGCCCCTTTACGGTTAAAGGAGTGATTTATCTTTATTCCGGTCAGATTCTCAATATCGTCGGCCAGGAAATCAACATTATCCTTAAAGGTATGGGGCTGTAAGCCCATATGATTACCGGTTCTGTTGGAATTTGATGCCGGTTCAAGGATCCAGTTGATGCCAATTCCCACCAGATGCAGCAGTTCGCGCAGCATCATGGTGACCTCGGCGGTATCGATACCATAAGGGCAGAAGACCGAGCAGCGACGGCACTCCGTACACTGGTAGGAATACATGAACCACTCTTTGAGCACGCCAACGGTCATCTCCCGACCACCAGCCATTTTGCCCAGCAGCTTACCACCCAGAGTAAAGTCATTGCGATAAACCGACCGCAACAACTCGGCGCGTAAGACCGGCATATTTTTAGGATCACCAGTCCCGAGGAAGAAGTGACACTTGTCGGCACACGCCCCGCAGCGGACACAGCAGTCCATAAAGATCTTCAGAGATCGGAATTTGTCCAGACGCTCCTTGAGCCCCTTGAGGATAATCTCCTTCCAGTCCTCCGGAAGTTTCCAGTCATCATCCTCCGGTGACCATTCACGGGCATTGGGAAAATGCAGATCTTTCTGGCTGTTCAGGTACTCGACCTTTTCCTGTTTGGCCTGATAGGCATAATTACCCGGTTTAAAAATCGCAGGGATATCCATCCAGTCCTTGGTAGGTATCGCTCCTGTCGCCAAGGACGGCCCCTGCACTACGCTTTTCGATAATTGTTCTAATTTTGGAACTGCCATCGTTATCTATCCTTATAAGCTAGTTTTGGGTGTGGACAATCTCACGCCTCGTCCTTTGTGGCTGACAGCTCTTTCTCAACCGGAATACCCGCATCCACCATAAATTCCCTGAACTCATCCTCGTATCCTGCATAGGAATGAGGTTTAATCGTTGGATCATTCCAAGGATTAATGTGTCGTTTTGCCCGGCTGTCATTGGCCATATTCCTGGTGGGACTCATGAAGACCCCGCCCATGTGCATCAACTTGCTGAAGGGGAAATAGGCGAGCAGGACACTGACCAGAAAGAGGTGAATATAAAAAATGGTCCCGATCTTGGCGCCGATCACCGGGGAGAAAGTTACCAGGCCCGTTGCCAGATTCTTGATATTAATGATATCAATGTCGGTGCGCAGAAAGTAGCGCATCAGGATGCCGGTCAGTCCAATGGCAAAAATAAGCACCAGCGGAAAATAATCGTTGTTCAGCGAGATATAACGAACGTGACGGTTCACCAGACGTCGACCAAAGAGGAGGAGTAGCCCGCCCAACAAGGTAACGCTTGAGAGATAGAGGGTAGGCGCACCGATCTGCAACATGGAATCTACGCTTTCAATGGCCGTGAGCCAGAAAGGAATGGGATCAACAAAAAGACGCATATGCCTGATCACTATCAGGAGGAACGAATAGTGAAAAAGAAGGGCAAAGAGCCACAACCACTTCGATGATTCATAGGTTATTTTCGGCCCGTTATGGAGCTCTGACTTGGTGTTACGAAACAGGGACCTGAAGAGGAAAATCTCCAGAAACATCCGCGCCACAACCTCGGACGGCTTGGTTGGACAATCAAGCTTGTCCTGCTTGATGAAGTCCAGCGACACACCCTGACCACAGGTGGTGGGGATGGAAAAGGGAACCGGTGATTTTGCCCATTGCGTGACCCGATAGACAAAGCCACCCACAAAGAGCATCATGGCCAGATACGGAATGGCAACACCAAACAGGTATTGCATACCCGGTATCTGGGATCCTAGCCCTGCAATCAAGATCAGAGCAATGACTGCCAGGAATGAGAAGGCATACTTCATTTCTTACCTCGCTTCAAATTGAACAGTGTTGGAAACTGCGCGGAATTTCAACCCCCCTTCCGACCCAGCACCCAGTTAATGGCTTTCAACAGCCTTAATAGACTCCTGAATATTGGTTTTCAGCAAATTCGTCGGACATTTGCTGTCAGTAAGAATAAAATTGCCGGTCTTTATCTCCTGTATCCGAACCTGATACAGGCGCTCCCGGCATTGCATGTACAGGTCAAAAGCGGCAAGCACAGCAAGATCAACCGCAAACTCGAAATCGTACAGTTCCTGAACAAGATGACATCTCTCTTTGTCCTTTGCCAGGATCTCACGCGTGATATGCTTAACTGCATGGATCGGGCCCACAGCCACTGATGCTGCAAACTCCTGAATAGCCCGAATGCGCATGACCTGCTCAAGGGGTGCAACAAACTCTTTGGGGTCAGCATTCCCGGCAAGCAATCCAAACAGGGAATTCAGAGCCTCCCTGATATTGCCGCCAACAGGATTAGCGAACTTATCCTTTTCTTTTTTGAAAAAGGATGATGACTCGTAAGTGGACAGGGTGTAATCAACCCACCTGTCGACGATTTTTTCCCTATGATTCCTAAATGCCTCATCAAGCTTCATTGTTCTCCAGTCCTTTATACATAGCAGGCCTTTAGGTATTCATTAACTGAATAGTCATTCATAAGCAAGGAGCTTTATCACTTTTTTTTCTGTTAATCAAGATTTTTTTACAGCACCCCACGCAACTGTTTCGCCCATATTTTTTTATATACAGCGACGAATACTCTTTCCTGCAAAGCAGGCTTCATTACATGCACACAGATTTTATTCTCTTTCAACCCCATCGCCTTTTTTAGGCTTCATGATAGAGCATCCAGCGCTGCTATTACTCTTTTTGCTCCACATGCTGCAAAGCCTTTGCCTGGTCTTGAGCTATATCCAGCGTGGCAAAGTCCGGGGAACGGGGCAAGCTCATCACGATCTCACTGATTTCATCTATCTCGATCTTTCCAGGCCCGGTCTGCAGGTCAAGAACATGCCCACCTCGAGTCCGGCTTTTATTTAAAAAATGAAAGTGATACCCCGGGACATTTAATCCCTGCATAAAATCAGGAGTATAAAACCCGATCAGAGTTCCTTCCGTATCTTCATATTCAAACACAGCCTGCCCCTTGACCACCTCGACCAAAGGTCGATAGGGAGGACGCTGACTCGGGACGGAACGAACCTTCATTTTGCGAAAATGGCCAGGGATACGGAAGGCATAAAAGTGATTGCGATTCGTTATGAGCCGATCCAGATTCTGCTGTAACCCCTGATAATTTAATCCAATTGGCAGATCCGCATTCTGATCAATATCAAATCGGGTAACAACGGCAAACGGGGTTTGCTGCTCACCTTTGACCGGAGAGGCAACGCCGTCCATCGTGACCTGATAAAAACGTCCATCCAGAGCCACCATTTCGCCATCCAAGTGGTTAAAGGTGCCCAACCCCAGATCACCATGAGCCGATAAATCTGAAAAATTCAGATCTCCATCATAAAATCCCTTGAGCAATCCATTAATTGTTGAATACTGAAACAGGCTGTCTGCCTGTTCTCCAGCATGAGCAATTGAGGAAAACGCCAGGAAAAAAAAGTAAAAGGCGACCGTCCGGATACGTGCTTGCATACTCCCTCCACAATTCTTTTCGCCCTTTAGTGCAGGGCAATTAGAGAACAATAAAATGTCAATAATTTTTCATTCCATTTATCGATAATATTGGGCAAGAACTCAGGTGATGTAGCGGCAGGGCCTGCGGATTCTGTTGATCGAGCGAGAGAATGAAACTAGAGGATCTGGCAGGCCTGGGGGCCAAGGTAACGCAAGCAAAATAGTGATTTATTATATTACCGTGTCACAACGTTCACAGAACGCTCCTCTCTCCTCCACTCCCCCCTAACAAAAAAGGAACGACAAAGTCGTTCCTTTTTTGTTAGGGGGGATGGCGTTTGGGATATAGAGTGTCCTATTTCACCTTTTCAATCTCGATCAGTCCAATCCTCGAGTTATTCTCTTTATCTCCGTCATTGAGAATGACAAGCTCTATGGAATCATTGTCGAGGATATCACCCAACAGGATATCTTCATCATGATCCACCACATAGAGACGTTTACCATCCCTTGATATCACGCCCGAGAAACTTTCCGTAATCTTTTTATTGTCATGGGATTTAAGGAAATAGGTACGTTCTCCAGTGAAGAATCGTCCCTGCTGTTCCTTGACTGTCCATTTGCCGTCCACATCTGCAGCCGTAAAAAAACCTCTTGTCTCATGATGATGACCATAGCTCTTTGTCTGCCACTTCCCGGTAAGATCAGGCATCGGGCTTGAAGCCGCCAAAACAGCGCCCGCTGAAAACAGTATACAGGACGCAAAGGTAACAGCCACTGCAATCGTTTTTTTCATCATAACTCCTTTAGGGTTGAGTGTTAGTAAATTCACCTTAGTCAGCAGATCTTAATGGTTCTACATTTTTACAACTGATTCATATCCCCCAGTACCCGCATTGCTTCACCGATATAGGGATCATCCTTGACTTCCTCCAGCCATTTCAAACGGTCATCACCTTTTTTTGCCCCATTTTCCGGTTCCTCGTCCATCGCTCCCTCTTTTTCCACGCGATATTTACGATAATGGGAGCCAATTTTGTTACGGGCCATCTCCGCCTCTTCACGCCTCTTTTTCATATCACTCAACTGCAGTGAGACGACAGTGTCCTTGCTTCGCTCTTCCGCCTTCTTTGCTTCATCAGCAATGGTCTGCAATCCCGGATCAGACTCCACCCGCTGACGACTTGCCGCAACCAAGCGGTTCAAATCAATCTTTTTACCGCTATACTTGACAAAGGGAACAGGCTCAACCTGATCCCAGGGCAATGAGTAATCAATGTACTGCTCACCGGATTTCAGATATTGAAAGAGACTCGGCAGAGCAATATCGGACTCCACCCCTTTATATTGTGTTGACCCGCCATTGACCCGATAAAATTTCTGAATCGTCACCTTGAGAGCCCCTAAATCATCATAGCTGCGCAGATGTAACGTCGGAATATTTTCATTCATATCCACCAGGGTCTGCACGGTTCCCTTGCCATGAGTATGCCTGCCGCCTATAATCACTGCCCGTCCATAATCCTGCAGAGCAGCTGCCACGATCTCTGAGGCAGAGGCGGAGAACTGATTCACCAGAACCACCAGAGGACCATCATAGACAATCTCCGGATCCTCATCGTTAAGAATCCGCTGAGCACCGGAACTGTTTTTCACCTGCACAATCGGCCCTGATTTGATAAAAAGACCCGCAGTGTCCACAGCATCCACCAAGGAACCACCACCATTATTACGCAAATCAACAATGAGACCATTGATACCCGTTTTCTTCAGATCGTCAATGGCCTTCCTGGTATCCTCCGTGCAATTCCGGGCCTCTTTCCCATTCTTGGTTCCTTCAAAATCACGATAGAAACTAGGGATCATGATATAGCCTATCTTTCCTCCAGCTGGGCCATCAAGGGGTACCGATTTTACAAAGGTCTCTTCAATCTGAACCACGTCACGAATCAAAGAAATTACCACCTTCACCCCATCCGGTTTCTTCACCGTCAAACGCACCTCCGTGCCCTTTGGCCCCCGGATCAGACGGACCGCATCACGCAGACGCATATCGGTGATCTCAACCGGATCACCATCCTTCTGCGCCACTTCAAGAATACTGTCCTCAGCCTCAAGTTGTCCCTGTCCGGCAGAGGCACTTCCGGGAATAATGGACACTACCTTGATGTAACCATCCTCCTCTCGCAATACCGCTCCAATCCCTTCAAGACTGCCGCGCATGTGGATATCAAAGTCTTCCTTATTATCCGGCGGCATATAGTCGGTGTGGGGATCAAAGGCCCTTGCCACCGCATCGAAAAAACGATCAATGTGATCCTGCACCGTTTCCTGATGCAGACGATGGAAGAACTGTTTGTTTAACTTGGTCACCCTTTCGCGTGCCTCCTTCCACAGTAGGTCATCACTTTTTTTCTCTTTCGCTTTCTGCTGTTCAGTCAATGCATCCAGATACTTGGAAATGATCTGTTCCTTCAGTATCTTGCGCCAATATTCCCGTAAGCCCTGTTCATCAGCAGCGTACGTTACTTTTACAGGGTCAGTCTCATACGACTCCTTCTGGTTCACATTAATCTCTGATGCCAGAATCTCCGCGACCATTTTCTCAACCTGCTGAATGCGCAGATTAAGCAGATCAAAACCTTTCTGCGGCAGGGTTATGCTGCCGCGTAACAGTTCATCATCAATGGACTGTGAATAGGCACGCAAAACATCAATATCCTGTTGCAGAAGAAAACGTTTCTGAAAATCAAGCTGCTTAAGATAGAGATCAAAGGCCGCACGACTAAGTGCATCGTCCATCTGTTTATCACTGAAATGCATCCCCGGTAACTGCTTACTGATCATATAGCCAATCATTCTGTCTCTTCCCATATCCACCACGGCCAAGCCATTGGCAGCACCGGTAGCGATGGAGGAAAAAATCAGGAAGGCAGAGAGAAAAAAGCTGAAAAAAATTGCGGAACGATTTTTCATACAATTGCATCCATTAAAAAGAAAAAAGGGGTTACTCACCCCGGAATCAATGCTACACTGACGACATAGCCTTTAAAAAAACCTACCAGAATCCATCAACAAATACCACGAGAATGACAGAAAAGATGAAAAAACTGCAGATAAAGCTCAAACAATTCGCGCGCGTTCGGAATTGGGAGCAGTTTCACACCCCCAAGAATCTCGTCATGGCCCTCAGTGTCGAGACCGCTGAACTCATGGAGATTTTTCAATGGATGGAAGGCAAGGAAAGCAGAGAGGTGGATGCGGACACCCGTGAACATATCGAAGAAGAGGTTGGCGACGTGATGATCTACCTTACCATGCTGGCCTCCAAGTTTGATCTGGATCCGATAGAAGCCGCCCATAAAAAAATGGCGCGCAACGCCATAAAATACCCCATTACTCCTTAACGGTAAGTCGCTACAAAAAGCTACGACACCGCCGCTACGTTACAGTACCGAAACGCTACCAATTGCCATAGAGACATAGATAATAAGGTTCTTCCGGATTAAGCGTACTTCGATCAAAAAATGAGTAGAAAAAAGAATGGACATGTAGTCCTTATCAAAGCAATCACGCAAAAGATAAGGAGGATTCTACATGTCCACGAGTTTACTCTATCATGGTTTTGGTATTGTTGGGTATCGTTATATTCGCACAGAGTACAGGGAAGGAGACGTGATTTTCACAGTATCCAGAAAGAAATTCAATCTCCGCTGCCCGGTGTGTAAAAGCAAAAG
>JBDRQE010000025.1:0-45946 GCA_043826415.1 Pseudomonadota bacterium
TAACCGGCATCCGGATGTCCGTGATGACGAGGTCAGGGCTAAACCGGCGGAAAAGATCGAGGCCGGCACTGCCGTTTTCGGCAACCAGCAGCTTGCCAACCCGCCGTCGTAGAAGCTGTTCCAGCTCGGACCGGGTGACATTGTCATCCTCCACATAGAGAATGGTCAAATCAGGACCTTGTTCGGATTCCTTCATGGCCTACTCCTTATTATCGCTCTCAGGAGGTAAGAGATTTTTGTTAGACGCCTCATGAGACGATATCATCCTATCCTTCAGTTATTACGATCTCTCCCTGCAATTCAAGAATAAAGAGCGCCCCCTGATCGCTGTTTTTCACCGACAATTTGCCTCCCATATGCTCCATGATCACCTTCGACATGTACAGACCCAGCCCTGTGCCTTTGTCCGGCCCCCTGGTGGTGAAATAGGGTTCAAAGATGCGGTCTATAATCCCGGGATCAATGCCGCCGCCATTATCACCAATCTCGATGATCAGGCTTGAATCCCCATGATAAAAATCAAAAGTGATCCTACCGGCCGGCCGTTGCTGTGCCGGGCTACTAACCCGACCGGCCATGATCGCATCCTGGGCATTATTGACAATATTGAGGATCACATGCTGAAATTCATTCTGATGACCGAAAGTGGTCATGGCCTCACAGAAAATCATCTCGGCCACATCCTCGCAACTCCTGTTGTGGGTATGACAGGTCAACCGATAACCGATCTGATGCGCAGACAATTGCGAGGAGAGCATCGTGAGGACATTCGCAATCACCTCCATCACATTGAAGGAGGCCTTTTTCTTGTCCGGTCGGAAAAAATTACGGAAGTCATCAATGGTCTTGGACATATGGCGGATCTGGGCCATGGATTTTTCCACGCTGTTCTCAATCTGCTCCTCGTTCAGTTCTCCAAAGGCATAGGCCTCACGGATATTCTGGATAATAATCCCCAGGGCATTCAGCGGTTGCCGCCATTGATGGGAAATGGCGCCTAACATCTCGCCCATGGCCGCCAGTTTTGACTGCTGGACCAGAAGCTCTTCTCCCTTGAGTCGAAGGGCTACTTCCTTTTCTACCCGCTGCTCCAGATCCCTGGTCAGGCTCTCCAGTTGCAAGGTTTTTTCCTGCAATCGCCGTTCACTATCCTTGCGCTCGCTGATATCCTCAAAGATCCAGATACTCTCCGCCTGGGGATCCGCAGGATCCACCGCCTTACCGGAAATGTTGATAGCAATGTCTGTTCCGTCTTTTCGGCGCATGACAATATCGCAATGATACGCCTCACCAGTGGCCAGAACCGGATAGGCAACAGCCCCAAGAGCTTCATAGCTCTCCTGTGACGGGTAGAAGATTCTTGTCGAGGCGTTCACAATTTCCTCTTGCGAGTAGCCGAAAATATCCTGAAGCTTCTTGTTAGCCCATACCTGTTTCCTCTCCTTTACCATTGAGATACCGATGTTGGCATTGTCCAGGATAATTTTCTGTTCTTCCATAATCGTTGCCATTCTGGCCTGGAGCTTTTTCTGTTCCGAGATATCCTCGTGGGTTCCTGACATCAGCAGCGGCTTTCCCTCCGGGTCCCTCGACACCACTTGCCCGCGATCATGCACCCAGAGCCAATGGCCGTCTTTGTGCCGCATCCGGCACTCACAGTCATAATAGGCCAGTTCCCCGGAAAAATGTTTCTCCAGCATGGCCTCGGAGGCCTGAAGATCATCGGGATGGGTGAGCTCCTGCCAGCTCCCGATGGTGATCGGCTGCAATTCTTCCAGGCGATAGCCGACAATCTCCGCCCAGCGTTCATTGAAGATCGTCTCTCCGCTCTGCACATTCCACTCCCAGGTCCCGACATGGGTGGCCTCAATGATATTGGCGAGTCGTTGCCGTTCATGCTCCAGCTCCGCAGTACGTTTCTCGACCGTCTCTTCCAGGGTCAGGCTGTATGCATTGAGTTCTGCCAGATTCGTATCAATGATGGCTGCGGAGTGTTGAAAATTGTCGATCAACTCTAAGAGCTCCACAAAATTTGCCTGCGGCCAGACGATCTGTTCATGGTGGGCAATCCTCTCCGGCAGATTCTTGGAGACTTGGGCCAGAGCAAGAATCGGTCTGGTCAGCATCCGGCTGATCAGTGCGGCGCACATGGTCATGACGACAAAAAAAGCCGCAACAACTGCCAGCCCCCAGATGGCCAGCTCAAAGAAATGCTGCTGCAGGGGGGCAAGGGAATATTCGACCAGCATGGACCAGGAGGGCGTACCTTCTATGGGCAATCTTGCCCGGTAGAAGGCATTTTTCCACGCCTGCATGATGTTAATTTCTTCCTTTGCGCCCGGCATCCACAACTCCACCTCGCTGCTGACCGGTACCGCCAGCCCCTCTTTTTGTACCAAGGCATCCAGAGGCCGTCTGGACGGATCGGTACTGATAACGATGCGGCCGTTGCGGTCGACAATGGTGGCAAGCATATTTCCCCGGTCGCTCACCTGCTGCAGCAGCTTCTCCATCCGCTCAAGGTTGATGGCGCCCAGCCCGAAATGAGAGAGCTTCCCGTCGCGGACAATGGGAACGGAGATGGAGAAAATAGGGGCAAAGATTCCGCCCCGGCCCAGAAAAACGTCAGAGATGGTCGGCTGCAGGGAACAACTCAGCTCCTTGAACCAGGCACGATCATAGAAACTAATCCCGATGGTGGACTGGCCTTTTTCGTTAATCGGCGGATCGAAGGCAATGGTAGTGGCGGCGGCATTGGCAAGAAACACATTATGAAAATCGGGGTAGAGTCCATGGATGCGCCGCAACTCCTCCTGCAGTGCGCCAGAGGGCTTCAGGGGCGAGGAACTTCCAAGTTCTCCGATAAACCGGGCGGCATTGACATGCATGGCGACCCATTGACCAAGCGCATTGCTGGTCATCTGTGCCTCAATGGAGATATCGCGAATAATGCGCTCCTGGGTGGCCGAGATCTCCCTATGGGTCAGGATCAGCAGGATACCGAGGGATGGCACCATGACAAAGGCTGCCGCTATCTGAAAAATGATCTGCCCATAGGCCCGACGCAGGTCATGAGCGGGAGAACCGAGCCAGGCGCCAACCGGCAGAAAAGACAGGAGTATCCAGGCGGCCAGGGCATTGAACACGCCGTTCAGGCCCTGTTTCAAGACAATGATGGTGGTCTGCTGAAGGCCCACCCCTATGATCCCGCCGTAAAACAGAACAACGAGCAAAGATCCCAGGGTCAGCCAATAGAGGCCGTCGATCAGCAGGAGATTGGACCTGCCCCGCTTGAGGGCCAGACCCATCCACAGGATCTCGGCGGTAAAGATGATAATGGCCCAGGGATGGCTCCACAGCACATAGGTGTAACTGGAGGCGATGGCAGCCACCACAACCCCGGTCCACAGACCAAGGCGGCTGACGGCGATAACGGAAAAAATAGAGCCGAAGATAAAGGAGACTCCGAAGGAAACAGGAAGGGCACAGGTATTAGCGGCAAATCCCAGCAAGGAAAGAGCTGCAGCAACGAGTGCCGTCTTGAGCCGGAATCTGGACATGGAGGTAGCACCTGTCATGGAAGAGGGAGTGGGCTGTCAGGGTAAGAGATCTTCGCAAAAGCGAAATCTTTCTTCCTGGAAAAAGAATACAGGATGCTGGCCTTTATTGTCAAGGCAAGCACCCCGGCTTAAGGGGTGTTCTCTTCCGGCTGGCCTGCAAAGAAGAGATCACCGCTCTCGGCAACAAGCGCACGGAGGAGATGTTCCGGCACTTCTGTCCCCTGGGCAAAGCTGATGGCCCGCATCAGCAACGCCACCTCCTGCTCATTGAGCAGCCCCTGCGGCAGCGCCTCCGCAAAGGCCCAGACAGCGACCTCTTCCCGGCCAAGCGCCGCCTCACGGCCTGCCCGGTCGGCGGCAAGGCTGAGCAGGGCGCCGACCAGCAGATCAAGGGCGCTGTCATGGAGATGCTGATTGAGCAGAAGCCGCGCCGCCTCCATCTTTTCAGCGGCCAGACGCTGCAGACGGGTCGGACCGGGTCCAGCAACATCCGCCGCATCTGCCGCGTCATACAAAGGGCTGGCCTGCGCCAGCAGGGAATTGCCACCCAGCCGCTGCAACCCCTTCAAGGCCAGTCCATCGATCAGCGCCACCGGCACCTGTTGCGACAGGCGCTCGGCCACCTGATCGGCCGCTGCATCGACCCGGTCCAGCACCGCCAGCAATCCGCCGCCGGAGCCGAAGATCCGTTCAATCCGGGCGCCAAAGGCCAGCTGCAGCTCTTCGATGCAGCGGGTAAGCGCCTCTTCTATCCTCCTGTCTTCTTCGTCTGCAGTACCAGACTCTCCCGCAGGCGTTGTCGCGGCGATCGTCTCCTCGGCGGCAGGTGGGCCGCCATCCTCAGCGATCTCCTTCGGCAGGGCGGAACTCTCCCCGGCCAGATCAGCAATCAGGGTCTCCAGCAGTTTTCTGGAAACACCCACCACATCCTCGGTGGCATCCTCACCGACAACGTTGTCAAAGAGATTCTGCTTGTTCTGCACCAGGGAGAAGACCTGTTCTTCATAGGAATCAGCAGCCACCATGGTGATAATCTGCACGGTGCGGGTCTGACCGAGGCGATGGATGCGGGCATTGCGCTGTTCCAGCACCGCCGGGTTCCAGGGGACATCGAGGTTGACCAGGACCGCGCCGCTCTGCAGATTCAGCCCGACCCCGCCGGCATCGGTGGAGATAAAGACCTGTACCGAATCATCATCACGGAAACGATCCATCAAGGCGCCGCGCTTGGCCGTCGGCACCCCGCCATGCAGCCGCACACAGCCCAAGCCAATCCGCGCCATACACGCTTCCGCCATCTGGGTCATCCGCTCCCACTGGGAAAAGACCACCGCCTTGAGCCCGGACTGCAGGCAGACCTCAGCCAGGATATCGACCAGCTCATCGAGTTTGGGCGACCCTGGCGTCTCCTTGTCCACCAATCCGGCGGCATTACAGGCCATGCGCGCCTGCTGCAACGCGGCAAGCAGCCTGTTCTGCTCACTGGGGGTCAGGGGCCGCCTGCGGGCGATGGTGGCCAGCCTGCCGGCGGCAGCCATCGCCGAATCATGCAGTTCACGCTGGGGGGCGGTCATCGCCACATCGAGGCGCTGAACAATGCGGTCCGGCAGCTGGTCACGCACCAGGCGCCGGTCGCGCCGCAGCATGACCGGCGCCAGCCTTCTCCGTAACAGCGAGAGGTTCCGATAGCCCAATACCTTTCCGCGCCCATCGGTGATATGAAAATCGACCAGGTAGCGCCAGAGAGGTCCCAGTATCCTGGGGTTGACCACCTGCATCAGACTGTACAGGTCTTCCAGCCGATTTTCCAGGGGCGTTCCCGAAAGAACAAAGGCGTAGCGGCTGGGGATCAGCTTCACCGCCGCGGCAATCTTGGTTCGCCAGTTCTTGATCCGCTGCGCCTCATCCATGATAATCAGGTCCGGGCACAGGGTCTCGCTGAGCAGGGTCCGATCCCGCAAGACCAGTTCGTAGTTGATGATGAAGAATGCGGCCTCCCGACGATACTGCACACCGCGCTCTGCCGCCGGGCCCTGAACCACCTGACTGTCGAGATCGGTGAAGCGCTCGATTTCCCGCGCCCACTGCTGCTTGAGTGAGGCCGGACAGATGATCAGGATCCGGCGCACCCCTTCCTGCTCCCGGAGCCAGCTTGCGGCCGCTATGGCCTGCAGGGTCTTGCCCAAGCCCATGTCGTCGGCCAGCAGCGCCCGGCCGGTACCGGCCAGAAAGGCCGCCCCTTCAATCTGATAGGGATAAAGCCTGGCCTTGACCCCCGGCAAACGGCCATGACTGGCGCCTATCTGCGCCCTGATTCGCTCTGCCCGTAAACGATGGGCGGCATCTGCCGCCATCTGACGGGCGAATTCAACGGCATCCTCCCCGACCTGCAGATCACTGCGGCCTTCAACAATCTCCAGCAAACGGAAAAAGTCATCGGGAAGCCGGCCCGGAAACATGCCGTCGGCTGTAAAATAGCGGTCCAGGATTTTCTGCAATTCCTCGCCCAGGTCTCGACTGCGATGGAGGGCCAGCCGCGGTGCCTCCTCCACGTCCCAGGCGAGAAAGACATAGGAAACCGGCGCGGGCTGCTCTCTGATCCGCTGAAAGTCCTTGCGCTTGCCGATTTTATGGAGAACCGCCTCGATATGCTTGCAGGTCCCCAGTTGATTGACGAGGAAGTCAGGGCAGTTGCAGATATTGGTCCGCCGCTGCAGACTGCGGATGGTCACCCGATACTGCCGGGAAAAATGGGTTGGCGACGCAATCGAGCTTGCCTGCCACACGCCAAACCAGGGTTCACCACTCAGCTGCTCGACGACCACCTCGGAGCGGCCACGCTTGATCCGATCCTTGATGGCGCTTTCCGTAGCGGACAACAGCTGATCCGAGCTCTCCTTCTCGTCGGCATAGGCATAGAGAACAGCGACCTGATGCCGGCAGGCCGCTGTCTGGCTGTCGGCACAATCGCAGGCAAGCTGCAACTCTCCATCCTCATCGACCTCGATCATCACCGCCAGGGGAAGTTCCGCCTCTTCATCCTCCACCTGCCCCCAAAGCCTGTCCTGATCCTGGTCGACGGCAATCACCTGATGATCCTTGAAAGAACGCAGGCCGTCAACGACCACCGTTTCAGCGGCAATGGCCTGCAATCCCTCACGGTCAAAGAAAAACGGATCGGCATGAATAGGGGTTACGGAAAATGGCATTTTGAAATCCTTATGGAAATGAATAGTAAACGGTGCGGCCGATTGACGTTTCTATTTATAATACAGCAAGGCAGCACGTCAATCAAAGGTCGTGTCTCAAGAGTTTTTCACTCTACTTGCTTGTTCTCATACAGTCCAACCGCTGTTCAGACAGCGATCGCGGGACCAGCGCAGGTATTTCATCAACTCCCAGTTGACGGCCTCGACATCAAATTCTTCACTGTCGTACGCACCCCCGGACCATGCCATATAGAGTTCATGTTCTTCATGATTGGGCTCCTTCAACGCCTTACAAAATCTATAGTAACCGGGCACCCCGCCCACATCCTCAGGCGGACAGGCCCTTTCACCTTCAAGGCAGTCCAGGTACATCTCCTGTGCAGGGTTGATGACATGGCGGTTATCGACAAGAACCAGCTCGTGTTCCCAGCCGTCGCCGAAGTCATACAGGTAACGGAACGTACGACCTTTTTGCTTGACCAGATCACCCAGGCGGTAGCGGCCGCACTCCAGTCCGTCGTCCTTAGACTCCGGGTATTCGGTATAACGTTTTTTCCCTATTGTGAACTCGTGCAGATGGCTGTCAGTCCATCCCATCACAATTTGAATGACATCATGCAGACGATCCAGACTGATATCGGCAGGTACCACAAAGCGCCGCCAGATAACCGGTTCAATATCGATCAGGTGTATTTCCAGTACATAAAATCGTTCGTTCATTTTTCCTCCTCATAATTGGATCAGAAACTTCGCTTCTACTCGTCGGCATGGCCTTGTAGCCACTGCCACCCCTTGTCGGTCAGGCGGTATTTTTGCAGGCGGCTGGTGGGCTTGTCGGGGATAGTCATCTCAATCAGGCCGTCGGCCAGGGCCGGTTTGAGGTAGCGCTCCCGGAAGGATTTGCGGTCTGAAAGGCCCAAGACGGATTGCAGCGCCTCGCGGCCCACCTCGCCCTGAATCGCCGCCAGCAGCTCGCCGACTTGGGGGGTGACTTGAGGGCTGACTTGGGGGGCGGAGGTGATCACGATATCCAGGATCATCCGCAGCATGAAGGCGATAAAGGGCGCAGAATCTGCCCGGCCGGTGCTTGCGTTCAGGGCATCATAATAGTGCTGCTGGTGCTCATACACCATGCTTTCCACCGGGATGTCGGCGAACAGGGGATTCCAGCAGGTGAGAATCAGGCTTTGCCACATCCGGCCCATGCGGCCGTTGCCGTCGGCGAATGGGTGGATGAATTCAAACTCGTAGTGAAAGACTGAGCCGGCGATGAGCGGGTGGGCGTCGGTGGCGGCCAGCCAGCCGAACAGGTCTGCCATCAGGTGTGGTACCCGGTCGGCTGGCGGGGCCATGTGGACCACCTGCCCACCTGCCATCACCCCCACTCCTCCGCGCCGGTAAATTCCCGCCTCTTCGATCAGCCCGGACATCAGAATTCGATGGGCCTCCAGCAGATCCTTTTCCACATCGGGCTTCCAGGTGCCGAAGCGGTCGTAAGCGGCCAGGGCGTTTTTCACCTCCTGCACCTCACGAGGCGGGGCGATGACGCGCTTGCCCTCAAGAATCGCGGTGATCTGCGCCTCGCTCAGGGTGTTGCCCTCGATGGCCAGCGAGCCGTGAATGGTGCGAACACGGTTGATGCGTCGCAGTCGGAATGCCCTGGCCTGGTCGGTGAGCACGGTCAACCGCCCGATGGCCTCGCTGATCGCGGCGACCCGGTTCAGTATCTCGGGGGTGATGGTGTAGGGCGGCTGGTAGGTGGAAGGCTTGCTCATGGCTGGCTCCTCCGCTTGGCGGTGCGCACGCGGTAAAGCCGCTCGGTGAAACCACCCTTTTTTTCGAAATCCTGCGCCAGGCGTTCAACTTGGCGGTCGAGCAGCGAACAGGCCACCGCCAGTAGTACCAGTGCGGCGTTAGCGGAGAATTCGGGGTAGACTTTAGTGGACGCCGTAAACTCGGTAGACTGTTCCTGGATGTGTCCACTCTCTCCAGAATGTCCACTTGGTCCACCTTTTTTCACCACCTCCACAACCCAGCCCGCCTTCTCCAGGGCAGGCGTTATGTACTTTGTGCAGATATCGCGTTCGGAGAGTTGCTTCTTGTTCATCACACACCCTCTTGCTATCCTTTTCCATAAAAACTGCTAAGAGCACCTCTGTAAATCCAGGCACTATAGCGTTTCAATCCTCACAGAACAATAAAAAAAGGGCTTGAATCTCTGAAGATTCAAGCCCTTACTGGACATCCAAAATGGTGGAGGCGGCGGGAGTTGAACCCGCGTCCGAAAATACTCCCCTCCCGTATCTACATGCTTAGCCCCGGGCTTTCATATTCGCTTCAGGAGCTCCGCCGGAACTTGGATATCCTGTTGCTAACCTGCTTGGTTCTCATCTTCCGGCAAACAGGTGCTGCCGGAGGACCAGCCCACAGAGTCGGCGCTCCGATCCGGTCTTGCGGGCAGAGACCGGGGGAACGGCACAGCAGACTAAGCTGCCAGTGCGTAGTTATAATCGTCGGCGATTATAATTGAAATTCCATCAGTTTTACGAGCAGACAGAAGCTCGGCATGCAACGGATAGCTTACATATCCCCGTCGAGACCGTTTCGCCCCCCTTATTGGTTAAAATTTGTGGTTGAATTATATTGTTTTAGTACCTTAAAAATTTTTTCTTGTTTTTTTGGAAAGAATTTCGTGAAGGTACTTACCCCGCTTGTCGGGGTTAAAAATAAATTTAAATTTCATTGCGGCGCATGACCCGTTGAATCTCGCGATCGCTCTGTTGCTCCTTGAGCGACGCCCGTTTGTCATACTGCTTTTTGCCGCGGGCCAGCCCGAGTTCCACCTTGGCCTTGCCTCGTTCATTAAAATAGATCTTCAGAGGGATCAAGGCAAGGCCTTTCTCCCGCAATTTGCCGATCAGTTTGTTGATTTCCCGTTTGTGAAGCAAAAGTTTGCGCGGTCGGATCGGCTCATTGGGATTGTGAGTGGCAAAGGTGTAAAAGGAGATATGGACATTGAGCAGCATTAGCTCGCCCCGGTTATCAATCTGGGCATAACCGTCACGCAGATTGGCCTTGCCGGCCCGCAGGGATTTCACCTCCGGCCCGGTCAACACCATCCCGGCCTCCATGGTTGACTCGATCAAGTAATCATGAAAGGCCTTTTTATTGCGACAGACTATTTTTTCAGCCATGACCCGCTCCATACAATTACGAAATCGTAATTCGTAATTGTTAATTCATAATTCCCCTACGACGTTACCCGCATGGCCTCCTGATAGGTGGTAACCCCAGCCTTCACCTTCTGCCATGCATCTTCTCGTAAGGTAGTCATTCCTTCACGGATTGCAAGCTTACGCATCTCATTTACATCTGCTCCGGCCCGCAGCATCCTGCTGATCTGTTCGGAGAAGACAAAGACCTCGAAGACCCCGCAGCGTCCCTTGTAGCCGGTACCCCGACACTGACGGCAGCCCTTGCCCCGCTTCAGCTCTATCATGCCGCTGCCGGAAACCGGAAAGCCCAGCTTCAGCAATTCCTCCTGCTCCATCTGAAAGCTCTCCACACAGCCGGGACAGATAGTGCGCACAAGCCGCTGGGCCACACAGCCAAGGAGGGTAGAGCTGATCAGAAACGGCTCGAGGCCCATGTCCATGAGCCTGACAATGGAGGAGACCGCATCATTGGTATGGAGGGTGGAAAGAACCAGATGACCGGTCATCGCCGCCTGCACCGCATGGGCCGCAGTGTCCAGATCGCGGATCTCGCCGATCATGATGATATCCGGGTCCTGACGGAGGATATTGCGGAGGATGGTTGAGAAGGTCACATCAATGAGCGGCTGCACCGAGATCTGATTGAACTCCTCATGCACCATCTCCACCGGATCTTCGACGGTGACGATATTCTTTTCCGGGGTGGCGATCTTTTTCAGGGTCGAATAGAGGGTGGTCGACTTGCCGCTGCCGGTGGGTCCGGTCACCAGGACAATACCGTGCGGGGCATTGATAAAGGAATCGAAGACCTGACGGTCACGATGGGAGAAGGCGAGATGATCAAGATCCTGAAAGATCACATCGGAATCCAGGATACGCAGCACCGTCTTTTCACCGAAGGAGACGGGGACTGTGGAAACCCGAATTTCCACCTCTTTCTTGCCGCCGACACCTACCTTGATCCGACCGTCCTGGGGCCGCCGCTTCTCCGAGATATCCATGCGGGCCAATGACTTGATACGGGCGGTGATCGCCGCATGCACGACCTTGGGCAGTTTATAGATGGGATGCAGCATGCCGTCGATACGGAATCTGACCATACAGGCATCCCGTTTCGGCTCGATATGGATATCGCTGGCCTGCTGATCGAGGGCGTAATGAAAGAGATGGTTGACCGCGGACTTGATATGCTGATCCGAGGAGGAGATCTCTTTCGCCGAGGAGATCTTGACGAACTGCTCGAGATTGCCGATGTCCACTGAGCTGCCGATCCCGGGCCCGGCAAACTGACTCTCCGCGGCCCGGATCGACTTCTGAAAACCGAAAAATTCGGCCTGAATCTTGCGGATATCGGACTTGGTGGCCAGATAAGGCCTGACGGTGACCTGATTTGCCTGTTCAATATCGGCGAGCACGGTTTTTTTATCCGGATGATAGACGGCAATCTCCAAAATGCCATCCCGCTGATTAAAGGGGAGCAACAGGTGGGTGATGGCAAAATTCCGGGGGATCGTCTTGGTGACAATATCCATGTCAAGATTCAGCGGATCAAGCTTTTTAAAGGGCAGCCGGAAGACCCGGGCCACCACCTGCATAATCGCCTCTTCATCCAGAACCGTTCCCGGGCTTCCCGCTATCTCCAGATGATACGAGGCGATGATGTCGACCAGATCGGGATAGCTTTTATCTGTGTCTCCGTTATTGTCATCCACCCGTCGCAGCAGCTTCTGCCGCTGTTTCCCCTTCTCCAGGGTGATCTTCTGCCGCTGCTGAGCGCTGAGCATCCCCTCGCGCTCAAGCAGATCAAGAAGGGCATCGCTGTTCAAAAAATTCATAATTTCTTCCTGTTCATGCTGTAACCAACCTGGCAATGAGTGCGCGCAAGACCAGCAGATTATCCCGATCCTCCTGCAGGTCCTCTCCCTTCGGGGTCTCCAGGGTCATGGGATGGTCGGAGAAACGGGGATCATTGAGCAGGCTCCTGAAACCCTCCAGACCGATTGCCCCCTGGCCGATATGTTCATGCCGGTCCACCCGGGAAGCCAGCTTCTGCTTGGAATCATTGAGATGAAAGAAGCGGATCCGCTCTATCCCAACTAAGCGGTCAAACTCCTCCATAGTCCGATTATAAACGGAGAGATCCCTGATATCATAACCGGCGGCAAAGATATGACAGGTATCCACGCACACCCCGAGCCGCTGTGGATAACGGCAATGGTCCAGGATGAAGGCCAGCTCCTCGAAACGGCTGCCCAGGCTCGTCCCCTGGCCGGCCGTGGTCTCCAGCAAAACTGTCACCTCACCCCCTGTGGCCTCCAGCACCAGATCAAGGGCCGTGGTAAAGCGGGCAAGTCCTGCCTCCACACCATCGCCCCCATGAGAGCCGGGATGAATCACCACAAAAGGAATAGCCAGCTGCCCGCAACGATGGATCTCGGCGGAAAAGGCCTTGATCGACTTCTCCGTCAGCTCCTGCTTGCCGCTGGCCAGATTGATCAGGTACGAAGCGTGCGAAGCCACGGGCAGACAACCACTCTCCTTCCAGGATGCCTGGAACAAGGTGATCTCATCCTCTGTCAACGGTTGCGGATGCCACTGCCGCTGATTACGGGTGAAGATCTGTAGAGCCTCCCCGCCAACCTGATGCAGCCGGTCAAATGCAAGGTGCAGGCCACCTGCCACCGATTCATGGGCCCCTAAAAATGGCATCTGTCAATTCCTGTGCTGCGATTCATCTTCTTGCTTTCACCTCAATCCATCGTCATAGTTCGTACTCCGAAAACGCACAATCTGTTGTTGATAATACTCCCGGGTCGCTGGATCTGCAAGAACTGCCTCTTCTTCAGCCTCCACCGCCTCAGCAACAAGCCCATTGGCCCACAAGGCCAGTCCCAGGGTGTCATAAAAAATCCCCACCGGTTTCAACCCTACGGCAGAACGGGCCAGAACCAAGGCCCGCTGGGGATCACGCAGCCCCACATCCTCACTGGTCAACAGCAGCCAGGCGAGATTGTTCATGAGATCGGGGCTGACCGGCGGCAAGGTCAGGGCCTGTTCATAGGCGGCAAGGGCCTTACGCTCCATTTTTTTATGCTGCATCAGGTCTCCCGCCATCTGCAGCCACAAGGCCTTATCCGGTTCCTGCTGCAGCTTCTGCCAGAGGACGGTCTCAATATACTTTTCCTCATAGGCACGGGCAAGCCCTTCCACCGGCAGATATTGTGCCCAACCGACAGCCGCGGCCAGCACCAGCATATAGGTGAGGAGACTGAGCAAAACCTTCCGCCCATGTCGTCCCTGCTCCTGCGGATCCTGTTCACATTTTTCCAGATAGGCCACCCGCTCGCCAATGCCGAAATGATGCCAGCTCGGCTGATCCCGGCTATTACCGCTCAACAGGGCGATTTTCTCCAGGGCCGACATCAGGGCAAAACTGCTGCCCAGGGCGGCAAAAACATGCAGATCCGCCTGCCGTTCAAAATTGCGGATAAAAAAACCAAACAGATACCGGAAATAAAGGAGCATCACCAGCAGCAGAGGAATGGCAGCGCAGACAACCAGCAGGGCCTCGGGTGACATCCCGCTCCAGCGCATCAGGGAATAGAAAAAATCCCGCGACAGCAGAAAGAAGGTCAACGGTTCAGTATAGAGGCCAACCACCAGACTGAAACCGGCAATCAGCACCAGGTACAGAAGAAGGTGCTTTTTGCGGACATGCCCTATCTCATGGGCCATGACCGCCTCCAGTTCCGGCAGGGATAAAACCTCAAGAAGAGCAGGAGTAATAAGGAGATAACGCAGCCCCGGCACCACCCCCATGACTCCGGCAGTCAGGGCCCGGCCCTCAAAGAGCGGCCAGAGATAAAGCTCGGTGGAAAATCTCTGCCGGGCGCAGAAAGCCGTGAGTTGATCCCGGAGCGGGCCGTCCGGCATCCTGGTACAGCCCCAGAGACGACGCACCAGAGGTGGAAACACCAGAAGAACAAAAAAGAGAAACAGAACATAAAAGAGGAAATCCCCCCCTGCGGAAAGCAGAAAACCATGCAGCCCGGCCGAGGGAAAAAGGGCAACAAGGTCATAACAGAGGGAAAGCAGCACCCAGGGCAAAACGATGGGCAGATTCACCTTGATATTTGAGGCTATAAAAGTCGCCGTACTATAGGTGCGGCCAAACACCCGCTGATAATTCAACCTGGCCACCCTCCACATAAGTACCAGGTACAGCAAAAACAGAAGCAGCCCCGCAACATTTACCAGAGAGGGCAAGACTTTCGCCCAAGCCAGAAGAGAGAGATAATATTTAAGATCAGAAACATAGGTTGCCAGACCAAAGAAAAAAATGGCAGCAATCGAGGCCTTGCGCTCCGCCTTGAAATAGGCGGACGAGCTGCCGGCCTGCCTGTGTAAAACCTGAATCAGGCGTTGGTAGAGAATCAGATTCAAGACAAAAAATACAACAGCACCCCAGGCAGGCAGCCAGGGAGTTTCGGATGCCGTACTCATGCTGAAAAGGAAGATTGCAGTGAGGAAATAAAGAAGATTGTTATACATGGCACACCTGATTGCGGGTGTCAACGATCTGAAACGCTTTTACATCCATCACCATCATGCTCCTTTTTGCATTTCTCCCCTCGATATCCAGTCAAAATCACTATACCTGCGCCGGCAGACACTGGCAACCGCAGAACCGCCATCAAAAAGAAAAAGGGGTTGCCGTCAATCCTGACGGCAACCCCTTTTTCCTTTTCCGTACCCTTGCTTTTCAGACAATCCGGAGAAATTATCCGCAGCCTCTCACATCAATCACGCAGGCCCTCTTCTCAAGCAAGCAAGGCCTTCTGCACAGCCAAGCCAAGCTCCTGGAGGGTATATGGTTTTGTCACAAGCTGACTGGCGCCCAGTTGTAAAGTCCGGCTGATCTCCAGCGAATCCGCAAATGCACTGACCACAATTGCCCTTTGGCCCGGCCTGAAGGCAAGTATTTTTTCATAAACCTCCCGGCCATTTATCCCCGATCCCAACATCATGTCGAGCATAAGAAGATGGGCCTGATTCTCCTCCAGGTAAGGAATTGCTTCTTCACCACTTGCAACTGCCGTAACCGAATATCCAAGAATCTTGAGCATCTCGCTGGCCATCAGCCGCAGGAGTCCTTCATCTTCGACAATCAGAATATGTTCACCATTTCCCTGCATCTCTTCCATGCTCTCACCACTATCCATTTTTCCTGCCTTGGCCATTCATTCACCCAAAAAAAAAATCCATCCCCGGACTCATCTGGGTTGTCCGCGCTATCGAATACACCTTTACAGGGAGAGAAGAGCTGTACTCAGATTGATGTTAGCACCTTTTTTCAGCCCCATCTTCTCCCGCAGATGGGCCCGATGATACTCAACAGTACAGGTGGCGATATTCAGTTGTTGAGCAACTTCCTTGTTGCTCATCCCCAGCCGGACTAAATTGGCTACCTCCCGCTCCCTGCTTGAGAGATTGGGAAACCTGTTGGCCAGGATTGTTTTAAACGAGGAAAAGCCAAACTCGGTGATATCAACCATGATCCCAAGGATCCCCACCGGAGTGTCAGTGGCCCCGTTGGTAACAGCTGAAAGGTACATGACCACCTCCCTCTGCTTACCTTGGCGATCTATTACTATCTGCTCATAGTGGGCAATACCACCATCCCTGGCCAGACTGAGCTCGATGTTATGATTCCTGGCAATAATACACTGTTTGTTGCCATTCTCCTCATCACAGATTTTACCAACAAGTGCCTCCCGATCAAGACCGGTAAACTCTTCCAAGGCCTTGTTAACCTGGATTACGACACGTTCCCTGTTCTTGACAAAGACCGGGAACGGCAGAGCCTCGATCAGATTCTGCTCATCCAGATTGTCCAGGCCAAAAGATGAGGCCTGCTTACTCAGAAACGCCACGGTATCCACATTGAAAGACAGACGCTTCTTGATCTCGGTCAGCTTGGTATAACGATGGCAGAGGGCGATGATTTCACTGGCATGAAAAGGCTTGCGGATCAAAGAAAAGATCCCCTGATCAAAACATTCGCCAAGGAGAGTATCATCGTCAAATCCGGTAATCGCAATGATCGGACAAGGTGAAAGCGCCCGCTGGTTCCATTCCCGCAAAAATCCGACCCCATCAAGAATGGGCATGCGTATATCAAGAAAAATAAGATCCGGATGGACAGCGAGGGCCTGGGCCAGACCATCCTGACCATTCATCGCGAAAAAAAGATCATATTCCTCATCCATGAGGATCTCCGACATAAACGAATTAATTATTGAATCATCATCGATAATCAATATTGTAGGTTTGCGTTTGTGCATCAATAATCCAAAAAAAGGGAAAAGAGCTGACCAAGACATGTTTGCCGTACCACATTGCAATACTAATTATAAAACTACAGGAGCAAGGCTCTGTCAACACGAGGTTAGTCATAGTTTTTATTCCTGAAATCACTCGATTTTGACAAAAAATAGAAAAAACTGTACCAGTATCCTGGGAAACAGGATGAATTTTGCCCTACAAACCCGCATGATTTACCTGGACCCTGTGAAAAAACTTTTTTTTGTTGACAATTGAGACGACATGTTCTTATATTGACAATTTTGTTGTCAGAAAGGGCGCATAGCTCAGCTGGCTAGAGCCACCGGCTCATAACCGGTCGGTCGTAGGTTCAAGTCCTACTGCGCCCACCATATTATTGCAGAATCTGAATCCAACTACCAGGTTCCTTGAATACATTATTTTTTTTCACACACAAAATAGGGAAAGAAAAATTTCCCTTATGCGATCTGGCTATCCAGGATCTTCATCCCTGGCTCAGACGAAATAAAAAAAGGTACCTCCCTGCCGGGATGTACCTTTTTTTATTCCCGGTCGCAGGCTCGATACCAAGGCGGACAGCGTGAGCGTGCAACTCCACCATCTTCTGAACGGTCTCGATCAAATTGCCCCCTTTTCCCTGGCGGAAAGCTGGGACAACGTGGGACTGCTTGTGGGCAATCCGGATACACACATCACCTCGATACTTCTTGGACTTGACCCAAGCCTCCGCCTCCTCGACGAAGCCATTGCCCGCGGGGCAAACACCATTATCACTCACCATCCCTGCATCTTTCATCCGCTTGCCAAGGTCATCACCAAGACTCCTGCCGGGGCCTTTCTTGCAAAAGCCCTGTCTCACCAAATCAATATCATCGCCTGTCACACCAATCTTGACAACAGCGCAGAAGGAGTCAGTGACGCCTTGGCCTGGGCCCTGGGCCTTACTGAGCTGCAGCCACTTCGCCCCGGGGCGATGAAAGAAACCGGGACGGGCCGCATCGGTATTTTTTCCCCTCCTCTTTCTGCTCCCGCCTTTATGGATAACCTGTTCCAGGCACTGCAGCTTGAAACCATCCAGATAGCCGGCAGACTCCCGGAAAGAATCAAGACCGTGGCCCTCTGCGGTGGAAGCGGATCGGATCTGGCAGAGACAGCACAATACAGAGGCGCAGACCTGTACGTCTCAGCGGAAATCAAACACAGTACTGCTCGCTGGGCAGAGGAATGCGGATTTTGTGTCATCGACGGCACGCATTATGGCACAGAGCAACCTGTCATCCCTTTCCTGCAACGTAAAATTCAGGCATTAGCTACGACAAATAACTGGCCACTGGAACTCTTCCTTACCCAGACAGAAAGACACCCTTTTATCTGTAACTATAGACATAAATCCATATAATCACATGAACCAGGAGAACCATCTTGAACGAAGTCATCGCCCAACTCATTTCACTGCAACAAATTGACCTGCAACTCGACAGCATTGACAATGCCATAAAGCAGGAAGAGGATAACGTCGACCGGCAAAGCGCCATGCTCAACCAGAGAGAGTCTGACATTGAAGATCTCCACGAGCAGATCAACGCCTTAGAGAATGAACGCCGCACCCTGGATCTGGAGATGAATGAGGAGCTGGCCCATGTAAAATCACGCCAGTCTAAAATGATGCAAGTCCAGACCGGCCGGGAACAGACCGCCATACTCAAAGAAATCGAAGATGGCAAACGGAACATCAAGGAAAAAGAGGAAAAAATTGTCGCCATCATGGAAGAAGTGGAATCACTTACCGCCCAGATTGCCCGACAACAGGAGCTCCTGGAAGAGGAAACAAAAAGCCTGGCAGCAGAAACGTCCAAGGCAAAAGAGACCATTAAGGGAATTAACAAAAACAAGCAGGAACAAGACAGTAAACGGACACAACACGCCAAGGCCGTGGAAGAAAAACTCCTCAATAAGTACAGTATCCTGCGGGAACGGCGCAATGGTCTGGCCGTGGTGAATGTCATCCAAGGCGTCTGCCAGGGCTGCTTCATGAGTATTCCACCTCAGCAGTTCAACACACTGCTGAGAGGCGACAGGCACCTTGACTGCCCCATCTGTCAACGCATCATGTACTACCAGGCACCCGAAGATCAAGAATAAACCCTGCCTGCAGTTGAGAGAAGAGAAACATTCTCCTTTCAACTTTCGCGTTCCTGCATTATCATATGGTTGAAGCGGGTGCATGATCGCTCCGGCCTTGTGCCGGGGAGGAAAGTCCGAACTCCGCAGGGCAGGATGGTTCGTAACGCGAACGCCGGGTGACCGGGGGAAAGTGCCACAGAAAACAAACCGCCCAGGAAGTTGCTGGGTAAGGGTGAAACGGCGAGGTAAGAGCTCACCGCCTGGATGGTGACATTCAGGGCACGGCAAACCCCATTCGGAGCAAGACCAAATAGGGAGACGTTTAAGGGCGGCCCGCTCATTGTCTCCGGGTAGGTTGCAAGAGGTGTCGGGCAACCGGCATCCATAGTGAAATGATCATGGCCCCATTTATGGGGAACAGAATTCGGCTTATAACCCGCTTCGTTTTTTTAGATGCCGTAAAGAAAGAAACAGCAATCTTTTCCCGCTGTTTCTTTAAGAGGCGTCCGGCAGAGATACCATAGAAAGATTTCGTCCCGGCAATCGCATATCGATCTCAGCATTTTATTTTTACAATTATCTGAAACAACGGCTTACTCTGCTCTCATCTCCTTTATGCCATCTGTTGCCGCCATTATCCCTGCCGCCGGAAGCGGAACCAGGATGGGCCTGGGACACCCTAAACAATACCACTGCCTTGCCGGCACCCCAATTCTGATCCATACCCTCCGCGCCTTTATCAGCGTCCCTTCCGTCACCCGCATTATCGTTGTTGTCCCTAAAGACTTTATTGCTGAAACCCTCAAGATCCTTACACAATACAAGTTAAGCAGCGATGCTGTCACCGTCACAGCTGGGGGCCGAAGGCGACAGGATTCCGTTCTGGCCGGCATGGCATGCCTGCCGGACACAACCGACATCGTTCTGGTCCATGACGGTGCACGACCACTGGTAAGGCCGGATCTTATCCAGCGCTGCCTTGAGGCCGCAGGGCGGCATGGCGCGGCAATTGCCGCCATACCAGTCAAAGATACCTTGAAACGGTCTCATCCCAATCATACCATCGCCTGCACGGTAGACCGGCAGGAATTATGGCAGGCCCAGACGCCGCAGGCCGTCAAATTCTCCCTGCTCAAAGAAGCCTATACCAGCCTTGGAGACAAGGATGTAACCGATGAGGCCGCCCTGCTGGAACAGGCCGGAATCCCGGTCAGCCTGATTGAAGGATCTGAGACCAACATCAAAATAACCCGACCTGACGACCTGATTCTGGCGGAAAAAATCATGCACACACCCTCCACTCCCACCATGCGTATCGGCCACGGCTATGATGCCCACCGCCTCGTTACCGACCGACACCTTGTTCTGGCCGGCATTACCGTTCCTCACGAACTCGGACTGGCCGGCCACTCCGATGCCGATGTCGTCACTCATGCCCTGTGCGATGCCGTGTTGGGAGCCCTTGGCGCCGGCGATATCGGCCGCCATTTCCCGGATTCTGATCAGCAGTACAAGGATGTCTACTCTATAACCCTGCTGGAAAAGGTCATGGAGCTGGTCTTCCATAAAGGATTTATCGTCTCCAATGCCGATATTACCATCATCTGCCAAGCCCCGAAGCTGGCACCTCATTTTCAGGCCATGCGCACAACACTGGCCCAGGTCTGCCAGGTCAACAGCGAACAGATCAACCTCAAGGCCACCACCACCGAGAAAATGGGTTTTACCGGCCGCGAAGAAGGAATCAGCTGCCATGCCGTGGTTCTTCTGACCACCCAACAAGAGAGGCAATAGCCATGATGAAGATCCCCATCAATCAGGAACGCCTGGGCCACACCTTTGTACAGCTCTGCGAAATCGACAGTCCCTCCCGGAGAGAAAAAGGGGTCTCCGACTACCTGAAAAGGATTTGCCACGAGCTGGGAGCCGTCAGTATCGTGGAGGACGATTCTGCACAACAAACGGGATCTGACTGCGGAAATCTTATCATCTCCTTTCCGGGAAACAGGCCGGATCAGGAAACGATTTTTTTCGCCTGTCACATGGACACCGTGGAGCCTGGCTGCGGGGTAGAGGTGGTGCAAACAGGGGATGTTTTCACCAGCCGCGGCGATACCGTACTCGGCAGTGACGACAAATCAGGGATCGCCGCCCTCATTGAGCTGATGCGGATACTGGAGGAAAAGAGCATTGCTCATGGCCCGCTAGAGCTCCTCTTCACCACCTGCGAAGAGATAGGGTTGCTCGGGGCTAAGGCCCTGAACTGCAGCGGACTGAGCGCCGCCTATGGCTACGCCCTGGATTCAACCGGTATTGACCGGATTATTACCGGGGCACCTGCCGCCAATAAACTGAGAATTGAGGTCCACGGCATTGCTGCCCATGCCGGACTCCATCCGGAACAGGGGATCAGCGCTCTGTGCCTGACCGCCAACGCCATTACCAACCTCCGTCTGGGACGTCTTGACGAGGAGTCAACGGCCAACTTCGGGCTTATTCACGGCGGTGTAGCCACCAACATCATCCCGGATCACATCACTATTGAAGGTGAGGTAAGAAGCCACTCCCTGCAGAAACTGGCCGCGCACACCGCAGAGATCCAGCGTACTTTCCAGCAGGTGATTGAATGCTGGCCGTTCCAGCCGGGACAACGAGGAAATAACGAAACACAAGAATTAGACTTATCGCCATCGGTTTCAATCGATGTCCAACTTGAATACCCGGCCATGCGCCTTGAAATGAACGACCCAGTGCTGGCAAAAGTCAAAGACGCCGGCATCAATCTGGGACGCACGCTGGAATTTCAGATTGCCGGGGGTGGCAGTGATGCCAACATCTTTAACAGCCACGGCCTGCCCACCGCCATTATTGCCACCGGCATGGACAAAGTACATACCACCGACGAATGCCTTGACCTGAAAGACCTGATCCGCCTGACCGAGCTGCTTTTCGCCATTGTTGTCGCCTGAGCGATAAATTTCACCTCCTTTCTTTGCAAGAAAGGACAGTAAAAATTTGCCTTTTCTCCCTGCTTGATGCTACCATAAATTATAGAAGGTCATGGCATGTCAGACCCAGACCCTCTTCCATACCGCTAACGTGACTCGTCAGCTTGATACCACCATAACCAGGGAGGATCATGATGATGGCGCAACCCGCCGAAACCCTCAACGAAACGGCAGTCCGAGCACTTATAGCCCGCCATGGAGGACCGGATCGGGTTCCTCGCCGCTTCAAGGTCATCACCGACACCAGCGATTTCTTCCGGGTAGAATACAACGATGTAGTTATTCTCGGAGGTGTTCCCTACTGGGTGAAGCGCTATGAAAAAGAGGGCCGCTTCGGCCTCGATGACGAACCAAAATATTGGGTCCGCAGGGCCGTCGAACTAACTACCGGCGCCACCAGAATCATCAAGCTGGTCTTCCACGAGCAGTTCGATACCATGATTGGCGACGTGAAAATTACCTGTTTTCGCAGCCCGAAAAAGGAGGCCCGGCTTCTCGATATGGTCGCCGGCCACAGGAATTTCATGCACGGCCGCTGGGTACTGGACTCAGCAGGCAACAACGTACGGATTCTGGAGTTCATCCATGGCCCACGTTTTGACGATGTTATAACGGGCTACGGCACTGATCATTATGACTACTTCCACCACCACTTCCTTCAGGTTCTCGATCAATACATTGAACTGATTCAAGCCATCAAGTTCCTCCACGATCAGGGTGAAAAGCATGGCGATATCCGCCGCGACCACATCATCTGGGACGAAGCAACCCAGGCAAACCGCTGGATCGATTTCGACTACAACTATATGCAAGGTGAATCTCTGTTCACCTTCGACCTGCAGGGACTGGGCAACATCCTCATCTTTCTCGTCGGGCGCGGCGACGTGCTGGTCCCTGACCTCTATCACAAGCAGCGAGAGATCTTTGATACCCTCTGGGGCGAGGATCTGAGCATCGCCTATAAAAACCGGGTGGCCAACCTGCAGAAGATCTACCCCTACGTCCCGGACTCCTTGAACCGGGTTCTGCTGCACTTTTCCTTCGGCGCCAACATCTTTTATGAAACCACCGACCAGCTGCTGGATGACCTGGCCACGGCCCGAATAGATGTGGTTTCACTGACAGGGAGGCAATCATGAGCGAACAGGACTTCGGCGATCTTGCCCGCAGGGACACGGAACGTCATCTGCTGGTGGCAGTAGACGAATCAGACAACTCCAGACGGGCAGTCATGTATGTGGCGGATTTTTTCAGCGGTTATGCTGATGTCTTTATCACCCTGCTTTCCATCATCCGCGAACCCAGCGAAGATTTCTTCCCCACCGAGACTGAACGACAAACCTGGCTGCAGAAGAAAAAAACCGACATGGAAACACATCTGGCCGCTTACAAGGCAATCCTCATTGATGCCGGATTGCAAACAAACCGGATCGAAACCCGACTCTCGATCCGGCCCTGCATCTCCATCGGCGACGCCATCCTGGAGGAGCAGGAAAAACTTCGCTGCTGCATCGTGGTAGTAGGACGCCGGGGTATCTCCCACAGCGAGGAGTTTATCCTGGGCTCCACCTCCAGCAAGATCCTGCACCATGCCAAACACTGCGCCGTAATGGTAGTGGAATAAAGAGAATTATCATACAGTGGGGGTTGGCATATAAGGCGACAAAGCGGTCATTGACCAATGGCTCCAGCAAAAATCGACTGCCACCGGCAATATTATTTTCGACCGTGTTCTCTCCTCCGCTCCTGAAGATAAACGAAAAATCTCTTCCACAAGCTGGGACCGCTCTGATGTCTGGCTGTTGCTGCTATCCTTACCCCCTCCACCGTCGTCCGCCAATCAGAGACAAGCGACAGGTATCCGTTCATCTCAAACGTGGTGTCTCCAGAGTGATTTATTTGCATTCTCCATCGCGGAGTGATAGATTTTTATTGGAAGCGGTATTTTCTTCACTCTCGAAGAGGAACAACATGCGACAAGGAGGATACAGTATGCAAAAATTTTTAATGGCGCTCTTTTTCATCCTGCTCAGCACAGGCGTTGCCCTGGCGGAAGGAGGGAAGGTGCGCGGGGAAATTGGTGCTGGTTCAACGAATCAGGATGTATGCGGGCCAGACGATGACTGTGCTGGAGATCCTTACTGGTGGGAATAACAAGGTTATCGGACTGCAGCATATCCCGCCACAAGAAGTCCACGTAAAACTGGCTACTCACGATGCCAGGCAGTAAAATCTATATTTGATAAAAACAGCAAAGCCCTTCTTCCGTTATGGAGCAAGGGCTTTGCCGTTTAAAAATCCATCTGCTCTCCCCCCTGTCCCTTCACAAGGGGCGGCACGGGAACTCACAATTAGCGCTAAAGCATTGACCTGGAGCGGCAGCCAGTGCCAGTCGCTCGATCGAACTCCCTGGTACTCCGAAAATCATAGCCGCTCTCACAATAGACATCGACGATATTGATGATTTGAGCGGTAATGGCGCAGTGAGCAGAAAAATTATCGTGATTTTCTGTACCATCGCCCAAAAAGAGCGGCACGCTGGGCCAATCATTTTCCCACCCATCCGGACCGCTATGATACATATCGAGCTTCTCATTCTGGATCACAAAAAAATCCAGACAAGCCTTTTCTTCATTGCAGAGATAAAGGGCACAACCCTCAGCATTGGTATAGCGCCTGAACTCCCACCTCTGATGAAATAGGATTTTCCATAGTATCTTCCATAAAAGCAGGAACTAAACCGTTTCAAAAAGCTCACCGTATATCGACGTACAGGAAAGTCTACATCACAACATTTCGCAGGCATGTTCAGAGCAGCTCTATCTGACCGGGAGCACCTGTGATAATCTCACCAATCTCGGCACAGGCCAGGGGATATCCCTGCGCCCGCATCTCGCGCAGGATAGCAGCAGCGGCACTTGGAGTGGCCGCAATCAGCAGGCCGCCTGAGGTCTGCGGATCAGCCAGAATTATCTCCAGAGAATCCTGTTCAGACCGTCTGGCCATAAGCATCCCAGCATAATGCTTCCTGTTTACATGGGCACCTTCGGGTATGATCCCCATATCAACAAAGCTCCTGACCCCGTCAAGGACCGGAATCTGTTCGCCAGAAATCCTGGCGGCAACCCCGGAGGCCAGTAACATCTCAGAGAGATGCCCCAGCAAGCCAAAGCCCGTAATATCCGTACAGGCGTGCACCTCTTCACCGCGCCCCCGCAGCTCCTGCATGATCTCAGATGCCAGTCGATTCAAGGTCACCATTACCTCCACGATCCTGGCCTCCACCTCTGGACCAGCAAGATTACCCTTGATGGCCGTTGACAAAATGCCAAGCCCAAGAGGTTTGGTCAGGATCAAGCGATCTCCCAGACGGGCTCCAGCATTGAGCAGGACCTGATCAGGGTGAACCACGCCCGTGACCGAAAGACCGTATTTTAATTCACTATCCTCAATGGAATGACCACCCACCAGCAGGGCTCCAGCCTCCTGTACCTTGTTTAAACCGCCACAGATCACCTCCCGGAACACAGAAATATCCATGGTTTTCACCGGGCAGGCCAGGATGTTCATGGCCAGAAGCGGTCTGCCACCCATGGCATAAACATCACTCAGGGCGTTGGCCGCAGCAATCTGGCCAAAGCTGAAGGGATCATCAACAATGGGGGTAAAAAAATCCAGGGTCTGGATCAGGGCCGTCTCGTCGTTCAACCGATAGACCCCGGCATCATCACAGGTTTCTGCACCCACTATCAGATTCGGATCCCTGGGCAGGGTAATTCCGCAAAGTATCCGGCCCAGGTCCCCTGGGCCCAGTTTAGCCGCTCAACCAGCAGCTTTTACTGTACTTGTCAATTTGATCATCGTCCGTCACCTCCCTTTCTTCCACCCAATCTTTCAAGAACAGTTCAACAGAAAAAAGTGGTCCACCATTCTTTCTTGTTGAATTTCTGCAGAACTTCATTATAAATGATTAGTATCAGATTTGCTTGAAAGGCACAAAGGTAATTTCCTCTTTGTGCCTTTCCCCATTTTGACACCTGAAAGACAGCTGGCACAACTCCTGAGACCGTTTTGCTATCAAAATAACGCCTTGTTTTATTCTCAAGGTTTTACGAGAAAGAGATTATGAGAAACAACAATAATACCAGCGCCACCCTTGACGCGCATAACACCAGCCCATCCCTGGCCTGCGGGCGCTCTTTATCCATCTTGGGCGCGAACGACTCTAGGCCATCCCTGGCCTGCGGACAACAAGAAGAATCTGGGCGGCCAAGGCATGAATGCGGCGTTTGTGGTATATTTGGCCATGAAGATGCGGCCAAACTTACCTATTTTGGACTCTATGCCCTCCAACACCGAGGTCAGGAAAGCGCTGGCATTGTCACCTCAGACAGCAAGAAAGTCTCTATTCATAAAGCCATGGGTCTGGTTCCGGAAATTTTTACCGAATCCATCCTTCAGGGCCTGCCGGGACACATGGCAATTGGTCATGTCCGCTATTCCACCACCGGCTCTTCCCATATTACCAATACCCAACCCCTGATGGTGACCCACAAAGGCACGACTCTGGCGGTTGCCCATAACGGTAATCTGGTTAATGCCATTGAACTGCGACATGATCTTGAGGAAAAGGGTTCCATCTTCCAGACCGGAATGGACAGTGAGGTCGTACTCCACCTCATGGCACGCACCACCCATCTTGGCCTGGACCGCGCCCTCAGTGAATCTTTTTCCTGCCTTAAAGGCGCCTACTCCATCCTGCTCATGACTGAAGATACCCTGGTGGCCGTACGTGATCCCGGAGGTTTCAGACCGCTCTGCCTGGGAAAACTCAATAATGGCAGCTGGGTTGTCGCCTCCGAGACCTGCGCCCTTGATCTGATTGAGGCCAGGTATGTGCGGGATATAGAGCCTGGAGAGATGCTTATCATCAACAAGGACGAGATGCGCTCTATCTTCCCCTGGCCCCAACAGAAGACCAGCTTCTGTATCTTTGAGCAGGTCTATTTTGCGAGACCCGACTCGGATATATTTGGAATCAATGTTTATGAAGCCAGAAAACGGATGGGCGAGATTCTGGCCAGAGAATTTCCCATCGACGCTGATTTTGTCATGCCCTTCCCCGACTCCGGGAATTATGCGGCCCTCGGTTATTCACAGGCCTCAGGCCTGCCCTTGGAAATGGGCATGATCCGCAACCATTATGTGGGCAGGACCTTCATCCATCCCACTCAGTCGATGCGTGACTTCAACGTCAGAGTCAAACTGAACCCGGTCCGCTCGCTCCTGCAGGATAAACGGATTGTCATAGTCGAAGACTCAATTATCAGAGGAACCACAGGCAAAAGCCGGGTCCACTCGCTCCGGGATGCAGGAGCCAAAGAAGTCCACATGCTGGTCAGTTGCCCCCCAACCCGGAATGCCTGCTATTATGGTATTGATTTCCCCTCCTCCACAGAACTGATCGCCGCCCAGCGCAGCGTAGAAGATATTGCCGATTATCTAGGGCTGGACTCGCTGCATTATCTCAGTCTGGAAGGACTGGTTGAGGCTGCCGGTCTGGGAAAGGAAAATTACTGCCTGGCCTGTTTCGATGGCAAATATCCGGTAGAGCCCGATCTTCATTTTCACAAAGGAGCTCTGGACACCTAGGAGCCGCCAAGGATGGCGGCCTGTTGTTTAACACGTTGAGAATACAGCACCTTATGCAGAACTCTTTCTTTTAGAACAAGAAGTGAAAACTAAGCCGCTGCAAAAAAATAACATGGCCATTTTAACGCCCGGAGCGGCATAAGGAGCCGTAACGAAATAGATATAAATGGCCATGTTATTTCGTAACGGCTTCTAAAACTCAACTCACATCAGCGCCTTGAAACAGACAATTTCCATAGACGCCTACGAATGCAATGGCTGTGGTTCATGTGTTGCCATATGCCCTGGTATATTCCGAATGGATGAAACTGGAGAGAAGGCCGAAATCATCAACCCCGATGTAGAGATCACACCCCTGATAGAGGAAGCTGCTGCCTATTGTCCGGCAAAATGTATCTCTTTTACCAAAAATCGGCGATGACTATTGAGCATGGGTTAACCCATCAGCAATTAACAAAAATATTTGAAGCGGGAACAACCAGCGATCCTTTTGACGAAATCCTGTCTTTGGTGGTCCTGATCCAGCCAGCCTTCAATCCTTCCCTGCTCATCAAACTGAATCACGATGTGGCAAGACTTTTCAGCGGAAGCTATCCAGGATTTCGTGCCAGTACGACTCCCTACCATAACCTCAACCATACCACCAGCGTGGCCCTGGCTACAGCCAGACTGCTGCACGGCCTTACCTGCACTGGCCAGGATATTTCCATCCAGACCATAGAGCAGGCTTTATATAGTGCATATTTTCATGATACGGGGCTGCTCATGGAGACTTCAGACGGGGCGACATCGGGTGCAATTTATACTCAAAATCATGAAGCGCGTTCGATAACGTTCATGACCCAATATCTTGCCGACAACAATCTTTCCCATCTCCTTTGCCTGGAATGTTCCGCCGTCATCGAATGTACAAATCTGGCCGTTGACCCAAGAGATATAACCTTTCCCTCACCGGCCTCCAAACAGGCCGGTTACGTCTTGGGTTCAGCAGATATTCTCGCCCAGATGGCCGACAGATATTACCTCGAACGCTTACCTTTTTTATTCCAGGAGCTCAAAGAGGGTGGACTGAAAGACCATGATTCTGCCATTGATCTCATTAAAGACACCACTTTTTTTTATCACCACATCATTACCGAAAGATTGGAAAAGGCATTCACCAACACAGCAGAGGCGATGCGGGCACATTTTCACCAGCGATGGCAGATTAACGACAATCTCTACTACACCAATATCGCCAAGAATATCGACTATCTCAAAAAAATTCTTTCACTCTGCGAAGATAAACTGGAAAGCCTTGGCTCCTTTCTGAAAAGAATCCCACCGGCCTGACGCAAGCCTTCCTTGCTGGTGATAAACGATCCTGGCGAGCTCTATTTCTTGCGTGGATCGGCGCCCGTCTCAAACATCTCAAAGAGATCGTAAAAAAGTCTGGCAACAGCGCTGAAATGAGTTGCCGATCCTGAACCCGCATATGCCTTGGTCAACTCCATGGCCCTGGCAAAACTCTCTTGACTCTCAGAGCTCTGTGGATTGCGGACCACTTGGACAAGTGCTTCTCCCACATCTTTTTCCTGCATCTTTCCCTCGTTTCTCTCTTGCCTGCGATTTAAAATCAGAACGAACTCAATAGAGGTCGGAACACACTTTGTGCCCTCTGTCCCCCCCCCAAAAAAAAAAGCCGAATCCTTTATTACAAGAATTCGGCTGTATTTCATGGTGCCGGAGGTCGGAATCGAACCGACATGGGATTGCTCCCGCGGGATTTTGAGTCCCGTGCGTCTACCAGTTTCACCACTCCGGCAATAAAAAATAAACCTAAAATACCGTTACGGATACTTAATGCCACGGTGAATATCCACATGACCATGACATTTATTTACAGGGCTTAATACCGTCCTTGTCCTCACCTGTCAAGGGAAATGGCTCTATCTCTCTTATGGCTTGACTGTTTCCTGAAATATATTTCGCAGATTATAAAAATAATCTATTCCCGACCATATAGCCATCACCAGACTGATATAGAGCAATATCAAACCTATCTGATGAAGATAAGGAACCGGCAGGACGCCAAGGGGAAAAATCAGGAAGCCAAGCCCAAAATACTGGAAATTACTCTTAATTTTTCCCATTTGTCCGGCAGCCACTACCACACCGGTTGATGCGGCAAGCCCCCTGAAACCCGTAATAATGATCTCGCGGCAGATAATCAACAGACAGACCCAGGCCGGAATGCGTCCCATGGGAATAAGCATAATCAGCGCGGTTGCGACCAGCACCTTGTCGGCAAGGGGATCCATAAGCTTGCCAAGAGTCGTCTCGCTCTTGTATTTTCTGGCAAAATAACCATCCACAAGGTCAGTAAGAGCAGCTAATGCAAAGACAAAAAAAGTCACCAGACCAATGGCAGTTGTCTGTTCTACTGAAAACAAGACAATGAGCACAGGAATCAAGGCAAAACGAAGTCCAGTCAATATATTTGGCAACGTCACCAATTGATCCATTTTTTACTCCTCAACACAGAGAGCATCATTTTTATCTAACCATCACCAGATCACCCACTTTCACTGATGAGGTTACAGAGGATAATTTATGTCCAATGCCTTTATACCCTTTATAGTGATGGAGTACCCGCTGGACATATTCTACCGTCTCGGGAATCTGGGGCATCCCGTTGATGCGTTTCACAAGATTTGGCCCGGCATTATAGGCAGCAAGACTCAAAGGAATATTGCCGTTAAAGGTATCAAGCATGGTGCGAAAATAACGGGTTCCTCCATCAATATTGGCCCGGGGGTCAAAAGGATTGGAGACATTCAGATCTTTAGCTGTGCCCGGCATAAGCTGCATGAGACCTTGAGCCCCTTTCTCCGACCTGGCATAGCAATCAAAATCAGATTCCGCCTTGATGATTGCTTTAATGAGTCGAGGATCGACATTATAACGATAGCCACACTGGTTTATGTGGTGGTCGAAAGCGGTATTATTTTTGCCGAAATTCCGACGGCCGCTGACCCGAACCTCAGGCCAGGAATTCCTTGACGGTTTACTGATCGTCACTCTTTCGTGCTGATAGAGGCGGGACTTACCGGCAGCTGGGACATTTGTATAATAGCGCGTCCCCTTATTGTCGACATAGGTATACATATCGGCCATGGCCTGTGACTGTCCATACATCAGCATGGCCAACGCTGCCACCAACAACATTCTACCAGTAGTTCCCAATTTTCACCCTTTGTGATCCCTGAACTTTTATATCCACTCGCCCGGAACTCGCAGACCTCTATATTCCTGAACACCATATCTGATCATTCAGATAGATACTGAACGATCAGATATGAATCAATGCATCACTTTGTTCTTTTTTCCCAATCTGCCAGGAACTGCTCCATACCAAGGGTCGTTAATGGATGTTTGGCCAATTGCTCAATCACTTTGAGCGGGATGGTGGCAATATCGGCACCTATCATCGCCGCATCCATCACATGCAGCGGATTCCTGACACTGGCGACAATCACCTCACTCTGATAGTCGTAGTTGCGATACACCGTCATGATCTCATTGATCAGCTCCATTCCATGCTGACCGATATCATCCAGCCTGCCGACAAAAGGACTGACATAACTGGCACCTGCCTTGGCGGCCAGAAGTGCCTGCGCCGCTGAAAACACCAAGGTCACATTGGTATTGATGCCAAGAGCTGTGAGTTGTTTGACCGCCTTCATCCCCTCCATAATCATGGGAATCTTGATCACGATTTTATCACTCAAGGCGGCAAGGACTTTGGCCTCTTTGACCATACCCTCCGCCTCAAGACTGATCACTTCGGCACTGACCGGACCATCCACCACCTGACAGATCTCCTTGAGAATCTCCTCAAAGGGCATGTTCTCCCGGGCAATCAGCGAAGGATTGGTGGTGACACCATCGACCATGCCCATGGCAACACCTTTTTTAATCTCATCAATATTAGCGGTATCTATAAAAAACTTCATTTATGTTCTCCTTTTTCACTGATAAATCGGCTGCAACATGCCTCGCTGCAGAAATAATAGATCTGATTCTCATGTTGCAATCGTAGTGCCTGCCCCTTGGGTACCAGGGTATGACAAATAGGATCCTCCACTAACGCATCGGAAACCGGAGAGGAAGATCTTTCATCCAAGGGCTTGGTTTCAGTTTTTTTCTGTAGAATGCCGGCAAGCAAACGATACAAGATATAAAACAGAATGGCCAGGATCACCAACTTTAGCGGAGACACATTACCACCTCCTTTCTGCTGGTCACTCTGCAACAAGAAAAAGCCATGTGTTTATTATAGTCGTCCACAGATAAATGTCTAATCATTCTTTCCTGAATCAGAGGACCTTCATTGCACTGATAATAAAAAACAGCCTCTGTCACTCTGTCAGTTCAATTCTGGAGATGGTTTGTGATAAAATTTCTCCCTGCTCAATTCGAGCAAGAAGCTGTTGATGCATATCCTCCACTGTGAGTCCCGTCACAGGATCCTGGAACCGTGGGGCAATTTCGACCAACGGGGCCAGGACAAAAAGACGATTGCGAATATGAGGATGAGGCAGCATCAACTCTGGAGAATTGCACACTGTCCCGCCAAAATAGAGCAGATCCAGATCAAGTATGCGATCCTGATAGCCTTCAGCTGTCGCATCACGCTGGCGCCCATGCTCGGTCTCTACCTGCAACAACAGCTGTAACAGCTCTGTTGGCTCAAGCACTGTTTCAACCATGCCCACGGCATTAGTAAAAAGCGACAGGCTGTCCATGCCCACCGCCTCCGTTGCATAGAGTGATGATAGACGCAGTGGAACCACCCTTTGCTCAGCAGCTAATCGCGTCCACGCGCTCAGGAGTAACTGCCGACCATTACCAAGATTTGAACCAAGGCCAATAACAGCCCGGCATGTTTGCCCCGATCTCACATCTTATAGATCCTGTAATCCCAGAACATCAAACATGGAGTAGAGGCCTGGTTTCTGACCAACCACCCAGGCCGCAGCCGTGGCCGCTCCCCTGGCGAAATTATCGCGACTGTGGGCACGATGGGTAATCTCAATACGCTCACCAGGGCCGGCAAAATAAATGGTGTGTTCGCCGACAATATCCCCACCCCGGATCGTCTGGATGCCAATTTCCTTTTTGCTCCGCTCCCCTATCATCCCATGACGTTCATAGACGGCTACTTCCGTCAGATCACGTTTCACACCCGATGCGGCCATTTCAGCCAACTTCAGGGCAGTACCGCTGGGAGCATCTTTTTTCTTGTTATGGTGGGCCTCCACAATCTCAATATCATAATCATCACCAAGGATGGCGGCGGTCCGAGCAGCGAGCTTAAAGAGCACATTAACCCCAACGGCCATATTGGGAGACTGGACACAGGGAAAGTGGCAGCTCAGCTCTGCCAGCTCTGCCAGATTCTCCGGGGTCAGCCCGGTTGTGCCAATGACCATGGCCTTATGATGCCTGGCGGCCAGACGGGCAAATTCCATAGTGGCCTTGTGAAAGGTAAAATCGATGAGGACATCGCCCTGGTCAATCACCGCCTCCAGTCCTTCAGCGATAGAGAAACCGGCACGTCCCCAACCGCTAAGCTCTCCCGGGTCACGACCAATGGCTGAACTACCGGGAGCTTCAAAGGCCGCTGCATAGTATAAATGAGGGTGCTCACTGACCATATACCCTACCCGCTGCCCCATGCGACCGGAGGCTCCAGCAACAATAACTTTGATCATTTTTAATTCCTTTTCTCTAAGCCGTTATCATGCAATAAAATGGCCGTATGAACACTCTTCAAATCAAACCAGCATCCTTCATCGCGGCAGTCAATTTGGCCAAAGCCGCCGCATCAATTGCCGACAGTGGTAACCGGGGCAGGCCATCTTTGATCTTAGCCATCAGTTCAACCCCCTTTTTCGCAGGCACCGGATTTGGGGCGCAGAACATGGCATTCATAAGCGGAAACAGGCGGTAATGAATTTCGTTGGCTTTTTTCAGATCTCCCGCCAACGCGGCCTCCATAAGATCTGCCATACCCTTGGGCTCCACATTGGAGGTCACTGAGATAACCCCCTTGCCGCCGATTAAGACCGTTGGCATGGCGGTAAAGTCATCACCGGAGAGAAGAATAAAATCAGCTGGACAGAGCCGGATCACATCGCTGATCTGCTGCAGGCTGCCGCAGGCCTCTTTGATGCCGATAATATTTTTCACCCCGGCCAGACGGGCCACTGTTTCCGGCAACATATTGATGGATGTCCGCCCAGGCACATTATATAAAAACATGGGGATATCAACAGCCTCGGCAATGGCCTTAAAGTGCAGATACAGACCTTCCTGACTGGGCTTGTTATAATAAGGGGTCACGGAGAGAACCGCATCGGCACCACTATCCTTGGCGCTTTCCGTCAGTTCAATGGCCTCTTTGGTATTATTGGCACCGGTTCCAGCAATAACCGGCACCCGCCCGGCAACCGTTTTAACCGTCAGCTCAATGACCCGCTTGTGCTCATCGAAATCAAGGGTTGCCGACTCACCCGTTGTTCCACAGGGAACAATTCCATGGGTTCCACCCGCTATCTGAAATTCAATGAGATCCACTAAACCCTGTTCATCCACTTCCCCATCAATAAAGGGGGTCACGATGGCAACGATGGCACCATAATATTTTTTCATATTTTTTTCTCCTGATCCTACTTTTTCAAAGCAATGCTTCTGCCGTCAGATTCCCTTCATAGATAATTCTGGCCGGACCCTGGAGAAAGACATTCTCCGCCTGTGGTCCAACCTGCAAATCAAACAAAATTGTCAGTTGTTCGCCGCCGGAGGTAGTCACAGCTACAGGCGACCTGGCCATCCCGCTGACTGCGGCAAAAAGAGCTGATGCCACCGCACCGGTACCGCAAGCCATGGTCTCATCCTCCACGCCCCGCTCATAGGTGCGGACGCGAATGGTATTCTCGCCAATTTTCTGCACAAAATTCACATTAGTGCCAGCCGGTTGAAACAACGGATGGAAACGAACGATCTTTCCCCACTCTCGAACCGGAATCTCATCGTCTTCTTCCATAAAAAGGACAGCATGGGGCACTCCGCTATTGACAAAAGACAGGATTTTTTCCTGACCGTCCAGGATAATTGACAGACCAGTTTTAAAATCAGAGGGAGCTGTCATCCGCAAGCGAACACTGGCATCATCACTGATCTCCGCCTCAATGATACCCGCCAGAGTCTCAAACGACATACTAACATCGGCGATTCCCCTTGAATAGGCATAACGGGCTGCACAGCGAGCCCCATTGCCACACATCTCAGCCAGCGAGCCATCTCCATTATAAAAACGCCAGCGAAAATCAGCAAGCTCAGAGTTTTCAATCAAGATCAGACCGTCAGCCCCCACAGAAAACATGCGTCGGCACACTTTTTTGACAAATTCCGCCTGTTCAGCCTCCGGAATCAGCAAAGTACGATGATCTATGACAATAAAGTCGTTACCCGCACCGCTCATCTTGGTAAAAGGGATCGGAAAATTAATTGCCATGACCTGTACCACTTGGAATAGTCTCACCCTGAACAAGTGATTCAAAGGTCTCCCGGCGCCTGATTATCTCGTAATGACTGCCATCCACCAGGACTTCTGCCACCCTGGGCCGAGAGTTGTAGTTGGAGGACATACTGAAACCATAGGCCCCGGCACTCATCACCGCCAGGAGATCACCCTGCTCCACCCGCGGCAGCTCCCGATCCTTGGCCAGAAAATCTCCCGTCTCACAGATCGGCCCGACAATATCCACCACCTCGCTGTCAGCACCTTTCTCATGGACAGGGACAATGGCATGATAGGCACCATAGAGACTTGGGCGAGTCAAATCATTCATGGCCGCATCCACCACCACAAATTTCTTGACCTTCTCCGTGCCCCTATTACTCTTGGTATATTGCACTTCAGTCACCAGGATGGCCGCATTACCAACAATAACCCGTCCCGGTTCAAGGATCAGCGTTGCCTTGCATCCCTGCAACTCTTCCTTGATCGCCTCGGCATAATCCCGGGGATGGGGCGGTTTTTCTTCATCATAGATAATACCGACACCGCCGCCCAGATCGATAAAGTCGATGGTAATACCCTGGGCCGCAAGCCTTTCCACAAAGATCTTCACCTTGCGCAGAGACTCTATAAAAGGTGAAATCAGGGTCAACTGGGAACCAATATGGCAGCTCACTCCTTTGACTTCGATATTCTCCATCCCCTTGGCCAGCACATAAAGATCCAGAGCCTCATCAATGGGAATGCCGAATTTATTTTTGGCCAGGCCGGTAGAGATATAGGCATGGGTCCGGGGATCTACATCAGGATTAACGCGAAAGGACACAGGAGCTCTGACCCCTTTGGCTGCTGCCACCTGCTGCAGACGTTCAAGCTCCTGGGAAGATTCCACATTGAACAGGAGGATGCCTGACTCCAAGGCATAACGCAACTCCTGTTCGGTCTTGCCCACCCCTGAATAAATAATCTGTTTAGGGTCAACACCGGCGGCCAGAGCACGGTACAGTTCACCGCCTGACACGATATCAGCGCCACCGCCGAGACCAGAGAAGAGATTAAGAATGGCAATATTGGAGCAGGCTTTGACGGCAAAACAGGTCAAATGATCAATACCGGCAAAGGCTGAATCAAAGGCCTGATAATGACGAGTCAGAGTTGCCTTGGAATAAAGGTAAAAAGGGGTCCCCACATCCCTGGCAATGTCTGCCACCGACACTTTCTCACAAAAAAGTTCCCCGTTTGTTGATACAAAATGATTCACAACTACCTCAAAAAATAAAAGTGATGCCAGGACGCTTCGTCCCTGATTGTTTATGTCTACTTGATCACATTACCTGAGAGAACATCTGCTTAACCTCCCCTACCCCCTTTCCCCCTGATTCATTGGGATTAAAGGGGGGAAGGTAACGTGTGGCCGGAGAAATGTGGCAGAGGATGAAGGGCTGCTACGAAATAACTTGAGCCATGTTTTTGACCACGGTTTCCGCAGCCTGAAACGCAACAGTCTATCCACCTGAAGCGTTCCTTCTCAATGGCGAACGGTTGCCTCAACTGAAGCCTTGCTCTCATTGGCCGGCTTCATGCTGTCGTAAGCAGTAACGGAATAATAATACTGCCCGTCACTTGAGACAGCAGTATCCTCGAAAATAGTATAGATTGCCTGAACATCACCGATCCGTTCTTTCTTCTTCTGATCCGCCGCACGACGATAGACATGGTAACCTTGAAGATCTGCCGCGGTACCCTTTTCCCAGAAGACCTTAAACCCATTTCCGGTAGAAATAACCGTAACGCCTGTTGGTACTTCCGGCGCTGTCAAGTCCACCGGTACCGCTGTTACAACCTCGCTCATACCACCGCCAATTGCATGCCCATCAACTTGCAGGACTGATTGGATCTTATAAAAATATTTCTGACCATTCTGCAGCGAAGCATCCGTAAAGCTTGTCTCGCTACCTACCGTAGCAAGCTCTTCAAAGCTTGTCCCGTCAAGACTGCGCAACACCTGATACTGGACAGGAAGATCAAGCGGTTGCCCATCCATCAATTGACTCACGGCCTGCCATTGCAAATTGACTGAGCGATCACCACTCGCCGCCTGAAGAGATTCTGCCGCCTTAGCCGGCATATGCCAGACAAAGGTGACTATATTGGAATCAGCACTGGCCGCCCACCAACTGGTTCGAGAACGCACCTTGAAGAAATATTTTTCACCCGAACGCAGCAGTGCGCTTTCATAGATTCCTTTCCGTCTTCCATCGGTATTAATCATACCACCAGGCACGACCATAGGTTCCCCGAAAGGAATGGGACAGGTAGGGCAATAACTGTCAAGGGAGACCACTGCCCGGTACAATTCAAATGAGGAGATATCGGTAAGATCAGTTCCTTTGATTGTTTCCACCGGATATGACCAGGTCAGGGTAACACCCTTTTCATCCACGGAATAACGCAGGTCATCGATGGCCTTGGGCACAATCGTTTCAGGCGGCACCGGCAATGTCTTGTATCCACAGCTCCCGAAAAACAATGCTCCAACAAGCAACAACGCCCCTGCATGATGTGCCCCAAAAGAAATTTTCATCATCTTATCCCTATGTTATATTCAGCAAGATCAAGAGCCTCTTCCACGCGCTGCAAGCCTGTGCCGCCGGCTGATATCCGACTGTTGACAGAACCTTTTACACTTAACACCTCAAAAACATCTTTCCCGATCACCGCTGAAAATTTTCTCATATCCTCCAAGGTCAGATCGACAAGCTCACATCCCTTTTCAATACAAAACGCCACCACCCGGCCCACAATACCATGGGCCTCACGGAAGGGAACATTTTTCAGGACCAGATAGTCAGCCAGATCAGTGGCCGTCATAAAACCGGTCCTGGTCGCCTCTTCCATACGTCTGGTATTGAAAACTAGATTGGCCAGCAGTTCGGCGGTAATGGCAAGCGATGCCGAAACCGTATCCACTGTATCAAAAACCGGTTCTTTGTCTTCCTGCAGATCACGGTTATAGGTGAGCGGCAGACCCTTCAATAAGGTACACAGGGCCATGAGGCTGCCAACCACTCGTCCGGTCTTGCCCCGTATCAACTCGGGGATATCGGGATTTTTTTTCTGCGGCATGATGGAGGAACCGGTACAGAAACGATCGGCAATATCAACAAAAGAAAATTCCTGACTGGACCAGAGCACCAGCTCCTCAGAAAGCCTGGAGAGATGGAGCTGAATCAGGGTGCAGCAACTGACAAACTCGATGGCAAAGTCCCGGTCACCGGTGGTGTCCATGGAATTGGCGGTAATGGAGGCAAAGCCAAGGAGATCAGCCACCTGCTGCCGATCAATGGGCAGACCGGTTCCGGCCAGGGCCGCAGCGCCCAAGGGCATGATATTGATCCGCTTCCGGCAGTCAACCAGACGGTCCCGGTCCCGGCCAAACATCTCGTAATAGGCCAGCATATGGTGCGAGATCAGCACCGGCTGGGCTCGCTGCAGATGGGTATAACCGGGCATCACCTGCCCCAGATACTTTCTGGCCAAAACCACAAAGGCCCTCCGCGTGGCATCCAGCAGCTCCACGAGACGATCACACTCATCGCGCAGATAGAGGCGCAAATCGAGAGCAACCTGATCATTGCGGCTGCGGGCGCTGTGCAGCCTCGCTCCGGCCGCACCGATACGATCAACCAGAGCCTTTTCGATATTCATATGAATATCTTCCAGCTCCTGCCTGAATTCAAAGGTACCGGCCTCAATATCGGCCTCAATAGCCGTAAGTCCTGTGACTATAGCCTCAAGCTCCTCACGGGACAAAAGGCCATGATCAGCCAGCATGGTCGCATGGGCGCGACTGCCGGCAATATCATACTTATACAGGCGGGAATCGTAATGAATGGAGGCGGTAAAGGCCTCAACCGAGGCAGCCGTCGCCCCCGCAAAACGCCCACCCCAAAGTTTCTTGGATCCGCTTTTTTCCTGATTGCTCATATGTTCTTGCCCATATAGAAACACTCAACACTCTGTTATTGTTCCGCTATTCACGGGTTAAAGAGAATCTCCCGCAGAGGCGCTGAGACGCGGAGAAAAACTTTTTTGTCCGCGTCTGCGTCTTCTGCAGGAAAAATATCTTACAAATCAATCAGTATGCGGAATAATTACCACTTACAACTGCTATTTTTTCTGCATGGCCTGAATACGCAGACGGAGGCCGTTGAGACGGATAAATCCACCGGCATCAGCCTGATCATAGACCTGATCCTCCTCAAAGGTGGCATAACTCTCCTGATACAATGATTGATCAGACTTGCGGCCAACCGGGATACAATTCCCTTTGTACAATTTGAGACGCACCGTACCGTTTACTGTTTTCTGAGTGGCATCCATGGTGGTCTGCAGCAGTTCGCGTTCCGGCGAGAACCAGAAGCCGTTATAGATCAGCTCGGCATAGCGTGCCACCAGGGAATCCCTGATCCGCATCACTTCCCGATCCATGGTGATGGTCTCCAGATCACGGTGCGCCGCGCGCAGAATGGTGCCGCCGGGGGTCTCATAAACGCCATGGGACTTCATGCCGACAAAGCGATTCTCCACCAGATCCAGACGACCGATCCCATTGGCCCCGCCAAGGGCGTTGAGCCGCATGAACAGGGGCAGGGGATCTATCTTCACCCCGTCGAGAGCCACCGGGTCACCGTTTGCAAACTCAATCTCCAGATAGGTGGGGACATCCGGAGCCTTTTCCGGGGAGACGGTCAGTTTGAACATGGCCTCATCCGGTTCGTTCCACGGGTTTTCCAGGATTCCGCCTTCAAAACTGATATGGAGGAGATTTTCATCGGAGCTGTAGGGTTTTTCCTTGGTCACCGGCACCGGGATATTATGTTCCCGGGCATACTCAACCAGCTTTTGCCTGGAATTAAGATCCCAGGTCCGCCAGGGAGCAATAATGGTCAGGCTGGGATCTATGCCCAGATAGGCCAACTCAAAGCGAACCTGATCATTGCCCTTGCCGGTGGCGCCGTGGCTGACTGCATCAGCCCCCTCGACATGCGCAATCCGCACCTGCTCTTTGGCAATAATCGGCCGGGCCAGCGAGGTCCCCAAAAGATACGAGCCCTCATAAATGGCATTGGAGCGAAAGGCCGGAAAGATATAGTCTTCTACAAATTCTTTTTTCAGATCGGAGATAATAACCTTTTCGGCACCCGTGGCCAGCCCTTTGGCCCGTACCGCATCCCAATCTTCTTCCTGACCCACGTCCGCGGCATAGGCCACAATGGGACACTGATATTCCTGCGCCAACCACTTCAATATCACCGAGGTGTCAAGCCCGCCGGAGTATGCCAGCACAATCTTCTTCACATCCGCCATCTTCAATCTCCGATCAGTTTTTCAAGAATCGCTTTATGCATATGCATCTTATTTTCCGCCTGGTCAAAGGCCACGCAACGAACTGACTCCAGAACCTCTTCCGTTATCTCCTCGCCACGATGGGCCGGCAGACAATGGAGGACAATGGTATCGGCCGGGGCGCTGGCAAGTAAGGCATCATTGATCTGAAAGCCATCGAAGGCCGCCAGACGCGCATCCTCTTCACCTTCCTGTCCCATGGAGGTCCACACATCAACATTGATCACATCGGCCTCGGCCACGGCCTGTTGCGGACTGCGGACCAGGACAATGGGTTTGGCCGCATGACTGCGCCCCTTGTGCAGGATCTCAGGATCAGGGTCATAGCCCTCAGGGCAGGCCAGGATCAGTTCAAAACCAAAGAGTTCGGCGGCCTGAATCCAGGAATTGGCCACATTGTTACCATCTCCCACCCAGGCAATCTTCAGATTCTCAATGGGGCCTTTATTCTCGATCACGGTCATGATATCACTTAAGATCTGGCAGGGATGATGCAGATCTGTCAGGGCATTAATCACCGGCACCGAGGAATATCGCGCCAGTTCCTCCACCACCTCCTGACCGAAAGTTCGCACCACCACGCCATCCACATAACGGGCCATGACCCGGGCCATATCCTTCAAAGGCTCTGAACGGGCAAGCTGAGTATCACGACCCGAGAGGAAAATCACCTCACCACCCAGACCATACATGGCAGACTCGAACGAAACCCTAGTTCTGGTGGAGGGCTTTTCAAAGATCAGGCCAATGGTCTTTCCGGCAAGCCGCTGGTGCTTCACCCCGGCCTGACGTTCATTTTTTAATTCCAGGGCCCGCTCAATGAAAGCGCCCAGTTCTTCCTTGGTAAAATCTTCTAATGACCGTAAATGCCTTAACATGGAGATCCGTCTCTATACCAGGCAGAAATAGTGTTTTCTGCCAAATTCACTCTGCCCCCAAGCACAATGCCTATTTATATGGGGAAAAGACAATATCTACAAAAAAAAAAGATGATTTGCAAAGAATTTCCCACTTTCAGGTAATTCAGGCCTCACATCTCCCCCAGAACCTCCGTCAGGATCTGAATCATCCGGTCAATCTCCTCGCGACTGACAATCAGGGGAGGTAGAAAGCGCAGGACGACATTGCCGGCAAAATTGATCAGACAGCCCTTTTCAAACATCCGAGTCACTATAAGCCCACCTTTTTCCACCCCTGCCTCGGTAAGCACCAGCCCCTGGATCAGCCCAAGCCCCCGGGCCCCTACGGCAAGTGCTGGGAAACGGGCAGCCAGTGCCTGGAGCTGCTCATGGAGATAGTTCCCTTTTTCACGCACCTCGGCCAGAAAACCATCAGCAAGCATCACCTTCATGGTGGCCACCGCGGCGGCCGAGGCTACCGGATTGCCGCCGAACGTAGAGGCATGAGTGCCTGGCGTAAAGGCAGCGGCTATTCCCTTTCGGGTCAGCATGGCCCCGATGGGCAGGCCATTGCCAAGGGCCTTGGCCAGGGTCATAATGTCCGGCACCACCCCCATCTGTTCATAGGCAAAGAGGGTGCCGGTGCGCCCCATGCCGGTCTGGATCTCATCAAAGATCAGCAGCAGATCATGTTTATCGCAGAGAGCCCGCAGTCCCTGCAGGTATTCGCGATCCAGGGGACGCACCCCGCCCTCTCCCTGCAGAGGCTCACAGAGAATAGCACAGGTCTGATCGGTGATCATGGCATCCAGTACCACCAGATCACCAAAGGGGGCATGGGAAAAACCATCGGGCATGGGCTCAAATCCCTTATGGAATTTGGCCTGACCAGTGGCGGCAACCGTGGCCAGGGTCCGCCCATGAAAAGAGCCGGTGAGCGAAATCACCCCGTATCGTTCTTCTCCCCCCCAGATCCGGGCCAGCTTGATGGCCGCCTCATTGGCCTCGGCCCCGCTGTTGGCAAGAAAGACCCGATCAGCAAAGGAGTGGGCCGTCAACAACTCGGCAAGCTCTGTCTGCGGTTCGGTATAATAAAGGTTCGAGACATGCACCAGTTCGCCTGCCTGGTGGCAGATGGCCGCAGTCACCGCCGGATGGCAATGGCCAAGGCCACAGACGGCAATACCCGCCAGAAAATCCAGATACTCCTTGCCATCCGCATCGGTCAGCCGACAACCGGCCCCCTTGACCATGGCCGCCGGATACCGACTATAGGTTCCTATGAACACCTGATTGCTCCTTGCCGCTATTTCCTTGTTTGTATTGCCCATTATACAATCTCCGTTCCGACACCCTCACGGGTGAACATCTCCAGCAGAATGGCATGTTCAACCCGGCCATCAATAATATGAGCCTTAGTGACGCCCCGCGCCAAAGCCTCTCCACAACAACGCACCTTGGGGATCATGCCGCCGACAATGGTCTCGTTATCGATCAGGGTCTCGATATCCGCACTCAGCAGGGAATGGATCAACGCCCCCTGCCGATCCTTGACTCCCTCGACGTCCGTAAGCAGGATCAGCTTGGCCGCCTTCAGCTCCGCCGCAATAGCCCCGGCCACCAGATCGGCATTGATATTAAAGGCCTGCCCATCCGCGCCCACACCCACCGGAGCAATCACCGGAATAAAATCCTCACGCTCCAGGGTTCTGAGCACCTCCGCATTGATACGGGTCACCCGGCCCACCCGACCCAGGTCAATGAGTTCGGGAGGCGCGTTTTCCATGGCCGCAGCATCCGTTTTTTTACTCACCTGCAGTTTTTCCGCGCAGACCAGATCGCCATCCCGTCCGGACAGCCCCACAGCCCGACCGCCGCAATGATTGATATTGCCGACAATCTCCTTGTTGACCTTGCCCACCAGCACCATCTCCACCACATCCATGGTTTCGCCGTCAGTGACCCGCATCCCCTGGACATAGCTGGGCTTGATCTGCAGACGATCGAGCAGAAGATTAATCTGCGGCCCGCCGCCATGCACGATCACCGGATTGATGCCGATATGCTTCATCAGGATCACATCGAGGGCAAACTGTTTCTTCAGGTTCTCATCCACCATGGCATGACCGCCATACTTGATCACCACCGTCTTATGCCGAAACGTCTGCATATAGGGTAAAGACTCAATGAGCACCTTGGCCCGTTCAATACTTTCTTCTTTCATTATTATCCATCCTCTATCTATTGGAATGCCATGAATAATTCGCTGCAAATTTGTACAAAAAAAGTAGACATTACTTCACATTGTACTGACTTGCATACGCTAAGTAAAGCACTCTTTCCAGCATGGCTTCTCCGGCTTTTTTTACTCTACTTTAACCAAAATTTTCCAAAAAGTTTTTCCTCTTGACAAAAGCAACTGCGCTCCCCTATACCGTTACAAGATTAATTATTACCTATTCAAGGTTTCTCGCACATTGCACCCACAAAACTCCTCAATAAAAAACACCATGACATCAGACAACTACAGCAAGAAATACATCATTTTGTCTTATTTCGCGACGGTATTCATTGTGCTGCTGTTTTCCAGCACAACCTGGGTCTATGCAGATGACAAAGACGTTGATCCAGGGCAGATCACATTCAGAAACCCAATCTCAGAAATTCAAAACGAAAAAATTGATCCTTTCACCGGGGAGCTTTCACTGACCTACACGGACTTGACCTTGCCAGGCAATGGCGGACTCGATCTTTCTATAATCAGAACCTATAAAAGCAACCGAGAACTCAGTTACATCCCACCACTCGGGCCTCGTTGGGAAATCCACATGGGGAGGATAAAGATCATTGGTAATTATGTAACCATTGAATTGCAGGATGGGACAATCAATACAGCCGTAAGGGTAAACTCCTCAAATTACAGCTACTGCACCAAAGATTTCTGGAAAATTGATTCAAGTAACGGAAAGGTTTTACAATTACCCGACGGGACCAAAATCGAGTTTAATCATACAAATGGGGCATGGTGGTATGCGACCAGAATTTCAAAAAACGGTAATCAAATTGCCATAACTTATCAAGCAAATAGCCAAAATATTCTCAATATAACAGACACATTAGGACGTCAGATCAATTTTACATACAATTCCATTGCCAGTAGGCTCAGACTTACTTCAATCTATTGCGCTAATGATCAAACCATACAAATTCAATACAAATATTCCGACAATGGAGGCAATCCCGTAGTATTGAATCAGGTTGTTTTTCCTGGAAATGAGGTCTGGGGATATAGTTATAATAACTATCGACTGAGTTCTGTTTCAACTCCCTATGGCGGAGCAATTGCTTACACATATGACTATTCTTATAGGGCTGCCGATGGACTTTCTGTACGCCCCCAATACTCAGTAATCAGCAAAACAGTCAGTGGTGCCGGCACCTGGATATACGCTTACAATCACGATAATGAAAGAGAGATCACAACAATCACCGACCCGTGCAACAGAGTTACAACGTACAGGTTTTTCGGCTACTACGCTATTGGTTATGGCACATGTTATATATATGGCCTGCAAGACGAGATGGAGATCCTAAACACCGCCAACAATACGCTGGAGTACAAAGAAAAAAATACCTGGGGAAAAATCAATGCGGAAATTTCCTCTCTCCCATACTCTGTTTACAGTCTTTATGACAATAAAACCTACGTCCCCGTCCTTCTCAATCAAACAATTACAACACTTGGCGGAGATACCTACACCACCCAATACAGCAACTACGACAACTTTGGGAACCCCCGCACTCAAACCGAGACCGGATCTGCTACAAAAACGACAACATTGTCAAGGATAAGCCAGCAACCATACACATCATAGGAGACGCAAATAATTTCTCCGGCTCATTTGTCTTGACGTACGATTATGAGCTAAACACTGGAAATCCCATTTATGAAAATAAGTTCGGGATCAAAACCTGGATGGCCTATGACAATCAAGGGAATCTGCAGACCGTCAAAGACGGGAACTTCAACACAAGCACCTATCAGTGGGAGAATGGAGCGATTTCTTCAATTATCAATCCAATTCCAGACTATACCATCAACAGAGAAATCAACTGGAACGGCACCGTGGCCAGCGAAACCGACGGGAGGGGTTGTTCCGAGTGTACAACCCGGTTCGAGTATGATAACGCCATGCGGCTCACAAAAAAAATACCACCGATGGGAGGAAATCCGACATTCTATACTTATCAGTTTGGTGCAAACGCCTACACCCGACAAACGCGGGGCGGCTTTTCAACGACTACTTGGTATGACGGTTTAGGGAGGGAAGTGAGTACAACAGATTCCATAGGCAATCGGGCAGACACTCATTTCAGTAGTTGCGGTCTGAAAGATTACACCACTTCAAACACCGGAGACAAGCAATATTACGACCATCTAGGTCGACTCTATAAGACTGTTCACAAAGATGATACCCAAATAAACTATACCAATCATTCAGACCGGCATATAACCATAACAGACGAAGATAACAAAATAACCAACCTGTCTTTTGATACCTTTGCCGATCCATCTGAAAAATATCTGCGCACAGTAACCGATCCCCTGACAAACAATGCTACTTACAGCTACAATGTCCTTGGTTCATTGACAGCAGCAAATTATCCCGGGCTCAGCTACGCATTTCAATACAATGACCTAACAAACCTGCTTGATCGGGAAACCAGGCCGGACGGAAGCATTGCCATCTACACACACGACGATGTCGGCAACGTACTGTCCAAAGACGACAGCCTGGACAGAAAGATTTACCAATATGATGATATAAATCGGCTGACTTCGGTGACAGCCGGAGTGGAAAGCCTGGGATATACATATGACAACGCTGACAATCTGGTGAACATGACCAGTAAAGACAGCATAGTTTCCCACAGCTATGATGGGGCAAATCGCCTGA
>JBDRQE010000026.1:0-179077 GCA_043826415.1 Pseudomonadota bacterium
TATCTGCTTGCTATCCTACGCTTAAAGCTCTATGTTACCATACAGCCTCCAAGGACTTGCTACCCGGTGGCTGGCCTGCCTTCCGGGGCGGGGATCACACCCGCTGGACTACACGACCTTGCCCGGCCGCACAATAAATCCGTCCCCTTTCTGTCCCCATGTTATAAGTCAATGTGTATATCTGCTTTGACATCTAAAAAGCGTATGTGATATATTTCATATACAAAGATATTATCGCTTTAATTTCAAGTTAAGTAGTTTCAATTTCAATAAAAAACCATATTTGAATAGGGGGTGGCATTTTTTCTCTATTTTAATGAGTCAAGGGGACTGTCTCTTTTTTTTGTCACAATGCTTTTGAACTCTTCTCATTCCCCAAAGGAGTTCTGAAGAAAATATAATGCACCTTCCCCGCATTGCTTGTGGCATTATATGTTTTCTGTATCAAGATCTGATCCGGATAGAATCCTTAGGATTATTATTCATAACATGGGGGAAGAAATGTACAGTAACTCTATTAATCGTCATTCCGATTATCTCAGGCTCTTCCAACTTTTCCGGGTAGTAATTATCCTTGCCGGCTGCATTTTTTTTATTTCTCTTCTGTTCCCTCTGTACTCTGCCAAGGCCGCAAACAACACTGCTTTCCTGCCGGCAATTTATCATCTGCTGAACAGCAGTAATGTCGGCTGGAAAAATACATCCCTCTCTCATCCCATTCCACTCACATACGAAGGTTATGACGAAGAGCCTTTAGATAAAGAGCTCAGACAATGCAAGGTGGTACAAGTGGAGGACGGATATTGGATAGCCTTCACGAGATATTATTACGGCTATCTCTTCCTCATGAAAATAAATCTGGACGGTCGGACCATGATTCCCCCGTTTAAACTGACCACTGTAACCAATGCGACTGATGAGCACTATTTCTACAGGTTTACCCTTCTTCCCCGAGAAGACGGTGGTGTCCAAGTTCTCACCACGGAATGGGGCGGCGAAGTGGGAACGACAAAACCTGATATTCTGCACGACTATCTGTTAAACCGGAGTGGGCAGATTCTTCATAATGAGGCAGTGCTGACACAGCGCAACCTCCACAGCCAAGGTTTCAAGGCTCTCTGGGCCACACGCACAGCCGATGGCCGTACCAGTTTTGCCGCGCTCTCGGATGGAGCCATCTGGTGCGGCATCTATAGTAACAGCGGTGATGCAAGGACTTGGGAGGCAGTCCCGGCACCAGTAAATGGTACTGGTGTTTGGGAATATTTTGCTGCCTCCTATGATCCGGATCTTGATCGGCTGTATCTCATGTACAGTGATTATTACAAAACCAGTGACGGCACATTTATGACAAGATGGACGCCGGACGGCACCCGCGATGTCCTTGTTGATTACACTGCGCAGATCGGATCCGTTAACGATCAGTATTCTTACCAGCTTCTGCCCACGCCGGAGGGCCTTCTTGTCTCCCTGCCAAGATATATCTCAACCTACAAGTTTCTCCTGCTCACCAGCAATTGTACCGTTGCAAAAGAGGTTAGTGTTAACGGCCTGGTCGTAGATACCCTTTCTGTCGGACACATGGTGACCATTGATGCTCAAAAAACCGTCCGACTGGTATTTCGCGAACGCAACACTAACGGTTGCAACTATGCCGTGTTTGACCTGACCGGGAAATTGCTTATCCCTAAAATGGATGCCGCCATCAATGATGGGACAGATACGGAGATGCATCCGCATGTCTTTGTTAATGGTAGGAGGACGACCATATTGTACAGCGGAGACAAGCCCAGCAACTACCGGATGCTGGTATGCCGACATCTTGGGTATGACTTTACCTCAGGACAGCCGGACCTGGTGGTATCGGCTCCCCATATTATTCAATCTCCGGGGATAGCGTCATTGGGTGATGAAATCTGGCTTTTGGTGAGGGTCTTCAACCGCGGAGAAGCAGAGAGCGATCCGGCCAGCGTGACCCTGACCTATAACGGAGCAACCTTTTCCGGAGACATCGGGCAACTTGACCCCGGCGAGAATCAGGAAGTGACCTTCTCCGGTTTGATCACTCCGGCATACCTTTCGTCAATGCCGACCATGACAGTTAATGTTCCCAATGGCTACTGGAGCGGCAATAACTCTATCAACTCTCTGGTGCGCTATCCGAACAGCACTCCTATTTATCCGGCTGGAGCAGGGCTCTATACCTGGACCGTCGAGAACAGGGTAACCCATGAGCTCCTGCCCAATGCCCTGGCAAGCATCCTGGTACCGCACATATTGACGGTCGACGGCCAAGTGCATGACATCGTCCTCCTCAATGAGACAGATGATCATGGCGAGATCAGCTTCCGGCTGCCGGATGGTACCTATACCTTTTATCTGTCAAAATATGGATATGCCTCGGACAACCCGGAGATAACCGTGCCGGGTGCAGCTTCGACACTTACTCTTGACCCTCCCGGCGACTTGGCGCTGACCGTTGTTGATGAGAAGGGAGGAACATTACACCCCACGCCCAACCGGGTCAAACTGACTCTGGAGGAGCAGGGTGGTTCTTCGCGCTTCTATATCGGTCGCGGAGATGAAAATGGACTGCTCCTGAATGAAATTATGCCCGCGACTTATAGCTATACCATCACAGCCTTCGGATACCTCCCGTCAGCGGGGAGCATCACGATTCATGGCGGCGCCAACAGTATGGGCCCGGTTGCTCTCACGCCAACTGACAGGGGAACGATCACCGGTCATGTCACCTCGGGCGGAAGTGCCCTGGCAAGTGTATCTGTCTCCATCCAGGGAACGGGTTTAGAAAGCATCACTGACAGCAGTGGAAATTTCTCCATCAGTGACCTCCCTTACGGCGCCTATACAGTCTATTTCGATAAAGAGCATTACCAATCCAAACAGATCACATTCACATTGAACACGCCTACGCTGAATATCGGCACTGCAGACCTTCCGGCAATACCTGCTGGAACTGAAGGTGGTCCAGACTTGGGTAACTTTACGCATGCTGCCTGGAACAGGGTCGACTCCTTCCCTGGATTTCTCGATGCTCCCAGCTATAAGATCACCACTACCTACGGTGCCTTTAATTTCCAGGGGAGCATGATCTACAGCGTCAGCGGGGATGCCGCTGACTTCAGCAGCATCAGTCTTAATATAAGCGGGCGGAAATGGTATTATTACAGTGTCAGCAGCGAATTCAGTCTTCTGGATATTGCTTTTTCCAATCTCGGAACCGCTGGGGAAATTGCCGACGCTGCTGGTCAGGTTGCCGGCTTTCTAGTTGACCCCGTTGGTGGTTTTTTGGACTCGTTTCTGTTGGACGTAGGTGTGGGCGGATCTGGCGGACAAACCATTGTCAGAGTCGACCGGGTAGCTTTGTATGAAGGAACAAGCGTCTTGTGGGATTCTCCGATGCTTGACCGCCAGGAGTATTCGACTGACGGCCCAATGGAATATACGGTTTCCAGCGTCCACACGGATCAGATCCAGGATATTACCCTCAAGGTTTACCTGAAAGTAATGAATGAAAATTATTCGAAGGGGCCACTTGTTTATATGGATACCTTTCGCTTCGATTGGCGTTATGGAGGTGGGTCGTTTAATTTGCAGAACATAATTCAAAACCCACCTGACTATCCTACGTTGACGCCATAAGCGAATAGTGGGATTTGTCCGTCGCACCCTTAAAGTACGGTGAAAATTGTATCTATTATTGCGGCTCAAGAGATACCACGAGTCATGTGGCATTGCCATGCATCAGGGCGGATTTGAAAACCAGACCCATGTGTACAAATGTGGAGCGGGCTTTTAATCTTTTGAAAAACCAAACAATCTAAATACCTGGGCTCGTCAGCTACTTTTCAACACCTATGTGTTATATTGTATATCCCTTTTGACAAAAAAGGAATTTTTCCTGACTATTCTTTTATCTCCCTTTTTCTCTGATACTCTGACAGGGCCGTTGCGGACCCTTCTCCAAAAGTCGACACGTAATCATCTAAGATAATGCTCAGCACAATTTCAAAAACCATATTTTTGTTTAAGCTTGATGGTCTCGTAAAAAGTACAAATTTCCATAATGTCGTTTCGACAATATGGAAAAATATTAATAGTATCCATTTGTTGAGGAATACGATCTCTCGCTGTCGCTCAAGATGACAGACTTTTTTGAATTTTTACGAGATTGTCAAGCTGCTGATCAGAAAGATCTCAGGGAGAGCTTTGTAAGACACTTTTTTAACGATGATCAGCCCCGGCTCTGGCCTCTCGTGATCTTGCCAGTTCCTGGGGGGTATTGATATTATGCCAGGAAGACCTGAGCGCTACAGGAATGAGGGGGGTCTCGATCTTCCTCTGCCGGGCGATCTGACCAATCCGCAGAGAACCGGAAGTAAGAAGCTGTTCAAAAAGAGGGGCGCAGCGGTAATCATAATGGGCCAGCAACGGCTCCACGTAGCCGTCTTCATGGAGGCAGGGCACTGTTCCCCAGCAACCCGGCCGGCGAAGACCAAGCAGCCAGGTCAAGGCCTCAGGACTGATATCCGGCATATCACAGGCAATGAGCAGCCAGGAGACCGCAGGCTGCCAGCGCATAGCGGCAAGAATACCGGTCAAAGGGCCGCGGGCTTCCTGGATATCGGGGAGCCGGGGCAGATGCGCCAGGCATTCAGGCACAAACCCTGCGCCCGAGAGGGCAATATTGTTGCCAATCAACGGTTGAAGTAAAGCAACAGTATGTTCCAACCAAGTGGTGGCGCTGCTTGCTGCTTCCTTCTCAAGCAGGTGTTTTGGTCGTCCCATCCTTGAGCTGCGGCCCCCGATCAGGACACAGGCCCAGACCGGCGTCTGAAGCCAGAGCTCCTGCAACCAGTGCAAAAGAAAGTCGAGCACCTGCACAGCCCTGGCCGCACCTCGCGGGAAGACTCTGAGTACAACATTTCCATCACCATCAGCCTCATCCCCCTCCGAAGCAAGCGACACAGCGACCTCCATGTCCGGTGGCCCGCCCCCGTCATCAGTCTGGAGCCATACCTTCGGAACTGGTGTTCGGCCATGTCCCTCAACCAGCACCAGATCATACTGACGGGCAAGTTGACTGAGTTGAAAGGCGAAGCTGCTCCCATCATCTCCATGCAACCGTGTAAACTCTTCCCCGCCAAGAAGAAAGACATCCGCTCCGGCCCGATAGAGTCGGTCGCTGTCCTTGCCGGGGAGGTCCACCACCAGATTCCGGCAATCATGTTTGACCACGGCCACCCGCAACCCGCGCTGCACCAGTTCCGGCAATATGGCCTCAATGAGCGTTGTCTTACCAGCCCCTGAGAGACCGCAAATTCCAAGAATCGGCAGCATTGTTACGGGACGCACGGAGGCGTGAGTGCTTTTCTTTTTAAACTTTTGTTCTTTCATCGCCTTCATGCTTTTCCTCTCTCACCCGCCCACAATGTTGATCCAGACAGGAGTACGGCAGGATCCCGGCAGACCTTCCCCGTTCCAAAAAAGCATCAATGGCAGCCATCCCTTCCACACCCAGCTCCCGGGAAAAATCATTGACATAGAGTCCGATATGATCCTGCACAATCCTGTTTTCCAACTCCTGAGCATGCTCTCTGATATAGGGCAAACACTGCTCAGGGTGGGCAAAGGCCCAATCAATGGAGGCGCGGATCGCCTGATCAATCGCAGCAATCCTTTCCCGTCCCATTGAGCGCCGGGCAGCGATACAGCCCAGGGGAATGGGATGGCCCGTGGTCTGTTCCCACCAGTGGCCAAGATCCTGAAGACAGACCAGCCCCATCTGCTGATAGGTAAAGCGGCTCTCATGGATAATGACCCCGGCGTCCACCTGCCCCTGCTGCACCGCATTCATAATGGTATCAAAGCGCATCTCCACCAGTTCCGGCAACTCCTGCGCCGTCCCTGGCAGAAAAAGACGGAAGAGAAGGGCCGCAGTGGTCAAGCGGCCGGGGATAGCGATTTTATAGCCGGCCGCACTGTTCAGATCAAGAGGGCGTCGGGCTACCAGCAAGGGGCCGCAACCGCGCCCGAGGGCGCTGCCTGAGGATAAGACACAATATTCATCAAGCACATGCCCCAGGGCATGAAAAGAGAGTTTGGTCACGTCCAGCCTGTGCTCCAGAGCCCAGCCATTGAGGGTTTCCACGTCTTCCAAAACGGGAGCAAGGAGTTCGACTCCCGGCAGGTCAATCTTTCCATGCGTCAGGGCATAAAAGATAAAGGTATCATTGGGACAAGGCGAGTAGCCGATGGTCACGGATCTTGTTAATGGTTTCATCCTCTTCACCCTATCTCCCTGACCAGCAAGGCTGCCGCCCCGGCCGCCGTGGAACAGGCCTCCGTCATCTTCCAGTGCCTCAAGTCCCGATCTTCCACCAGGTTGGAGATCGAGCGCACTTCGAGCAGGGGCAGAGAAAAATCGGCACAGACCCTGGCCACTGCCGCCCCTTCCATATTCTCACAGAGTCCCTCAAATCTTCCTGCCAGCATCGTCCCCCGCTCCCGGGTGGCACTGACGGCAGAGACTGTGACAAAATTACCACAGCGGTATGAAATCTGATGACCGTCCAGTATTTCTCCGGCCCGGTGCAGGAGCGACTGATCCAAAGGGAATACCGTGCCGGCACCAAATTTTTCATCGAGGGCCTCAAGGTGATCAGCATAGCAGATCCCGAAATCCCCCAGGCACTCCTGCTCGGCCAGACAGAGATCAAGGAGTGAGGCATTGCCACCCTTTGATGACGATGCAGGGAGATAGGCCCCGGCCACTCCAAAGTTAAGTACGGTATCAATCCGGGAATCGCATCTTTGCAGATAACGGGTCAGGCGCAGGGTTGTCTCCACCAGCCCGACCCCTGCAATGAGGGACAAACAGCAAGGCTCTTCACCATCCTCCGCCAGCAGGCGCAGAAAGGGGTGCATCTCAAATTCAGTTGCAGCAACAGCAAGGATCATGGTAGGTAGTTCAAGAATTTGAAAAGGAAAAGACATTGACATCAAGTCAATGTAGCCGCTGTCGTCAGCAAATTCATAAAAGCCGTAACGAAACAGACATCAAATGACAAGTTATGTCGTTACGCGTCATAGTATGATGTTATCTGCATGGCATAAGGTGCCATAATACAACAAGCACAGTACTGCTTAGGGGCCGTTCACGATACAGGAATGTTATAGTTATTTATTTGACAATCTCGTAAAAACTCTAAAAAGTCTGTCATCCTATGCTTGCCGACTGTCATCTCGACTGCAGGGAGAGATCTTTATCCACATTGTTGAAGATTCCTCACATGCGTTCGGAATGACAAAGGGAAGAGCAGATGTCATTTCGAGTGACAGCGAGAAATCTTATTCCTCAATCAATGGATACTATTAAGATTTCTCCCGCTGGTCGAAATGACATTATGGCAATTTGTACTTTTTACGAGACCATCTTATTTAGGAGCCGTTACGAAATAACATTGCCATTTATATCTCTTTCGTTACGGCTCCTTATGCCGCTCCGGTCACTGAGATGCCCATCTTATTGTTTTACAGCAGCTTACAACGGCTTATTTCATAACGGCGCCTAAATTTCTTTACTGCAAAACAGAACAAACATGCAACAGGATTTCTCACTCAAGGCATATGACTACCCCCTGCCTCAGGAAAATATCGCCCAACATCCAGCGGACAGACGGGAAGATTCAAGGCTTTTTATCCTGCACCGACAGAGCGATGTGCGAGAGCACCGGCACTTCAGCGATATTGTTGACCTGCTGCAGGAAGGCGACCTGCTGGTGGTCAATGACACCAAGGTCTTTCCCGCCAGACTGCTGGGCCGCAAAGATACAGGCGGTAAGGCAGAGGTGTTTCTTCTTTCCTATCCAAAAATAAATGCAGACATGGCAGATACAGCGGACGAGGAGGACGACACCACGGCTCTTGCAACCGCCACTGCCACCGCCCTGATCAAAAGCTCCAAAGCACCTCGACCAGGATCAACGATTCGCATCAATGCAGACCTTTCCTGCACGATCCTCGAACAGCTCGGTGAGGGCAGGGTCAAGATTACGCTCCATTACAAGCGAAAACAGGGCTTGGCCGAGGCCCTCATAGATCATGGCCAGATCCCGCTCCCCCCTTATATTGAGAGGAACAACGGCAGCACCGTAGAAGACAGCAAACGGTATCAGACCGTCTATGCCGCCCAACCAGGAGCAGTAGCAGCACCCACCGCCGGCCTCCACTTCTCCGAGGAGTTGTTAACAAAAATCAGCGACAAAGGCATACTCATCGCCAGGATCACCCTGCATGTGGGGTACGGGACCTTCGCCCCGGTACGAACTGAGGCTATTCTCGAGCATACCATTCACCAGGAGTACGTTCATATCTCCAAGGAGAATGCTGAAACAATCAATACGGTTCGACAAAGGGGGGGGAAGATCTGGGCCGTGGGCACAACCACAGTGCGAGCCCTTGAATTTGCGGGCAATGAAGAAGGAGACGTGCAACCGACAGACGGTTGGTGCGACCTCTATATCTTGCCGGGCTACCGTTTCAAGGTCATTGACAACCTGATCACCAATTTTCACCTGCCCCAGTCGTCGCTGCTCTTTCTGGTCTCCGCTCTCTGCGGCCGGGAAAGGCTATTGGACTGTTACCGGCAGGCAATTGCCCGAGGTTACAGATTTTATTCCTATGGCGACGCCATGGCTATCATGAAATAGGCGCCTGCACAGAGATATGCAAGCGCCTGACAAAACGGGAAATACTTAGGAGCCGTTACGAAATAACATGGGCATTTATATCTATTTCGTTACGGCTCCTTATGCCGCTCCGGGCGTTAAAATGGCCATGTTATTTTTTTACAGCGGCTTAAAGATTCTGAAAGATGATCAACCGGCGGAGGCGGGACATTTAGCACAACCACCGGAGGAACACGGAGAGGTTGCACTCGAGCTGCCGGCAGCCGCCCCTTTCTGGGTACTGGCATAGCCATCGGCATACCAGCCTCCACCTTTGAGCTGAAAGGAGCTCATGGACATCACTTTTTTTACCGTCCCTTCACATTCAGGGCAGCTGCTCAACGGTGCATCTGCCATACGTTGCTGGACCTCAAAAGACTTACGACAGGTATCACATTCATACTCATAAACTGGCATTTTTCTACTCCACCCCTGACAAATATTCACTTTCCCATCAAAGCCCCGGCAGGAGAAAAACCCTTCCTCCCCGGAGCGTATCTTCCTGTTTCTCTGCACTCAAAGAGTACATGTGACAAATTAACGCCCAGAACTTCATATGTCAACTACCGTAAAACACTATTGGCAAGTTATTATTAACGGATTATGATAATCAACTCATAAATTCTCAGGTTTACCATCAGTTCGCGAAAACATCGAAATTTCGGTGAACCGGTTATGCTTTTTTCTTTTCCAGAAATCATTGAACTATGCAGATCCACCTGAACGGCAGTCCAAAAACCATCACCGACTCAATGACCGTGGCCATGCTTCTGCAAGAGCTAGGTGTCCCATCCACGTCCGTGGTTGTTGAACTGAACAAAACTATTGTTCAGCCGGAAAGCTACGCTGCTACTTCTCTCCAGGACAATGATCAAATGGAACTCATCCGATTTGTAGGAGGCGGCTGACATGCTGACCATTGGCGGACATACCTTCAATTCCCGGCTCTTTCTCGGCACCGGTAAATTTTCTTCGCCGGCAGTGATGAAAGAGGCCATTGAGGCATCCGGCACCGAGATGGTGACTGTGGCCCTGCGTCGGGTCGATCTGGAGAATCCGGAAGATGATATCATGAACGCCCTTGACCGCGACAGATGTGTCTTTCTCCCCAACACCTCCGGAGCCAGAAATGCCGAAGAGGCCATTCGTCTGGCCCATCTGGCACGGGCGGCATCCGGATCAAGCTGGCTCAAGCTGGAGGTAACCCCGGATCCCCGCACCCTGCTGCCGGACCCGGTTGAGACCTTAAAGGCTACGGAGGAGCTGGTGCGGGCAGGTTTTATCGTCCTGCCCTACATGAACGCCGACCCCATCCTGGCCCTGCGTCTGCAAGACGTGGGAGCCGCAGCGGTCATGCCCCTGGGCTCTCCCATCGGTACCAACCAGGGCATTCTCACCGCCTTTCAGATTGAAATAATCATCAATCAGGCCCGGGTACCGGTGGTGGTTGACGCCGGGATCGGCGCCCCATCGCACGCCGCCCTGGCCATGGAGATGGGTGCCGACGCGGTGCTGGTCAACACGGCCATCTCGGTAGCCGGTGATCCGGTGGCCATGGCCCGCGCCTTTGCCCAGGCAGTCGAGGCCGGCCGCACCGCCTTTGTTGCCGGCATGGGCAGCAGGAGCAAACAGGCCCAGGCCTCTTCTCCCCTTGAAGGCGTCCTCGCCACAGATCTTGGATTTCTGGCATGACCCTCTTCAGCCTGCCTGATTTTCAGCAACTCCAGCAGATGATTGAGCGCTGCACCAGGGCGGATGTTGAGCAGGCCCTGATAAGCAGAAGCCCCACTATCCATGATCTGGCGGCGCTCATCTCGCCTGCCGCCGAACTCTTCCTGCCGGAAATGGCACGCCGATCGGCGCTCCTCACCACTCAGCGTTTCGGCAGGACCACCCAACTCTACGCCCCGATTTATCTTTCCAATTACTGCACCAACCGTTGCGCCTATTGCGGTTTTTCCGCCGACAACCGTATTGCCCGCAGATGCCTGAGCTTAGATGAGGCAGAGACAGAGGCGGAGATCCTCCACAGCCGGGGATTTCAGCATATCCTGCTGGTTTCCGGCGAAGCGGAATCAGCCGTTGACGTGGAGTACCTGGAGGCCATTGCCCGTAGATTGCGAGGCCGGTTTGCCGCAGTCTCCATCGAGGTCCAGCCGCTTTCCACAGCCCACTACACCAGACTGTTCAAAGCCGGCATCACCGCCGTGGCAGTCTATCAGGAAACCTACGATCCCAAGATGTATAAACAAGTCCATCTCGCCGGCAAAAAAACCGATTATCATTACCGGCTTGAGACTCCGGCCAGGGTGGCAGCGGCCGGGATGCGCGAGGTCGGCATCGGTGCCCTGCTCGGCCTGACCGACTGGCGGGCGGAAGGGCTGGCCCTTGGCCTGCATCTGGTCTGGCTGCGCAAGAATTTCTGGAGCACCGCCGTCACTATCTCCTTTCCGCGCCTTCGCCCTGCAGCCGGTGCCTTCGCCCCACTGGTGCCGGTCTCGGAAAAGAACCTGAGCCAGCTCATCTTCGGCCTGCGCCTTTTTGATCCGGACGTGGGCCTGCTTCTCTCTACCCGGGAAGAGGCGCGCTATCGGGATGGAATGCTGGGCCTTGGCCCAACCCGCTACTCGGCCGGTTCCTGCACCGCCCCCGGTGGATATTCCAACCCCGATCTGACCGACGGGGAACAGTTCAGCGTTGGTGACCTGCGAACCATGGAAGAGGTAAGCCTGGCCATTGCAGCCAAGGGTTTTGATCCGGTCAGTAAGGACTGGGATGCCGCCTTCCAGACAGAACGATGAAAACTGATTACGCGCTGAGACGCTGAGGGGCAGAGAACAACAGAAACCAAGCAAATTTTAAATGACCCGCAGGATCGATACGCTGTAAAAATAATTCTCTCCGCACCTCGGCGTCTGCGCAAGAAAAAAAAAAAAATCATTCAACACCTTTTCACCCTGAAAGGTCAGCACTTTCAACTTACATGGAGCTATCATGAGCGATCTGAAAAAAATGTACACCACCATCCTGGGCGATCATTTCCCCATGGATATGACCATCACCTTCGGCGACCAGAAGCTGGTCTATCGCAAGCGCACCTGGGGAATCAAGCAGGAGGATGGTTCCATTGACGAGCGCGGCGTGCGCTACGGCGAGAACCCCGATCAGGAGGCCGCCCTCTATGAACTGGTCAACGGCAATCTGACTCTGGGCGAATGCTCTTTTATCGAGCCCGGCAATGGCCTGGTCTCGGGAATCCGGGTGGAAGACATGCTCCAGGTGGGCAAACATCCCGGCAAGATCAACCTGACCGACATAGACAACGGCCTCAACATTCTCAAGTATCTCATGGACAGGCCGGCCGCAGTCATCCTCAAGCACAACAACCCCTGTGGTGCCGCCTATGGCGACACTTTGGCCCACGCCTTTGACCGCGCCAATCGCTGCGACCGCATTGCTGCCTTCGGCGGGGCAGTCGTTATGAGCCGGGCCTGCGACAATGAGACCGCCAAGCTTCTTTCGCAGAACTATCTGGAGGTGGTCTGCGCCCCCTCATTTGAAGAGGGCAGCCTGGAGATCCTGAAAAAAAGCAAGAACCTGCGGGTCATTCAGATCAGCCGCATGGACCGTCTGGCCGAGTTTGAGAAATTCCGCTTTGTGGACTTCAAGAGCCTGATCGACGGCGGCATCATCGCCCAGCAATCGGCGGTCAACTCCATCCGCTCCCTTAATGATTTGCAAGCGGCCACTGCCACCTGGAAAGGCGAAACCTTCACCTGTGATCGCACCCCGAGCCAGCAGGAGATTGATGACATGATCTTCGGCTGGGCCGTGGAACACGGGGTTACCTCCAACTCAGTACTCTATGTCAAGGACGGCTGCACCGTGGGCATCGGCACCGGCGAACAGGACCGGGTGGGCGTAGCCGAGATAGCGGTGCACAAGGCCTATATCAAATACGCGGACATCCTCTGCTTTGACCAGTATGGAATTCCCTACGCCGACCTGGCACTGCAGATCAGCCAGGGCAAACGGGACAAGGCAGACCAGGAGGCCATTGACGCCAAAACCAAGGCCGATCGGGCCGGAATCCCCGGCTCAGTAATGATCTCGGATGCCTTCTTCCCCTTCCGGGACGGGGCGGATGTGGGAATCAAAGAGGGGGTCACCGCCATTCTCCAGGCCGGCGGCTCCATGCGCGATTATGAAACCATCCAGGCCTGTAACGAGGCCAACCCCAAGGTAGCCATGATGTTCACCGGCCAGCGCTCATTCAAGCATTAAAGCTGAATCATGAATCATTCTCTTTGAAGTCGTAGTTTGGGTTAGCCCCTGTATCGCCTAGCCCAAACTACCTCTTTACCTGCTGTGTTCCCGAAGGAATGGTTGCCACCTGGCTCGGGACGGCTCTGAAAAAAATCACATAGCCGGCTGCGGCCATGGAAAACAGCAGTAGAGAAAGAAGAAGGAAAAAAGGAATAACCTTCCGAAGATTCAACCAGTTTCTTTTTCTGTTGTTACGACCAGTGCTTCTTTTCCTGACGATTTTTCTTCGTTCCATCTTCTCCACCACCACAAGCCGATGCCGGTCACGACTTTCATTATTTATTCCGGTTCAAGACATACGAGGCCAAGGCCTCCAATACCGCCCTGTCCTCCTGAACGGCTTCCTGATTAAAGAAACGCAGTTGGGTTAGAGCCTCGGCAACGATCTCTTCGGCCTTCCGACGGGCAAGGGCAAACCCATCATAACGGGCGATCAGGGCACTGGCCTCAGCAAAACCACGAGTGCGTTCCTCCACACTTGTCAGCATGGCCAATAATCGTTGCCTGTCCTTTTCTTCGGCCCCAGCAATGGCGATAATCAGGGGCAGGGTCATCTTGCCTTCCTGAAAATCATTGCCGACGGACTTCCCGGTTTTGGCCTCATCTCCCAGATAATCAAGGAGGTCATCGATGATCTGAAAGGCACAGCCGAGATGGAGGCCATAGTTGCGCAGCGCCAGCTGTTCCTCGCTGCAGGCACCGGCCACCAGTGCTCCGATCTCACAGGTGGCGCCAATCAGTCTGGCCGTCTTGCCCATGATCACTGCAAAATAATCCGCTTCCGCCAGATTATAATTACTGGCATTATGGAGCTGCAGAAATTCACCATCCACCATGGCCGTTGTGGCTCCGCAGAAGATCTCCAGGGCCTGTACCCCTCCCCCTCTCCCAACCAGCAGCATTGATCGGGCATGAAGGAAATCGCCGGCCAGGATCGCCGCTGTTTCGCCAAAGGCCACATTGACTGCCGGCCGGCCGCGACGGGTCACGGCCTGATCAATGACATCGTCATGGAACAGGGTCGCGCAATGGAGATACTCGAAGGCAATGGAAAGAGGAACCACGTCCACATCCCGGCCGCCACACAGGCGACAGCAAAGCACTGTGAGCAGTGGCCGGATCCGCTTGCCGCCATTAAAAAGACCATAGCGCAGCACCTCAGCAAGCAGCGCTGCCGTATCTGGAATCAGCGTGGCCAGATCGGCCTGCATGGCCTGTTCTATCCTGGCCAGATCAGGGCCAATGGCTGCCATCAACCCTGCTCCATCAGTCCCTCCGGCAAATTGTCCTGTTGCCCCCATCCCCATCACCCCTTAGAATTACCATGCGAATCGCACTTCTGTGCAAAAAAATTCCGTACATCCGACAAACTCCGCACCACCGGCGAAGGCGGCAAACTGGCGCGAAAGCTGCGACCATAGCCCTTGGTAAAGAGCCGAACATCCATAATGGCAATGACCCCGCAATCTGAAGCCGCCCGCATGAGTCGCCCCACCCCCTGACGCAGGGTGAGGATGGCTCTGGGTACCTGAAACTCAAAAAACGGCTTACCACCTCCATCGGTAATGGCTTGGATCCGGGCCTGAATCACCGGGTCACTTGGCACCTCAAAGGGAAGTTTGTCAATGATCACGCAGCTCAGCGAGTCCCCCGGCACGTCCACCCCTTCCCAGAAACTGGCAACTGCCAGCAGGACTGAATCGGTGGTCTCTTTGAAACGGGCCAGCAAGGCCTGCCGTGAAGCCCGTCCCTGCACCAGTACTGGATAGGAAATTCGCGACTCAAGAAACTCCGCCATCACATCCATGGCCTTGAGACTGGTAAAAAGAACAAGGGCCCGCCCCTGACTGATTTGCAGAAGCTCGAGTACCTGCCGGCAGACCTTGCTGGCATAGGCTGCGTCGGCAGGTTCAGGAAAACCTTTTTCCGGCACATAGACCAGCGTTCGCCCCTCATAATCAAAGGGGGAATGAAATTGCAGGGTCTCTGCCTCCGGCCCCAGCCCCAATCGCTCTTTGAGGTAGGCAAAGTCACCGCCGGCAGAAAGTGTGGCAGAAGTCATGATACAACTCTGGACGGAAGAATAAAGGGTCCGTTCCAGTTCGCCTGCGATACGGACCGGAGTGGCGGACAGGGTGATCGTCCGCTCCCGCCGTTCATACCAATGAACAAAACGATCCTCTGAGGATCTCTCCGGTGGAAGACAGATATGACGGAGGTTAACTGCCAGCTCAACCGCCCGCGTACTGAGACTATTCCAGACCTCACCTTTAGAAGACTGACCAGCCAGCATCTCGGCCAGTTGATCAATCCCAGCCGCCACCCCCTCCACCTCCTGGGGCCAGGAACTATGAGTGGCAATCAGGTCCGCCAGCGGGTATCTGCCGCGCTGGGCTGGAAAAAGCAGGGCGAAGCGCTCCATACGCGGCAAGAGGCCGCGAGCAAAGCTGCTGATTTTATCACGGCTCTTGACCGGCAGATCAGCCTCGCCCTGACGCTCAATATCAGCGACCAGATCAAGGAGCTGATACTGACTGAAGTTCTTGCCGAAAAATTGAGTCGCCACACTCTCCAGATGATGGGCCTCATCAAAGATCACCGCCTGATAGCGGGGCAGGATCTCGGCAAACCCGGCCTGACGCAAGGCGAGATCAGAAAAGAAGAGATGATGATTCACAATAAGAAGCCGGGCTGAGCCCGCCTGTTTACGCAAGCGATTGACAAAACAGGCCGCCCCATCAGGACAGTCACCGCCCAGACACTGACTGGACTGCGCAGAGATCTTCGGCCAGAGCGGTGAACCATCTGCCAGCCAGGAAAGTTCGGCCCGATCTCCGCTGCTGGTTACGTCCAACCATTTTTCAATCCTGCCGATACTCGTATCCTCAACCAGAGAAAGCTGCGGTGAGCTATGAAACTGATTCCAACGATAGAGACACAGATAATTCTGCCTCCCTTTGACACAGAGGGCGGAGGCCGAGCGACCCAAGACCCGCTCAATCAAGGGGATTTCCTTGTTGAGGATCTGGTCCTGGAGATTAATGGTAGCGGTTGACACTACTACCCTCTGACCAGAAAGCAGGGCCGGGATGAGATATGCCAGCGTCTTACCGATGCCTGTTTCCGCCTCAACCAGCAGCACATTAGCCCGCGGCCCCTCCAGCCCAACTTTTTCATCCGCAGCAAGGGTCGCCTGCACAGCCTCTGCCATTCTGAGCTGGCCTGAACGCGGCTCAAAGGCCGCCAGATACCTGGCCAGCAAGCCACCCACGCCAAAAATCTCCTTCACAAACCTTCTCCCAAAATATCCATTGCCACTTCAACAAGCTGAGGATCAGCGTCGCCCAGCATGGCCCGTACCCCTTCCATGGCCGCATCACTGCCGATAATAGCGAGGACACTGACCGCCTCGCCACGCACATAGGATGGCTGGAGTGGCACAGAATGAAGAAGGGCCAGCAGTGAAGGCGTTGCCAGATCGATTTTGTCTGGGTCAACAGCTCGTAATTCTTCAAAAAGAACAGAGATCCCAAGCCGCACCTGAAAACGTGGATCATTCAGGATCTCAGCAGTCCAGGCATAGTATCGGGGCTCCCGGCGGAACATGGCAACAATATTATCCACATGCCCCATCTCGAGGAAATCACCGATGACCTTCTTTAACTCTGTGTCATGTACCTCTGCCATCAGATCCTCTTTTCTTCGCATTCAATAAAAACAAATTCTTTGCCCATGGCTTATACGATTTTTCCTTTTATTTTTCAACCAAGGCGGTACAATCAAAAAAATCATGCTAAGAATAAAAACTTTTACTGGTTCAATATCAGCCTTGGCATCTCCACAAAAATAACCCCTATGCAACCTTCTCAACTTATCGATTCTGATGAGGTTATCGTTGTTGTTGACGACTCACAGGATATTTTCCTTCTCTTTCAGGATTTTCTCAGCAGAGAGGGGTTTACCGTACTCCATGCAGCGACGGCCGCAGAATTCTTTCAACTGCTGCAGAGTAGAAAGATTGCCCTCGCCCTGCTCGACATAGAACTGCCCGACCGCAAAGGCACGGATCTCCTGGCGGAACTGGCCCTCCACTATCCGGATACGGCCATTATCATGATCACCGGTACCGATGACCTGCAAACCGCGCTTTTCTGCCTGCGACTGGGAGCCGATGACTACCTGACCAAACCGATGCACCTTGCAGATTTTAATCACGCGGTTCATGCCACCCTCGAAAAACGACGACTGGTCATCGACAACCGACTTTACCAGCAAAAACTGGAAACCACCGCTTTCCGTACCCAGTTTCTCCATCAACTCAATCTGAAAATGAACACTGCCTATCTGAGCAGTGTGGAGCTTGACGATGTCCTCCAGGCCATTCTGGTGGGAATCACAGCCGGAGAGGGGCTGAAATTCAATCGGGCCTTTCTCGCCCTCTTCGATCAAAATCATCAAGTGCTGGAGGGACGACTGGCCATCGGCCCATCCTCCTGGGAAGAAGCGGGCCGCGTCTGGGAAGACATCAAGATTAAAGATCTGCACCTGAACGAAATTATTCAAAACTTTAAGCGTTCCCTTGTAGACGCCAACCAGGAGGTAAACCAGATTGTAAGGGGTATCTCCATCCAGGCCGACAATTCAGACCATACCCTCATCCGTGCCTGTAGAGAACGGAAAAGTATCCTCGTCCAGAATGGCAGAGCCGAAAATTACCCCGTCACCCCCGAGCTCCTTGAGCTGTTACATGGAGACACCTTTATCATTATCCCCCTCTTTTCTCCCAGTCAATCCCTGGGCGTTCTGATTGCCGACAACTTTATCACCCGACGGCCAATTACCAAGGATGACATCGCCGATCTGGAAATCTTCGCCAGTCAGGCAAGCCTGGCCATTGAGCACAGCTATCTTTACACCAAGATGCTCTTCAAAATGCATGAGCTTGAGGCTGTCACCCAGGAGCTGGAAAAAAACAAGGATCTGCTGGTTGATGCCGAAAGGTATGCGGCCCTCGGCCACATGTCGGCCCAACTGGTCCATGCCATCCGCAATCCCATCACCTCAATCGGTGGCACTGCAAGATTGCTCACCAAAAGAGTCTCCGATCCCGACATCCTTAAATTTCTCGACATCATGGCCCAGGATGCAGCCAAGATTGAATCCACCCTTGAAGATCTGTTTAACTTTGTCACAGAAAACAAACCCCAGAAAACCAATCAGCCCCTTTATCCACTGATTCGCAAGAGTGTCATGCTGCTTTATGGTACCATGAAAAAACAGGGGATCAGCTATCAGCTCGACCTGGGCGAACCAGACCCCTCTCTTGATCTTGATGCCCAGATGATCAGACAAATGCTCCTGCATCTGATCCGTAATGGTGTCGAGGCCATGCCCAATGGCGGCCATCTCGATATCAGCGTCAAGCAGGATCCAACAAGCGTCTCAATTCTCATTACCGACAGTGGAGCAGGTATCATCAATGGCAATATGGCCAAGGTAGCAGATCCCTTTTTCACCACCAAGATCTACGGCACAGGCATGGGACTGACCCTAGTCAAAAAAATCGTTGCCGAACATCAGGGAACTTTCTCACTGCGGGCAGGAGGCAGCTGCGGAACCGTCGCCACCGTGACCCTGCCGAAGAGCACTTAACAAGCATTACTGTTCCCATACATTTTTGAACATAGAAGTATTCTTTTCGCCCAGAAATACAGCTCATTGCCTTCTACCTGAAAGAAGAACCCCTACCATTGCCACTGCTGCAGTCAGGCCAAAACTTATCTGCAGAGAGCGGATAAATGCTGCTGTATGCACTGCGGTAAAATCCTTCACATCCAACCCTCCGCTCAAGAATGAAAACACCTCCCTGAAGACCAGACCTGCAAGGGTAACACCAATCAGCATCCCCAGGTTCCGGGCTGTAGCCAGCATACCTGAAGTGATACCAATATGACGCGAATCAACGGTGGCCAGAACGGAGGCCGTATTTGGAGAAAGAAACAAGGCCTGACCGGCGCCCAGCAGGGCCAGCCTCCATGCGACATCCATAGCCATTGAGTGCTCGTCAAGAAAACACAAAAAGACCAGAGCGAAACAACAGAGAGCCAGACCGGCGGTGGTGAGAAATCTGGCTCCAATCCGGTCATACAACCAGCCAGACAGAGGAGAAACCACAAACACAGTCAACGGCACCGACATCATCACCAGACCAATCCTTTTGACAGGAAACCGAAGCACATAATCAAGATAAAAAGGAATAAGGAGCAGAACCACAAAGAGCACGACAAAAGAGAGCGCGGCACAGATCATGCCAATGGCGTAATAGCGATCTTTAAACAAGAGCAGAGGCAAGAGCGGCTCTGCAGCCCTTTGTTCAATAATTTTGAAGAAAAAAAGGAGTAGACAAAACCCGAGAGACCCTGCCGCCACAATCCCCCCGGAAACAACACCATGATGGGTCGTGGCCAGGACAGCCAAAGTGAGAAGCAGGGTCCAGACCAGCAGGCCTGGCCAGTCAAAATGTGTTGTTGTCAAATTTACAGCAGAGGGAGAAGAGATAAGAGGCAACAGCCAGTACCAACCAACAGCAAAACAGATCGCACTGACAGGAACGGTCACCAGAAAGAGAAATCGCCAGGAAAAAAACTGGATCAGAAAGCCACTCACCACCGGCCCGCTCATCAGGCCAATGGAGGTAGCAATACCGACAAGCCCCAACGCTCTGCCCAGCTGGTGCAGAGGAAAGACCATCTTAATAATGGCCGGACCGGAGGACATCATCATCGAAGCGCCACAGGCCTGAATGAAACGACAGAAAATAAGCATGGAAAGTGATGATGCCAGATAGCAAGCCACCGAACCGATGCTGAAAACCAGCATCCCCAGCAAATACATCTTCCCCTTTCCCAGACGATCCGAAAGCCTGCCCCAGATCAACAGAGTCGTGGTAATGGTCAGGAGGTAGATCAAGGCCACCCATTCCGTCTGCGCCAGGGTCGTGGTAAAACTGCGCATAATAGTTGGCAGAGCCACATTGACCATACTGCTGTCCATGGTGGCAAGAAAGACACCAATGGCCACCATGCCGAAAAACGGCCAGGGCTTGCGAGAATCAGGATGCAACAGAGATGACATAGATGCAAAAAAGGTAAGAGATCAACAGGAAAAGATGCAAAATATTTTGCAACATCGACTCATTTTCCCTACCTTACCCGTTTTTTTAAAAAAAATGAACCAGGAGAAATCTAAGACTTGACTTTGCCCTCACTCCATTATATATGGAGCTTATGTATAAAATTTTGTACCTGTATACTGTTTTTGTACCAGGTCTAAAAAAGTTGAAAGGTGACAGTGGGTTACCTAAAACAAATCATCCTGAACATGAAGGAGAGAAGAGATGAAAAAAATACTTTCTACCGTTGCCGCCCTTGGCCTTGTAGCCGGCATTGCAACAAGCGCTGCAGCCTTGGAACTTAAGATCAAAGGTGATTATACCGTTGATGGTTTCTACATTGACAACGGAGCCGGTGCCGCAGCATACGATGGTGATGGTAGCCAGGGCCTGCAACTGGCCGGTGATGTGACAAATTCTGACGCCTGGTTGCAGCACATGTTCAACATTGAGGCCGAGATGGTGGTCAATGACAAGATCAGCATGATGAGCCGTGTTCGTCTTATCGACTGGGGAACTGTCTGGGGTGCACAGGATGACACCGACGTCAACAATGGTCACAACATGTCCATAGAGAGACTGTGGCTGGTTTACAAATCACCCATCGGTGTGTGGGAAATCGGTCGTCGTTCAGCCGGGGCCTGGGGACTTTCCTTTGTCGATTCCGCCACTGCTGGTGACCGTATTTTCTGGAAATCAGGCAAGCTTTTTGGCGATCAGTTCTCCATGTATGCCTTTTATCAGAAATTGAATGAACTTGAGGCCTATACCGGCGCAGCAGGTGATGGTAATATCATCACAGCCGACGATATGGACAAAGATTACTACGAAGCAGCTGCCTCCTTCAAGGGCGGATGGGGTAGTGCCATGTTGGGATATGGCGCATCTTTGGACAATACCTCTAATATGGATCCCTTCACAGGCTTTGAGACCACTGCTCATCGAATCAAAGGTGTAGCCCAGATCAAAATCGGCGGCAACATGGGATTTGACACAGAATTTGACTACAAATTTGGTGAAAAAGACTTCAACAGTGCCGCCAAGGCAGATATGGACATCAGTCAATTCGCCTTCATCGGTGACTTCAACGCCAAGATGGATGCCCTTACTGCACATGCCATGTACTTTCACACCAGTGGCGATGACAATGCTAAAGATACCGACCTTGACAACTACTACGGTACCGGTGCTGACTTCGAGCCTCTCTACATCCTGACCGGCGTATTTGGCAATATCCTCAACAGTGACCAGACCTCTGCCGCAGGCTCCTTTGGTGATGCCGCCAAAAAGGCAGGCTCCAATGCTGTTGTTTTGACCGCAGACTTTGCCGCCACCCAGGATCTGTCTCTCCATGCCGGTTTCGGTTATGCCGTAGCAGACAAGGAACTGACAGGATGGGAAGACGACTATGGTTTTGAGTACAATGTCGGCGCAGCCTACAAACTGCTTGACAACCTGATCTATGCCGTACATCTTGGTTATCTTGATACTGGCGATTTCTTCAAGATGGGAACGACATACAAAGATGTCAACTCCATCTTCCTGGCCAGCCATCATCTGACCATGAGCTTCTAATACGTTTTGACGTATAACAAGCAATAAGTCAAAAAAGGCCCCTGTCGTTCATTCGACAGGGGCCTTTTTTATGGCATGACTCAAAGAATATTTCTCGTGCAGAGGCGCAGTGACGCAGAGAAGAGCTTTTTGTAATTTTTTCTTTGCGTCTCTGCGCCTCTGCGCGAGAAATAAAGCTGACCATGACTCCTTCCAAGACCTGTACCCAACTCAACCAGCAGCACCTTTTTCTGGCCACCGGCAACAATCTCGGGCAGGCCCGGCAACAGACCATTCATTTTATCAACACAACACAACTTATTGTTTATCGGTCAAACAGCATACAAGATGACAAAATCCGATCTGCTTCCGCTACCGATTTCTGGGTAGAAATTGACAGAGGAATTGCTGCCAACCGTAGCTTCTGCAGAGATTTGTTGAACGAACTTCAGGAAACAGGCTTGACAGAGCTCGAGGATCTGCTCAACCTGCAATTAGGATACCCCAGCAAAGTTTTGCATATCCTGACTCATATGCTGGATGGTTTTATCGGAACTGATTCTGTTTTTTACAATCTGGTGGAAGACAGCCACTGGCTGAGCGAAACCCTTCGCACAACCATCCACCAAAATCCGGAAAGTTATTGGTTAATCCCAGTATGCCATGGGCCGGTGACGAGTTCACTCCTCCATCTCGGAACAAAAAGTCCAGAGTAGGTTGTTGGGCACTTTTTTCTACCCCTGCTACTCCTTCCGGCTCTTGTCTTTACCCTCCTGAGGACATCGAGTCAGTGCATTATAGTTCTTCCAAACCGGATCGCTGTATTCAGTATGACACTCAATACAGAGCCCGACCCGCAGAATCTTACGCAACTCATCACCGTTAAAAGGTCGCAGATCTACTCGTGATCCGTGCTGCAATGGTTTCCCGTCTATGGTAACAAAGGCATCAAACCCTACGGTCTGTCCGGCAAAGGTATTCACCCCCTGATCAAGTGGCTGGAACGACCACTTGCCGTCCTTCTCCGTCACTGTCCCCTCCCCTAATCCCACCACCTTCGTTGAGGTGTGACACTCAGCACAACTTCTGCCCTTGCTCTGGGTGGTATGCGGATTAATGGCTGCCATGGTGAAGCGGTTAAAACCACCCTCCACCTTCCCCTTTTCGTCAACCAAGGTCACAATATCCTGACAACCCGGGGTGACAATCACAACCTCATCCTTCCACACGGCCAGCATCGGTTTTTCGTAGCGGATATACGAGCGTCCCTCCTCCCACATGCCGGGAGTTTCTTTCAGGGTCAATTTATCCAAATGGGACTGGCCGGCATCGCGTTTAGCATGACAGCCATAACACTGAGGCACCCAGGTGGAGTGACAAGCCTCACAGGTGACCCGCTTATGACCGCTGAAATCGCACACCCCCTGTTTTGGCGGCTGCAGTGGATGGACCTTGTCGCTCAGCTTAGCTGTCATCTGCCATTTTCCAACCTTTTTTTCTATCGTCTCAACCGGTTTCCCCTTGCGGGTCATGCCGGGTTCTGGGGAATGGCACATTTCACAGGAGATCTCCAGCTGCTCTTCATAATGGGCATAACTCACCCCATCACCCATGATTTCATTACGAGTATGACAATCAATACAGGCCAGCCCTTTCTTATGATGCACATCCTCGGCTATATCAAGATAAAAGCGCGAGCCGGGGAGTTGTTTCGAAGTCAGCCCGCCCTTCTCGTAAGGCGTACCGTACCCTTCCGACTCAAAGACCCCGGTATAGGAGATGCCAATCCGCCCGGAACGATTATGACAACGGATGCAGTTAACATCCTGAACCTTTTTGATCACCAGGGGATGGACCTTGGGTTTCTCACTCCTGGCGGCATCATCAAACTCAGTCACTCCCTTGCGCACTGTGCCTTCGGGCATGACAAAATGGCAGGCCGAACAGCCGCCACCTTTTTCATTAAAGAAATCAGGTGCCCCAGGCAGATCATTTTTCTGCTTCCATAAATGACAGGTGGCGCAGAGTTTACGATAATAATCCAAGGCGAGTGAGTTCTTATTACCGGCCAGTAATTTTTCCACGGTAAGATCAGTATCCTGGCTGGCACTTTCACCCCAGTAAAAAAGCAGCGTCCCGATAATTCCCCGGTTAGTAGCCATCAGGGAATTCTTGACCTTCTGGACGTCAGTGGGATGACAGCCTTCAACTCCGCAGGTTTTTTCCACCACCCTTAGGTCGCCTGGATTAATAACCATCCCCGCATGCGCCTTCTCCTTATCAATGGCCATGGCATCACCAAGATGGCAGGAGGCACAACCGATCACCCGGGGATCATGGGCCGCATCCAGCTTTTCTTCCTTGTGACAGAAAAGACACATATCAATGCGGCCACTGGTGGTCACATAGACCTGATCGGAACGTTTCGTCCGCAGTTCACGGATAACAAGCAGCAAGACCACAAGCAGGACTAGAAGCAGTCCAAACTGTTGCCACAGCCGCGAGAGTTTGCGCCGCGCACCTTTTTCTTCCACCAGGGCCATTATGAATTATGAATTACGAGTGAAGAATTACGAGTGAAGAATTACGAATGAGGAATTATTAGTTTTTTTAATTCGTAATTTCTTATGTTATTCCTGATAATTGTGGACATTGGGATAACGCCTGCCATAGCCGAATGCCTTGCTGGTCACCTTCAGGCCCATAGCCGCCTGCTTCCGTTTATACTCATTAAGACGAATCCGACGCAGGACATCACGCACCATCGGCTCATCAAAACCTGCCCGCACAAGAGCTTCCAGTCCCTGCCCCTGTTCCAGATGCAGCTCAAGGAGCTGATCAAGGATTGCATAGGGTGGCAGATCATCCTGATCACATTGATCAGGTTTCAACTCAGCAGTGGGCTTCTTGGTCAAGGTTCGTCCTGGAATACGCTCCTGTTCACGGTTCACATAGCGGGCCAGTTCATAGACCATCTGTTTGGGCACATCTGATATTACGGCCAGACCGCCACTCATGTCACCATAGAGAGTACAGTAGCCGACAGCCATTTCACTTTTATTGCCGGTTGACAGAAGGAGATGACCAAACTTATTAGATAGGGCCATGAGCAGATTACCTCGGATCCGGGCCTGAAGGTTCTGCTCCGTAATATCTTCACCAAAACCGGCAAAGAGAGGCTGCAGGGCCTCCTGAAAAGCTGAGAAGAGGGGAGTGATGGGAATGACCTTGAAGGCACAACCAAGATTTGCAGCCAGGATCTTCGCGTCTTCCATGGATTCCTCTGAACTGTAAGGTGAGGGCAAGGCAACCCCCAGCACATTTTCAGCACCGAGGGCGTCAACGGCAATAGTTGCCGTCAGGGCAGAATCAATGCCGCCGGAAAGGCCAAGGACCACGGAACGGAATCCGCATTTCCGTACATAATCACGCACACCCATCACCAGAGCCGCATATACGGCGCTCACCGGCTCCTCCTGGTCAGGGCCATGCTTCTCCCCACGCCACTCCTTGGTTTCTACCACCACCATATCCGAGACAAAGCCCGCACATTGAGCAATAATCTCAGCATCGGCATTCATGGCCAGACTGCGGCCATCGAAGAGCAGTGAATCCTGCCCGCCGACCTGATTCACATAGAAAAAAGGAACTTGATAACGGGAACAAAGAGAACGAAAGATTGAATGACGAATCCCTTCTTTGTCACGCTGAAAAGGAGAGGCAGAAACATTGATCAGACAATCAATCCTGCGCCGCTCATCTTTTGCACGGGAGAATAAAGATTCCACAGGGTCACAGCGATAACAGCCGGCAGTCTGATGCCAGATATCCTCACACACGGTTACGCCAAAGGTCATATCGCCAAGCTGAAAGGGCGCTGCTTCGGGCCCCGGCTCAAAATAACGAGACTCATCAAAGACATCGTAGGATGGGAGCAACTGCTTGCGCACCCGATACACGATTACTCCATCCCTGGCCACCACCACGGAATTGTACAAGGGCTTACCATGATGTTCAGATCGCCTCTCAAGACAGCCAAACATCACAGCCAAGGGTGGAAGATCCCGGATCAGTTGAGACACAGCACGATCGTGGTCTTCGAGAAAGGATTGCCTTTCCAGAAGATCCTGGGGAGGATAGCCGGAGATCACCATCTCCGGAAAAACAGCAAGATCACAGCCGCAGGCATGTGCCTGTTCGGCAAAAGAGGCTATGGCTCGACAATTTGCCGCAAAATCACCAATCACAGGATTGATCTGCACCAGGGCGATCTTCATAGCAATTCTTTCACAACTCTATGACCTGCCCTTCTCTGGCAAAAAAGACTTCAGTATCACCATAGCGACCTGATTCACAATAAACAGCGGCCATCTCATCTATCTGCTGATCCGTCCGATCCGGGTCATGGTGAAAAAGGGCCAATCGCTTTACACCTGCCCGATTGGCCGCAGCAATGGCATATTCAAAACTTGAATGTCCCCAACCGACCCGGCTTTTCATCTCTGCCTCGGTATATTGGCAGTCATGAACCAACAGATCAGCCCCGGCATAAAAGTCCTCTATAGCCAGATTCTGCTCCTTTGCCACCTCCTCACCCTCAACGGCCATCGCCTCATCGTAATCAGGATGATCAGGGTCCGTAATAAAGAGATTGCGGAACGGTTCAAAATCATAGCAGGTACAAAATGACTTTCCCTGATACTCAAAGCGATAACCTAGGGCGGTAATGGGATGATTGAGGAACTTGGTGGTCAAAATCAGCCCATCACCATAATCCTGACCGAACTCTTCTCTCAAACGGATATACTCAATCTTAGATTTAAGCTCTCCCATATTGACAGGAAAATAACGATACCGCATCTGCCCACCAACAACATCCGCTAAGGGCTCATCCTCAAAAGACACAGGACCATACACCTTCAGTTCGGTCCCGGGAACATAGATAGGGACAAAGTAGGGAAAGCCCATGATATGATCCCAATGGGTATGAGAAAGAAAAATCTCAGCCCGGATCGGTCCCTTGGGCAGATCGACCTGCATCAGCTGGTTTCCCAGAATCCTGATGCCGGAACCGGCATCAATGATAACAAGTCTGTTTTCGTCCCCGACCCGCAGCTCAATACAGGCCCCATTCCCCCCGTACTTTTGGGTCAACGGCCCAGGGCAGGGAATAGAACCCCTTACCCCCCAAAATCGAATTTTCATGGTCATGGCTTCACTCATATCTGTAAAAAAATCTGGGCCTTCTGGATCTCTTCTTCAACCTGCCCGCTGATGGCAGCAAGATCAGACCAATCCAGCCCCGTGAGTTCAAGCAATATCTCAGCATTCCTGTACTCAGGGAAAGGATCTCCAGCATAACCTATATCATGGATATTGATATACATATTAGCAAGAGAGACAATGGCCACCCGGGCACGATCTATGTCATCCAAAGGCAGTTCCTTCCGAACGCCCTCCGGCGTGCCGATATCATGATGACCGCAGATACAACTAGCCATGAATCCAGACAACTTCCATTTTGAAGCAATCAAGCCCCCGACTTCCTGATGATCAATACCCAGAAGCTCGCACTCAACCTCAACCAGTGGTCTCTGTTCCTGACGGGCAAGTAACAATACATGGATATACTCATCACCAAAAGGTATCTTACCAAGATCATGCAGCATCCCGGCTATAAAAAACTCCTCCCGCTCCTGGACCGAGACGCCACTGGCCACTGCCAGCAACTTAGCGCAGACCCCCACCCCAATAGAATGGGCCCAGAACTTGGTAATAGGGAGGGCTTTTGATTTATTGACCCCAGCAACCGAATTGATAATTGCTGTACTGAGAGCCATATTCTTGACCGTATTCATCCCCAGCATGGTAATGGCACGAGTCAGTGATGTCACCTTGCTCATCAACGAATAATAGGCCGAATTGATCAACTTCAACACCTGGCCGGTCAAAACAGGATCAAGAGAAATGACCTTATTCAACTCATTAGGCGAAGCATCAGTACGACTGCAGATCTCCAGAACCTTGCCCACTGTTGTTGAAAGACTGGGCATTTTCTGAATAAATCTTTCTATCTTTTTTCGTTGGCCTTCTCTATCAAGCTCCACGCCATACGATCCTCTAAAAAAACTTTAATATCATATAATTAGACGACAATAACTCCATTCAAGAAGTAATTGTATCTAATGTCAGACAAGAGGTCAAGAAATCATCCGACACAGAGGACAAAAAGGCAACACATCCCCACCTGATTAGCACCCATGTTTCACCAGGAAATCACGCACCATTTCCTGCATCACCTCAAGAGGTGTGCGACCGCTCTCATGGACAATAATCCAGGAACACCGCTGATAAGCATTATACAGATCCTGCGGGACCTGAATCCTCAAATCTACCAGAGAAGAAGATTCCAGCTCTTCAGGATGCACGTCACTATTCTTTGCCGCTACCACCTTGAACTCTTCATCGCTGTTCAGCCTTGTGAAAACGCAGAGCCTCGGCATAGGTCATCTCAGTACCGCCAAAGATATCCAAGGCACTCCCCACAGTTGCATCTAATCGCCCATGACCAAGATCACGAATCAACTCCAAATCAGCAATATTACGAACACCTCCGGCATACGTTGCAGGAATGGGTGACCAGACTGCCAGCTTTTTAATCAGGTCCTGCTCTACCCCCTGACACTGACCTTCCACATCAGCAGCATGAATGAGAAACTCAGCGCATGACCCGGCAAAATGGGCCAGCACCTCCTCACTGATCACAACTTGCGTAAAATTCTGCCAGCGATCAGTAACGATATAATAGTGATCATCCCGTCTTCGACAACTCAGATCCAACACCAGGCGCTCCCGCCCTACCGCCTTCACCAAACGCTGCAGACGATCTTCATCAATCATCCCATCCTTGAACACATAAGAGGTCACAATAACATGGGAGGCCCCATGATCCAGCCAGTATTTCCCGTTATCTGCCGTTATGGCACCACCAATCTGCATTCCACCAGGCCAGGCCTCCAGCGCCTCAAGCGCGGCAGCATCATTACCCGGCCCCAGTTTGATAATATGGCCGCCAGTAAGATTATCTTGCCGGTAGAGCTGAGCAAACCAGGAAGAAGGATAACTTGCGGTAAAGTTGGTACGCAGAGCCTCAGGCCGCTCATCATTTAATGTAGAACCGACGATCTGTTTTACCTTTCCCTCATGGAGATCAATACAAGGTCTAAATTTCATGACGCCCCCGCACAATGTTTAGGAGCCGTTACGAAATAACTTGGCCATTTATATTGATTTCGTTACGGCTCCTTATGCCGCTCGAATCAACTCATTGGCCATGTTATTTTTTAACAGCGGCTTAATACAAGAAAAAAAAACGGGCATCTCCTTGTGGAGCTACCCGTTTTCACTCTGCTTTCTCAATGATATCACCAAAAAAATCCGGCAACATCTTGTTCGCTACCCCGTCAACCTACGCCTTCTGGATAAGCATGGTGGAGGGATTAAGCGTCAACGAGGTACCGCTATCCACCGTACCACTGACACATTTAAGGATCTTCAAATCAATTGCTTCATCCTTGGGCGCAATCATCAAGACCACATCAAAAAGATCATCGATATCATGACAGGGAGCAGGTACCCCAATAGCACTTTCACGCTTATCCTCACGATGAGTGGTGGCTGAAAACCAGATCATCTTCAAACCATGTCGCACCATAAATTCTTTGAATTCTGCAAGTGCCTCATGAGTACCTGTCTGGAAATCGTAGCCATCAATAATCAGACAAACTGGTTTATAGATTTGTTGCTGCACCAGATCATCCAACCGTTCTTCAAGCTTTGCCTGACTGAAAGAACTTTCCTTGAAGGTCATGATCATCCGATTGGACATGATCCCATCGACAGTGATCTGAAAGCTCTCATTTTTCTCTTCTGCGGCCATCAGACGCAGAATATCATCATACCAGGCCCGAGTCTTGTCAAAGCCCTCACCGATAGAGACATGCAGCACTTTATCACCCCAGAGCATCGAATCAAGGGCAATCTGCACCAATATAGCTGTCTTGCCCAGGCCGGCCCGAGACATGACCAGGCCCATACTAGCGCCATCCTCCTTAACCTTTTTTTCAAGTCCTAGAATTCGCAACGGATTATTCATTACCAGGTTTTTTTTCCCCATGGCCGTGTACCTCTTTTATCTATTCATTTGCTTCGTCCATAAAGGGACGATCTGCCGGACATGAACCCCATGCCCGGTATAAAAACAACTCTTCACTCAGAGACAAAGGCTATGCGTTCTTCTTCTCACTCTGATATTTCTTGATCAACTCATCGTTAACTGTTTTCGGCACCTGCTTAAAGGTGGAGAATTCCATGGTAAACTCGGCCTTTCCCTGGGTCAGAGAACGCAGTGTGGTTGAATAACCGAACATCTCAGAAAGAGGAACATCTGCCTCAACCACGGTATAATTACCTTCCTCCATGGTGCCGATGATCATGCCGCGGCGCTGATTAATACTGCCCATGATCGATCCCTGGAACTCGGTAGGACCTTCCACGGAGACTTTCATGATCGGCTCCATGATCACCGGCTTAGCCTTCATATACCCTTCCTTGAAGGCGCCAATGGCTGCCAGCTGGAAAGCCACATCAGAGGAGTCAACCGCATGGAAGGCACCGTCGTTGATGACGCAGCGGACACCGGTAACCCCTGAACCGCAGAGGGAACCCTTAACCAGACTCTTCTGGAATCCCTTATCGCAGGAGGAGATAAACTCACGGGGAATGGCACCACCGACAATGGCGTCGACAAATTCATATTCACCCTCTTCCAGCGGTTCCATATAACCAGCCACCCGCCCGAACTGACCGGAACCACCAGTCTGCTTCTTATGGGTATAGTTGAACTCGGCCCGGCCGGTGATGGTCTCACGATAGGCTACCTGAGGTGCGCCCACCTGGACCTCGGCATTATATTCACGCTTCATGCGCTCGACATAGACTTCCAGGTGCAGCTCGCCCATACCGGAGATAATGGTCTCATTGGTCTCATGATCGACAAAGGTCTTGAACGTGGGATCTTCCTTGGTAAAACGGTTCAGCGCCTTGGACATATTGATCTGCGCCTTGTTGTCCACCGGGACAATAGCCAGGGAAATTACCGGCTCAGGAATATGCATGGAGCTCATGGAGCAGGAGACATCACCTGAACAAAAGGTGTCGCCGGAGGCACAATCCACCCCGAACAGGGCTACGATATCACCGGATCCACAGAAATCGATATCCTCCATCTCGTCGGAATGCATCCGGCACAGACGACCAATCTTCACCTTCTTGCCGGTCCGGCTGTTAAAAACGGAATCGCCCTTGGTGACTGTTCCCTGATAGGTCCGCACATAGGTCAACTGCCCATAACGCCCATCTTCCAACTTGAAGGCCAGCATAATAAGAGGATCATCGGGATTATTGGTAACCGGGAACTCCTTTTCCCCGTCACTGAGATCCAAGGCCATATTTTCAACATCAGTAGGACAGGGCAGATAGGCATTCACCCCGTCGAGCATGGGCTGCACACCCTTATTTTTATAGGCTGAGCCGATAAAGACAGGAGAGAACTCCAGAGACAAAGTTCCCTTGCGGATGGCATCACGGATCAGCTCAGGATTGATCTCACCTTCCTCCAGCATTACTTCCATCAGCTCATCGGAAAACATGGAAACCGCCTCAAGCAATTCTTCCCGTTTTTCCTCTGCTCGTTCCTGCAGGGCTGCTGGAATCTGATCTTCACGGACGATTTCACCATTGGCACCCTCAAAATAGAGGGCCTTCATGGTAACCAGATCAACAACTCCCACCAGATCATTTTCCAGACCGATGGGCAACTGAACCATATGGGCATTCAATCCGAGCTTCTCGCGCAACTGGGTGGTCACCCTCTCCGGGTTGGCTCCGGTACGGTCACATTTATTAATAAAGGCAATACGGGGAACCTTATAACGGGTCATCTGCCGATTTACAGTGATAGACTGTGACTGCACGCCACCGACAGAACAGAGCACCAGCACAGCGCCATCAAGAACCCGCAGGGCACGCTCAACCTCAATGGTAAAATCCACATGGCCGGGAGTATCAATGATATTAATATCTTTTCCCTTCCAGTTGCAGAATGTGGCTGCCGACTGAATGGTGATACCACGCTCTCTTTCCAGCTCCATGGAATCCATTTTGGCGCCAACACCATCTTTACCACGAACATCGTGAATTGCATGAATCCGGTCCGTATAAAACAGGATGCGCTCGGTCAGTGTCGTCTTCCCTGAATCAATATGGGCACTGATCCCTATATTCCGCACATTACTTAAATCTACACTCATGATTGCTATCCTCTACACCTGAATCTTCCTGACCGTCCTAAGCCGACCTAAGATAAAATAAAAAAAATAAGGAGCCACAGTACCTGCAACTCCTCATTCAACGGACATATAAACAACAAACGGCGACAGAAAACAATACACCGCACAGAAACGCCAACAAATAAAAACTGTGCATAATACTCAACTAACGCCGCTTTGTACAGTACTTTTTGTCAGAAATTGAAAATGACGCAACATAACACACAGCAGCATTATGATTTCATTTCTCACTTTCAGCAGCCCAAAGCGAGAGGAGCTTACTCATATACCCCACCCATGCGTACAGGTCCGCATACATAATTGCACTGAACTTGTATATGTAAAGAGGGGGAATACCGGCAGCAAAAGAAGAACCGCCTGGAGATATAGCCAATGCCTTGATGGTATTATGCGGGCCAAAATCATTTCTCACAAATCATGCGAGACGAGATCTTGATCTTATCGATTGAAGAAATGATTAGAACAGGAGAAAAAATAGACGGGGATTGAATTTTACTGCAACTGAAATAAGAATTTGTAACAATGAAGGCTAAACCAGGTTCTTTTCACCGGGGTCACATACCATACAGGCGACAGACTGGAACCAAAAAGACAAAACAACCATAAAACAAGCAGAGACGAAAAAGGCTTTACAACGAAAACGCTGTAAAGCCTTGCAATTAGTGGTGCCGGGTCCAGGAATCGAACCAGGGACACACGGATTTTCAGTCCGTTGCTCTACCGACTGAGCTAACCCGGCACATCATTAACAACGGTGGTTAATTACACGACATCTTTTTTCTTGTCAATAACTTTCTCTTGCCACCCGACAATCCTCTGCACACAGAGTTCTTGGCTCCCCGGCATGTAAGACTCTTCCTGAGTTCTTCTATTACTTATCGGGCACCCCTTAGAAAGGATAACTCCGGTCCTGACTTTTTCGGGATTTCCAGTCCGGCCAAGACCATTACCTGGTAACTACGACTTAATCCAGCGAGAGCGAAAGATCGGCAAGATCATCTGATGCTTTCTTCTGCGTTGCTTCCTTTCTCTCACCCACGTCTCCCAGATCAAGGTCAAAATCCAGATCATCAAGTGACAAATCGACACGCTCAGCTGAGACGGCTGAGTCGCTTTCTTTTTCTCCGCCAAAGGACAGGTCCAGATCATCAAGATCAAAGTCAATATCAAGATTACTCGCCTCCTCAGCTTTAGATGCTGCTGGACGGGCAAGATCGGAAATATCGGCCAACCCTTCCGGGATTTCAAGCGGTGGAGGTTGCACAGCCTGAGCTGCCTGCACCGCCTGAATATTTACCGGCACATCTTCAAAACGGCTGGTATCCAGCAACAAGTCGTCTTCATCAAGGGAGAGATCGTTATCTTTAGCATCAGGATGAAATTCAATTTCAAAATCATCATCAAGGGAAATCTCACTGGTGCCTGACGACTGCATATCGTCTGCCATCAAGATTTCCTGAGTATCCGCCCCGCTGTCCTCAAAGTCAATAACATCCTCATTCTCGACTGCCAGGAGATCCAGATCTGGATCAAGGACATCCACCAGATCCTCTTCATGCCCACTACTGACATCCATTTCAGAAGAAAAGTTCAGAAAAAGTGGAACGCCAATGTCATATGTTGTTCCTTTCAAGTCACCACCTGCCATTGGCTTATGACATTTGCTGCAACTCTCCTGATGATCAAACGAGATATATCCACATTTAGAGCAACGCATAATCACTTTTCCTTTCTACAAAGAGCTTTACTCTTCAAAATTCCCTTTAACTATTCAGTCCATCCAAACTATAATCTGCAACAGCTTCATTCAGTATTGCACATACACCCCTTGAGAATCAAGAAATAATTCAAGGAATCCAATCCATACCGATATCACACGATGGGGCCGAATGGGTAAGGGCACCAATGGAAACGATATCCACCCCGCTTCGAGCCACGGCCAGCAACGATTCCAGGGTAACGCCACCCGACGCCTCAACCAGGGCCCGATGATCGACAATGCGAACGGCTTCCTCCATCATGGGCGGATTCATATTATCCAGCATGATAATATCCACTCCGCAGGCCAGACACTCGTGAACCTGCTCCAAGGTATCGGTTTCCACCTCAATACGCAAGGTGTGAGGGATCTTTTTCCGGAGCAAGGCGACTGCTTTGGCAATGGATCCACAGGCCGCAATGTGATTATCCTTGACCAGAATACCGTCGGCAAGATTAAAACGATGATTATAACCGCCGCCAATCTGAACAGCATATTTTTCGAGCATGCGCAGTCCCGGGGTGGTCTTGCGGGTATCAGTGATCCGCACCGGACAGGATTGTACCTGTTCCACAAACCTGGCGGTGAAGGTGGCAATACCCGAAAGTCGCTGCAAGAGATTGAGCGCTACCCGCTCGGCCTTCAAAAGGTCGACCACCGGGCCTGTGACCGTAAAAAGAATATCACCCTCGCAAACCCTGAGTCCATCTGCCACCAACTCCTCGACCACAATGGCAGGATTCTGCACCAGGAAGACTTCCGCAGCCACTGATTCACCACCAGCCAGGACAAACGATTCTCTGGCCACAATCCGGGCGCGACCGGTCTCTCCCTTATCGAAGATCGATTCACTGGTGAGATCGCCGCGCCCGATGTCCTCGGCCAGAAAAGAACGAATACTCGTATGCAGGGTAGCTTTATCCAATATTGTTCAACCGCTGTTCAGCTTCTGAAATCTTACCCAGGGTGGCCTCCAGCTCCTCTTTTTTCTCTCTTTCCTTCATCACCACATCTGCCGGAGCATTATGGAGAAATTTCTCGCTGACCAGTTTGGCATTGACCTGAGCCAGCTTTGCCTCAACCTTCTGTCGTTCCTTCGCAAGCTTTGCCGTCTCTTTTTCCACATCAACCAGCCCTTTGAGAGGAACGTAAATCTCCATATCCTTAAACAGATACGTTGCAGCGTCTGCCGGTTTTCCTCCTCCCTCTGAAACCACCAGAGAACTGAGCCGGGTCATGTCGGCAATGGTGGCGGCAAAAAGCTGAAGAAAGGTAACCTGCGCAGGAGTTGAACAGAGGATAAAGGCCTCTATCTGCATGGAGGGATGAACATCAGCCTCCGCCCGGATATTACGGATACCGGTAATAATCCCCATCAACAGCTCTACCTGCCCTTCAGCTTCGCTGCTCAGCCAGCTCTCGTTAACCTCTGGATAAGCATTGACCATCAAGGTCTTGCGTGCGCCCGGCAGAACGCTCCAGATTTCCTCGGTAACAAAGGGGGTGATAGGATGAATCAGCTTGAGAATGGTTTCAAGAACCAGCAACAGCACCCCACGGGCCTGATCCCGGACGATCTCATCCTTGCTGAAGAGATCCGGCTTGATCCACTCCAGGTACCAGTCACAGAACTCATGCCAGACGAACTGATAAAGGGCAGAGGCCGCATCATTGAAGCGATAGCTGTCAAGTGCCGCCCTCACCTCGGCCGTGGTTGCGGCGGTACGGCTGAGGATCCATTGATGAACCAGAGACAGATCAGCCACATTGCCAGTCCATCTTTTGACGGACTCTTCACCATCACCCACATGCATCAGGGCAAACCGGGCTGCATTCCAGATCTTGTTGATAAAGAAACGATAGCCTTCAATCCGCTCCTCATCGAGTTTGATTTCCCGCCCTTGGGCGGCAAAGGCGGTAAGGGTGAAGCGCAGGGCGTCAGTCCCGTATTTGTCAATCACTTCCAGGGGATCAATCACATTGCCCGTGGATTTGGACATCTTCTTACCATGTTTGTCACGCACCAGGGCATGGAGATAGACATCCCGAAACGGCACCTCATTCATGAAATGCAGCCCCATCATCATCATCCTGGCCACCCAGAAAAAGAGGATGTCAAAACTGGTGATCAGCACGGAGGTGGGATAAAACATGGTCAGTTCTCTGGTCTGCTCCGGCCACCCCAGCGTAGAGAAAGGCCAGAGCGCAGACGAAAACCAGGTATCCAGCACATCTGTTTCCTGGAGCAGCTCCGTTGAACCGCATTTCGGACAACTGGTCGGATCAACCGAGGCAACGATCAACTCCCCGCACTTTTCACAGGTCCAGGCCGGAACCCGATGGCCCCACCAGATCTGCCGCGAGATACACCAGTCGCGGATATTATCCATCCAGTTGTAAAAGGTGTTATACCAGGTTTTTGGATAGATATTGATGCGCCCGTCACGTACTGCCTCCACTGCTTTTGCCGCCAGGGGTTTTACCGAAACAAACCACTGCAGGGAGGTGGTGGCCTCGACCACGGTTTGACAGCGGTAACATTGACCCACCGCGTGGTCATGTTCCTCGATCCGGTCAAGAATACCCTGGGACTCCAGATCCTCAACAATCTTCTTCCGACAGGCGAAACGGTCAAGACCGGCATAGATACCGGCATTTTCGTTCATATGACCGCTGCTGTCCATGACCTTGAGGATCTCGAGATCATGGCGACGGCCGATCTCATAATCATCCCGGTCATGGGCCGGCGTGACCTTCAGGGCACCGGTGCCGAAATCCTTCTGTACATGATGATCAAAAACAATAGGGATGATCCGGTCGCTTAGAGGCAGCTTAATGCCAATCCCGGCAAGATGGGCATAGCGCACATCATCGGGATGGACCGCCACCGCCGTATCGCCGAGCATGGTCTCCGGCCTGGTGGTGGCCACCACCACATGACCGCTGCCGTCGGCAAAGGGATAGCGAAGATGATAGAGTTTACCCTTCTTCTCCTCATGCTCAACCTCATCATCGGCCAGGGCCGTCTGGCAGCGGGGGCACCAGTTGACGATATAATCCCCTTTATAGATCAACCCCTCATGATACAAACGGACAAAGACCTCGCGTACGGCCGTGGACAAGCCTTCATCCATGGTGAACCGCTCCCGGTCCCAATCACAGGAGGCGCCCAGCCGTTTGAGCTGGCGGATAATCGTCCCGCCCTTCTCCGCCCGCCAAGTCCAGACTTTTTTAATAAACTCCTCACGGCCAATGTCATGCCGGCTTTTGCCTTCTGCTGCCAACTGCCTTTCCACCACGTTCTGAGTGGCAATACCCGCATGATCAGTGCCCGGTACCCATACCGTATTGTCTCCACACATCCGGTGATAGCGTACCAGCACATCCTGCATGGTATTATTCAGGGCATGGCCTACATGCAGGACTCCGGTCACATTGGGCGGCGGAATTACTATAGAGAAGGATGGCCTGCCCTCTACCATGGTGGCCTGAAAACATTTTTCATCGCTCCAGCGTTGAAGCCACTTTTCCTCGACACCCGCAAATTCATAGCCCTTGCTCAATAGTTCGTTCATTCGTTTTACAATTTTAGATTTTAGATTTTAGAGTTAAGCAAAACAACTTCAGCAGTCCTCTATCGTACATTCCAAGGCTTGGGTAAAAATATATGTTCATAAAGACTCAAGGCGTAACGATCGGTCATCCCGGCAATAAAATCACACACCCTTCTATGCGCTATTTTTTCACTGGCCCAGACATGCTTTTGTCTTCTCGGTTCCCATGAGGCCCCATTGCGCTCCATCAAGCCATTTTCAAGAAAATAATGATACAGATCCCGGATGATTCTCTGAGCCTTTTCAAATTCATTATGAACTTTATAAAATCGATACACATTTTCGTAGAGGAAGGTGCGCAGATCTGTAATCGCCTTAAGCATCTTATGACTGAGATGCAGCCTGCCATCCCCTGCAGCCAGGCTTTCGACTATCAGATCCCGGACCATGGCGCCGGTTCTCTTGGAATGACGATCTCCGACCACCGCTTTTATATCTGCCGGCAGATCATCTTCGTGAATGATCCCGGCACGCAGGGCATCATCCATATCATGATTGACATAGGCAATGATATCCGCCACCCTCACCACCTGCCCTTCCAATGTTAGCGGAAGCTCTGAGCTATCATCCGGCAGGATATCATTACGTCCCTTGGAGTGTTTGACAATTCCGTTCCTGACCTCAAAGGTAAGATTCAAACCTTTGCCCCTGTTCTCCAGGAAATCCACCACCCGCAGACTGTGTACATAATGGCGGAACCCGCTTGGATGCAGTTCGTTCAGGGTCGCTTCCCCGGCATGACCAAAGGGGGTATGTCCAAGATCATGACCAAGGGCAATGGCCTCGGTCAAGGCCTCGTTAAGACAGAGGGCGGCAGAAATAGTCCGCGCAATCTGCGAGACCTCAAGGACATGAGTCAAGCGGGTCCGATAATGATCACCAGCAGGCGCCAGAAAGACCTGGGTCTTATGCTTCAAGCGTCGGAAAGTCTTGGAATGGGTAATACGGTCCCGATCCCGTTGAAATGGCATCCGGATATCGCAGCCATCATCCTCCTCCGGAGACCGACGTCCCAGTGAATTTTTATTAAGGGCAGCATAAGGAGAAAGAATTTCTTCCTCTCTGTCTTCTAGCTGGTACCGAATCGAAATTCCTACAACTGGTGCATAGGCCATGACACATCTCTTTGAACACAAGGAAACAACTCACAGGACATAAACGCCTCCAGGATACTTCCTGTATGAACGCATCCCAAAACAATATTCTTGAAGATGTTGAGCGCGACGTTTTTTACCTTTCTCTTTACACATCCCGCCTTGTTCCTGCAAGAGGGAAACCTTTTTTGTCCCCCAAGTCATGGATACGTGAACACGACATTATCTGTGCCTCCTAGGCCTCCGCGCGCGATCCACTCTCCAATCCACAACAGGTGACAAAACCGGGGCCGTTACCAAAAGAAATGGTTATATCGTAACAGGCCCTAACACTTCAGCCAGGTGCAGCACTTTCACCGGCCTTCCCGAGGCCTCTATCGCCAGACGCCACTGGATGAGGCAACCGGAGCAGGTGCTGGTAATCACATCAGGGGCCAAGGCCAATACCTTTGCCGCCAGAGCGTCACGAATCAGTACGGAGATATCTGGGGCACCGACATGAAATAACCCGCCTTGACCACAGCACTCCGGACCATCAGGAAGTTCAAGCAATTCGAGATCCGGATTCCGGCCAAGCACCTTACGCGGCTCTGTCACGATCTTCATCCCCTCTAAGCCATAACGAAAATGGCAGGGATCATGATAAAACACACGCAGCTTCTTTTTTCCAGATATCTGAATCGCAAAGCCTTGCGGCAGATGCCGGTCAAGAAAACAACTGAGCTCCACCAGACGCACAACCAGAGCGTTCGCTTTAATCCGCCAAAGCGAATCATCTTCAAAAAGATCTCCGTATCTGCGTAGATGCACATAGCACGAGGCACAGGAGATCAGAACAGGCCCACTACTCTGTTCAAGTATGGTAATATTCTTCCGGGCACAGCTCCGGGCCTCCCGCTTATCTCCTGCGGACAGGGCCGCCAATCCACAACAGGACAAGCCCTCAGGGACATGCAAGGAATAGCCGAGAGAGTCAGCAAGAGACTGACAGGATGTGATAATTTCAGGAAAAAGAGAGCGACCGGTGCATCCGGGAAAAAAGGTCCGCACCTCTTTTTGCGGAGGGCCTGCAGAGACTACAGCATCCTGCTGAGTCGGCGATCCTTCCACCTCCTGCTTAAACAGGGCCAGACGCAATCTGAGCCCACTCTCGTGAGGAAGATATCTCGACACAAACGCTGCCCCGGCCCGGCCAAGCACCCGCAATGGTGCGAGAAGCTCAGGATGAGCAAGAGCCTTGCGGGCCAGATACTTCTTGTAACCATGGGCACCATAAACGGCAGGAAAAGCTGAACGGGCCTGCACAACCTCCCGGCACACATCTATACCCCGCGGACAGACAGCGGCACAAGCTCCGCAGAGCAGGCATTTGGAAAAAATATCTTCAAACACCACTCCTTTATCAGGCAGCTCCGGAATTTGGGTCAGATGAATCTTGCCCCGAGCGGTGTGGGCCTCCTGACCCGTGACCCGATAGACCGGACAGACCACCGAACAGGCCCCGCATTTGGCACAGGACGTCACGGATTACAGTTTGATGGGCTGACAGCGAAACCGGCAAGTCTCCGAAAAGTCGGAGTTACAACGGAGATGGCTGGATGGCTAAACAAAAAGGCCCAGTAATTATTCGACATCAACAAGAGCAACCCCCTGTTTTATTAAAAAAATTTATCGCGCAGAGACGCAGAGACGTTGAGAAAAATTTTTCGTCCTTCTCAGCGTCTCTGCTTGAGATCAAGCATCGATTTATCAATAAGGTGGGATGCAATGCAACGAACTATTTGGGCCTTTTGGCGACGCCATCATTTTTCCCACAGCAGATAAGCCTTGATAAAGGGATCCAGGTTGCCATCAAGTACTGCATCAACATTGCCGACCTCAACATCTGTACGATGATCCTTGATCAAACGATAGGGCTGAAGGACATAGGAGCGAATCTGACTGCCCCAGGATATCCCCTTTTTGTCTCCATGCAGATCCTCCTTGGCCTCGTCTTGTTTCTCTTTCCCCAGTTCATAGAGACGGGAGGCCAGCATCTTCATGGCCGTATCCTTGTTTCGATGCTGGGAGCGCTCATTCTGACATTGAACCACAATACCGGTAGGCAGATGGGTAAGCCGAATGGCCGAATCGGTTTTATTGACATGCTGCCCGCCGGAACCGCTGGCCCGATAGGTATCAATACGCAGATCTTTATCCAGAATCTCTACATCAATGGTATCATCCAGTTCAGGCATGACCATGACCGAAGAGAAGGAGGTGTGACGCCGACCACTGGCATCAAAGGGCGAGATCCGCACCAGGCGATGGATTCCTACCTCTGAGCGCAGATAACCATAAGCATTATGTCCTGTGATCATTATGGTCACGCTCTTGACCCCGGCCTCATCACCGGCCAGGTAATCAAGGATATCCGCCTTAAAGCCTTTCAGCTCGGCCCAGCGCAGATACATGCGCATAAGGATACTCACCCAATCCTGTGCCTCAGTGCCGCCGGCGCCGGCATGAATATCCATGATTGCATTATTGGCATCATGTTCTCCGCTGAGCATGCACTCCACCTCAGCAATGGCAATACGTTCCTGTAACGGGTCAATAGCAGCGGCCACCTCATTCTCTATGTCGGCGTCATTCTCTTCCATGGCCAGATCCAGAAGCATCTCCATCTCTTCCAGCTCTTCCCACTTACCTTCCCAGCTCTTGATGATATCCTGAAGCTGTCCGTGCTCTTTCTGCACCTTCTTGGCAACATTGGCGTCGTTCCAGAAATTGGGGGCCAGGGTCTGTTGTTCAAGCCGTTCCAGTTCGTCTTTTTTGTGACCTAAGTCAAAGATGCTCCTTCAAGGCCAGCAGTCGTCCTTTCAGCTCCTGCAGCCTTTGTCTGGATATTGCGGCACCTGTTTCTGTTGACATGATAACTCCCTGCTAAAAATATAATGAATGACTATGAAAGACTTCTCGTTCGAGGATTACGAAGGATAATCCAGACCAGTAAAAAAATCGTTATCCCCAGACAAAAAGGAGAGAAAATATACCCCAAACGTACAAACCAGGTCTCTTCCTCCATAAGGATAACATCGGCGCTCTCAGCCCAGGGTTCAAATAACGGCGAGGCAACCTGCACCCGGCCCAAAGGGTCAATAAATCCAGAAAAGCCGGTATTGGCCGCCCGCACCATACTGCGCCGGGTCTCCACTGCTCGCAATACCGTCATGGCCAGGCTGTGATGCGGGGCGCTGGATCTTCCATACCAGGCATCATTGGTCAGATTCACCAGGATATTCGCCTTCGCTCCCACCCATTTTCTGGCAATTTCTGGAAAGATGGACTCAAAGCAGATTAATACCCCAATCCTGGCATTATGACAAGCAAGAGCCTGCTCAATCGCACCGGGACTGAAATCTCCCACAGCCTCTACCAGTGGGGCCAAAAATGGCAGCATTTTTTTCAGGGGCACATATTCCCCAAACGGCACCAGATGGCTCTTGGAATACCTGCTCGTGATCCGGCCCTCACTATCAAAGAGGAGAGCACTGTTATAGTAGCGTGTCACCTCCTGCCCACCGCCGGCACTGTCTGTAAACTGCTCGACCCAAGGCGCCCCTGTAAGCAGGGAGGTGTCTCCAGAGGCCGCAAGGTCACGTACCATTGGCAGCAAGGGATGAGCCGCAACAGGGTAAAACGGCAGGGCTGTTTCAGGCCATACCAGGAGCAGAGAATGATTTTCATCAAGAAGCCCCCAGCTCTGGCCTTTGTAATTCCTCAGGGTTTCCTCCTGCAATCCAGGAGACCATTTCAGATCCTGGGAGATATTGCCCTGCACCACACCAATACGCATGCTTTCACTGACAGCCATCTGTCGTTCGACCTGCTGCCAGCGCAGGAATGAATATACGGCAACAGTACCGCATACCAAGACAACAGGCACGACCAGAGCAAACTGCCCTCTTTTTGCAGTACCCAACATCAATAATATGGCTGCCAGGGTATTGATCAAAACCAGCAAATAGGTCAGGCCGTAGTGCCCCCAGAGATCTGCCGTCTGAATCATCCACGGCAGATGAGCCAAGGCATACCCTGGATCCATCCAGGGAAAACCGGTAAACAGAAAAGAGCGACACCAATCAAGCGCGACCCATGCCGCAGGAATAGCCCACAGAACAAGCGGCAAAGGCAGTCTGACCACAAAGAGGCGGGCGGCCATCGCAAAAATCCCCATATAGAGACTCATATAGAGGGCTAGCAGAACAAGGGCCGGAACGGACAAAGAAGGCGGAAGACCGCCGTAGCGGCCCAACACCGTGGTAATCCAATAAAGCAGCACCAGAAAATGCAACAGGCCGGTCAGCATCCCACAGCCACCCGCCTGCCGTACCGTTCCAGCACCAAAAACAGTCCGGAAGAACGGAACCAGAGCGATAAAGAGCAGAGGCCAGAATGCACCACCACCAGGAAAGGCCAGCCAGAGCAAACCTGCAGTCATACATGGCACCAGCATCCTCATCGCAAAATCAATGCCTGTATTTGTCAGTGTATCGGAATCAAGCCTCATCATTGGTCAGCCGAGTAATACGCACTACCTTGATGTGCCGTTTGCTCGCCGTCTGCACCAGAAAACGCAGCCCCCCCACCTCCACCTGATCTCCGGGCACTGCCAACCTGCCAAGAAGATGAACTACCAGTCCACCCACTGATTCGTATGGACCCTCCGGCATCTCCACACCAAAACGCTCCTCGACCTCTTCGATATCCACTCTGGCCTGCACCAGAATGGCTTCCTGGCCAAGCTCCTGAATTTCATCATGATCATCGACGTCATGTTCATCATCAATCTCGCCGACGATTTCCTCCAGAACATCTTCAAGGGTGACAAGACCGCGAACAGATCCAAACTCATCAGTTACCAGGGCCATATGGATCTTCCGTTTCTGAAATTCTACCAGCAGGTCCACAATCAGTTTTTTTTCATCAATAAAATAAGGCGGATTCAAAAGTTCTGCCAGCGGGACATCTTTTGATGCCGGCGAAAAGATCTTTAATAAATTCTTGACATGAAGAATGCCAACTATACGATCAAGCGTGTTTTTATATACTGGAACCCGGGTAAATCCCTTCTCGATGAAGAGTTCCACCAGTTCGGCCTGGGAGGCGAGCTCATCCACGGCAACAATCTCTACTGCCGGAGTCATGATTTCCCCAACCCTGGTATCTCGAAAATCAAAGATAGAGTTGATCATCTTCTCTTCCAGACTGGTAATCAGCCCCTGTTCTTCCCCTTCTTCAAGGAGCTCCTGAATCTCATGTTCCAGGGATTCGGTGGTATCCGGGGTTCGTCCGGGCAACAGGGCTGCCAACCGCTTGAAGACACCTTTATATTCTACTGTTTCAGGCTGCTCAGATATCTTTTCCTTATTCATTCTTTTCTATCGTCATTCAATTAATATTACTCTCTCTCGCCCAGCGCTTCTTAAAAATTTCAATGAAAGATCGATGAGAAAGAATCTTTTCATTATCTGCAATTATTACCACAAGCTACCACAACAACAAAAGGTTAAAAAAGAAAATACATTTTTTCTTTTCTAATTGCCATGATATGACTATAGTAATGCCTGTTTATTCTTTTACCAAAATAAAAAATAACATCAGGGCAGTTGGCATCATTTTCCCCGACTCCACCTGCGTCCATCAGCCTTTCTCCTGGACGTCAAATTAGATATTCTACTACGAAGATAATATGGCTAACAGTTTGCAAGGAAAGGTTCTCATCGCCAACCGGGGTGAGATCGCAATCCGCATCATGAATGCATGCACGGATCTGGGTCTGGAATATACGGTGGTCTATACCGATGCCGACAGGGACTCTGAACACGTCCGTCGCAACAGGACCAGAGGCGCCGACCAAAACGCCTGGCGAATTACCAGCTACACCGAACCCAATGATATTTTTGCAGTTGCCGACCACACCCATTGCACGGCCATCCATCCTGGATATGGTTTTTTCTCTGAAGATTATCGCTTTGCCAGACGGGCAACGCTGCGGGACCGGCCTCTGACTTTTATCGGTCCGAACTGGGAGGTCATCAAAAGTCTTGGAGATAAAATCAACACAAAACGGGTCGCAAACCAGCTGAAGATCCCCACCATTCCAGGCACCGACAGCCCCATTTATAACGAGATGGAGGCAGAAGAGATCGCCCAGAGACTCATGGATGACCAGCTGGCCCAAGCCATTAAAGCACCTTCCATCCTGGTCAAGGCGGCGGCAGGCGGCGGCGGCATGGGTATTGAAGAGGTTACGGAAATTGAGCAGTTCCGCCGTATCTACCGTCAGGTACAAAACTATGCCAAACGGCAGTTCGGAGACGGCGGCGTCCTTATCGAACAATGCCTGCGCGACTATAACCATCTTGAGGTGCAGCTGGTCTGCTCCCGTCATGGCGAGCGTATTCACTTCGGCTCCAGAAACTGTACTATCCAGTCAACCGGTCGGCAGAAGCGGGTGGAGGCAGCGCCAGGCTTCCATAGTTCCTGCTTTACCTATGATTTCGACGAAGAGAAGGTCTTGGAGCAGATCGTTGACTACTCACTGAAACTTGCCGCCCACGTCCGCTACGACAACGTCGGCACCTGGGAATGGATTGTCAGCAGATCCGGACGTCCCTATCTGCTTGAAGTAAATACCAGAATCCAGGTGGAAAATGACGTCTCCGCCCGCATCAGTTATCACAACAATCAGCACCCCAATCTGATCCGCGAACAAATAAGACTGGGCCTGGGTGAAAAGATTGGCTACAAGCAGAAAGCCATCGAATTTAAAGGGGCATCCATTGAGCTGCGCATTGTGGCCGAAGACACACGCCGCGGCTTTGCGCCCTGGATCGGTACCATAACAGACTTCCAGTTTCCCCGGCACGACTGGTCAACCGTCTACTCTCATGTCCCTTCTGACCGGGAATATCGGATTCCCAGCGATTTTGATCCTAACCTGGCCCTGGCTCTGGTGTGGGGAGACTCCATGGATGAGACCAAAAAAAAAGCGCGACAGTTTCTTGACGAAACTGTCATTCGCGGCCAAGACTCAAAGGGCAATCCTATTATTACCAACTTGGAATACCTGAAAGACAACCTGGATCGCCTGCTGACATTCTAGGCCGTCAATAAAAAACACATGAAACATACCAGCCGGCAGAAGCTGTCATTTTGTAACTTCAAATTCCTGTAATTTTTCCCGCAGAGGCGCAGAAAGGCAAAGGAAAGATTTTTCATTCTTCATTGCACTTGGCGAGAGATCAATCACCTGCAACCTGTAACAGCACTTTCTATGAACGCATTACTCAAGCAGCTCCATAAAATCGACGAACGCATCAATTATCTGATTCAGCTTAAGGACTACTCCAACTGGGGGAACCTGGACGGATTTAAAGAGACTTGCGACAAACTGAAACAGACGGTTTACGATCATAGCGAAGAACAATTCTCCGGCGAAATCAATAAACTGCACGAAGCCATCTGCTTTCTCGAAGAACGGGCAGAAGAGCAGCTTACGCCCATGGAACGGGTACGGATCGTCCGCAGCATCCAGCGTTTCAGCCTCAAAGACATTCTGGAAAACGTCTATGAAGATTATACCGAACTGGGCGGCGAAGGCGATGCCAATATCGATCCAGCCATGGTCTGTGCCAAGGCCACTATTGTCAGACGTATCAAAAACAAGCCCTACACGGCCTCGGTTATGGTTATCGGCCAGGAGACAGGTCATGGAGAAGAATTCCGAAATGGTGGTTCCTGCAAACCCGAGGGCAACGAAAAAGCCCTTCGCTATATGAAAGTTGCAGAAACCGAAGGCATCCCTATCCACTTCTACATTTTCACCCCTGGTTCTTTTCCAGTGGAAGAGTATCCCGGTGCCGCCCAGCAGATTGCCCGCAACATTTACGCCATGAGTAAACTGCGGGTGCCCATGGTTTCCCTGATCTCCGAGGGTGGTTCCGGAGGTGCTGAGGCCATCGGACTTTCCGACTACCGAATGATGTGTTCACACGGCTACTATTCAGTTATTTCTCCGGAAGGAGCTGCCGCTATTGAAGGGAAAGTTAAAGAGGGAAGCAAGGTCCCCAAGGAACTCATTGAGGTCTGCGCCGAACGGCTGAAATTGACAGCCAAGGACAATCTTTCCCTCGGCACCATCGATCATATTATTCATGAACCTCCCCTTGGCGCCAGAAGAGATGACTTCGCCTTTTTTGCCCAGCTTCGTGCCGAAGTCATGCGAGCCACCGACAAGGTTGTCCTGGGTACCAAGAGTTTCCGGGCCTTCCGCTCTTATGAGATCAAACGTAAAAAAGCCGAGACCGAGGCTCAGGAACTTCAGGTTGATGTTTCCTGGGATCTCAATCACGATGAAATAAAACGGCTTCTTGCCGGCCGATCAAGGAAATATCGGGAAATGGCCGCCCAGGGTTTCAGTGGACTGCCCTCTCCCACGGTAAAATTCTTCCAGCGACTGCAGGAGAAGACCGAAAAAGTTTACTATACCGTACGTTATGACATTCTGAAAAATCATCAGAAACAGGTACAGAAAGTCTTCAAGGATGTCTCAGGCGAAGGAACAGTCATCCTCAAACGGGTAACATCACCCATTACGACTGCCATTGATTTTTTTTCCAAGCAAAAAGATAAAAAAACATTTCGCCCCCAGCTCAGCGCTTCCGAGGGGACTCCTGCTCCTAGCAGTTCTCCAGATCCACTGGAACTGACAGACACCTACACCAGTCCACTGGCCAATATTGATCGTACCATCACCTGCCCTAACAGCGAAAAATACGGCTGTAAAGATCTTTGGGTACCGGACCTGTTCGGCGAATTCGCAGGGGTCTGCGAGACCTGCGGCCACCATTTTCCCCTGGAATACAAGTGGTATCTGAAAAATATTTTTGATCCCGACTCCATCCGGATCTTCAATGCCGATTTTACGGCTGGAAATCCTCTTGGCTATACCGGATTTGATGAGCGGTTACAATTATCAAAAAAGAAAACAGGACGTAATGCCGGCAACATGACCTTTCATGCCAAGATCATGGATATTCAGGTGGTAGTCAGTATGCTCTACTCCGATTTCAGAAACGGCACGGTTGGCTCCGCAGAAGGAGAAAAATTCATCCAGGCCTGCGCCATCGCCAAACGAAAGAAACGCCCCCTGATTTCTTACGTCCACACCACTGGCGGCATTCGTATTCAGGAAGGAACTCTCGGGGTCACCCAGATGCCCAAATGTACCATGGCTGTCCGTGAATATATTGATGCCGGTGGACTCTACATTGTCGTCTATGACAACAATTCCTATGCAGGGCCAGTTGCCAGTTTCCTGGGCTGCTCACCTTATCAGTTTGCCATTCGCTCCAGCCGTATTGGATTTGCCGGTCACCGGGTCATTCGCGAAACGACGGGAATTGACATTGCACCGGATTATCATTCAGCCAGAAATGCCCTCAAACGCGGACATATTCAAGGGATATGGGACCGCCGGGAATTCAGACGCAATCTCTATAAATCCCTTATGACCATGGGCAGCCCACACCTGTATTACCGATAAAATAATTTAAGTTTTTTGCCTAATGTGCCGATCTAATAGTAAGTGTGACAGACCGGGTACAGCGTACATGATTCTCAACGGACTGAGGAGGTGCGTCATGGCAATCTGGAAATTTTCTGTAAACGACAAGGACGTCTCTTACGGCACCCGTAATCGCAGGCTTTTAAATCCCAGAGGCTGTAACGAGCCTTTCAAAGACCGTTACTGGTGTCCTAAAAAGAACTGGTTTACCACCGATGTCTGTCCCTTTATCAACAAAAGGGAATGTGACAACTTTGCTCAAATGAGTGGTGAAAAGTTTGCCAGTCTCTAACAGAGCCGCAAGTCACAAGATAAAGATATATTCTTGTATTTTCCCCGCCTAAGCCTTGACGGAAGCACTCCCTTATGCTAGATAGACTTTAATTTGTTGCAATATGGGCCGTTAGCTCAATTGGTAGAGCAACTGACTCTTAATCAGTAGGTCCCCGGTTCGATCCCGGGACGGCCCACCAAATAATCAAGCACTTATCGAGCTTCTCGATAAGTGCTTTTTTTTGTTCAATTATGCCAGTTATATATAGCCAGGGTGGCATTCGTCAATATTATGACATTGTGCAAACCATTAGTAAAAAAAAAGCCGTCTATCCCATTCAAGAATAGACGGCTAAAAAAAAATGACAGCAGCTATGGCAGCAATAATAAAATCAGCAAATTGAAAAAATGTCCTGCAGGTCCAATGACATAAGCTGTTTTCTCATCACAATCAATCAACACTGAAGACTATTAAGTACGAGACTTTCAACTTAAATTCCCATGAACATATAATTTTTATACGTCCAGCTGACAGAGAAACTGGCGCTCAGACATCAGATCCTGCCCGTTGAGAAAACGTTCAATGGATTCGGCAGCCACCTTGCCCTGATAAACTGCTTTGGCTGCGGTCTGCGGTCCAAGGACATTATCACCACCGGCAAAAATCCAATCAACAGATGTCTGCAAGGTGAGTGGGTCAGCTTCATAGGTGCCCCATCTGGTCACTTTAAACTCAACACCCAGATCAGCAGTGTGATCTACATTCTGGCTGATTGCAGGAATAAGGGAATCTGCCTTGATGACAAAATTGGAACCTTCCTGCTCCACAGGTCTTCTTCTGCCTGAGGAATCTGGCTCGCCGAGTTCCATACGTATGCATTCAACACCGGCAAGCTTCCCGTTTTCGGAGAGAATCTTCACCGGAGCGGCCAGCATCTCTATACGAACCCCTTCTTCCTCAAGATGATGCACTTCAGCCCGTGAGGCCGGCATCTCGTCCTTGGAACGGCGATAGAGGATAAAAACATCCGAAGAGCCAAGACGCAGGGCCGTACGGGCGACATCAATGGCAACATTTCCACCGCCAACCACCACTACCTTTTTACCAAGATCTAATGTTTCTCCAAGATTGATTCGACGCAGATAATCGACACCGTGCATTACCCCTTCGGTTTTCTCCTCATTTTCAAGACCCAATTTCCGACTGGCATGAGCCCCAACCCCAAGAAAGACAGCATCAAAACCCTCATTTTTGAGGTCAGCCAAGCTCTTATCTTTACCGATCGTCACCCCTTTAACAATTGTCACGCCACAACTCTTCAACGCTGCAAACTCGGCCTGAATAATATCACGAGGCAAGCGAAAGGCTGGAATGCCAACGGTTAACATTCCTCCAAACTCAGAAAGGCTCTCAAAAACCGTGCAGGAGATACCTTTATGGGACAGATAATAGGCAACAGACATTCCAGCAGGACCAGAGCCGACGATCGCGACTTTCTTACCAATTGGCAAGGCACAGGCTGTAAACATATTCTTATTATTGGTAACCATCCAGTCGACAATAAACCGCTCCAGCATGCCGATGGCCACAGCCTGCCCCTTTCCTTTGCCACGAATACAGGAGCCTTCACACTGAAATTCATGGGGACAAACACGGGAACAGACGGCAGGCATGGATGAGGTCTCACGAATCCTCCAATATGCCTGCTCAAATTGACCATCCCGCAAAAGTTCTATAAAGCCTGGAATATCATTATGAATGGGGCAACCATCACGGCAAGCTGGTTTTTTACACTGCAGACAACGATTTGCTTCAAGAATTGCTGTTTCGGTAGAATACCCTGCCACTATTTCATTAAAATTTGTCACACGATCGGCAACAGGCAATTCAACAGCCATTTGTCGGGCAATGGCCATACGTTCTTGTGGTTTCATATTTCCTCTTGGCATAGTCGACTCAGGTTCAATAGTCGATTCAAAGAAGCACATCTCAAGTGCAAGTTAATAAAAAAAAAGGCCGCCCCTTTACAAGGGGCGGCCTTTTTTTATCATTCTTCTTTCGAAGAATCAAGTCATTTTAGAAACTTTCATGCGCGCAAGCGCTCGCTGCAATGCAGCCTCAGCACGGGTTCTGTTAATTAAATCATCATGCTGAGCAGCCTTGGCAAGGCGCTGTTCGGCACGTTCCTTGGCCCTCATTGCCCGGTCTACATCAATCTGTTTTCCGTGTTCGGCACTCTCGACCAGAAAAGTGATCTTATTATTGGAAACCTCACAGAAACCACCGCTGATCATAAGATTCTCACGTTTTTTTCCCTGATCATAGGTCAACAACCCTATCCTGATTGTGGAAAGGAACGGAGCATGGTTGGCAAGAACACCAAAATCACCACCATAGCCGGGTGCATTGACAATGTCGACATCTTCGCTGACGACAGCACCATTGGGAGTAACTACTTCAAGTCGTATTTGTTGAGCCATTGATTTGACCTCTTATGCCGTTGTTCGAAACAACTGTAACGTTTTACTGCCGTAACCGACTAAAGGAGAAATGACGAAATCTATGGAAATTACATGGAAAATCCGTCATTGCTCCTAAGCAGGATAAGATTATGCCTTCTCTTTGGCTGCCTTGGCAAGGGCTTCTTCGATAGGCCCAACCATATAGAATGAATTCTCACCCATATGATCATATTTACCTTCAAGGATTTCCTTAAATCCCTGAACCGTATCAGCAACCTTCACAAACTTACCATCCATGCCGGTAAATACCTCAGCAACGGTAAAGGGCTGAGAGAGGAAACGCTGAACCTTACGGGCGCGGCCAACAAGTAGCTGATCCTCTTCGGATAACTCATCCATACCAAGAATCGCAATAATATCCTGAAGATCCTTATACTTCTGCAGAGTGATCTGAACTCCGCGAGCCACATCATAATGCTCCTGGCCAACAACATTGGGATCAAGAATACGGGAGGTTGAATCCAAAGGATCAACAGCGGGATAGATTCCAAGCTCCGCAATCTGCCGTGACAGAACAACAGTACCGTCAAGATGGGCAAAGGTGGTAGCTGGAGCAGGGTCAGTCAAGTCATCCGCTGGTACATAAACACACTGTACAGCAGTAATGGAACCCTTAGTGGTAGAGGTAATACGCTCCTGCAGGGCACCAAGGTCAGTAGCAAGTGTTGGCTGATATCCAACCGCTGATGGAATACGTCCCAAGAGTGCGGAAACCTCAGAACCAGCCTGAGTAAAACGGAAGATATTATCAACAAAGAAGAGTACGTCCTGACCCTCTTCATCACGGAAATACTCAGCAGCGGTCAAACCAGTCAGAGCAACACGAGAACGGGCACCTGGAGGCTCAGTCATCTGACCATATACAAGCGCTGCTTTTGGCAGAACGCCTGATGCCTTCATCTCCTGGTACAGATCGTTTCCTTCACGGGTACGCTCACCAACACCGCAGAATACGGAGATACCACCATGATGCTGGGCAATATTATTAACCATCTCCATCATGATAACGGTCTTGCCGCAACCGGCACCACCGAAGAGGCCCATCTTTCCACCGAGAGGGAAGGGAACAAGAAGATCAATAACTTTAATTCCGGTCTCAAGAACACGAACCTCAGTATCCTGTTCGGTGAATAAAGGAGCTTCGCGATGAATAGAGGAGGTCTTTTCTGCACTGATAGGACCCAGACCATCAACCGGCCGTCCAACAACATTCATAATACGACCGAGGGCAGGGGTTCCTACCGGAATGGTGATTGGCAGTCCGCTGTCCCGTGCTTCCATTCCACGGACAAGTCCATCGGTAGCATCCATGGCGATACAACGACAGGCATTATCACCAAGATGCTGAGCAACCTCTATTACAAGATTATCTGCCTCATTGGAGATACCAGGGTTGCTGACAAACAGGGCATTCATGATACTTGGTAGCTTTCCGGGTTGAAATTCAACGTCTACTACCGGACCGATTACTTTAATTATTTTTCCTACGTTTTGTTCACTCATAGGGATTCACCCCTCCTCAAAGTCTTAAAATTGGTAATGGTCTATTATCCCTTAAGGGCTTCAGCGCCACCAACGATATCCATTAATTCACCGGTAACTGCAGCCTGACGAGCCTTATTATAAATCAAAGTCAGGTTATTTACTATATCACGACAGGCGGATGTGGCATTATCCATGGCCGTCATCCTTGCTGCATGCTCACTGGCACCAACCTCAAGCATTGCATGATACAAAATAACATTAAGATATAATGGCTGCATGACATCCATGATTTCCTCTGTAGAAGGCTCGTAAATGTAATCACCACTAATCGCTTTTTTGTCGCCATCGTGTTCACTAGCCACCGGCTGCACCGGCAACATATCCTGAACAGCTGGTCTCTGAATTGCCACTGACTTGAAATGACCATACAGAACTTCAACCTTATCGGCTGCACCCTTTACAAAATTATCAGCAATATCCTGGGCAATTTCACGTGCATGGAACATCTGGAAAGCAGCCATGATATTGGTATAAGACTTCCTGATCTTACCGGTCTTTTTAAAATACTGATGTCCTTTCTTACCAACACAGACGAAGCTTACTTTCTTCCCTTCAGCTTCATAGGCCTTCATCTTTTTCTCTGCAAGTTTATTAATATTTGCATTGAAAGATCCACACAGCCCACGGTCAGATGTAACTATCACTATTTCCACAGTGGCAACATTTCTGACCTCCATCAGCGGAAAGGAACCAGTATTGGCTCCACCGGAAAGATTGGACATCGCCTCTTCAAACTTGGAAGAGTAAGGCCGGAAGGCCTCCATCTTCGACTGTGCGCCACGAAGCCTTGCAGACGCAACCATATTCATGGCCTTGGTAATCTGCGCCGTCTTCTTGACACCAGCAATCTTGTTTTTAACCTCTTTTAAACTTGCCATGGCAGGACTTTATCCTCTCTTAGTTGATACCCTTTGTTGCTTTGAAGGTTTCACCGAAGCTGGTCAGAGCCTTATTCAGTTTGGCTTTGATTTCATCAGTAAAGACTTCCTGCGCCTTCAGATCGGCAAATATTGAAGGATCATTGGACTCAATATAATTAAACAACTCAGCTTCATAATCCTTAAGAGTATTAACAGGCAGAGTATCAAGATATCCATTTGCACCAGCATAAAGGATAACTACCTGCTTCTGCATGGGCAGCGGCTGATACTGAGGTTGTTTCAAGATCTCAACAAGTCGCTCACCACGGGTCAACTGGGCCTGAGTGGCAGCATCAAGGTCAGAACCGAAGGCGGCGAATGCAGCAAGCTCGCGATACTGGGCAAGATCAAGCCGCAGAGTACCTGCAACCTGCTTCATAGCCTTTACCTGGGCAGAACCACCAACGCGGGAGACGGAAAGTCCGACATTAATTGCTGGCCGCACACCGGCAAAGAAAAGATCCGGCTGCAGATAAACCTGTCCGTCAGTAATGGAAATAACGTTGGTCGGAATAAATGCTGAAACGTCACCGGCCTGGGTCTCAATAATGGGAAGGGCGGTCAAAGAACCGGCACCAAGCTCATCACTCAGTTTGGATGAACGCTCAAGCAGACGAGAATGGTTAAAGAAAATGTCACCAGGATATGCTTCACGGCCTGGTGGCCGTCTGAGCAAGAGGGAAAGTTCACGATAGGCAACAGCCTGCTTAGAGAGATCATCATAGATAATCAGGGCATGCTCGCCTTTATCCCGATAATACTCACCCATAGAGGTACCGGCAAAAGGAGCAACATACTGCATTGGCGCAGGATCAGAAGCACAGGCGGCAACAACCGTGGTGTAGGACATGGCACCATGCTTTCTCAGGGCCTCAACAACGAGAGCTACCGTTGATTTCTTCTGTCCAACAGCAACATATATACAATGAACACCGGTCTCTTTCTGGGCAATGATAGCGTCAACACAGAGAGCAGTTTTACCAATCTGACGGTCACCAATTACCAACTCACGCTGGCCCTTGCCAACCGGGGTCATGGCATCAACAGCTTTAGCACCGGTGTAACAGGGTTGATGAACACCCTTACGGGCGATAACGCCTGGGGCAATTACCTCAATCTTGGAGGTCTCAGTGGTGTTGATTGGGCCCTGTCCATCAATAGGAAAGCCGATACCATCAACAACACGTCCTTCCATGGCCGGGCCAACGGGAACCTCAGCAATCTTACCGGTACGCTTGACAAGATCTCCTTCCTTAATCCCCCTGACACTGCCAAGAACCGCGCAACCGACGTTGTCTTCCTCAAGATTCAGGGCAAGACCCATAATGCCGCCGGGAAACTCAAGAAGCTCCATGGCCATACAGTTCTGTACACCGTAAACACGGGCAATACCGTCACCAACCGAGATAACGGTTCCGGTCTCATTCAAATCAATACTGGTTTCATACCCGCCAATCTGATCTTTAATAATCTGACTGATTTCTTCTGCTCTGATTTGCATTTCTAGTCTCTCCCCTTTATGGAATCTTTTAAACTTGCAAGTTGTGTCCTGATACTGCCATCCAGTTCCAAATCCCCGACCTTGGCAATGATACCACCTATAATTGAAGGATCAACACTGGTAGTCAGTTCCACCTTCTTGCCAGTAAGCTTTTCTAATGCCGCTCTAACCTTGTCCTGCAATGCATCACTTAATTCAATAGCAGATACCACGCTGCCATGACTGACGTTCTTTTCATTGTCAACCATGGACTGATACTCTTCCGCCACCTCAGGCAGGATATCAGCTCTTTTTTTCTCCACCAGCAGGTTAAGAAAATTGGCCATGATCTTTTCAACACCCATGGAGGCTATCATCCCAGCCATTACCTTCTGACGGGTGTCCAGAGGATAGAGTGGATTGGTAAGCGCATCAGCCACTTGCGGAAGCGAGACATACAAGCCTGCGACTCCCTGTAGAGTCACGTTATATTCTTCAAACTTTCCTTCTTCCTTGCCGACAGCAAAAAGTGCCTTGGCATACCTTCGTGCTAAGATTGTCTGTTTCACTGGATGGCCCCTACCTTGTCTAAGTAATCTTCCACAATCTTGACCTGATCATCCGCGGTCAGATTCTTAATGATTAACGCCTCAGCCATGACCGCCGCCTTGTCTGCAATTTCATTCTTCAGCATACGTCTGGCCGCAGTGACTTCATTGGCAACCGCCATTTGAGCCTGACGCTTAATATCTTCAGCCATTTTCTCAGCGCGCTCAATAATCTTGACCTTTTCAATCTCAGCCTGGGCTATTGCTTTTTCTACGATCTGTTCGACATCTTTTTCCACAGAGGCAAGCTTGGCGGAGAATTCCTTATACGAACGTTCCGCTGCCACCTTTTTGGCTTCAACGGCTTCAAGATCATCCTTCACCTGCTTACGCCGCCCTGACAGGGCAGAACCGAGAGGTTTGGCACCAAATTTTATCAGGATAATCATCAAGGCAACAAAGTTCATGACCCTGAGTCCCAGGTCCTTCAACTTGGCAGGCGAGAGACTGTTAGACACCGCATGCCCGCCAGCACCATGTTCACCCTCAACCGCCTCTCCATGACCGGCAACAGCCGCCCCTGCATCAGCGCCATGCTCGCCGGCAACCACTGCGGCCGCATGCTCCGCTGCAGGCGCCACATGCACGGCCTCAGATGCCCAGACACTGCCCACAGCCAAGGTGAGCCAAAGCGCTGCTGCTACCAGGGCACTCTTTTTGGCTATTTGCTTCACCCTTTTCATCTCAGAAACTCCTTCCCAGAATTTTACTCGCCATGGCAGTCGCGAACCCATCCAGATTAGCTTGAAGCTCTTTTCCAGCATTTGCTATCTGCACCTTCACATCTGCCAACTGCTTATCTTTTTCCGCATCCGCCTCAGCCTTAATCGCTGAGATCTTTTCATCGCCTGCTGCCTGAGCACCAGCCCTGGCTGAATCCAACGCACTCTTTGCCTTTCCTGACGCCTGAATCATTTTTTTATCTACTTCTTCCTGCCTGCGACGAGCATTATCCTGAAGCTTGGCCACATTATCATGCATCTCCTGAAATTTAGTTGCACGATCACGTAATATCTTACGCACAGGTTTATAAATAACTACATTCAGCAGAAACATCAAAACAAACATGTTTACCATCTGAATCACGAGGGTGATATCCATTGTAATCATTTTTATACGCTCCTATTCAGCTAAGATACCTGAAAACTTCTTTTCAAAATGAATGGTGATTCACAATACGAAGGTCGGTTGTACATCATAAAATAAGGCATGTCAACTTTTTTTGCGTTGCATGTGCAATACAGATTTTTGCACAATAACAAGGTATTTGCCTCTTTTCCTTCCCTTTTTAAAAAAATAAATTCAAAAACAAGACACTTAATCTCCAACAATCTTCCGTACACAGACCGGGACCGCGGCAATAGCCGAGTTCAACTTATCGATCATAGGCCCGCCAGCCTGTGCCATATCGGCTCTTCCCCCACCCTTGCCACCTACTATGGCAGCAATCTCAGCGACCAAGACACCGGCTGATATTTTTTCTGTAAGATCCTCGGAAACAATAGCCAGAAGAGCAGCCTTGTCCTTGATAACTCCCCCAAGCACCGCAACTCCCGACCCCATGTGATCACGCACCCGATCCCCCACTTCCCTCAAGGTCTGCGGGCTATCAAGGGCAATTTTGGCGGCCAGCACCTTAACCCCGTTCACTTCCACTGCCGTTCGAAACAGCTCTTCAAGATCTGCTGTGGCAAGCTTGGTGGCAAGATCTGCTACCTGCCTTTCCAGCTGTTTCTGAGAAATCATCAGGGATTTAAATTTATCGTAGACCCCCTCCGGTCTTACATTTAATGCCTGGCACAGCTCCTGCTCTCGCTGATCCATTTCCTGAACACAGGCAAATGCAGCCCGTCCGGTCAGGGCCTCAATGCGTCTGATCCCTGAAGCAATTCCACTTTCCGAGATAATCTTAAACAGGCCGATTGCACCAGTCGCCGCTACATGGGTTCCACCACAAAGCTCCCTGCTGAAATCACCGGCCGAGACGACCCGTACACGATCACCATACTTCTCGCCAAAAAGGGCCATGGCTCCCTGTTGTATGGCCTCATCTCTGGCCAGAAGCCGAGTCTCGAGCTCGATATTAGCCCGAATCTTTTCATTCACCAACTGTTCAATCCGACTGATTTCCTCATGGCTGAGCGGCGTAAAATGTGTAAAATCAAAACGTAACTTCTCGGGAGTCACCAATGATCCTGCCTGCTTGACATGATCTCCCAGGACTTCACGCATAGCTGCCTGCAGCAGGTGGGTAGCCGTATGATTGGCAGCGGTGTCACCCCGTTGCTCACGGGCAACTGAGAGCTCCACTTCCTGCCCGATACGTAACACCCCTTCTTCCACCCGCAGATGATGGAGGATAATCCCATCGGCTCCGATGGACGTGCCAAGAACCCGGGCATGCCCACCCGTCCACTGCACAGTCCCCACATCACCTGCCTGACCTCCGGATTCCGCGTAAAAAGGCGTTGTCAAGGCAAACAGCCGACCTTCAGCTCCGGTGACGATCTCCGGGACCTCCAAACCATTCGGACCAAGCAGGGCCTGAACGCGAGCATTTCCGCTCAGATACTCATAGCCGACGAAATCAGCCCTCAGGCCCGACTCAGCCAGGTCCTTCACCCCCTGTTCACGCAATTTAACATTTTCTCCCTTCCATGAGGCCCGGGACTTTGCACGTTGCCGCTCCATGGCCTCATGAAAGCCTGCCTCATCAAATCCGATCTTTTTTTCCAGGGAGATATCACGGACAATGTCCATGGGAAAACCGTAGGTATCATACAATTTGAAGATGAAATCACCGGCAATCACAGGATCACTATCCCGGCAAATCCGCTCGATTTCCTCGTCGAGGAGGACAAGACCATTCTCCAGGGTCTCACGAAAACGTTCCTCCTCATTCACTACCACTTTTTTCAACAATTCCACGGCATCAAGCAGGTGCGGGTAGGCATGGGCCATGGCCACAGTCACGGTAGCCGTCACCTCATCCAGAAAGGGCTTATCAAGCCCGAGATTACGACCAAAACGAACCGCCCGACGCATAATCCGGCGCAGGACATAGCCCCTCCCCTCATTGGAAGGAAGCACCCCGTCTGCCACCAGAAAGGTAGTGGCCCGGGAATGATCGGCGATGACTCGCATGGCGGTGGTATCGGCAGGATCCTGCCCGTAGACGAGCCCGGAGAGTTCTTCCAGCCTCTTGATAATCGGGGCGAAGAGATCTGAATCATAGTTATTGACTTTTCCCTGAAGCACCGCCGCCACTCGTTCCAGACCCATTCCAGTATCGATACTGGGCTTAGGCAAGCGAGTCATGACACCATCTGCCGCACGATTAAACTGCATGAAAACCAGATTCCATAACTCAAGGAAACGATCACAATCACAGCCAAGTGCACAGTCCGGCCGACCGCAACCGGCAGCAGCGCCCTGATCGATATGGATCTCCGAACAGGGGCCGCAGGGGCCGGTATCGCCCATGGCCCAGAAGTTATCTTTTTCCCCCAGACGGACAATGCGACCGGGAAGCAAACCCTCAACTTTTTCCCACAAGGCAAAGGCCTCGTCATCATCTTCATAGACCGAGACCCAGAGCTGTTCTGCTGGCACACCAAGCTTATGAATAAGAAACTCCCAGGCATAACGGATGGCATCTTCCTTGAAATAATCACCAAAAGAAAAATTCCCCAGCATTTCAAAAAAAGTATGATGCCTCGCAGTGTAGCCGACATTTTCCAGATCGTTATGCTTGCCGCCTGCCCGTACACAGCGCTGACTGGTAGTGGCCCGCACAAAATCACGGCGGTCCTCTCCCATGAAGACGGTCTTGAATTGAACCATCCCGGCATTAGTAAAGAGCAGAGTCGGGTCATCCTTGGGCACCAGCGAAGAGCTCTCCACAACGGTGTGGCCATGGCCGGCAAAATAATCTAAAAATTTCTGACGAATTGTATTTCCGTTCATAATCCAAAAAAATGTAAAATGTTAAGGTGAATGAGATAACTATGCAACGTGACAGGCTGATCTAAGATTTTTCCCCGCAGAGGGTTCAAAAAAACATTTCCCCCCTAGTCACCCCCCCTGCATCTCTGCGGAATTCAGCCCTTTATCCGTAAAAAAAACTGCCTGACCACCGCACGTTACACGACATGGGGCAGCATGGCCTTGAATTCAGGCGTTCCCGCCCGGCCCAGCAGCTCATAGATAATCATCTCGGCAGGGCCGACTATAGCTCCTGCCGCAGTCAAACGAGCCAGACCCAGTTCATAATTGGCCTGACTGCGTGAGGAGACCGCATCTGCCACCACCCATGGAGTCAACCCTCGATCAAGTACGCCCATGGCCGTCTGATAGATGCATATATGGGTCTCCACCCCTGCCAGAATCAGCGTCGTCACAGTATCCGGTAATCCATCAATCAAGACCTGTGTCTCAAAATTGTTCAAGGCATTAAACTCAGTCTTATCAGGGCGGGGAATGCCCTCCATCATCTCTTCGAGCTGAGTGACATAAGGCCCTAATCCTTTTTTATACTGAGTATTGGCCAGGATGGGCATCTTCAAGATCCTGGCACATTCAATCAGTCGGCTAATATTGGCAACCACCCGATCCGCCTCATGGATATGAGCCATCAGACTTTGCTGTGGATCGATAATATGGAGACAACAGTTTTCAGGCCGCACCAGAGAGCTGCTCATCTTTTTTACAACCTCATAAAATAGACAATCTAAAATTGATGGACTCGCAAAAAGTACAAATTGCCATAATGTCATTTCGACCAGCGGGAGAAATCTTAATAGTATCCATTGGTTGAGGAATAAGATTTCTCGCTGTCACTCGAAATGACAGACTTTTTTGACTTTTTACGAGATTGTCAAAATTCATCCAGACAGAAAGAAACAGAAGGGTAGAATAGTATAAACTTTATGATGCTATCGCTACCCTTTTTTCTCTTTAGGGCCTCGGCACTTTTCTCACAGTCAAAAAAAAAGGCACCCGTACGAAGTACGAATGCCTTTTTCCTGCCTGCAGCAAAGAACTGATTACATTACAGGATCAGTGACTCTGGGCTGCACCTGCACCCATGGGAACACGGATATCCTCAACCAGATGCTGAATATGCTCTGGCGGCGCCTTGGTGATGCTGGAAACAGCAAAGGCAACGACAAAGTTGATCAGGGCACCCACAGCACCGAAAGAGCCGGGAGAAATACCAAACAGCCAATTGGCCGCATTGTCCGGGGCCATAGCAGTTGTGGCCACAAAGAAGAACCCTTTAAACCAGAAGATGTAAAGCAGGGTGGAACCAAGACCGGCCAGCATACCGCAGATGGCACCGGCACTGTTCATCCGCTTGACAAAGATCCCCATCATGAGAGCAGGGAAAATAGATGAGGCAGCCAAACCAAAGGCAAGGGCCACAACCTGGGCGGCAAATCCCGGAGGATTAAGGCCAAGGTAGCCGGCCACAAGGATAGCACCGGCCATGGCGATACGACCGGCCAGGAGCTCGGTCTTGTCATCAATCCCCTTCATAAGCATGCCCTTGAGCAGGTCATGGGAGATGGACGAAGAAATAGCAAGAAGCAGACCAGCAGCTGTGGAAAGGGCGGCGGCGATACCACCGGCTGCCACCAGGGCGATGACCCAGTTGGGCAGCTTGGCGATCTCGGGATTGGCAAGTACCATGATATCATTGTCAACCTTGGTCATCTCGTTCCCTTTCCAGCCAAAACCGGCAAACTTGCTCTCGGCGTGTTTGGCGGCAGCAGCATCAACTTTGGCCTGGGCGGCACCAGTATCAATACCAGCAGCCTTCTGGGCCTTGACCAGTTCACCCTGGGCAACGCTCAGCCCAAGATCACTGTAATACTGGATCTTACCGTCGCCGTTTTTGTCTTCAAAACCGAGGAGACCGGTTTTTTCCCAGTTTTTCATCCATTGCGGACGTTCCTCAATCACCAGGTTACCATCTGGGGAACCAATCTCGCCGGTCTGGATGGTATTCATCAGATTCAGACGGGCCATGGCACCTACGGATGGAGCAGTGGTATAGAGAATGGCAATGAAGACCAGAGCCCAGCCGGCAGACGAACGGGCATCCTTAACCTTGGGTACGGTAAAGAAACGGGTGATAACATGGGGCAACCCGGCGGTACCGATCATCAGGGACATGGTCAGCAGGAAGATATCCAGGGTATTTCCTGTCTGGGACGTATACGCCTTAAAGCCGAGATCAACGACCATCTTGTCCAGTTTATCAAGCAGATAAACCCCGTCACTACCAGTGAGAGTTGAGCCCAGACCAAGCTGAGGAATTGGATTACCGGTAAGCTGAATGGAGATAAAAATAGCAGGTACGGTATAGGCGAAGATCAGAACCACATACTGGGCAATCTGGGTATAGGTAACACCCTTCATACCGCCAAGAACGGCATAGAAAAAGACGATGGCCATACCGATCACCAGACCGGTGCCAAAGGGGATCTCCAGGAAACGGGAGAAGGCCACACCGATACCCTTCATCTGACCGATAACATAGGTCAGCGAGGCAACGATCAGACAGATAATAGCAACCAGACGGGCAGTCTGTGAATAAAAGCGATCACCGATAAACTCGGGCACCGTGAACTTGCCGTATTTACGGAGATACGGGGCAAGAAGCATGGCCAGCAGACAGTAACCACCAGTCCAGCCCATCAGATACGCGGAGGCGTCATAGCCTTTCATGGCCAGCAGGCCGGCCATGGAGATGAAAGAGGCGGCGGACATCCAGTCAGCACCGGTAGCCATACCATTCAGTACCGGATGAACGCCCTTGCCGGCCACATAAAATTCACCGGTGTTTTTAGCACGAGTCTTGAGTGCAATAAAAAAATAGAGGGCAAAGGTCGCCCCGACCACGATATAGGTGGTAAGCATTAAATTCGTCATTTGCAGATCTCTCCTTACGCTTCTTCGACTTTGAATTTACGGTCGAGCTGATTCATACGCCAGGCGTAGAAAAAGATCAGAGCCACAAAAGTATAGATTGATCCCTGCTGGGCAAACCAGAACCCAAGCTGATACCCACCCAGACGAATGGCATTCAACTGATGAACAAACAGGATGCCAAATCCGAATGAGACCAAAAACCAGACAAGCAGACAGCCGATTACGAGCCGGATGTTTGCCTGCCAGTACAACTGAGCGTTATTCATTCCTCTCTCCTTTTTAATGTTTCTCATTTGTAAAAATTTAATTTCACACATTCAGGGCATAAACAAAAAAACTATATACTAAGACCAGTCATTGACGTCAACGGCTTTTCCTTGAAAGGTTCATTGTACGTTTTCACATTTATCCGGACACAGCTTCCACCCCTGAATCAGATGGAGATTTTACGCCCCATCTTGGCAGGAATGGGTCAGGGGCTATTGGGCAGACGTTCTTGCAGGTAATAGATCCAGTAGAACTAATGCCCTTAAAGGTCACGTTGTGATCAAATCAGCAGAAGTTTTTACTGTAAAAAAAACCTTACAGGATTGCTTTCATCGATCCCATATAGGAGCGAAGCTCTTCGCCAATCATCTCAACTCCGGTAAAACGAATCGCCTCGTTGACAGCAATAAGCTTAACGTTATCAACCCCGTTATCCTTCACGGACAACCCCTTACCGATGACATCGGTGTCAATCTTCTTCATGAAACCTGCAAGCAGAGGTACTGCCGCGTGCGCAAAGAGATAACAGCCATATTCCGCGGTATCAGAGATAACCACATTCATTTCATACAATTTCTTGCGGGCAATGGTATTAGCGATCAACGGCACTTCATGCAGAGACTCATAATAGGCGGATTCCTCCTTGATACCGGCAGCAACCATCGTGTCAAAAGCCAACTCCACTCCACTCTTCACCATGGCAATCATGAGGATACCGTGATCAAAATACTCCTGTTCCGGGATAACTGCCGTGGTAGAAGCTGTTTTTTCAAAGGCGCTTTTGGCTGTTGCCGCCCGCCATTTCAAAAGATTGACATCATCTTTGGCCCAGTCCTTCATCATCGTCTTGGAAAAATGTCCGGACATGATATCATCCATATGTTTTTCAAAGAGAGGACGCATGATGGTCTTCAACTCCTCAGAGAGGGTGAAGGCCATGATCTTGGCCGGATTCGTCAGACGATCCATCATGTTGGTGATGCCGCCATGCTTCAGGGCCTCGGTAATGGTCTCCCAGCCATTCTGAATCAGCTTGGAAGCATATGCCGCCTCAATCCCTTTTTCGATCATCTTGTCGAAACAAAGCAGTGAGCCGGCCTGGAGCATACCGCAGAGGATAGTCTGCTCGCCCATGAGATCAGACTTCACCTCGGCCACAAAAGAAGATTGCAGGACACCGGCACGATCTGCTCCAGTACCGCAGGCATAGGCCTTAGCCAAGTCCCAGCCTTTTCCCTGCGGATCATTTTCACGATGGACAGCAATCAGAGTTGGTACTCCGAAACCACGCTTATATTCTTCGCGCACCTCGGTGCCGGGAGACTTGGGGGCCACCATGATAACAGTGAGGTCCTCACGGATCTGCATTCCCTCTTCAACGATGTTGAAACCGTGTGAATATGAGAGACAGGCTCCCTTTTTCATCAGAGGCATGATGGCGGTGACCACCTTGGTATGCTGTTTATCGGGGGTCAGATTGATGACCAGATCGGCCTTGGGAATCAGTTTTTCAAAGGTGCCCACGGTAAAGCCATTAGTGCTGGCATTTTTGAAAGACTGGCGCTTTTCGCTGATGGCGGCTTCCCGCAAGGCATAGGAAATATCAAGTCCACTGTCCCTGAGGTTCAACCCTTGATGCAACCCTTGAGCACCACAACCGACAATGACAATCTTTTTGCCGCGCAAAGCCTCAACCCCATCAAACTCGGAAGAATCCATGAACCGACACTGTCCCAGCTCCTGAAGCTGAAGACGCAAGGGCAGACTGTTAAAATAGTTTTTTCCCATTATTTCCTCCTTATCTTTTTTAAAAGATTATTTTTTTAATAAACAAACTCAAACTATATGACAAAGAAAGGGCACCTTAAAAACAAGGTGCCTACGCAAAACACGATGTAGCATAGTCTTATTTTATATTGCGTCAAGTGAAGTTATCAATGATTCCCAATTAAAAGGAGAATTTTCAAACTCAATAGCGCAAGCTGCCCACCCGACCCGCCTGATAGATATCCTTCAAGGTCACCAGGCCACCTTTCCTGAATTTCTTGAGGAAGAAAAGAAACAGATAAGCCGTCTGTATCGCATCCTCCAGGGCATCATGCGGCTTAAAAATGGGAAGATTGTACTCTTTTGCCAGATCCTCAAGGACATAACTGGCGGCATGATCGTCGACTTGATGAAAATGTCCCAGAAGCACCCGCCGATAGCCCTGAGCCATACGCATGGTATCAATTCCGGGATTTGACAAGGTTCCGCCAAGAGCCTTGCGAGCGGCCCTGTTCAAAAAACCCATATCCAGTCCCACGCAATGACCCACCATGAGACTGCTGCCCGCAAACTCGATGAAAGCAGGCAGCACCTCCTCTACAGGAGGTGCCTGGGCCAGTTGTTGCGGAGTGATTCGGTGAATCAGGGTGGCCTGGGTATGCTCAATATTTTGCGGTCTTATATATTGATGAAACGTGGTCCCGAGATCAATCTGCAGATCCCTGATCAAAACCGCACCGATGGAGATGATTTCATCGCGCTTCTGATCCAACCCGGTCAGTTCAGTATCAAAAACCACAAAAGTATAGTCGGCCAGGGGCCTCGACTGATCAAAATGGGCAAACGCCTCCCTGTTCCGGTCAATGAGCGGATGAGGCGGGGAGAACCATGAGCTGGGCTTAAAAATATTTAACATCATGCCACCGGATACATTTGACCCAGCACACCATACAGCCTTTCAATAACAGTAAAGGCATCTTTGAGCATCCTCCGTTCCAGATCGGAAAGATCCGCGGGGTCGATATGGTTATCGGGAACGATGCCTTCTTCAATCTGCTTTAACTGATGAACCAGACGCTGCTGCATCTGCAGCTCATAGGCCTCGCTTGCCGCAGACCATAATTCACCCTGGATATGCTCTCCTTCCATCAGGGCCTTCAGACGAGCCAGAGTATTGGTCTCTTTCACCCCATATTTAAGGGCCAGCACCCTGGCAAAATTAACAAAAGGACTCAATCCCTGACGTTTTATGTCCAGGCGGTTTTTATGTTCCCCGTTTTTTTCCACAATAAAATTCTTGAAAAAAGAAAGTGGAACACGGCTATCCATGCACTGACGCGCCATATGGAATAAGAAAACATCTTTCCCAGCTATCCCCCTGTTTAAATGGGCGCGCAGATCTTCCGCAAGAGTCGATTCTCCGAATCCCGCCCGAAAATCAAAAAAGATGGTTGAGTTAAGCAGTTCCTGGGGGTCAGGAGCTGCAATCCAACGTTCAAAATATTGTTTCCACACGGAGAGAGGTTGACGCCAGAGCGGATTAATGGCCATGATTTCACCGGGGCAGAGCGGATAGCCGCAGTTTACCAGATGATCAATAGCTTTGGCGGCAAAGTTTTTAAAATAGGTCTCCGCCGCCTGCTGCTCGACCTCATCCGCAGGATCAGCATACAAGATGGCATTGTCCTGATCAGTCTTGAAGGTCTGCTCCCGACGTCCTTCACTCCCCAGCAATAACCAGCAATAAGGCAGGGGAGGCGGCCCCAGCTCTTTTTCCAGCAGGGTCAACATCCGCCCTAGAATATGATCGTTCAGGATAGCGATCATCTGGGTAATATTTCCAGCCTTGGCCCCTTCTCCGATCAGCCCACGAATCACCTCCGGAATCTTCTGAGCCAGCGGATATAACCCGGCAATCTGTTGCTGACCGCGAATCTCCTTCAACAGATAGTAAGGTGAATGCCCCTGCAGGAGCATGATATCATGGGAGGTAATCACCCCGATGATCCTCCCGCCCCGCTCCACCGCCAGATGATGAATCCCGGTATCCATCATCTTCAGCAGGACATCAAAACAGAGCGATTGAGAGAGCACGCTCTGGACCGGACTGTTCATGATGGTCGTAACCGGCCGGCTGTAATCCATGCCGGCGGCAACCACCTTGCTCCGCAGGTCCCGGTCGGTGATAATACCGACAATTTTTTCGTCATCAGCCGCATCATGGATCAGCAGACAACCCACCCGAAACTCCGACATAAGGGCGGCCGCCCCCTGAATCGTGGCATCAGCTCCCACCTTCCGCAAGCTCTTCACCAGATCACCGACCTTAATGGAGAAAAGATAGAGATCCTCATTACTGCGCCGCGCCACCTTATGATGGCGCAGCTCATTGTAGGCGGTGGTAACAATCTTTTCAGAAAAACTCTTCAGATAATAATGGGCAAAGGCTGCCTGTTTTTCAATGAGATCAAGAAATATCTCCCGGGGCAGGAGAAAACAGAAGGTATCCTCCACGGTCTCAATATTGAGATTGGCAGGAGTGCCGCGGATAATGGCCAGGGCCCCGATATAGGCGCCCTCTCCCCGAAAATCCTTCAGGGTCACCTCGCCGTTATCATCTTCGAGAAAGGCCTTGACCCCGCCCCGCTGGATCAGATACAGATGGGTCAGTTCCGTGAAATCAGCGGTGAGCAGCCTGGTTCCTTTGGGGAAAAAATCAATCCGGCAATGACGGGCGATACTTCTCAGCGTAGTGTCATCAAGCGTGTTAAAGGGCATGATCCCCTTGAAAAAAGAAATCGCCACATCAGGGGCGACCACATGGGCATCGGTTCCTTTAAAAAAAGCCATTTTCACATTCTCTCTGCATCTCTGCATGTCCGCGCCTGTGCGCGAAATCAGTTTTCATCCGCTTGCCTTTACCCTGAAACAAGCAAGGCGGAGCTTCCTCTTTCGGAAAACTCCGCCTCTCCTCATTGATTACCAGCAATCAGCCTTGCAAGGATCTACTTTTTAGCCAGGGCCTTTTTGCCATTAATCAGATCCTCAACCACGGACGGATCAGCCAGGGTTGAGGTGTCGCCAAAGTTTTCAAAGTCATTGGCGGCAATCTTTCTCAACACTCGGCGCATGATCTTGCCGCTGCGGGTCTTAGGCAGTCCCGGCGCATACTGGATGGCATCCGGCGAGGCAATGGGACCGATCTCAGTACGCACATGGGCCCGCAGTTCCACCAGCAGTTCAGGGGTCTGCTCGATATTGGACTTGACGGTGACAAAGGCATAAATAGCCTGGCCCTTGATTGCATGCGGCATACCGACAACCGCGGCCTCAGCAACTGCATGGTGAGCCACCAGTGCCGACTCGATCTCGGCCGTTCCCAGGCGATGGCCGGAGACATTGATAACATCATCCAGACGACCCATGATCCAGAAATAGCCGTCCTCATCACGGCGGGCTCCGTCTTCCGGATCATAGATATTTTCATAACGGCTGAAATAGGCCTTCTTAAAACGCTCCGGATTTTTGAAAACCCCGCGCAGCATGCCGGGCCAGGGTTTACGGATTACCAGATGCCCACCCTCATTGGGACCGGCCTCATGTCCTTCCTCGGTGTAGATGGCCGCGTCAATACCTGGCAGGGGCAGGGTGGCGGAACCGGGTTTCAAGGGTGTGGCATAGGGCAGCGGGGAGATCATGATACCGCCGGTCTCGGTCTGCCACCAGGTATCGACGATGGGCAGCTTGCCCTTGCCGATATTGACATGGTACCACATCCAGGCCTCAGGATTGATCGGCTCACCAACGGAACCAAGGATCCGCAGACTTGAGAGGTCATAGCGTCTGGTTGGCTCCTCACCATCCCGCATCAGGGCCCGGATAACAGTGGGTGCGGTATAGAAGATATTGACCTGGAACTTCTCCACAATCTTCCAGAAACGATCGGGGCCGGGATAGGAAGGTACGCCCTCAAACATCACCGAGGTGGCGCCCAGGCCGAGAGGACCGTAGAGGATATAGGAATGACCGGTAACCCAGCCGATATCAGCGGTACACCAGTAGACATCATTATCCTTCAGGTCAAAGACCCACTGACAGGTATGCATGGCATAGGTCAGATAGCCGCCGGTGGTATGCACAACGCCTTTAGGCTTACCGGTAGAACCGGAGGTGTAGAGGATAAAGAGGATATCCTCGGCATCCATGGACTCGGGCTCACAGGTGCTGGAGATATCGGCGGCGGTCACCTCGTCGTGCCACCAGGTGTCACGTCCCTCCTGCATGCTGATCTCATTGCCGGCCCGTCTGACCACAATAGCATCCGTGACGCTGTCACACTCGGCCAGCGCTGCATCGGCATTGGGTTTCAGGGGAATTGTCTTGCCGGCCCGCAGTACGGCATCGGCAGTAATCAGCACCTTGGCCTCACAGTCCTGAACCCGACTCTTCAGGGCAATCGAAGAAAAACCGGCAAAGACCACGGAATGCATGGCACCGATACGGGAACAGGCCAGCAGGGAGATGGCCAGCTCAGGGATCATGGGCAGATAGATGGCCACCCGATCACCTTTTTTCACGCCCTTTTTCTTGAGGACATTGGCCATACGGCAGACTTCGGTATGCAGCATCTGATAGGTATAGACCCGGACATCCTCTTCCGGTTCGCCCTGCCAGATGATGGCCGCCTTGTTGCGCCGACCGTTGGTCAGATGACGATCCAGGCAGTTGTAAGACATGTTCAATTTGCCGCCTTGAAACCATTTGATCTCCGGCTTGCTGTAATCATACTCCAGAACCTTGTCCCATTTCTTGTCCCAGGTAACCAGTTCTTCAGCGCGATCAGCCCAAAATCCTTCGGGATCCTCCATGGAACGTTTGTACGCGGCCTTGTAGGCCTCCATACTTCCCACATGAGCAGTATCCCGTCCTTCCTGTGGGGGCTCAAAGACACGACCTTCACTCAATAGACTGGTAATTTTATCATCATCAACACTCATTTCATTCTCCTTTGTATTCTTATTAAAAAAGGTGTCACAATCCAGGAGCTTATCTCGAGAGACAATGCGATCCAAGATCGCATATCCGACTGATAGGCAAATATGACAATCAAAAAAAATTACCATACCTCAAACCGGACCCGCTTTTCAAATAAAAAAGAATTATCCTTTCCATTAATCGTACTCATTCACTGAAGATAATTATGAGGAATTTGAAAAATTCGTCAAGGAATTGTCTCTTTTTCATTTGAAATGAAAAACTTTCTAAGCCGCCTGTCCGGCGGTGAACTATGGCCTCCTGTGGGTGGGAGGCAAGTTCATTTTCTAAGCCGCCTGTCCGGCGGTGAACAGTAAAGGTTACAGGGCCGGTGCCTTTGGCAATTTCTAAGCCGCCTGTCCGGCGGTGAACGGATAGTTCTTTCCATGCCATTACCACATGGATTTCTAAGCCGCCTGTCCGGCGGTGAACTTCGCACAATCACATACGGCATCCCATCAATTTTTCTAAGCCGCCTGTCCGGCGGTGAACAATGGCGAGTGGTTGTAAGAATTGAAATTAGATTTCTAAGCCGCCTGTCCGGCGGTGAACAACCTTATCACCAGTCCTTGCCATATACTCCTTTTCTAAGCCGCCTGTCCGGCGGTGAACATAACTTTCTGTAAATTAAAAAGTTTGGGTGGTTTCTAAGCCGCCTGTCCGGCGGTGAACGTAATCAGTACAAACGTGCAGGATAAGCGATATTTCTAAGCCGCCTGTCCGGCGGTGAACCTCAAGACAACTTTCCCCGATCGTGAAGAGAATTTCTAAGCCGCCTGTCCGGCGGTGAACATGTTGTTGATTGCTGAACGTTTAGATTTTATTTTCTAAGCCGCCTGTCCGGCGGTGAACCCAAAACAATTGAACCGCTGTTCAAGGTTCCTTTTCTAAGCCGCCTGTCCGGCGGTGAACAAGTTCCTTTAAATTTTCAGCAATATTTATAGTTTCTAAGCCGCCTGTCCGGCGGTGAACTAATAAATTCTCACGATTTTCTCACTGCTCCTTTTCTAAGCCGCCTGTCCGGCGGTGAACGGTGTGCGTCTCATTTCTAGCTCTAGGGGTTGTTTCTAAGCCGCCTGTCCGGCGGTGAACTAGATATTCAGACGATGGTAAAAAATATTGATTTTCTAAGCCGCCTGTCCGGCGGTGAACAACATATGGATTCACGGCTTGATCAAGATAAGTTTCTAAGCCGCCTGTCCGGCGGTGAACGTATTGTAACGTATGCAAAAGCTGCGAGTACTTTTCTAAGCCGCCTGTCCGGCGGTGAACATCTTCACCTTTTTGGCACTCGCCATCGTCTATTTCTAAGCCGCCTGTCCGGCGGTGAACTCAACGGTGTTTGCGTAGCAAAATGTCTCCCTTTTCTAAGCCGCCTGTCCGGCGGTGAACTCGAACAGATTTGGGAACGGGTTACTCAAAAATTTCTAAGCCGCCTGTCCGGCGGTGAACTATCGAACCAGCCGCGAAACTTCTCTTTTTTTGTTTCTAAGCCGCCTGTCCGGCGGTGAACTGCAGAGACACAACAAAAAAACAAGTTGCAACAGGTAGTTAAAAGAAATTAGCCTGAAAAACCAAAAAAATTAGCCTAATTGCAACTTATTGATAACAATGCCGTTTTTTTTAAGAGCATTTTTTTGGTTAAAAGAGCGGCACCGTAGTGGCGTTGCTCAAGCCATAACAGGAATACAAGCCTGTTTGCGGCTGTTCCATTGCCTGCTTTTCAATAAACAGGCGGAATCGCTGGCCGTTTGTTTGACTGGTCATATTGATATAGGGCAACTTACAAGGTTGTTCTTCAAAACCTTCAAAATGCAACAGCGCCTGTTGTAATGTTTCCCCGTTACGTTTGGCTCTGCGCCTTGCCAACTTTTCCTTGTTGCCTTTCAGCTTAATATGCTTGAAACAGACATGCCCCGCTAATTTTTCAGGCACAGGCTTGATTCGGCTCAAATGCACATAATCGCTGAGCCGATTCAGCCATTTTTCACATTGCATTTGCACAAGTAATTGTTCATTTTCTGCAAACAGGCGCAGTTTTGTGCCGAGAGAAAATTTGACGGCATCATATCCTGGAAAAGCCACGCCAATGGCGGAAGCGTTATCTCCCTTTTTGTTTTCTACTAACGCAATATGTATCTGCTGATACAGTTTTTGCCAGAGGAAATACAAGCTTATATCTGCATTGGGCAATAAGGATATTTCTTGATAGTAGTTCATTTTCGCTCCCTATTTGTCACTTTCACCGAAAACTCCACCACGCACCAGAACAGCCATGACATAGTGTTCATCCTCAATGCGTTGTAGTTTCTCGCCCCGTGCGAATTTATCAAAGAAGGTGTAGAAATCCTGTTTATCTCTTGGAGTACGATAGGCTTTTCCGAGATTTGTCACCGCACCGTAAGGTTCAATGGCGATAGGGCCAGCTGAAGTCTCTGGATCACTAAACTCAGGATACCAGGTATCAATGGTGCGCAATGCATTACCTATTTTTTGCGAGTGCATAGCGGCAATGTCGTCCACAGAATACAGGATTTTACTTTTTTTAGATTTACTATTGCCTTTGTCCAACACCAGCTCTTCACTTGGATAGATTTCCTGTGCCATTCCTACTTTGGCAAAACAGGCTATTTCCAACATCAGAAAATCATTTTCGCTCGACAAGGCAATGGCAATACGCTCTGCCAATGAATTCACTTGATCATCATCAACATTAAAATCTCTTGTACTGAACTGGGTTGCATCAAAGACCCAAGCCTGTTCCGCACCTTTGTTTAAAGCTTTTACCTGCACTTCGCTATTTTCAGCTCCAACCCGGTTACGCCATAAAAAGCGGGCATTGGCAATATTTATTGCATACCGTTTTGCCACCTCTCTAAATCCTTCGCGGCTTATATAGCCTCTGGCTACTGCCTTGTAACTTTGGTTAAACACAGCGCTATTACAAGCGGAGGGGCGTTCAACACCTCCCAAGATCTTTAAGGTAAAATAGAGTTTCAGGGTATCTTGTTCGGTACCCAAAGCACATACATCAACAGTTTGTAAATTGGGCTTTTCCACTTCGACATTCAACTTGGCCGGGTCATTTTTTATTGCCGATTTCAAACGGTTTGATATTGTACCTCTTACTGATTTTTCTCTTAACTTTAGAGGGGTTACACTCTCACGATTTTCCCATATGGTGCCATACATCCGCCCGTCTGAAGGCACAAGTTTCTTTTCAAACGCCAGTACCGATACTTTTTCTGCCATGATCTCTTCTCCTATTTAAGTAGTTATTGATGTAACCCGCTTTGAGTATTTTGCTGACACAAATACAAATTTTTTTCTATATCCGTGTGATAACGCCAAAAGATTTCATCCAGTGAATGGATACGGTGCGGCATACGAAACTCACCCAGCGTCACGACACTTTCGGCAAAACGGTGCGGCGTATCCGGATCACGTTGGTTTTTTGCCTGCCCCAATTCGGTAAGACCATGAAAGCCTGTAGCGATCGGCACAATCCACCCCGATGTTTTACGCTGGCTTGACCAGGTCACATTATCTTCAGCGTCTTTCTCACAACTATGATGAATTGCCAAATAATCCAACAGGGCATCTATTGCATCCTGGCCTTGCTCCATCGCCTCCATCATCAATTCACGTCGTTCGATGATGGCGTAGCCCGGCATTAGTTTGCGGGTCAGTTTACGCAAATCGCTATCATTACCTTCTTCTATTCTGTAAAGAGCAGGATCCTTGAAAGATAAAATATCGCCACCGGCTATTTTCATAGTGGCATTGAGATGGTGGGCAATCTGCTCTATGAACTTCTCTTCATCATCCTTAACAATACCGATGTATTCAATGAGCAGGGAGACATCTAAATGACAGCGGGCTTCTTCGATAAATGCCGGCCTTGAGCCATCTTTACCCAATGGATTACCCGACCCGACAATAGAATAGACAAAGTCACCATCACCTTTGTAGGCTTGCAAATCCACCTTATGACTAACAACCGCCACACTGTTAAAAACTACGTTTTGCAAACCACTGGCATTAATTTTACGCTGCAGACCATGTACTGCCCCCAGCCAAGCGGTCATGGCCGGAAAGCCGATGGTGAAGGGGCTGGACAAAGCATTAGCATTATGCACTTTGATATGGGGCAAGAGTAAAATCCGTCTAATCATCGAAACGCCTCCCTGTTTTGATTGACAATATCATGAATATGAAACCGTTCCGATTCGCCTAGTTTGAAAGCTTGCTTGCCCAATAATTTTTCATAAGTTCGGATTATCCAACCAGCAATCTCCTTACACAACTTATCCAACCAATCATTTTCTTCTTCACGGGTTTGCAGGTATTCGTCACAGAGCCAGACCTTCTGGTGAAGTTTTAATTGTGAGTTTTCCGGCCGATATTGTTCCTTGGAAACAGCCCGCACTGCCCACATTTTATCAATAATACGATCCATTAAATTCTGCATGCGATAGTCACGCCCTTCCCGGATGTGTATATTGTTGTAATCAGTTTTGAACAGCTTATGCAGAGCATCAAAGACTTCTCGATATTCGTAAGAACGGAATGATTCACTGAAGAAATTTTGTTTTGGAAAATGGATATCGCGTTTTTGCAGAACTGGTGGCAGTGACATAAGCAAATGGGCTTTCCCGCCATTTTGATTATTTAATACACTGACATTTTGTGGCTTAGTGCCGCCATAGCCAATAGTTGTCAGGTTGTATATCTCCGCAAATCCTCGTTTACTATAGGTGCCATTGCGTTTCAGCGCTCTTAGCTCCTTTATTTCATCCGAAAAACGCATGCTATCAATCCGCTTTCTTAACTCATAAATCATTCCAGAATTACTGAGTAAAGAGAGTTGATGGTAACTGTCATTCACAGGGAAATAGACCTGTTTGATCTTAGAACTCGTAATGGCCACACTACTGTCAGCAGCCTCTATCATTGTCAAGAAACCACTTTGAATCGTTTCGTAACTTTCAGTTTGTATCGATAATAGTCCAACAGCCAACTTTGAACCTTCCTGAATGTGCTCAATCAATTGCCTGGAGTCTTCCATTTTAAGTGTTAAGAACTTATAAACGTCCAACGCTGCCGCATTGCCTAGTGCATCAGTTTCAACAACGACATTTCCACTCTTCAAAAAACCATCTGTACCATAGCTAACATCCGCGATTACAGGTGTTGCATAGCCGTTCTTGTTTTTACGTGCACTGGGATGGCTAAATGTGCATGGGTGCGTAGCCAGTGACATTTGCCTTGCGCGTTTTGCGGCATTTGGCAACCAGATTTCTAACGAAAACACCTTGTCACATTCCGATTGTTTCTCTCGAACTTCTGATTCGTCCATAGAAGATTCGAGGCTTTTCTTGAGCCATGCATCTTTTCGTTCAGTAAAAAAACTATCTATTGCCGGATCAACCATAACCACCTCCTCTTATTTTTTTACCAACCCAAACTGATCTGAATATTCATACTCTTGGTTCTCTCGATACACAAAGCTCAATTCGCCATAACAAAGCGAAACCCTTCTTTTACTGCAATCTCGCTGCACTGCATACTGCTCCAGCAATTTTCCATAGTCGCGATGCAGCCATGATCTCTTTTCCTGGTTTTCACTGATGCCTTGGTGACATATTTGCAAAATATTTTCACGGTTGATCGGGTGGCCTTGCTCATCCTTTTCTATAAATACGCAACATTCGTCATCCTGATCGTACATTAAAAATACCTTGGTGGTTGGCTCACTTTTACGAAATGGATTGAGGGCTTGCGGCAGTGCTGTCAAGTACCAGCATTCAGTCAGATAGCCTTGTAATGTTTCCGGCCCCACCCCTGCATAATTGGCAAGCTGCATTTGAGTGACATGATGTTCCAGATCGGCCAGCGAATTTCGATAATCCAGGTGCTCTGATTTTTGAATTCGCGGGATGGCATTGACGCTTTGCGCAACCGCCTTGGTATCGATAAGATCGGATAGGTTATGGGTATTCAAGATTTGCTTGTCTTCATAACCAGGACGACAGAAGTATTTTTTGCCCGGCTGATTTCCTGCTTTAAGTGTCTTCCAGTTATATTGCAGCAAAGCGATATTTGGATTGTCGACCAGACCCTCTCGATGTCTATGAACACGGCCTGCCAATTGAATAATAGAGCGATAGGACGATGGCTCCACCACTGCCCAATCAAAGTCATGGTCACGCCCGACCTCTTCCACCGGCGTAGCCACCAGAATAAACAACATTTGTTTAGCTGTGGAGTTGTCCAAATGCTCACGGATTATTACATTATTCAAGGCTTCTGGTTGTTCGCCAGGTTTTTCCTTACGTTTGAGAATACTATCCAGATGCTTTTCTTGTTCATGGCGCAAGAGCAATACTTGTTGAGAGTGGTAAGCCATGACCTTGACATCGACATCTACCGGCCAGTCACACTCCATGAGGTACTTACTCGCGGCAATACAGGGCGCAATATTAGCCACCCGGACGACACCAAATGAAACACCGATGCCTGTTCGCTTGTCTTCGGTGTTGTGATGCTGATGCTTATCTAAAATTGCTTGCTGAATCCTGGAAAAATACTGTGCCTGTTTGGTGTTATCACTATCAAATTCGTAATCATCGACAATGTCTTGGCATTCGATTATGTCAGCTTTGCGCTTTGCCGGTTGCCGAGTCAACTTCTCCACCCGCTTTGCAACAAACTGCTGGTGATAGTCACGATACGCTTCAACTGCATCCTGACTTAGACGTTTATCAAGGCTTATTACACTGGTTTGAAATTCATCTATCCAAGCGCAGCCAATTTTGCTGCTAGCATCACGGGTTTGACTAAAAATCTGCCAACCAGCACGGTAGGCATTAAAGTAGCCTTCAGCCAGATCGGGAGGTATGGTGGCGGATGAAATCATCACCTTGCGGCCTAACATCCCGGCAAGGTGGATTAAGCGACCGATGGCAATCAGATCGCTACCGGTGAAATCATCCACTTCATCAATGACCAAGTCCGATGACATCAGACGTAAACTCGGCAAGATATAACGACCACCCCGCTTGGTTTCCGTTGCAGCCATTATGTGGTCGATGGTGCAGGCCAGCACAGGTGCATAGAGAAATTGACGGTCCCGCTGTTGCGTGAGCACGGTTGCCAACCCTTCTTCAGGAATATCACACTCGAAATCAATCTCTTCGTTTAATAATGGTTCCAGAGATTCAGCCCCAAACGTCATTTCTTCTGAAGATTCATCATTTTTTGCTGTCTGATTATGAAGTTCCATAATGGCTTTGGAACCAATCAGTACGGCCAATTCGCTGTCATCCAAACCTACACGTTCGCGGTATTCATCGCCTGTTTGCAAGGTCAGGGTGCGCAAACCCAGAGCAAGGATATAGCGCAGACTGTCGCCATCCGTTGATAATGCCCGCATGACTTTGGCATTGGCAAGAGTTTTACCGCAACCAGTACCGGCCATATTGACGGCAAAAAAACCATATTGCGAGTTGTCTTGTTGTTCCCTCCATATTTTTATTTTCTCAACCGCCTTATTTTGCCAGTCAAAGGCCTTTATGCTTGCCTTTTTCAGAGTGTTTATACCTTGTGCCACAGGTGGTTCTTGTTCAAATGCTGGCAATAAGTGGGCGGTGCGCAGGGCATTTTTTGCAACACCCACCAAATGTTCATCCAGTTTTTGTTTGAATAATTTTGTTTTCCTGTCCGTGTTAGCGAACAATCCCGTTGTATCCCGCCAATTTTTATCCACCGCTTGCGATGAGTGATAATGATCTCCCAGCATTAAGCATAAACGGGCATGATGCAGAACCAAGCGATAGCTGCCGTCGCTCATGCCTTGTTCAATTTTGGGTAAGCAATCTCGCAGGCGTTGCGCCCATTTTTTTAGCTGCTTCCACCAGGACGAAGACTGGCCTAACAATCCATTGGGAAATTCAAAACAGGCATTGAATTTTTTTTGATACTCCTGCTCGTTTTGGTGATTTTCATAGCCCCATTTCTGAGTGATATATTTCAAAGTTGAATCAATATCAGGGGCAGGTTCATCACGCCAATTTTCTTTATCATATGGCAAAGGCATCCTGTGATGTGACATAATCAGCCATAATAGTAATTTTGCCGCCGGGGGAAGCTGGTCAAGTTGTTTTGAATCCTGTTGTTTTATGGTGTCTTTTAGTTCTGTTTCATCGAGTTCTCCATTAACCAGCACCATCAACCAAGTATCATCCTCTTGGCTACCACAGGTTTGTATTATCGCATGCAACAGCAAACAAGAAATCCATTCATGACGGATGGGATCACCTAACCTGGAACTGGTTTTTAGTTTTCCCTGGAACAGCGCGGTGGCTTTGCCCCAGTCATGCAATAAAGCCGCGAGCGCTGAAAGTGCTTTAATGACTGGCAGATAATGCCAGTCATTCTCCAATTGCGTAATGCTCTTTTCGGTGCTATTCACCGGCACCACACCCTGTTCATCAAACTTGTTTTTATTCCCAACCACCCATAAAAACTGGCTTCTGGATCGGCTCCTGATCCAGTGGCAGGATACGGCGGTGCTTTTGCTGGCAGTATGGCGCAGCATTTTTTTGACGGTATTGAGACCTGCTTCCGTGATAACGGTTTGCCAGGTGTTGTCACCGATGCGGTTGGCAAAGGCATCGAGCACCCGCCGGGTTTTTTTGAGGGCGTTTTTTTCGCATTGGGAGACAAGGGTCACCATCATGTCAGGTCACCTTTTAGCTCTTCCCTTTGTGTTAGGGCCAAGGCCTTGACCTGATCGAACATCACATCCAGCGCTTTGTGATCGGCAAAAGCCTGCAGGCATTGCTGGCGAAATTCCTGGTCAGTAGCGTTTTCTTTGGCACAAATGAAGGCCCATGGCAAAACGATGGCGTCTTTGACCAGGTCGGCAACATCAAAAACCAGAGCGCCACGGCGGGTCTTACCATGCATGACGGCAAAACCGTGAGGGATGCCCAAGACCCAAAGCGTGGAGGCGGCAAGACCGTAGGCCAGATAATTGCCGTGGTTGAGAAAACCGTTGGCCGTGTCGGTGGCTTCGCGTTCACGGACAAAGTCGGTCATGTTGTTTTGCCGGGCGGCAACTTTATAAAGTTGTTTGGTCAATTTGGCTTCGGTAGCCAGCAGATAAGTGGTTTTGGTTGCGGTGGCGATTTGAGCATAACAGGCATCCAAGGCCTCGCTAATGGCTGGGTCGTCGGCATCAAAACCAGCCAAGATCAATTCACGGTCGTGGCCCCAGACTTGACGTAAAAAATCGATACGAGCGTGCTGCAATGCCTTGGCGGTTTGCAGACGCTGTTCATCATCAAACCAGAAAGAAAGCCAGCCCTGCAGGTATTCCGTGGGCCGGTATTCGCTCTGCGGGGTCAGCCATTCGATATCATTGCCCATGTAAAGCGGCGTGCCGCCACCTCCGCAAAAACCAATAAGCACGCCGGCCTGAGCCAGCATGCGCACCGCGGCCTGGGTGATGGAAGTGCCTGTACCCAAGAGTATTACGGTGGTATTGGCAATGGGAATATTAAAATAGAGATTGTCTTTTTTGGCTTCGGTGAGATACAGCACCCGGCCATCTTTTTGCATGACCCGGCAATGCTCCAAGTAGTACATATTGGCCCGCTTGGAATGCAGAATTGTTTTTAAGTCCGAAGAAGATAGATTATCCATTTTATATCGGAGTCCTTTTTGGGGTGTTAGGTTAAAAGAAGTCCCTTTCCAGAGGAAATTCAATAAAATAAGGGCAAGGATTCAAGGCCAGAAAATCGGGACAGAATTAATTTTCATCTCCAGCGTTCCCGTGTTATCCAACCTCTCACTCCCCGCAATACCTATCAAAGACAACAGCACAGTCCTTCTTGCGCAGGCAAAGAACCCGTGATGCACCGACCCGCAACCCCTCGCCCGGTAACGGCCCAACGTGGAAGAACCAGCAATCGTCAACCGAGAGTTCTTGTGGCAGATAATAGTCGTTTATTGTTGATACATCGCTGACCAATTCAAGGATGAGCTCCGGGTAGGCAGTCACATGCCTGCGGGCAGCCTTGATTGCCCGCTGCGAAGTGCAATGACGCCACAGCCGGGAGAACAAAACAGCCAGAATCGATTTCATCCAATTACCCATGCATGATCTAACGTTGACAATCTCGTAAAAACTCAAAAAAGTCTGTCATCCTATGCTTGCCGACTGTCATCTCGACTGCAGGGAGAGATCTTTATCCACATCGTTGAAGATTCCTCACATGCGTTCGGAATGACAAAGGGAAGCGCAGATGTCATTTCAAGTGACAGCGAGAAATCCTATTCCTCAACCAATTGATACTATTAAGATTTCTCCCGCTGGTCGAAATGACATTATGGCAATTTGTACTTTTTACGAGACCATCAACGTTTAATTACTTGGACACCATGACAACATATTTGCATGGTTATTTTTAGCATCATACCCTTAGGGTGGGTCAAAACATGATCCTGGAAGATTTTTTATTTCTTTTTTTATTTTTCATACTGTTTCAAAGCGGCAATCAATCTTTCCTTGACCTCACCCCGCAGTTCATCCGGTGCCATCACCTCGACATCAGGGCCGTAGCGCAGGATATCGAGCACCAGTTCACGGGAGTCGCCATAAGGCAGACTGAGCTGATAAGAGCCGTCAGCCAGCCAGCTTCCCTGCTGGTGGGGATGCCATTGTTCCTCGGCCACCCAGCGGGCGCGTTGCGGCGTGAAATGAAGAATGGCGGTCTGTGTGGCCGGGCCGGAGAAGATGCCAAAGGCGGCGCTGTAGTGGCGGTCAAGCTCTTCATCCGGGATTTCCCTGGCTGCATCGTCAAGGACGACGAGTTCACGGATACGGTCGAGGGCCAGGGTGCGGAAGTCCTCACTCCGATGGCACCAGGTGTCGAGATACCAGTTATCCCGGTAATAGATCAGCCGCTGGGGGGAGACAACCCGGCTGGAGAGGCAATCTTCCGCCCGGTTGTGATAGTGCAGATCAATCTTGCGGCGCTGGAGGGTGGCCGAGGCCACGGTATGAAAATTTTCGGGCAGACAGGCGCGCGCGCCGACGCTGTGAAAGCGGAAACGGCGGCTCACCTCGCCCGTGGCCACATTCTTGTTGCGCAGGATTGACTCAATCCGCTGCCTGAACAGAGACAGTTCCCGCCGGAGCAGACCGGGCTGCATGCGGCTGAGCAGATCATGAACCGTGAGCAGGGATTGCAGCTCGGCCAGGCTGAACCAGAGACCGGGCAGCTCGAATTGATCGATATCCGTCCGGTCCAGGATATAGCCATTGAGTTTTCTGTCAAAAAGGATAGGGGCTCCCTGCTCATCACGCAGTTTGCGGATGATCCGTTTGACGGTGGGCCGGGAGCACTCCATGCGTTCTTCCAGCTCACGCATGGCAATGGGATAACGGCGGGAATGCAGGAGGGTATGCAGCTCGTAAATACGGTCAAACTTGTTCATCGTTTTCTCCGGCAAAAGGACGAAAAGGGATTGGCAACATTCACTTTTCGCCAATGCCATTGAAGAAAGCAAGAATTTTATGCAAAAACACAAAAAACCCACGGCGAATCTTACGCCGAATATTTTTCACCCAGTTTTGACAATCTCGTAAAAACTCAAAAAAGTCTGTCATTTCGACGCAAAGCGAGAAATCTTATTCCTCAACCAATGGATACTATTAAGATTTCTCCCGATGGTCGAAATGACATTATGGCAATCTGTACTTTTTACGAGACCATCAGTTTTGAGGAGAATACCGTTCTGGAGCAAAAGCAGAAGACAAAAAAAGGGGCATCCAGAATAAATCTGAATGCCCCTTTTTAAGAATATATGGCGTCCCCAACCGGATTTGAACCGGTGTTGTCGGCGTGAAAGGCCGATGTCCTGGACCTGACTAGACGATGGGGACCAGTATGAAAATGGTGGGTCGTGCGCGACTTGAACGCGCGACTCTCTGATTAAAAGTCAGATACTCTACCAACTGAGTTAACGACCCGTAAAGGAAGGCTTTATACAAAGTCGTTCTTTATCTGTCAACAGAAAAACACATGCCAGCAGACAATATTCATCCATTTATCATTGAGCAGGCTGTAAGTCAAGGGAATTTCACACAATCAAAATTGAACCCGCAACAGGGCCTTTCGCTCCTGGTCCGCAGAAAGAGATAAAGGCCTTGCGGCAATTTTTGTTGTGACCATGGGAAATGAATGATGTATATTGATTTCGCTCGGGTCGCACAGGGTTCCTTTCACCTATCTCGATACGGCAATGTAACAAATCTATTTTAACAGACACATATGATGTGTCTCGTAAAAAGTACAACTTGCTATAATGTCATTTCGAGCGGCAGCGAGAAATCTTTCTTCTTAACCAGCTGGTACTATTAAGATTTCTCCCGTTGGTCGAAATGACAACAGGGTAGTTTGGACTTTTTACGAGACCATCACATATCATTCTTCAGATACTTATCCTGTCTATTCAGTCTTGGGAGCAGCGTTGTCATTATGGGGTTTCTCAATGGTTCGGCAAGCTTTGTCCGCTTCAGCGTGGAAGGTGATCTTCCTGAAAACTTCTGGGATTTTGCCGCGGAACGGATCACGGCATTTTCTTTCAAGGATATAGATGAGACCTATGACGAATTTTCCATCGGCTGGGTCTCCGTCCAAAATATGTTTGATTCCGATTTCAAGTTCGCCTCCTATGCCAGCGGCGACTATGTCACCCTTTCCCTGCGCATTGATGAACGCAAGGTGGCCCCGGCCATCCTGAAAAAGTTTACCCAGAAGGAAGAGGAGCGGATCAAAAAAGAAAAACAGATCCCCAAGATCGGCCGCACCATGAAGATTGAGATCAGGGAGCGGATCCAGAGCCAGTTGATGAAAAAAGCCGCACCGGTTCCGGCAGTTTACGACCTGTGCTGGAACCTGTCAGACTCAACCCTGCTCTTTTTCAGCACCAACAAAAAGGCGCACACCCTGCTTGAGGACCTGTTCAAAGAGACCTTCGGACTACTCATTGTCCAGCAGATCCCTTATTATATGGCAGAACGTCTTCTCGACGAGGTAGACACTCAGCGCCTTGCCGCTATTACCCCTGACATCTTTGTTTAGGAGCCGTTACGAAATAACATGGCCATGTATATCAATTTCGTTACGGCTCCTTATGCCGCTCCGGTTACTTCAATGGCCATGTTATTTTTTTACAGCGGCTCAGGAGCCATTCTGCCTACCTTGTCAGATAGGCAGAATAGCATAATTCCCCTTGAACCTTCAGCCTTGGCGGGCCTGGTAATGACCTTATGGATTTAGTTGACCTTATTGCAGAAAAACGATTTATCGGCCAGGAATTTCTCACCTGGCTATGGTGGAAAAGCGAAGAGCGTGGCGGCAGCGTTGAACTCCCCGGCCAGGGTGATATTACCGTGGTCTTTGAAAAGCATATGCTTCTCGAATATGGCGAAGGTGAGTCCAGCGAAAAATGTATCTGCAGCGGCCTGCAAAGCGAGCTGAAAGAGGCGCGTACCGGACTGGTGATGGGTAAGAAGTTGGAGCAGGCACGGATCCAGGTGGCCCAGAATGACTATGAATGGAATTTTACCATGGCAGCCGCCGTTATGGAGTTTCGTAATGTCAAGCTGCCCAAGACCGGAGCGGCACAGGAAGGCGGAAACAACCCTGAAGAAATAGAAGGCCTGATCCTGGAGCGCATCTTCCTCTTTGAAGAGCTGGTTCGTCTGGTGCAGGCCCTTTTCCGTTTGTTTCTGGAGGTACGGGTCGGCAATAACTGGAAGGATGAACTGGTCAAAATTCGCTCCTGGGTCCATACCCGAGGGCAGATGGCATAAAACGACAAGCAGGAAAGATTAGCATGGAATTTGAAACTGTAATCGGGCTGGAGATCCATGCCCAACTGAAGACTGAATCAAAGATATTCTGCGGCTGTTCAACAAAATTCGGAGCGCCGCCCAACACCCACACCTGCCCGGTGTGCCTGGGGCTACCCGGCAGCCTGCCGGTCCTCAACAAAAAAGTGGTGGAGTTCGCCATCAAGATGGGGCTGGCCACCGGCTCGGACATCAATCGTATCAATCAGTTTGCCCGTAAAAACTACTTTTACCCGGATCTGCCCAAAGGCTATCAGACCTCCCAGTTTGACCTGCCCATTGTTGAACATGGCCATGTGGAGATCGAGGTGGACGGCAAAAAGCGGATGATCGGTATCACCCGCATGCACATGGAAGAAGATGCCGGCAAACTGATCCATGACGATCGGGAACCCGTCTCCTATGTGGACCTGAACCGCACCGGAACCCCGCTCCTGGAGATCGTCTCCGAGCCGGATCTCCGCTCCCCGGAAGAGGCCGCGGCTTATCTGCGCAAGATCCACGCCATCCTCCGCTATCTCGACATCTGTGACGGCAACATGCAGGAGGGCAGTTTCCGCTGTGACGCTAACATCTCTCTGCGCCCTGCAGGTCAGGAAAAGCTTGGTACCCGTACCGAGCTCAAGAACATGAACTCGTTTCGCAATGTTCAGGCTGCTCTCGAATACGAAGTACGAAGGCAGCGGGACATCCTCATGGAAGGCGGCACCATTGTCCAGGAAACCCTGCTCTGGAATCCTGACCGTAACTGCACCGAATCCATGCGCAGCAAGGACGACGCCCATGATTACCGTTATTTCCCCTGCCCCGACCTCATCCCGGTCAGGATTGATGACGCCTGGATCGAAGAAATCCGCGCCACCCTGCCCGAGCTGCCGGAAGCGCGCAAGCTCAGGTTCATTGAGGAATACGAACTGCCGGAGCATGACGCCTCGCTGCTGACCGGTTCACGGGAGCTGGCCGACTATTTTGAGACAGCTGCCAAAACCTGCAATCAGGCCAAGAAGGTCTCCAACTGGATCATGACCGAACTGATGCGTGAGCTGAAGGGCGAAGAACTCTCCACCTGCAAGGTCAGCGCCGAACAACTGGGATCCCTGGTGAACATGGTCGAGGCGGGGACCATCAGCGGCAAGATTGCCAAGACAGTTTTTCTGGAGATGATGGCAAGCGGCAAGGGCCCGGAGGTAATAGTTGAGGAACAAAACCTGGGTCAGGTCTCCAATGAGGACGAGCTCCTTAGTATTGTCCGCCGGATCATTGCCGATAATCCCGGCCAGGTCGCAGACTTCAAGGGAGGTAAGACCAAGCTCATGAGTTATTTTGTCGGTCAGCTGATGCAGAAGACCAAGGGGCAGGCCAATCCAGCCCTGGCCAACAAGCTGTTCACTCAGGAACTGGCAGGATAAAGAGCCTGGTGGACAAAGAAGAGTGGCAGAAAAAGGGAGAGGGACACCGCCAGCGGCTGCGGGATCGTTTTCTCGAACGCGGCCTGGACGGCTTCACCGACACGGAGGTTCTGGAGCTGCTGCTTACCTTCGGCACTCCCCGCACGGATTGTAAAGAAGCCGCCCGCCAACTCTTAACCGAATTCAGTTCCTTTGCCGCCGTCTTTGAGGCCTCCATCCCCGCCCTCCAGAAAATCAAGGGGATAGGGCCCAAGAACAGCTTTGCCATCCATTTTGTGCAGGAGGTAGCCAGCCGCTACCTGAAAGAGCGGCTGACCGGCAAGCGCTACCTCCATTCCTCCGCCGAGGTCAGGGACTACCTGCTCCACTCCATGCGCGGCCTGAAAAAGGAGGTCTTCACCGTTATCTTTCTCGACTCATCGCACGCCATCATCGATTCCGAGGTAGTGGCCGAGGGCACCATCAACGTCAACACCGTCTATCCCAGGGAATTGATGAACAAGGCCCTGAGTCACAATGCCGCTGCTTTGATAGTGGCCCATAACCATCCATCAGGCAGCCTCGACCCCTCCCATCAGGATCGTCATCTGACCCGTACCCTGTGCCTGCTCTGTTCACTGATGCAGATCCAACTCCTTGACCACCTGATCATCGGCGATGGCAGTTATTCCTTTGCCGATCATGGGGTGATGCACGAACTGCAGCAGGAATGCCGGGAACTGGTCGAGAAGCTACACTGAAAGTTGAATACCGATCACTGATGTCCTCACTTTATATCCATATTCCCTTTTGCCTTTCCAAGTGCCCGTACTGCTCTTTTGTCTCCTATCCCGGCATGGACAAACTCTATCGGCGCTATGTAGAAGCCCTGCTCCGTGAGGCCCAATGGCTGCAGCAGAACACTTCTGTTCCTCCCCTTTCCACCCTCTTTCTGGGAGGAGGAACCCCAACTATCCTTGCGGGCAGAGAACTGGCAGAAATTATCTCCTGCTGCCGAGAGCTGTTTGCTTTTAGCGATCAGCCCGAGATCTCCATTGAGGCCAATCCCAAGACCATTGACCTGGAGAAACTGTCCCTGCTGCGCCATAGCGGCATAAACCGGCTGTCTATTGGCGTACAATCCTTCAATGATAAAGAGCTGCAGCTCCTTGGTCGCCCGCATTCAGCAGAAGACGCTGCTGAGACCGTACGGATGGCACGGGCAGCCGGCTTTGACAATATCAGCCTCGATCTGATGTATGGACTTCCCGGTCAGGACCATAAATCCTGGCGACAGACCTTGGAGCAGGCAATCTCCCTGAGACCAGACCATCTCTCACTCTATGAACTGACCGTGGAGCAAGGAACCCCCTATCATTTGCGACTGCATCGGGGACTGCTTGATCTCCCGGATGAAGAAGACATGGTCATCATGGATCAGCTCACGGCAACGCTCTGTCAGCAGGGCGGACTGGCCCAATATGAAATCTCCAATTATGCCAGACCCGGCTATGAATGCCGCCACAACATCAACTACTGGCAGAATGGTCCCTACCTGGCATTGGGTGCCGGTGCCGTTGGCTGTGTGGATGGCAGACGCCGGCAGCAGACCTGCGATCCCCGGCGCTACTGTGAACAGATCGAATCAGGGCAATCAGTGGTACAGGAGGAGGAATGCCTGGAGCGGCCGGCATCCTTTCGGGAGACTGTGATCATGGGGCTGCGCATGAGCTGCGGGGTGTCAATGGCACAACTACGGCAGCGATATGAAATGGCTCCGGATGACTGTTACGGCGACACCCTGACCCGTATTGTAGAGCAGGGACTGGTGGAGATGACCGCAAGTCATCTCCGACTGACAGCCAGAGGCCGGATCTTTGCCAATCAGGTAATGGCCGAGCTGGTGTAAGAGAGACAAAAAAGAAGTCTTTGTCTTGTCTGATTTCTGCCACATATCATCCTATGCTTCCCGACTGTCATCTCGACTGCAGGGAGAGATCTTTATCCCCATCGTTGAAGATTCCTCACATGCACTCGGAATGACAAAGGAGAGAGCTGATGTCATTTTTTATCCTCTGCGCCTCTGCGCATGATCATCTCAGCCTGTTCCAGGGCACTGAAGTTCAAGGTTATATGCACTGTCAGAAAGGGGAACACCAGGGCCATGAGAAAAACATTAAAGACGGGGATCAAACTGATCACTGCGGGCAGAATACCCAGACGAAAAGCTTTGCTTCCATGCCTGCGCAGCCAGCCGATCTTGCGGCCCAGACTCCAGCGTCGTCGCGAGGTCGGATAATCCAGGAACATGAGGGCCGAATAATAAGCATAGAGCAGCAGGACAAGGACTTGACCAAGGAGCGGGATAAAATTCAGGGTCAAGGCCACGACAGTAACCACCAGTCCAAGAGCACCAATCTTCAATCCTTCCACAAGATCAATCACGACCCCTTTGAGGGTGAAGGCTGCATCTTCTTCAAAGGCCTGCCCGGCATGCTTTTTTTCAGCAGCACTGCTCAAAAAAACATACCCTGGCGTGCTCAGGGTATAGGCCAGGATAAAGGCGAGATAAAAGGCCAAGATCCGGGAAATGATAAAAAAAGTCCATTTCATCACCAGCCAGCCGACGTGCTTCATCCACCCCCAGACCCCCACCGCCTCAGGCGCCTGTTGAAAAAAAGCAGCTGTCTGGCTATCAACATAACCGACGGTCAACAGATAAGCGCCCCAGGTGAGTGCAAAGGTCAGAAGGACCAGCAGAAAACTCCAGCCAAGAAGTTTTGGGCTGCGGAGGAGAAAAGCAATGGACGCCCCGAGAGGAATCCATTTGACAGAGACCTGATGGGGGGGCATACTACTTGAGGATATATCCATGAGATATCAACTCAATTACGATGAAAGGGAAAGGTTGATTTATTGTTTGCTGATGCCACTATGAATACACCAAAGAAGAAAGAAAAAACAGTCTTTATCTGTCAGGAATGCGGCTACCAGAGCCTGAAATGGCTGGGGCGCTGCTCCCAGTGTGGCACCTGGGAATCTCTGGTGGAGGAACTGATTGCTCCGACCCGCACAGGTGCGCGGGCAAAACTCAGCAGCAAGCCGGTTCCCCTGCATCTGGCTCCAGACAGCGACGAAGAGCGAATCCCCACCGGCATCGACGAACTCGACCGGGTGCTGGGCGGGGGCATTGTGCCTGGCTCGGTGGTACTCATCGGCGGCGACCCCGGGATCGGCAAATCTACCCTCCTGCTGCATCTGCTGGCCGCCATCGCCAGACAGGAAAAGCGCGTCCTCTACGTCTCGGGCGAGGAATCCGCCCACCAGATCAAACTCCGCGCCCGGCGTCTTGATGCCATGCACCCGGAAGAGTATCTGGCCTGCGAAAACAGAGCCGAGGCCATCATCGCCATGGCCTGTGAAATGCGGCCCGCCCTGCTGGCCGTGGACTCCATCCAGACCCTGGTCTGTGATGATTTCCCCTCGGCAGCCGGCTCAGTGACCCAGGTCCGGGAATCTGCCGCCCGCATCCTGGCCATGGCCAAACAGGAAAACATCCCGACCATCCTGGTGGGCCATGTGACCAAGGACGGTGCCCTGGCCGGACCCAAGATCCTGGAACACATGGTGGACACGGTGCTCTATTTTGAGGGTGACCGCAACCATGCCTTCCGTATCCTGCGCACCGTGAAAAATCGTTTTGGCTCGACCAATGAGATCGGGGTCTTTGAAATGAAGGAAGAGGGCCTGGTACAGGTGAGCAACCCCTCCGAAATCTTTCTGGCGGAACGGCCTCTGGACGTTCCGGGTTCCGTGGTGTTGCCGAGCATCGAAGGCACCCGGCCAATCCTGGTTGAGGTCCAGGCCCTGGTCAGCCCCACCAACCTGGGCACCGCCCGACGAACCGCCATCGGGGCAGACCCCCAGCGTCTGGCCCTGCTGTGCGCAGTTCTTGAGAAAAAAGCCGGACTCAATCTCTACGGCCATGATATCTTTCTCAATATTGCCGGAGGGATCCGGATCGAAGAACCGGCCCTCGATCTTGGCGTGATCTGTGCCCTGGCCTCAAGCCTCTTGAACAAATCGATCCCATCAACCACGGTGGTCTGCGGTGAGGTTGGCCTGGCAGGTGAAATCAGAGCCACAAGCCATATTGAGATGCGGGTGCGGGAGGCAGAACGCCTGGGCTTTACCCGTTTTATCCTCCCCCGCGGCAATCTGGAAAGACTGACCTGGAAGAGCAAAATGAATCTTCAAGGAGTTTCAACCATTCAGGAAGTGCTGGCAGTAATTTTTGATTAAGGGGAGCCTCGACTATCACTGTAATGTTCTCAAAAAAGCAAGGAGCAGACCATGGATTTTAAAGAACACATCGAAGCAGCATGGCAGAATACCCTGAAATTTATCGGACCTGTTCTTATCCTGACCCTGGTCCAGATTGCCGTCAGCGTCTTCAGTCTGGGCATCATGGCCCCGGTCACCATGGCCGGATATATGCAGTCACTCCTTCGTGTACTGCGGGAAGGCAGGGAACCGGAGGTAAAAGATCTGTTTTCTGAAATGCGCTTGTTCCTGCCTCTGGCGTTCTTTAGTTTGCTGGTGATGGTGGCCCTTATTATCGGTTTCACCATGCTGATACTTCCCGGTATTCTCATGACCGGAGGTCTTGTGTTCGGCACCATCTACATGCTTCCCCTGATGACCGACAAAAAGCTGGGCATTATGGATGCGATTAAAGAATCATGGGCCATGGCTACCAGAACCCCATGGACCGATCAGCTAATCCTCACCCTCCTCTACCTGCTCATCGTCTCTCTGGGAGGCAGTGTGGTCGTGGCGGTCTTTTTTACCCAACCGCTGAGCACCTTCCTTGTCCTTTCTGTCTATGAGGCTCGGCTGCAAACAAAGATTTCCCTTACTGCTCCCGTTGTACCCCCACCTCCGCCGGCGGAATAAAAAAACAGCCCCAGACATTATTTTTTCCTGCTTTCGCCATGGCGAGGACAGAGCTCAACACTCTCTCCTCGCCATACTGCTATGCTGCAAGCAACGTATCTAATGCCTCTGTCAGATACCCCAGATGCTTGGCCTCTTCTTTGGCCAGAAAGTGAAATAATTCTCTGCTCTTTCCTACCTCACTTTTCCTGGCCAGACGGCTATAAAGATCCAGGGCCTGAGCTTCAAGCATGATGCCCAGCTGCAGAATATCTTTCAGGGAATCAAGTTGGGCATCAAAATGATCCATAATCTGCCGGCGATCGAGCCCCCCCTCAACGATCCCATCATCAGGACGCCCCTCGTCGTCTTCAATGCCGCTAAAATCCTCCGGAGCAAACATGGCCACCAGCATTGCCTTATGCCCATCTTCAAAAGCGGCCAGGCGCGCGAGGAATTTTTTATTCCCCTCATCCGCAACCTTATCCATAAGACCAAGATACAGTTGACGCAGCCCCTCTTCCATAGCATAGGCCATGTGAAAGACATCCGGAAAATCCCGATCCATAAAAAACTCTACGCCCTGCAGTTCCCCGCCGCTGATTTTTTCACCTTGCCAGGCAACAATCCCGCCACTCATATTATACACTTCACTGAAACCTTCGGCCAACAAGAGTTGACAGGCAGCCTTACTGCGCACCCCGGAATGACAGTACACCAGAAGAGTTTCGTCCCGGTCCAGTTCCGCAAGCCTGGCCTGCAGCTCTTTAACCGGCATGAGCAGAGCTCCGGCAAGATGTCCCTGCTCATACTCCTTGGGTTGTCGTACATCAATGATCTGATAGGTATCCCGAGGATGGACAGCCATAAAATTTCTGGCCTCTTCCGGACTCATATTGGCCCCAGGGGTAAATAAAGTTTTCCAGTTCATAGTGTCAACTCCTGATACATTGTTTCATTATAGCCCACATAATAGGTACTACCCACCTGTAACGCAGGAGCCCGCAGGTTTCCGCTGCGACCAAGGACATCGTGCATGAGGAGATCTTTGACTGCCGGTCCAGGGACATACGCCTGCACCTTTTTCCCTTTCCCGACCAGGACCTTTTCCGCTCGCTTCAATCTTTCCCAAGCTGCGTCGCTCTGCAATGCCTCTTTTTTTGCATCAACCTCAACTGCAATCTCAACCTGACCAAGAGCCTCCCGGGCCTTGCTGCACGATACTCATCCCTTCCGAAAATATGCCCATTCTATCTTCATTTGATCCACCCCATATCCAATCGGTTAATTTTTTTCAGTTCCTGACACCTAGGTATTCCATCGCAAGAGTAATAGCAAGACACAGGGAATAATCAATACCCCGGAGCAAGGAAAGAATAATCTTGCCATGTGCCAGTTATATAAGTATAAAATATGGGGAATTTATACAAGAGATTCGTCGCATCTGACTGTGACTGTTAAAGTCATACAGGCCAGCCAGACTGACTGGTTACAATAACTCCCAGGCATCAACCCGTTGGTTTTCATTGACCACTGTAAATACACTGAGATAAGGAGGTTTTTCATGGATAGCAAATTTTGGGGTAAAATCACAATCAGCGCCGTTATTCTCGGCCTTGGCATATATGCTTTCAACACATTCAGCACGACCCCTGTAACCAAGATTCTCCTACCACCAGTAGAGGCCTCTGCAACTGTTCAGGAACTTAAGGACAGCGTACTTCTTTCCCGTTCCGAGATCGCCGTACAGGAAAAAGGTCATCTGAGCCGTGCCGCCTTTGCCATTGACAACAACAGCAATCACGACATAAAAAATATTAAAATTATCTGCACCGTCATGGATAACGCTGGAGCGGAGCAGGGTAGAGATAAATGGGTCGTGTATGACACCATCAAAGCCCATACAAACGGGGTTTTCTCTTACACGGCAGAAATGTATGTGAGCAACAGGGCCACGTCCTCTCAATGTCGGATTGTGGATATGGAAATAGCCAAATCGCCGCTCATTGCCATTCATCGCGGAAGCACAGAAGGTCATGGTGGTGGCCACCAGCCGGCAGAGGATGCCATGCATGGCGGTGCCCACCACTGATATAATCCGGGATGGATCATTTATTTCAGTTATAATAAACGAATGAAGTGAAATTTTTCACTGATAGTAAAACCGAACAAATATTACCGACAAGCAGGGTTGAGGGATGGCTGAAGAAATAGATTTTGATGCAATATTAAAAAAATATCACTCAGATCCCTATGATTATGTGGATATCTGTGCGCCCCAAACCGGCCTGGTCAGTTTCAAGGTCACTGAAGGAATCCTTGTCAATTCTCCATCTGGTGAATGGTTGCATATTCCCGGCAGTCCGCTTTTTGAAATTACCAGAGAACGAAACCCCAAGATTGTCACAGCAAAGACCAATGGCACCATTTCCTCGGTACGTACCGAACTGGAAGGCCAGTTTGTAGAAGCAGGAGAAAAACTGCTGACCATCCGCCATCCCCTGAAAAAGAAAGAAGTTATTGAGAACATTCTCAAGGAAGTACTCTATCTTTTTCCTGCTCCGGAACGGGCAAAATATTTTTTTTCCCTTGATCTTCAGTCTCGGATAGAAAAAAAAGGTGCGCGGGGGATCACCATCAAACCAGGTGATGAAATTATTACCATGTCTTTGATGAAGCGGGATACTCCTATCTATTATACCGGTGAGGCCGGCGTAATCCATTCAATCTACTTCACCCCCGGCCTCTCTGTAGATCAGGGCCAGCCACTCATCGGTATCTGCGCCTCAGACAAATTACCCCTGATCCAGAAGATTATTACCAGGGTCAAGGCGGACTGGGACAAGCTGATTGAATCTGCCACCTTGGAAGAATAGTCGTTATGGCGGCACTCAATCGGCCGACCCCAGCCTCACTGCAGGAATATCTCCGCCACCAGGAAAAAGCCAGCCGCAGCGAGAATCCTCAGCGGCTTCCTCCTGAAAAAGTTTCCCGCATTCTCCGTTACGGAGCCATGGTCGGCTCAGTGATCCTGTGTCACTCCTCAATGAACAGGGCCATGGACCAGGCCCGCCAATATATCACAGACCTAGAAAACGCCGGGAAATCGGTGGCCAGCGGAACCACTATTCTTGCAGACACCTTGACTCACTCCAAAGGCCGTTTTGCTCGAGCCTGGCATGCGCCGGCAGGTGGACTCTGGGGCTGTTTGATTTTGGCCGACACCTTCCTGGGCAAGGCCAGAACCCTTTTACCCCTGACTCTGGGGATATCCTGCTGTGAAGCCGTCCGTGGCCAGGGTGTCACCGAGGCCGCTGTACGCTGGGTCAATGATGTCCTGGTGGACGGTCGGAAGCTTGCCGGTTTCCTGGTGGAAAGCTTTCACAGCCCCCACCATGGCGAAGATTTCCATCTGCTTGGCTTTGGCATCAATATCAACAACAGTTCCTTCCCTGCAGCCCTGACAAATTCGGCGGTATCCCTCAGTCAGATCATGGGGAGGCCGGTAAATTTACACAACTTCACCCTTTCATTCCTGGCCAGGATGTCCTGGAATATTGGCCTCCTCTGCTATGAAGAAGAACAGGAACTGCACCAGGCTTATTTTTCAGAAGAGCAGGAAAATCATCTCCTGCTTGAACAGTGGAAAAATTTATCAGACACCTTGGGGAGAAAGGTTCTCTATGGATATGACATCCAGCAAAGCCCCCTGTACGAAGCAACAGTGACCGGTATCAGAGCAGATGGCGCCATTGTGATGCGACTCAAGGATGGTAATGAAATCATTGAACATGGCGGGGAACTGCAATACCTGTAATTCTCCCTGCCGTTTACACCTCTCCCCCAATGCCTCCCCTAAGCCGCTGTAAAAAAAATAACATGGCCATTTTAACGCCTGGAGCGGCATAAGGAGCCGTAACGAAATAGATATAAATGGCCATGTTATTTCGTAACGGCTCCTAAGCTTTCCACTGGGCGTCGCTGAGTACTTTCAAGGAGCAGATCTCCCGCTGCAGAAGATGCCGTCCATATTGATACAAAAAGGAAAGGGCCTCGCACAGACCGGAGGCAGACAGATGGAGACGATGCAAACGCTCCAGAGGTTGATTCTGGGCTGACTGAAGAATCTTAATTGTCCCTCTGGCCATTGGCAGACCAGTCACTGGTCCCCGCTCTCCCTGACAGCCCCTGCAGACGATCCCGCCCGCCCTGCTGTCAAAACCATAATCCTGAGTTGCATTAAATGGCTGGTTACAGTGCACACAGCAATCAAGATTGGGCCGGTACCCAATCTGCTCGAAAAATTTTATCTGAAAGAAGACCAGAACGGTCATGGCAGGGCGCCGGGAATCCAGAGCATGAAGCCCCCAGCACAGAAGAGCAAAGAATCCATCATCACCCTCAAGGTCACGGGTTGCCACCAGGGTCAGTTCCCGAACAACTGTGGCCGCCAGATACAAGGGCATACTCTGGCGAAGACGGATAAAACTCTCCACCAGTTCTGCCTCATTGATAAAGGCCAGATTACCACTCCGTGATTCCGTATAGCGGAGAGAAAGCAAGCTGAAAAGCTCAAGCTTGTTGACAAAGCGTTTTTGACTCCGCTTGGCCCCTTTGGCAATACCCGTCATCCTCCCGATATTACGGCAGTAAAATGTGACTATCTGGTCTGATTCGCCATGGTCCTGACAGTCAAGGACAATGGCGGCAGACGCTTTACTCGACTCGGACATGAAATCGTACCTGCTCAGGGTTGTAAGGCTACCGTCGCTCCTGCTTCCATATCCGTCAGCATGATTGCAAAATTGAATTACATCTTTTTAATATAGGCGGCCTCTTTAATCTTGCTCACCCAGATGCCGAATTCCTCTTTCAGCTTTTCGTCATAAAGCGTCTTCCGGATCTCTTCTTTCACCGATTCGTAGGGAGCCTGAACCACTATTCCACCATCCTGACTGGAAAGGAGTTTAAAAAACTGATAACCATCAGGTGTCTCCACAACCGAACTCACTTGCCCAGGAGTCAAGGCCGTTACAACAGGCCTCATATAATCGGCCATTTCATCTCTCTGAAAGGTTCCGATGTTGCCGCCATCTGCGGCCGAAGGAAGCTCAGAAAACTTCTTGGCAAGGGTGGAAAAATCCTGGCCGCTCTCAACTAGTCCATGTACCCGTTCTGCCCTTTTTCTGGCATCGAGTCTGGCAGCCTCATCTATCTTGCCGGAATGCCCCGAGTCTTTTTTCCAGACAAAGCCCATCTGCAGGAGATAATAACCACCCTGATCCACATGTTTAGTAAATTTAGTATCATAATAATCAAGAATCATATCATCGGTAATAATAATCTTGGAGCGTACCTCATAGTTGAGAAGCTTACTTTGGAGAACCTGATTTCTTAAATTATCACGATAGACACTTTCGGTCATACCCATAGTTTTCAATTGTTCACGAAACTGTTCAGGACTCATCTTATTACTGTCTATCATCTGTTTGAGAGCAGCCTCCAGTTCGTCATCGCTCACTGTCACCTTCTGTTTTACCGCCTCCTGGGCAATAAGCTTTTTATCTATAAGCCCATTCAACACCTCTTCTCTGGCACGCCTGAGGGCGACAGACAGTTCTCCGGCTGATGCCTGCTCCGTGATCTTCTGAAAAAATGCTTTTCCCTCTTCATTCACTTCAGACATGGTGATCACGTCATCATTCACAACGGCGACAACCCGGTCAACCAGTTCAGCATGACAGTTCCCGGAAAAGGAAAGAACAAGGAAAAGAAAAATAGCTGTACATGAGAAAGACAAAAAACGCACATTAGTCACTGATATGATATTCATAGAGGACACCTTCAATCCGAAAAAGAAAGAGTAAATTGGACATAACAACCCTTGGCCCGTCCTTCCACACAACATTCTCACTGCAATTGGGACGTCAGGGGGGATCAAGAAACGGCATAAAAAAGCGATGAAAAAATTCTGACATGCACCTGGTTTTTTTTTACGATTCCTGAATCTACCATAAAATTTATTTTGCCACATTATCTTATATACATAACGGAAAATTGCACTATTGTCATCAATGATAACTGCTTTACCGATTGACTTTCTGCACAAATAACATATTTTATACATGTCTACAATTGATGCAAAGATCAAACTTTTTAATACCCCATCTGGAGTCAAGTAAATGAAAATAATCGCCAGTACGTTTCTTAGAAAAACTGCGCAATTCATGGCTTTAATGCTGTTTCTTGGCAGCAGCTCAGCGTATGCGGCAACAAAGATGCCCACCTTCAGCCTGCCGGATGCCGTCAGTGGCACTACAGTAAACAGTGCAGATTACAGCGGAAAGGCCTTGCTTGTCACCTTTTTTGCAACCTGGTGTCCGCCCTGTATGCAGGAAATTCCAACTCTGATTGAACTGCACCAGGAATTCTCCAAGGCCAATTTTTCAGTAGTTGGACTTTCCGTGGACCAAGGCCCCGATGTTGTAGCAAAGCTTGTTGAAATACGCTCCATCAACTACCCTGTATTGATGGCAGATGAGACTACCGCCCGCAATTTTGGGGGAGTCGCCGGTATCCCGACATCCTTCCTTGTCAACAAAGAGGGAAATGTGGTAAAAAAATATCCAGGCTATGTTCCCCACGCCATTCTTGAAAAGGACATCAAAATATTAATGAATTAGCATTCATTTTTTTCAGCTTTTTATTTGACATATGCCTTGCTGGTTAGTAAACTTTGCCAAAAGTTAGTTTATAAACCCTGGAGAGATCCAGAAAAAAGTAACCTCAAAACCATGGGAGAATAAAATGAAAAAAGGACTCGTATCCGCACTTGTTGCTCTGTCATTCCTGGTCTGCACTGCAGCAGCTTCTTTTGCCTGCACCGGTGTGGTCAAAGCTGTTGATGGCGCAAACGTAACTGTAACCTGCGATGATGGCACCGAGGCTACCGCCGAGGGTACAGCAGCAGTTGGTGACAAAGTCACTGTTAAAGATGGCAAGATTGCTCCAGCTGCCAAGAAGAAAGCCGCCATTGAAGGTTGCTAATTGACATAAAGTTTGTTTTTAAGTAGTTTGCAGGGGCTGATTGATCTACTTCAATCAGCCCTTTTTTTTCGTGAAAAAATCCTTAGCCATCACTCTGCTTGCCCCTGACTACCCCTGAGAGACCTGAACAATCATGGATATTCGAACGTTACCTGAACAGGAACGGGATATATACAATAAAATCAAGGCCAGATACAAACTGACCTTTGATCGCCTGAAGGTAGGAAACACAACTCTGCGCTTTCTGAAAATAGCCGATATTGAACAATTGCTGGATGGCAAAGATCCCTTTGCCAATGTCTCTGAATTTCCTTTCTGGGTCAAGCTCTGGGAGGCGGCTATGGTTCTTTCCTATGTCATGAGCCGCCTGCCGGAGCCACAAGGAAAGACCGTACTCGAATTGGGTGCCGGCCTGGGCGCACCAGGTCTTGCCGCAGCAGCAGCCGGTTTTGATGTGACCATTTCCGACTATGAAGATATTATTATGGATTTTCAAAGGGTGAGCGCAGCGGCATCCGGCCTGCACAATATAACCTTTACCCATCTCGACTGGCTGAATCCACCCGAACTTGCCCCTTTTGATATTCTGGCAGGAGCAGAAATCCTGTTTCGGGAAGAATTTTTTGAGCCTCTGCTGAATATATTCAAAAAATACCTGAAACCGGATGGTTTCATCTATCTGGCCCATGACGCCAGTCGCAGAAGCCTCCCCCTTTTTCTTGAACAGGCAAAAAAAGACTTTGATATTTCCCTCAACAAACAGGTCATCAAAAAAGAGGGCCGGGAAATCACCATCATTGTCAATCGTCTACGCCGCAAAAAGGTCTAAGCTGTAAAGAGAGATGGCCTTCTACCCGATCAATCTGAACATCAGCGGTCAACTCTGTGTGGTTGTAGGTGGAGGAACTGTTGCTACACGAAAAATAACCTCCCTGCTGGCATGTGACGCCAAAATACGGGTCATCAGCCCGGAACTTTCTGCCAGGCTTAAACAATTCGTCGACCAGGACAAACTGGAGTGGTTCCCCCGAGTTTACATGCCCGGAGACCTGCAGGGTACGACTCTTGCCTTTGCCTTGACCGACCATCCGGACGTTCAGCGTCAGATAGCAATCGAGGCCAAAGAACTTGGAATCCCGATAAATGTTGGTGACAATCCCAATGCCTGCACCTTTCAGACCGCCGCCACCATCCGTCGGGGCGATTTACTGATCTCAGTATCAACCGGCGGCGGGAGTCCGGCACTGGCCGCCACCATCCGCAAAGAGCTGGAAACGCAGTATGGCCCTGAATATGGAGACCTCGTCAAACTGCTGTCAATGATCAGGCAGCTTACGGTAGGCCAGAGTTCCTCTCAGGAAAAACAGAAATTACTGCTTGCAAGAATTCTCAAAACAAATATTCTTGCCCTTCTGAGAGATAAAAAGTGGCAACTGCTCTATGAAAAACTGCCTGAAATCCTTCCCCAAGAAATTAATGTACCTAGTTTGGTAGAGGCATTAAAGCATTAGGATTTTCATGCAAGCCGTCTCCATGGACGAAAAGAACAATTTTAGAGACACCCCTGTACGCAGAGGATGCGAGAAAAGTCACCTGGCAACGGGTTGCATGTCTGTTTTATGAATTATACTCCTGATGTCTATCCCTTAACTTGAAGAACAATGATGGGTGAAATAAGTTATTTGCTTTTTCAGGCGCTTCTGGCTGCAAGCTGCATGGCCCTTGTCTTCTATGGTGTCTTTTTTGTAAAGCAAAAAGAAAAGATCCGGACGGTGGCCAGACTGACCCTGCTCGCCGCCGGCGTTCTGCAGACACTGTATATCCTGCTCCGCTATCTGCAGTCCGGATATACCCCGATCACCTCGCAACATGAGACGATTGTTTTTTTTTCCTGGTCGGTGACTTGGGCCTATCTGTCCTTCCGCTGGCGCTATACGGTCAAAAATTTCGGTACCTTCATCTCCCTGCTGGTTTTTATTCTCCTCCTGATTGCCGCAGTTGCATCGCGGGCCATCAATCCTCTGGCCCCGGCCCTGCAAAGCTGGTGGCTACCGGTACATGCTGGAATTGCCGTCATATCATACGGTTTTCTGGCCTTGGCATTTTGTGGAGGAATCATGTATCTTCTGCAGGAGCACGAGCTGAAAAGCAAGCGCTTCGGCTATTTCTTCAACCGCCTGCCCTCCCTCGAGTCCCTGGACCAATTAAACAGCCACTGCCTGGCCACCGGCTTTGTCTTCTTGACCCTGGGCATCATTACCGGTTCGATCTGGGCCCGTCAGGCATGGGGTACTTACTGGCACTGGGATCCAAAAGAGACCTGGTCACTGATCACCTGGTTTCTCTATGCCGCCCAGATTCATCAACGTTTTTCCGCCGGTTGGCGTGGTAAACGGGCCGCCATTATGGCCATTGTCGGATTTGCCTCTGTCCTCTTTACCCTCTGGGGCGTAACGTATCTGCTCGGAGGGATTCACAGTTATGCCCAGTGATATGATTCTGCTGCTGGGGGTGAATCACAAGACAACCCCTCTGGCAGTACGCGAACAATTAGCCCTGGGTAATGGCTATGAGCAGCCGCTGCAAGCTTTACGTGGCATTGCCGGCTGCAAGGAATGTTATCTCCTTTCCACCTGTAATCGTGTGGAGATTCTTGTGGTGGTTCGAGAAGGCGCACAGGTGGAGCCCCATATCGCCAGACTGCTTTTTGGGGATTCGGTGGCACCGGAGCAGCATCAAGACTATCTCTATATCTACCGCAATGATAAAGCCGTGCACCACCTGTTTATGGTTTCTACCAGTCTCGACTCGATGATTGTCGGAGAAGCCCAAATCTTAGGTCAGCTGAAAGAGGCCTATCGCCATGCCGCAGAGCTTAAATGCACCGGCCCTATCCTCAACAAATTACTGCACAAATCGTTTTCCGTGGCCAAAAGGGTACGGAGTGAGACCCTGATCGGCGCCTCTGCCGTCTCCATCAGCTATGCCGCCGTTGAACTTGCCAAAAAAATCTTCGGCAATCTCCAGGACAAAAACGTCCTCCTGATCGGGGCAGGTGAAATGGCAGAGCTTGCCGCCGAACATCTTGTCGGTCAGGGTGTGCGCAAGGTGGTGGTGGCCAATCGAACCCTGTCCCGAGCCATGGATCTGGCCAAACGCTTCAATGGAAGCGCCGTCTCCCTGGACGAACTCTTTGCTCAACTTGAACAGGCAGATATCGTCATCAGTTCCACCGGAGCACCAAACATCATTCTTCACAAGCAGGACGTAAAACCGATCATGCGATCCCGCCGCAACGAGCCGATCTTTTTTATCGACATTGCCGTCCCCCGTGACCTGGATCCGGAGCTGAATGATCTGGATAACGTCTATCTCTACGATATTGACGATCTCCATAATGTGGTGGAGATCAACAAGTCAGAACGAGACAAGGAGGCGATCAAAGCCCTCCGGATTGTTGATGAAGAGGCGTTGAAATTCCAAAGTTGGCTGGATAATTTATCCGTTGTCCCTACCATTACCGCGCTCAGAAAAAAAGCGGATGATATCTGTCAGATCGAGCTGGAACGAACACTATGCCGCCTGCAGCTTAATCCCGATGAACAGAAAGCCGTTGAAAAAATGGCCTTGGCCATAAGCTCACGCCTTCTGCATGACCCTGTTGCTTTCCTGAAAAATGACAGCTGCAAGGAACAGCATGAGGTCAAGGTGGAGATGATCCGCTCCGCCTTTGCTCTAGTGGATAAAAACTGATGTTCCGTTCACGCCAGGAAGTTCTTGAAGAGGAATGGCTTATTGTGCGTAATTCAGGTGAGATTCCAGAGATAGCTTTTCACTCAACATATTACTATCTCACGGAAGATCCGGATGGCCCGCAACTGCAGTTGGACAGAGAAGAGATACAGTATCTTCAGGAGGCTGCCACTGCGCGCTACCAGGAAATCATCCTGCGAGATCTTTGCTATGAAAACCGGGAGCTCACTATTTATCGGGGGGTGCAACGGGCGATTTTTAACTGGCGCCGCTCTCTTGCCTTTTGTGAACGACAGAATACCGCCTGTCACAACTTGCGTAAAACCACTAAAGAAGCCTTCCTTCTGTTACTAAAAAAGGCCCTGTTCACAAGCAGTAACGCCCCAGTCGCCCTTGGAGCGACCGATCCTTCTCCGTCCATATCCTTCGTTTTCAACTGCAGCTCCCACGACCTAACTCTCTTTACCCAGGAACTGGGGATCACCAAGGAACAGCTCCCTGAGAATCTCCACCTTGTCTGCAACAGCTAACAGGCCTGACACACCTGCATGCTCTATTTTACAGGGCCTTACAGATGCCAGGCCAATAAACAAATCCTTTTTTTCACCACAGAAATAAGATATATCGGAAGCTGGAGTCCAAAAGCAGGAATACGATCGTGCTCGACAGCAGAAACTCAACAAAAGCGTACAATGAAAGGAGAAAAAAATGCCCTATGTAAACATCCGGGTAGCCGGCAAATTAAACAGGAATCAAAAAGAAAATATCTGTAAGGGTGTTACTGAGGTTATTGCCAGGGAGGCAGCCAAACCAGCCGAGTCCATCCTCATCTTTATCGATGAAGTGGAGCATGAAAATATTGCCAAGGGCGGGATCTTGCTCCAGGCGCCAAAATAAACACCCATGGATGTTGCAAAGAGAATCAGGGACTTACGTCTCCTTCTGCAAAAACACGCCCATCGCTATTACGTGCTCGATGACCCGCTGATCTCAGACGGAGAATATGACCTGCTCTTCAATGAACTCCTGCGACTTGAAGAGGAGCATCCCGAGCTGGTCACTCCTGACTCCCCAAGCCAGCGCCCAGGTGGAGCTCCCCTTGACAAATTTGTGCAGGTGGTACATCGCCTGCCCATGCTCAGCCTGGACAATGCCTTCAGTGCCGATGACCTTCGTGCTTTTGAAGACCGCCTGCTCCGTTTTCTGAATCAGGATATCAGCTCCGCTTCCCTGTCATACATGGCAGAACCCAAGGTTGACGGTCTGGCTGTGGAGCTTATCTATGAGCAGGGGAACCTGCTGCAGGGAAGCACCCGTGGTGATGGCAGCAGGGGGGAGGATATCACAGCCCAGTTGAAAACAATCTCTTCTATCCCCCTCCGCCTCAAAGACCCTTCATTGCCGAGGATAGAGGTTCGGGGCGAGGTCTTTATGGATCGTCAGGCATTGACGGCACTGAATCAGGAACGACTGCTAACGGGAGAACCGCTTTTTGCCAATCCGCGGAATGCCGCTGCCGGCTCTCTGCGCCAGCTTGATCCTGCTATTACAGCCAAGCGCTCGCTGAGATTCCTGGCCTATGGCATTGCAGATTCCAGCCAGACACCCTGTTCCAGTCAAGAGGAGCTCCTTTTCTGGCTGGCAGCCATGGGACTACCGGTCAGTGAACTCGCCCATGCCTGTGCATCCATCGGCGAGGCCATCGACCGTTTTGAACACCTTGCAGCCCTGCGTCACAGTTTGGCCTATGAAATTGACGGCATGGTGGTCAAGGTGAACGCCTTTCATCTCCAGCAACGACTGGGCAACAAGGCCAGAGCTCCACGTTGGGCCATTGCCTGTAAATTCCCAGCCACCCAGACCACGACCAGACTTGTCGCCGTTGAGTTCCAGGTCGGCCGTACCGGTGCGGTAACACCAGTAGCCCTGCTTGCGCCAGTAGAAGTGGGCGGCGTGACGGTCAGCAGGGCCACCCTGCATAACCGTGACGAGTTTGAACGGAAAGACCTTCGCATAGGCGATACCGTTCTGGTACAAAGGGCTGGCGATGTTATCCCCGAGGTGGTAATGGCCATTGTGGAAAAACGTGATGGCCATGAGCAGCCCATCGTCATGCCGACCCATTGTCCGGTTTGCAGTCATGCGCTGCTCAAGGCAGAGGGTGAAGCCGTGACCCGTTGCGTCAATCCCCACTGCCCGGCTCAAAGGTTGCGTTCCCTTATCCATTTCTGCTCCAAAGCAGGTCTGGACATTGAGGGATTGGGTAAAAAAAGTATGGAACAGCTCTTCAACCTGAAACTGGTAGAAGATATTCCTGACATCTTTGCTCTTCGACATGAACAATTGGCAGGACTGGAAGGCTGGGGGGACAAATCAGCCGATAATGTGCTTGCGGCAATCGAGGCGGCAAAACAGCCGCCATTGGGGAAATTTCTTACCGCACTCGGCATTCGTTTTGTGGGTGAGGTAACAGCGTCCCTTCTTGAACAGACCTTCCGCTCCCTGGAACATCTTATGGTGACATCCATGGAGACATTGCTGGAGATTGAAGGGATAGGGGAACAGGCAGCCGGCAGTATTATTGATTATTTCAGCGACCCAGGGGTACGCAAGATGTTTTCCCGACTGCAAAAGGCCGGGGTGGAACCAAAGGCAGCCCAGCAACTTCAGGGCAATCAAGCGCTCAGCGGCCTGGTCTTCCTCTTTACCGGCACCCTGACCACCTTATCGCGGACAGAGGCCAAGAAGCTGGTCAAAGACCAGGGCGGCCAGATCGCCACCACCGTCACCCAGAAGATGACCCATCTGGTCGCCGGTGAAAAGGCCGGCTCAAAATTGAAAAAGGCCAAAGAGCTTGGCAAGATCATCCTGACGGAGCAGGAATTTCTGCAGATGATTGACCATGGGCCCCAGCCCGAAACAGAGTAAGGTGTTGTAAAAAAACATGACCTCTTACCTGACCTGAGCGGTATAAAAGACCGTACCAAAACAGGTAGAGTGAGCCAGGTTCCGGCCGTAACAGCTCGTAAACTGAACCAAGGAAAAAAATGAAACTATGTTTGCGATGGACTATCGCTGTTTTTTTTATTCTGGCCCTGTCCATTTTTCTTCTGATAGTGTCCCTGCCATTTCTCTTTACCCCCAATGATCATAAGGCTTTCATAACTGATCTGGTTCGAGAACAAACAGGGAGAGAACTGAGCATTGCCGGTGATCTCCAGCTTACGATCTCACCTGATCTGATTATGACTTGCGCTCTCGAAAAAGTGCGTCTTGGCAACAATGCACCCTTTACAAACAGCACCTTCTTCGAAAGCGAACAGGCAAAGATTGAGCTGTCACTCTGGCCTTATCTGTTTCAGAGACGCCTGCACATGACAAGCATTATAGTGGATGGTGCCACCCTGAATCTTGTTCGCAATAAAGACGGGCTGGCCAATTGGCAGAACGTGATCAACCCACCTGCAACAACAGACAAAAGCACAAAGGAAAAAACGACAGCGGTACAAAATGAACCAAAACGACCATCATTGGCTCACTTTTTCCCAGCTGTGACAGGCCTCACTTTTGGCAAACTGAACCTGACTCAGGTCAATGTTCGCTATGATAATCGACACACAGACAAGATAAGTGTTCTCAAAGATCTGAAAATCAGAACCGGTCAGCTGGGGGGGGAAGACCAATTCCCCTTTGAAACCGCTTTCAACCTGACACTTGACAATAAGAGTCAGGAAAAGCCAGCCATCATTCGTTCAAGCGACATCGTCATGCAAGGAAATGCAACCTTATTTTTACAGGACCCCCACCTGCTCCTCGAAGATTTACGAATGGAAGCAACAATCAAGGGGAAGACACTGCCCAAACGGGGCCTGAAATTCTTTGTAGCCGGCACCAGCGACATTCAACTGCAGCAAGAAAAAATTATCCTGAAAGATTTTACCCTTACCCACGACGACTTACGCCTGCAAGGTTTTGGGAGCTTGGAAAATATCTCATCACCCCGTTACAGTTTATCGCTCAAGATCCCTGAATACTCACCAAAATCTCTGTTGAAACAGCTGAAATCATCCCTGCCGACCTTGCAAGATACTGATCCTTTTACTCTCTTGAGTGCGAAACTGCTGGTCACAGGCGATATGGAACAGGCTGAGGTTACTGATCTTACTGTTATGCTTGATGAGACAGCAATCACAGGATCCATACAAATACCCGATATCAGCAATCCTGCCTATGAGGCAATCATTCATATCAATCATCTGGACCTTGATCGCTATGCTCCGCCAAAAACGGAGGCGTCGCTTGTCAACGGAGAAGAGCAGACAGAATCTGTTGCCAAAGACGAACAACTTAAATCTGCCCCCTCCATCATTCCCGTACATTTTCTCAAGGCCCTGCGTCTCCAGCTTGATCTGCAGCTCGATTCTTTGACAGTGGGCGGGGCTGAATTATCACAGGTGCAGCTCAAGCTTGTCGGCAAAGATGGAGTGATCCAACTGACCCCACTGACTGCCACTTTGTATGACGGCAGCATCAAGATTGAGGCCGGCATAAATGTGACGGAAAACATTCCCCAGGTTCAAATCAAATCAAACATCAACAAGGTCCAACTGGCGCCACTCTTCCTGAACACGACCGGCAAAGCAGCAATATCAGGAACAGCGCTTATCCAGGCCGACATCAACAGCAGCGGTCTGAGCCGTGAAGAACTTCTGAGCCATCTCAACGGTACCCTGCAGCTTGAGTTCCTGAACGGGGATATAAAGCCGGTAACGATCCTGCAGGTCATCAAAACAACATTAGCCATGCAGCAGCAACAGGAGACCCCGCCAGTGACAGACGATGAGGCAACGAGATTTACCCGTCTGACCGGCAGCGGTATTTTCAAAGATGGAGTCCTCTATAATGAGGACCTTATGGCAGTATCAGAGAGTATACAGATGACAGGTGCCGGTGAGATCGATCTTGCCCGCCGGCAGATCGATTTCAGACTTAACCTCTCTCTTCTCTCCTCACTTCTGGATGAAGATATCCAATTAGCCGGATTTAAGGGCAGAATAATTCCTTATAAAATATTCGGCCTGACAAATGATTTGAGCCAGGAAGCTGATGTGATAACAGTTTTAAGAACTGAGACAGGGAAAGATCTCCAGCAGGAATCAGCGGAACACATCGACCAGAAACCTCCGCTTCAAGAAAAGAACAATCCGGCTCCTTTACCTGAACAAACGGTTAAAGAAACCAAAGGAGACTAAGCCGCAAGACCTGTCACATCGTCCATCCGTCAGCCGGAGGCGGCTCTGTAACTACCATGGTTCTGCCTCACGAGCCTCTTGCATTCCGGGCAGGGTTGATACCATGGAAATCTATTTAGTCCTTGCCTCAAGCGACAAGCTGTGAGAAGATTTTATCAGGGATGGATATATTCTACGAGCCAATCACTTACCATTGAAAGGAGAGCCATGAAAAGAATTACTGATATTACACGAGTGATTACCCCAATTGATTTCTCTGAGAATGCCCCGTTAATAGCCGAATCAGCAGCCTATGTGGCCGGCAACTTCAAGGCCGAGCTGACACTGATCTTTGTGGTCCAGGACTTCACGGATTACTCAGGATTCTTTGTCCCTCAAATGAATGCCCCTGATCTGGTTCAGGAATTATTTACCAGCGCCCAGGAAAGGATGGATACATTTTGTCAGGACAACGAAAACTCTTTTAAGGCCTTGGGAGTAACGGCTTTGAGCTCGAAAGTCCTGATGGGCGATGTCGCTGAACAGATCATAGACTATGCCATTAGCCAACATGGAAATCTCATCGTTATGGGCACCCATGGCTATAAAGGTCTGGAAAAAATCATGTTCGGCAGCATCGCCGACAAAGTGGTCAAGGCCGCTCCCTGCCCAATAATGACGGTTAACCCCTACACCTGTTGCCAGGCCAAAGAATAAGCCGCTGTAAAAAACAACATGGCCATTGAAGTAACCGGAGCGGCATAAGGAGCCGTAACGGCTCCTGCATCAATCGCTGTGTTGATGCGGATGATCGCCATAGGGATGAATATGCTGATGGCTGTGCATATGATCGTGATCACAGCGATGGAGATGACCGTGCTCAAGGGAATAGAGATGGGATGTGGTCTTGGCAAGAAAATCCCAGTCATGGGAGATGATGATATGAGCCTGCTGCAGACTCTGGAGGATATCAGTCAGTCGAGCCCTGGTGGCAGGATCCAGATTATTGGTAGGTTCATCAAGCAGCAGGAGGCGTGGTTTCATGGAGAGGATTGTCGCCAGGGCCACCAATTTTTTTTCTCCACCGGAAAGCCTGTGGGTGATTCGCTCTTCAAAACCGGCAAGCCCAAGATCTTTAAGGGTACCAATCGCAATATCCTTTGCCTCTTCTGCAGAACAGCCTAGATTGAGAGGGCCAAAAGCCACGTCTTCCAGGACCGTTGGCGAAAAGAGCTGATCATCAGCATGCTGAAAGAGGAACCCCACCTGCCTGCGCAGGATACGAAAATCCTTCTCACTGCGCATTTCCCGGCCATCAAAAAGGACTTGACCACTCTCTGGAGACAGCAGGCCCACTATAATCTGAAAAAGAGTGGTCTTACCGCTGCCATTAGGGCCGATCAGACCGATCCGCTCATCCATGACCTCCAGATCAAGACTTTGCAGGATCGGAGCGCTTGCCAGGGCGTAGCGATAGCTGATATTGCGCAGCTGGATAAATGGTCTTGAAAGCATAGGCAAGAGCTACCAAATAAAACAGAGCAAGGCAAGAAGAAAGGAAGAATCCAAAAAATGTCAGGTGAGCAGGGAGATAATAACAAAACTCTCCTTGACAAGGATTGGCAAAATGATTTGATGCTTAAAGAGAAGTTCACTCACATCAACTCATCATAAGCCTCACATCCTGAGATTATAACATCTCAACAACTCTCGTAAAATCTGATAATGGATACATTTCTGGCAAGACAGCCCATTTTTGACCGCAATCGCAACATTTATGGGTATGAGCTCCTGTTTCGTGCCGGCGAGGCTAATATCTTTCCGCAGATTGATGGCGATGTCGCCACCTCAAAATTACTCTCTTCCACCTTTTTCACCGTCGGCATTGAAGAAATAACCGGAGGCCGTAAGGCTTTTGTCAATTTCACCAGAGAGTTATTGTTGCAGGGGGCTGCCCATATGTTTCATCCAGGGACCTTTGTGGTCGAGATCCTGGAAGACGTCTGTCCTGGTACCGAGGTGATGGAGGCCTGCAGGGAACTTCGCGGCAAGGGCTATGACATTGCCTTGGATGATTTTACCTGTACCTGTCAATCAAAATTATTTATCGAAGTGGCCAGCATTGTCAAGATTGATTTCAGAGCAACATCCCTTATCGAGATCAAAGATCTCCTCAGTCGTTTCAGTCCGCACCTCTGTGCCTTTCTCGCCGAGAAGATAGAAACTCATGAAGAATTTGATCAGGCCAAGGAATTGGGATTCGATTACTTTCAAGGCTTTTTCTTCGCTCGACCGGAGGTAATGACCCAAAAAGATATCTCCCCCATCAAACAACATATCCTGCAGCTCCTGATCAGAGTTTTCCAGGAAGATTGTACTGTAACTGATCTTGAGAAAATTATTTCCCGTGATGTCTCAATGAGTTACAAGCTGCTGAAGTATATCAACTCTGCCCACTTCGCCCGCGTCACCCCTCTTTCATCCGTGAGACAAGGCATTGCCTTTCTCGGCATGAATGAGATCAGGGCCTTTGTGACTATCATTGCCACCAGTAAACTGTGCCAGGATAAACCCAATGAGCTCTTACGCAGCTCAGTTATCCGTGCCCGTTTTCTGGAACACATCGCCGCAGAAGCAGGGCGAGACAAGGAAGAATTATTCATGCTGGGCCTTTTCTCCCTGATTGACGCTATACTTAACATCTCAATGGCTGAACTCATTCCTCGCCTGCGCCTCAATGAGAGGCTCCAGAATGCATTAGTAAAAAGAGAAGGGGAACTGTTCAGCTATCTACAGATGGTAGAATCATACGAGACGGGACAATGGGAGAAACTGGATCTCCTGGTTCAAGATGCAGGAATTGCCGAAGGACGGATGGCTATTTTTTATCTTGAAGCAGTAACCTGGACGGACAGGTTTGCCTGAAAAATTCAAGGGGATCGATTCAGGAAAAGGGAGCTGTAAAAATGGCAGATTGGACACACCCTCAGATGTGCCCAACCTGGAACCTGCAGATACCATTACCGAGTACAGCCGGCAGCCCCTGTCATTATTCTCTCAAGAGACCTGTTCAAGAGCGACTGCCACCGAAACTGAAGCGCCAACCATGGGATTATTGCCCATACCGATGAGCCCCATCATCTCCACATGAGCGGGAACCGAGGATGATCCGGCAAACTGGGCATCCGAATGCATCCGGCCCATGGTGTCCGTCATACCATAGGAGGCAGGACCAGCGCCCATATTATCGGGATGCAGGGTGCGTCCGGTACCGCCGCCCGAGGCCACCGAGAAATATTTCTTGCCCTGCTGGACACACTCTTTCTTGTAGGTGCCTGCCACCGGATGCTGAAAACGGGTGGGGTTGGTAGAGTTGCCGGTGATGGAGACATCTACACCCTCCAGATGGTTGATGGCCACACCCTCACGCACGTCGTCGGCACCATAGCAGCGCACCGCCGCCCTCTCTCCCAAAGAATACGCCTTTTCCTTGACCACGCTCAGTTTACTGGTGGCGTAATCATAGACAGTCTCCACATGGGTGAAACCGTTAATCCGCGAGATGATCTGGGCTGCATCCTTGCCAAGACCATTCAAAATAACCCGTAACGGCTCCTTACGAACCCGGTTGGCTGATCTGGCGAGACCAATAGCCCCTTCCGCCGCGGCAAAAGATTCATGACCGGCTATAAAGGCAAAGCATCTGGTCTCTTCCCGCAGCAGCATGGAGGCCAGATTGCCATGACCAATCCCAACCTGACGATGATCCGCCACTGATCCGGGGATACAGAAGGCCTGCAAGCCCTCACCAAGGGTTGCGGCAATATCCACCGCCTTCTTCTCGCCTTTTTTGATGGCAATAGCCGCTCCCAGGGTATAGGCCCAGCAGGCATTCTCAAAACAGATGGGCTGGATCTTTCTCACCAGCGCCGCCACATCCACGCCATAGGCATCACACACCTCTTTGGCCTCTTCCAGACTCTTCATCCCATACTTTGCGAGGACAGGAGTGATCTGACCTATGCGCCGGTCATAACTTTCAAACAGTGCCATGATACTCCTCCTTATTCCTTGCGGGGGTCAATTTTTTTGACTGCATGATCAAAGCGGCCATAGGTACCGGTGGCATCGGCCAGCGCCTGAGCCGGCTCCACGCCCTTTTTGATCGCTTCCATCATCCGGCCCAGATGCACAAACTTGTAACCGATGATCTCATCGTCGCCATCGAGTGCCAGCTCCAGCACATAGCCTTCCGTCACCTCAAGGTAGCGAGGGCCTTTGAGCCGGGTGCCATAGGTAGTGCCGCACACCGAACGCAGCCCCTTGCCCAGATCCTCCAGACCGGCTCCAATGGGCAATCCGCCTTCAGAAAAAGCAGATTGGCTGCGGCCATAAACGATCTGCAGAAAGAGCTCGCGCATGGCTGTATTAATAGCATCACAGACCAGATCGGTATTCAGGGCCTCAAGGATGGTCTTGCCGGGTAGAATCTCGGAGGCCATGGCCGCCGAGTGAGTCATGCCGGTGCAGCCGATGGTCTCGATCAGGGCCTCTTCAATGACTCCGTCCTTGATATTGAGGGTCAGCTTGCAGGCGCCTTGATGCGGAGCGCACCAGCCGATCCCGTGGGTGAGTCCTTTGATGTCTTTGATTTCACGAGCCTTAGTCCACCCGCCTTCCTGCGGGATGGGCGACGGCCCGTGACATGCGCCCTGGGCCACAGGACACATCTTTTGTACTTCAGAAGAGTATTGCATGCTATGCTCCTATGAGGGGTTTAGGGCAGCGGCAAGAATAAATCATCCCGTCCTGCTTGTCTTTTCAGCCATCTTCTTCGTCACGGAAAGAGTTACATAGCGCTGCTATGCGCCTCTTTCCATTCCTCGAATATGGCCGAAAATCCGGCGCAATACTGAACTGTTTATTATTGCCGAGGCCCTTAGTGAAAAATTAAAGGGCAAAAGATACAGGATAAAACTCAAAATTAATATTTAAAAAGGAAAAACAGCGGCTGACTGGCACATATTATTTTTCCTCTCCTGATGACTCGACATTCTATCCTTTTTTACCGGTCACCAGAATAACGGGATACGCCCGCTCAACACCAGCCTCATTCGTCTTCATAATCGAATGGACCTCCTTGACCGCCACCTCCTTCAGACCTGAAGCTGTCAGGGTTTTTACCAGATATTCCGGATTAAAACCATGATGCATGACCCCATCGGCTGTCGCATCATGAAACGAGCCATCTTCCTCCTTCAGGTCAGCCACGGCCAGATAACCACCATCCTTCAGCAGATCACAGAAGCGGGTCAATACCTGATCAGCCTCCTTGATATGATGCAGGGTCATGGCGCAGAAAATCAGATCATACCGGTCCATCAGCGACTCCTGCAGCAGATCCAGTTGCAGCGGAGTCACATTGCTAATCCCGGCACTCTCAATCTTCCGGGCGAGCTCCGCAAGCATACCGCTCGAGGTATCCACGGCGGTGAGTGTCGCCAGCTGCGGCGCCAAGGCCAATCCCACCAAACCGGTGCCACAACCATATTCCAGGGCACTCATTTTTTTATGCAGCGGCAGGGTACTGCTGATCGCAGCCGCGATCTTGGCCGCCAGTTCAAGCCGGCGCTGCTTCTGATCCCAGCCGGCTGCAGCTTTGTCAAAATGTTTTCCACTCATACGCTATCCTGCTGCTATGGCTGATGAATTACCTGTGAATTCTGGGAAAATTCCTTACAATTCACTGAGCTTGTCAAACAAATCGCGGTCTTTTTCTATTTTAGTGCGATTACCGATAATAGTCCGATGGGAGCTGGACAACATCCGGCTAAAGGCCGGGGAAAATTCCTGCATATCCCGGACCCGGGTGGAGATGATCTCTTCAATACGCTGTTGTTTATGGGCAGGCGTTATCCCGCTCAGATATTCATTTCTGGCGGTTGCCCCTTTAGCGGCAGAACTCTGCAGGGGATCAAAATTGCCATAGGTGCCGATAACCAATTGCTCCAGCGCCTTGTCGGAAAGCTGCAGACCGGAGATAATTCCAGGGATGGCGGCATAACTATCATAGGTCTTGCGCACCTGCGGATCCCGATAACTGACAAAACCGATATTGCCGGTGATATGGCTGAACTGGATAAAGCAGCCATAGGCTCCGCCCATCTGCCGCACCGTGTTCCACAGATAATCACGGGAGAGATAATTCTTCAGGACCTCAAAATGGCCGTTATACCCTGCTCCGTTTGGTAAAAGAGAACCTGCCTGTACCGCGAAGACAATCTCAGCTGAGGTAATCAACGCCTCATGGGCCGGCAGCTCGGGCAGAGTCAGGATCTGCCTGGTGACAGGGTTGGCTGGCAGGGCCGCCACCAGGACAGCCCCATGATGAGCAAAAGATTCGATTTCTTCAGGGTCACCAGTAATGGCCAGGATCAGATTGTTGCGGTTGAACAAAAGAGTCGCCATCTCCTGCAGGGCAGCCAGAAACTTCTCTTCCATCTGCACGTAATTCTTATCCAGCTCTTTTTCCGCCCGATACGAACTCACACCGGAAATCATTTCATTATATGCCCCGGCAGGACTGAGATGTGCAAAGGCACGAGAAGCTGCCAGGCTGTAGCCCTCACTCTGGGCACTGTGTTCCGACCAGGCAAATTCCCGATGCACGATCTCCCTGATATGCGCTCTATCCTCCAAAGAAAGCTCACTAAAGATCTCGGCCATCAACTGCATAGCCCGCTCCTGATATTCGGGCAGACATTTCATCTGAAACCAGAGAACAGGCTGCACCGACTCAGCACTCCCCACCTTACTGTAGATGTTGAAAGAGTGTGTGAAATCACCGGTAGAAGTGCCCAATTCCCGGGCCAGATGCATGAAATCCATCCTCCGGGTACCGATCTCAGCAACAATGGTGGCAAAGAGGTCCAGCCACGGCAACAGCCGAGCGGGAAGCACCGAGATGTCAAAACCCATGTCAACATAGGAAATATGCTCGGTGGCAAGTTCACTGACCAGAACCTGCACACCTCCGAACATTTCATGAGGTTGGACGGCGTGAAAGGCAAGATGAGATTCGAGATCACTGTGGCTCAGGTGTGGCAACAAGGCAAGAATTTCAGGGCTGTTTGCTGTCTGTTGCTGCTGCTTCAGCTCAGAGGTCCTGGTAAGCAGATCCTGGCGCTGGGCTCCAGTCAGGGTTGCCGCAAAGCTCGCTAATCGTCCTCTCTCTTCATCCTGGGTCTGAGCCGGTTTCTCAGGATCAGGGATCAGGGTCACCACAACAGTGGCCTTGTTTTCCAAAAGATAGCGTTCAATCAAGCCCTCAAAATATCCTTCTTCAAGGGCCTTGTGGCGGATGACACGGAACAACTCTTCAATCTCCAGAGTCTCAAAGGGATCCGTACCATATTTAAAGGCAGGCATAACCTTGCCAAAAAGATCCAGACCGCGCTGGGCCTTACTGGCCTCTTCCCGCACCGCAAATTCATACTTGTTCAGCTCCGAAAGCAACAGATCACGATCAAGTCCGGCCCTGACCATTTCCTGCAAGGTCTCATTATACAAGGACAAAAAAGGATCCCGTTTATCAGGATCACTGCCCACCAGATAGGTGACCATGAAGGTCTTGAAGCTGGAGGTGCACAGATAGAGCCCGCCAAAATCTTTACCCAACCCACTGGAAACGATCTTGTTTTTCAAGGGAGAGGCATCTGAATTATACAGGATCCCGGCAATGACCTGAAAGGCGGCGTTATCCTCACGATTGAGCACAGTACTAACCGCCTGCCCTACAGCCAGAAAAGTCTTGGCCGCAGTTTCTGCCGATTCCACACCGTACCTGTCTTCAATAAAAGTGATCTGCTCTACATCCCTTCCTGCTTCTATCCTGCACGTATTCTCCTTTGCCGGAAAAGCCTTAAGAAAATGATCCTGAAGATAGCTGAGCTCCTGATCGAGCGGCGCATCGCCATAGACAAAAAAGGTACTGTTGGAGGGATGATAATGCTGCTTGTGGAAGGCACAGAAGGCCTCATAGGAAAGATCAGGAATATTCTTCGGGTCACCGCCGGACTCATGGGCATAGGTGGAGCCGGGCATCAATCCGCCGAAGATATGATGAAAAAGCAGACGAATCGGGTCAGAAAAAGCGCCCTTCATTTCATTATAAACCACGCCTTGAAACTCCAGCTCTCCGTTTTCTTCTTCCTGGTGGTAATGCCAGCCTTCCTGCTCAAAGGTGGCACGGCTGAGCAATGGGTTGAACACCACATCGCAGTACACATCCATAATATTGAAATATTCCTTCAGATTGCGGGTAGCGAAAGGATAGTAGGTGATATCCGAGCCGGTCATGGCATTCAGAAAAGTCATGAGCCCGCCCTTGTTGATCTCGCCAAAGACATCATTGACCGGATATTTTTTCGATCCCATCAGCACCGAATGTTCAAGGATATGGGCCACACCGGTGGAATCAGTAGGAATCGTGTTAAAGGCTACAGCAAAAGTTTTGTTGGGATCGCTGTTTTTGATGGCCAGCAAAGGACACCCCAGGACATCATGTTCAAAGAGATAGACATCGGACCCAATTTCAGCGCTCTTTGCATGTCGTTTCAGGGTAAAAGAAGAATAGGATTGTCCAGGGATAAAGGGCATAGGAGTTTGGAGGAGTTAAATTTAATGTTAGAACATCTTTGCTGAATCGAGAAGCAGGGTAACCGGTCCGTCGTTCACCAGTTCCACTGCCATTGTTGCCTGAAAACGACCAGTTGCTGTCTCAATACCATATTTCTGCACGCCCTGGATAAAACGTTCATAGAGCGACTCGGCCTGTTCAGGCCTGGCTGCCGAGGAATAGCCGGGCCGCCGCCCTTTACGGCAATCTCCATAAAGTGTGAACTGAGAAATAATAAGCATGGCCCCGCCACTGTCGAGCAGGGAACGGTTCATTTTCCCTGTCGCGTCTTCAAAAATCCGTAAATGAACTATTTTCTCAATCAACCAGTGCAGATCTGTTTCCTGATCATCACGATGGATACCAAGAAGAACTACCAGGCCATGACCAATGGCCCCGATCTCTTCCTGATCAACCAAAACTGCCGCCCGGCTGACCCGTTGAATGACTGCCCGCACGTTATTCTCTCCGATACTCTTTATCGAATCATTCCGTTTCTCAGCCGGGAAAATAATGCGCAGGCAAATGGATCACACGGGCCTGTAAAGGAAAGTACAGAGAGAAACTGCGCAGCAAATCCGACCAAGTTAGCGCTTGATTAAAAAATGGAAACACAATACCCGCAAAAGGAAGGGGGTGTCAACTGACTTGCAGGGGAGCCATCGGTATTGTGTAAAATAAAAAGAGATGGAGAACAGGAAGGAACCTGCTATCATGTCATTTGTAAAAACTCTGCCGGGATGATTCAGAATCAACAGAAATTGAGGAACAATGAGCTTTAGGAAAAATAATTCTACCAGCAGCAACTCCACCATCCATTACGGCTGGTATATCATGGTGACGGGAACCCTCTGTCTCTTTGCCAGCCTGGGTCTGGGCAGGTTTTCTTTGGGGATGCTGCTGCCGTCCATGGGTAAATCCCTGCACCTCTCCTATTCACAGATGGGTCTGATCGGCACTGTGAACTTTGTTGGGTATCTAGTGGCGGTGCTGCTCTGCGGCAGACTGACAAAACGCTTTGGCGCCCGCAGGTTAATCGGGACCGCCCTGACCCTCATTGGTCTGTCCATGCTTCTCATCAGCTGGGTTCAAAATCTCTATCTGATTCTTGCTCTCTACCTGTTGACCGGAATCGGCAGCGGCCTCTCCAATGTCCCCATGGTGTCGCTGATCTCATGCTGGTTCGCCAGCAATAAACGAGGACGGGCTACTGGATTTGTGACCATTGGCAGCGGTTTCGCCATTATCCTGTCGGGAAAATTGATTCCCTACCTCAACACCCTCTATGAACAGGGCTGGCGGGTAAGCTGGTTTGTCCTCGGCATGATAGTCCTCTGTGTCGGGACTATATGTTCTCTTATTCTCAGAAACAGCCCCCGGGAATGCGGGCTTCTGCCTGTGGGCATGACAGAGACTCATCCCGACAGACATCACAACGCCTTGGCCGCATTACCAAAGTTGCACTCGGCCATTATCCTGCACTGCGCTGCTATTTATTTTCTTTTCGGCTTCACCTATGTGATCTACGTAACCTTTATCGTCACCACCCTGGTCCAGGAAAAGGGCTTCAGTGAAACCGTGGCCGGAAATTTCTGGTCATGGGTAGGCTTGCTCAGTCTCTTTTCCGGGCCGGTCTTTGGAATATTTTCAGATCGGTTTGGCAGAAGGCCGGCGTTAATGCTGGTCTTTACCATTCAAGCCATGGCCTACCTTTTTATAGCCCTGGATCTACCCCAGCTCTTTCTCTACCTCTCCATCGGCTGCTTCGGGACTGTGGTCTGGAGCGTTCCCTCTATCATGGCTGCCCTGGTGGGAGATTACGCCGGGGCTGAACGAGTGGCATCTCTCTTTGGCTTTGTCACTTTTGTCTTTGGCCTGGGCCAGATTCTCGGTCCTTTTCTGGCAGGGTTCCTGGCCGAGATGAGTCACAGTTTTTCCAGCAGTTTCCTCCTGGCTGCTTTTTTAGCGGGCAGCGCAGTATTCCTTTCTGCTTTTTTGCCAAAAAAGATACAATCACCATGAAGAAATCCTGAACAATACAGATTTCCCAAGGTGCCCATTTTGATTCAATGTAACCTAAAATTGAGATTGATATGAAGACTCACCATAGTTCAGTTTTACAATCATACAGCCTTCTTTTAGCAATTCTCTGTCTGTATTTTTTTATTCCCCTTACCTCTTTCGCCGAAGAAACTAAACCAACAGCACCCATCGAGATCAAGATCGGAGTCCTCGCCCTGCGTGGCAAAGAACAATGCCTGAAACAATGGAACGAAACCGCCGACTATCTGACCCAAAAAATCCCGGGACGCACGTTTACCATTGTGCCCCTTGATTTTGATGAACTACCGAAGGCCGTAAGTGGCCAGCAGGTCGACTTCACCATTACCAACTCTTCCATGTATGTCAGCCTTGAGTCCCATTTCGGCAATACCCGCATCGCTACCATGAAAACCAAAGTACTTGGCCTGGGGCTGACCAAATTCGGCGGGGTTATTTTCTGCCGCCGTGATCGCAGTGATATCCAATCCATCAATGACCTGCGGCAGAAACGCTTCATGGCAGTGGACAGGAAATCTTTTGGCGGCTGGCAGATGGCCTGGAGTTATCTACTCGATCACGACATTGATCCCGACAAGGATTTCAAAGAGCTTGTTTTTGGCGGCACCCATGATGCGGTGGTATTGGCTGTTTTGGATAAAACCGTAGACGCTGGGACGGTGCGCACCAGCACCCTGGAGAAAATGACTCGGGAGGGAAAAATCAACCTCGATCAGTTTCGGGTGCTGGATGAGAAATCGCCAACATCTTCTGATTTCAAACATCTCCGAACCACGGCCCTCTATCCTGAATGGCCCTTTGCCAAGGTCAGCCATGCCGATGAAGAACTGGCCAGGAAGGTGGCTATCGCCCTCCTCCAAATGGAGTCTAACACTGAAGCTGCAAAGACCTCAGCAATAATTGGATGGACCATCCCTTTGGATTATCAGTTGGTGCATGACTGTCTGAAAAAAATCAAGTTCGATCCCTATGATGTTGCAGAAGACATCACTATCCAGCAATTATTCCATCAATACTGGCTCTGGCTTGCAGGCATCTGCCTCTTGCTTGTGCTGGTTTTAGGTACCACCCTCTATTTTCTCCGACTGAACCTGCGCCTGCGACATACCATGACCGCTCTCGACCATGAGCTTGTCCAGCGCAAACAAATTGAAAAGTCTCTCCAAGACTCCCATGCCGACCTTGATCAAATCTTTAACAGTGCAGCTGACGGAATGCGATTGATTAATCTGGATGAAGAAGTCATGAACGCCAACAACACCTTTGCCGGGATGGTCCATCTTGCCAAGGATCAATTTATTGGCAAAAAGTGCCATGAGGTATTTCCCGGTGCTGATTGCCATACGGACAAATGCCCCATCCCTCTGATCCGCAATGGTGCTGAACGTATAGAATACGAAGTAGAAAAGTCCAGCTCAGATGGAGCCTTGGTAAGCTGTCTGGTGGTGGCCACCCCTTTTTACAATGGCAGTGGTGAACTCAAAGGGATTATAGAGGATTTCCGGGATATCACACCCCAAAAAGAGGCTGAAAAAGAACAGCAGAAACTCCAGTCGCAACTCCTGCATGCACAAAAGCTTGAGTCTGTGGGACAACTGGCGGCAGGGATTGCCCATGAGATCAATACCCCCACCCAGTATATTGGTACCAATATCGATTTCCTCGCGGATGGTTTCAAGGATGTGGTCACCATGATTGCCGCCTATCAGCGACTGCTGACAGCGGAAAAAAATCAGCAAGTAAGCCCTGCCCTAATTCAGGAAATTGAAGAGACCCTTGCCGCTGCTGACTGGGACTATCTTGCCCAGGAGCTTCCTCTGGCTCTTGCCCAATCCAAAGACGGAGTACACCGGATCTCATCCATAGTCCGAGCCATGAAGGAATTCTCTCATCCCGGTAACAAGGAAAAAATCCCGCTTTCCCTGAACGATCTGATCAACACAACCCTGACCGTCTCCCGCAATGAATGGAAATACGTGGCTGACCTGGAGACAGATTTTGCGGATGATCTTCCTCAGGTCCCCTGCCTGTCGGATGAGATGGGGCAGGTCTTTCTCAATCTGCTGGTCAATTCTGCTCATGCCATTGCCAGCAAGCTGGGTGACAACCCCCGCGTGACAAAGGGACTCATCACCATTTCCACTCGACAGACCGGAGATCAAGTGGAAATCCGCTTACAGGATACAGGCTGCGGAATTCCGGAAGCTATTCTCAGCAAGGTCTTTGATCCCTTCTTCACCACCAAGGAAGTTGGTAAAGGAACCGGACAGGGCCTGGCCATTGCCCGCGATGTCATCGTCAACAAGCATGGCGGCACCCTGGAAGTTGAATCTGTACCAGGAGAGGGTGCCACCTTTATCATCCACATGCCCATAGCCTCGGCATAAATCCTCGGTCATGAAGTTGCGGGATGATCGGCCTCTTCCTTTTTCTGCGGCCATTGATCTGTCAATGCTCCCTTGTCGCCAAGCTTGCAGGCCCTGACCAGAGGATCGTGGTAGAAGGTAAACCAGGCATCCCGCTGCCGGTATTCTGCAAAGTATCGCTCCTTGCAGGCAATAACCTCCAGAGGGAAATTATCATAGGCCATCACCCAGAGGGGATTGACATGGGCATGGGTGGGAAAGAGATCGCCGAGGTGTACTGCGGTTTCCCCTTGAGAACTGATCTCCACCAGTTGATGCCCCCGGGTATGGCCACCGGTATGGCGAACCCGGACCTCTGGGCACATCTCACGGTCGCCATGGACAAACTGAATCCGGCCGTTTTTTTTCAGTTCGTTGAAATTGATAGGCCAGTAACTCTCCTGAGCTCTACGGCATGGCGAGACCACATCCTGCCATTCAGTCTCCTGGATCAGATGGGTAGCAGCCGGGAAGGTGACCTCTTGCCTGCCATCTTCACCCACCATAACCACACCGCCGGCATGGTCAAAATCACAATGGGTCAGAATCACCAGATCGATATCCTGACGGCTGATCCCCAGTTGCGCCAGATGGGAGAGCAGAAGCCAGTCCGTCGCTGCAAAAACAGACTGCTGCGTGGGGGTAAGTTTGTTGCCAAGACCACTGTCAACAAGGATATTGAGAGAAGGCGTTCTGATGAGAAGCGGATCATTACACAGGGAAAATGTATTGTCCGCCGCGGCCGGGAATTTATTCTGCCAGATAGTTTTGGGCACAGGACCGAACATCGTTCCTCCATCCAGACGAAAATCGCCGCCGCTGAGCCAGTAAATCTCGCAGGCACCAATCGGCAGAGGTTTTTCTGTCATCTTCTTAGCTCCAGCAAAATGTTATTTTTGAGACTTGACCTCAGAGGGTAAAGAGGGAGAAGGAACCAGGGGTTCAGGTGCAGGTACCGGAGCGGGAATCGGCACCATTTCCGGACCTGGAACAGAGACAGGGCTGGGTCCCGGCGCCTGGGCCGGTTCAGGAGAAGGAGTCGACGCCGGTGACACCGGCGGTTCAGGAACAGACACTGCGGCCGCTCCCGGGGCAGCGACTGGAGTCACTCCCGGCTCATCAACAGGAGCCGCCTGAGGCAACACTGGTGCGAGGGGTTGTTCGGGCGAAACTGTTGACTGTTCCGGCAGTATCTCCCGACCATCACCTTCAACGGCTGGTTCAGCAGCAGTAGCAGGAATCCTGTTATGGAGAAAGGTCACAGCATCACCACAGTGATCGGTAAAAACACCATCTACCCCAACCTTGTAATAGAAAAATTCCAAGAACTCCTCAAAAGTGGAGACATAGGGCGGCAATGATTCTTTCTCCCGACGGAAGGTGTAGGGGTGGACGACCATCCCCAGGCTGTGAGCGTCGCTCACCAATTCGGGGAGAAGAAGATTTCCAGCTTTATCAACGAGCATGGACTTGTCCATGCCAATCCCGGCAATATAGGACGACAAGGTACGTAAGCCTGATTTACTGGTAAGCCAGTCATAATTATAATTAATCCATTCCCCCCATTGCAGGGACTTGGTCTCATTACCGTTATTGTCGTCAACCAGCTGAATCAGCTTCAAATCCATTACCAGCGCAGGAAACAGCTCATCATGGATGCGTTTGAGTTCATCTGGGTCGAAACACTGAAGAAAGACCTTGTCTTGCCGGCTTTTGTACCCATACTCCCGCAGAATTTTCACCACGGCCATGGAGATATCCTTCCCTTCTTTCCGATGAAACCAGGGCTGTTTGATCTCGGGATAAATACCGATATCCTGGCGCATGGTCTTTTCCAGGCCCCTGATCAGTTCCAGCTCTTCTTTGAAAGTGGGGACGGTCAGTTGCAGGTTTTGATTGTTATCAGGGAATCGCCCACTGTTTGGATAAGGCTCTTTCAGATGCAGCTGCTTGACCTCCGCCAGGGTGAAATCAATGGCATAGAATTTTCCGTCCTTCCGTTCTCTGCCGGGAAACAGCTCCGCCACATTGGTAACCCGGTCCAAAGTGGGCTCATGAAGGACGATGACCTGATCATCTTTGGTCATGACCAGATCCTGCTCGATATAATCACTGCCCATGGCCGCGGCCAGGGTCACTGACGGCAGATTATGCTCCATCAAATAGCCGGAGGCAGCCCGGTGGGCAATAACTATCTTATCGCCGGCCTGGGCAAAAACGGCCATAACCGTCAACAATAACAAAACCCATCCACTTGATTTTATAATACACATTGTATAATCCACTCAATTTCCCAACAATATTTTATCCACGGAGATTAAACCAAGACATCATGGGGTTGATTTCACTTTACATTTCACAAAAAGGCAGTCACGGGGATCGAAGAGCTGAACAAAACATTCCTGACAAAATCGCCATCCCCAGCAGCTGAAAGAGTTCCAGGTCGGCCTTATTGGCCTCCAGCCATCTGCCGCTCCCATCCTTGAAACAGACGATATCCGGCATAGCATCCAGGAGAGTACGGAGCCGATCCTCTCCACTCAAGGACCTCATGTTCTGTATAAGGGATGTTTGAGATGACATGGCAAGGATAAAAAAATCAGCGATGGCCTACAAAGGCACAATACTTCTGATCTTCATGGATAATATGTTGTAATAACCAATTTTTAAGGATGCTCAGCACCTCTGTGCCCAGAACCAACTCCCCATTGCGAATTTCCCGACTATAACGGTAGAGTTGATCGTCAAAATCTGTATGCAGCCTCTTGTGCGCCACCAGATCAGGGTAATTGATCTCTTTGAGATACTCTTCTTCCTGCCGAAAGTGATAACCGGCATATTCCTGCATCGCCTGAAAGGCATCGGCCACAGCGCTGGACAACTCACCGCTGCCTCCATGGAGGAGGAGATGATCCATTCTGTTGTAGATTGCGATCCATTCTTTATGCTGGGCATCAATAACAGCGTTCTTGACACTCATTGAATCACTCCATTCAATCTGAGCCATTACCACCAATCCTCTTTACTTGTTATTCTTGATTCTGCTTAATACCAGGGATATCCGGCAAGCTCTCTCATGCATCACGTCCCATGCACCTGTGGGAAAATGAACCATGCGAGAGAGCTTCAACCGCTATTGCAACCAGTTAGACGCGAAAGCGGCCGACCAGCTCCTGCAGCAGTGTCGCCAGATGACTAAGCTCTCCTGCCTTTGATTTCACATTACCACTCCCCTGAGAAATAGACTCGGACGCTTGATTCACTTCAGCAATATCTTGAGCCACATCCCCGGCAATGATCGAGACCTGAGCAACATTCTCCGTTACTTCCTGAATACCGATTGAAGCCTGGCTGATACTCTCGGCGATATCGGTGGTGGTTGCCGATTGTTCCTCAACGGCAGTCACAATGGAGGCGACAATTGCATTGACCTCGCCAATCACCTGAGTGATCTGCTGGATCTGTTTGACCGTGGCATTGGTGGAACCCTGAATCGAATGGACCCTGGTGGTAATTTCACCGGTTGCCGCCGCAGTCTGCTTGGCCAATTCCTTGATTTCATTAGCCACAACGGCAAAACCTTTGCCGGCTTCTCCAGCCCGGGCGGCCTCAATCGTGGCGTTCAAGGCCAGCAGATTCGTCTGCTCGGAAATGTCCGTAATGGCCTCCGTCACCTTGCCAATTTCCTGAGCAGCGAATCCCAGCTCATCGACCTTTTCAGAGGCCGATTTGGCCTCCGCCACGGCATTTTTAGTAATAACCTGTGCCTTCTCCGTAGACTGCACAATACCTCTGATATTCGAGGTCATCTCCTCTGTAGCGGCTGAGACCAGAGAGATATTTGTCGCCGCCTCTTCAGTGGCAGCGGCCACAGTCGCCATATTGGCACTCATTTCCTCTGCTGCCGCCGCTACCGACTGGGTCCTTCCGGCAGTATCTTTCGTACTGGAAGAAAATTCATCGGCCATATCACCAAGATCTGAGGAGGAATCAAGCAGGGTCAATCCTGATTGAGCAATCTCTTTCACAATGGAGTTCAGTTGACTGCTCATATGGTTCAAATTCTCAACCATATGCCCAATTTCATCACGGGACTGCACCACAAGAGTGCCAGTCAGATCTCCTTTGGCAACCCTATCCATAAATTCATTGGCTGCATTCAGGGGTTTGATCACATTTTTTTGCAGAAAAAACCAGGAAACAAGAAAAATCAGAACCAGAGTCCCGATAACCCAGGCAAGAACGCTCAATCGCGCCCGGGAGACAGCCTTATTGGTTTCGGCAAGCGAACTGATTATCTCAAAAGCGCCATGCATCTCACCAACTTTCCATCCCTCCTTCACTCCACCGGCAGCATCCTTTTCACCCTTGGGATCGCCATGACAATAAAGGCAATCCTCGGTAAGAAAAATAGGTTTGAAGTAACGAATCTGATCCTTTTCGACAATGATCTTCTCTTTTAACCCCTGGCTTTCCATCTCTGCCAGCACCTGACGCTCAAGCTCGGTCGGGGCATTGGCAGGATTGCGCGGATCGACCTTGGGAGAACGAAAGGTATAGCCGGCCTCCTGGGCTTTATCTCCGGCAACCTGCAGGGCAGTAACAATGGGAACAGCCTCAACAACCAGGGAAGGGTCAAGTTCCTTCAGGGGCTTGATAACACCCTTTTGCAACTTTTGCGCCATCCGGTCACGGGTCGCCTCGGCCATCAGGACGATGCTGGCGCTCCTGGAGATCATGGCCGCCTCAGCCCCCTGGCGGATATCACTCACCCGTTGCCAGGCTAGGATCGAGGCAATCAACAGAGGACCAAGCAGGGCAAGAAGAAGCATTTTCCATTTTATACTGAGATTACTGAACATAGGACCCTCTCCTTAAAAAGAATAAAATTCATTTCTCCATCCAATCCTGCCTATATCCCGAATTGAATACGAAAGATAAAAATACTATTTATACCTGAGCTCTCCTGCCATTTCAATGAATTTACAGGTAACAAAACTCGACTCCCAGTGCTGTTACCTGCTGTCAACACATACTCAAGCGCTGTCAAAAAACAACATGGCATGTTATTTCGTTACGGCTTCTAAAATTTCAAATACGTATAATCAGCCAGGCAGTTTTCATAAAAATCTACAAGCCTGACCCCTTCACGGGGCTGAATTTTTCCCTGATGAACCAGCTGATCAATCTCTTTTTTCAGGGTCCTGGCCATAAGCTCGGGACTGTACTGCATGGTGGTCAACACCTGCTGGGCCGAGGTTCCTTTGATCATCTCTTCAATATAAAAGTCATTGGGATCATCATCATCGCAGTAGATATGCACCTCATTGAGCCGGCCAAAAAGATTATGCATGTCACCCATCACATCCTGATAGGCCCCGGTAAGAAAAAGACCGATATAATACTCTTCCTCCGGCTTGAGGGTGTGCAGGAGCAGGGTCTTTTCAACACCGGTCTTGGCGATAAAATGATCAATCTTGCCATCAGAGTCACAGGTGATATCCACCAGGGAACATCTCACATCCGGTTGCTCATCGAGGCGCATCACCGGCATAATGGGCAGGAGTTGGTTAATGGCCCAACTGTCGGCTGCCGACTGAAAGATGGAAAAATTACAGAGATACTGACTGGCCTGCAGCTCCCCCAGGCGTTGCAGTTCTTCGGGAACAAAGGACTGAATTTCAACTATTTTCCGGATGCGGGCAAGGGTACTCCAGTACAAGGTCTCGATTTTTGCCCGCTCACTGATGGAGATAACTCCGAAGCGGAAGGCGCTGATGGCGTCATCCTTGCACTGCTGGATATCATTAAATGTCCCTTGGAAATTATTTTCATTCAGGTCAGAGGCAGTGGCACGCATGGTAGATACCAGATTGTGCTCTCCCGGTTCCCGCTCGACATTCAGCGCGTTTTTGGTCTGATGAATATTGTCAATCACGTTGGTGATTACACAGGAATGATGGGCGGTCACATAGCGGCCGCTTTCGCTGACTATATTGGGATGGGCAATACCAGCCTGGTCACAGGCATACTGGAGGCCATCAATGATGTCAAAGGCATACTCCTCCAGACTATAGTTTCGTGACGACTCACTGGCAGAACGGGACCCGTCATAATCGATGCCAAGACCGCCACCCACATCAAAATATTCAAGAGGAATCCCCAGAGCAACCAGATCAACAAAGATGCGACCAGCCTCGGTGATAGCCTCCTTGATAAAGCGGATGTCGGGAATCTGGCTTCCCACATGAAAATGCAGGAGCTTCAGGCACTGCTCCATGCCATGCTGCCTGAGCAGCGCTACCCCGCTTAGAATCTCGCTGCAGCTGAGGCCGAACTTGCCCTTTTCTCCGCTGGCCCCGGCCCAGCGGCCACTACCATGGGCCGCCAGCTTGGCACGAAATCCGATCAACGGTTCAACGCCCAGCTCCTTCGCCAGGCGGACAACCAGGGAGATCTCTGAAAATCGTTCAACGACAATAATAATCTTACGTTCCAGTTTACGTCCCAGCAGGGCCAGACGGATAAAGTCCTCATCCTTATATCCATTAAGGATGGTCAGGGCCTGGTTGTTATCATTCATGGCAAGGGCCGCCAGCAGTTCCGGTTTGGAACCGGCCTCCAGCCCGTAATTAAACGGCTGACCGGCATCGATGATCTCTTCAACCACCTCCCGCATCTGATTGACCTTCACCGGATACACCCCTAAAAATTGTCCCTGATATTCACATTCTTCGATCACCGCTCTGAAAGTAGTGTTGAGCAAACGCACCTGGGAACGGAGGATATCATGGAAACGGATAACCGTGGGAAAAGAGATGTTCAGATTCTTGATCTCTTCAATGACCTCAAGAAAGTCAATGGTAGGACCATCTTCCCGTTTTTCAGGCAGGACGCAGAGATGCCCTTTGCTGTTCACGGAAAAATAGCCGTTCCCCCAATGCCTGACATGATAGCGATCACTGTTTTCTTCAGCTATCCTGACAGGATCATCGTTCATTGTTATCCTCCCGATGAAAAGCAAGGATCAGCTCCCTGACCACCTTGGTGGCAAAGACATCACTGTTGCCGCTGGCATCCACCGGCGGCGACAACTCCACCACATCGGCCGCCACCATGTTTTTATGGCGCAGAGCCTGGATGATCCTGACAAAGGAGAAGAAATCCTGACCGCCCGGTTCGGGTGTTCCGGTTCCCGGCAGAAAGGCGGGATCAAAGTAATCAAGATCAAGGGTGAGGTAAATGGGACGATCGGCAGGCAGCCCTTCGATAAAGGCAACAAAGGCGTCAAGGCTCGGTGCCAGGGTTTGATTTTCACGCATCCAGGCATATTCATCCTTGGTGCCGGAACGGATGCCGAACTGCAGCAGTTGATGGCCGGGGCCAAAATGATCCAGACATCTCCTGATGATCGAGGCATGGGAGTAATGGTAGCCCTGATATTCATCGCGCAGGTCGGCATGGGCGTCGAGATGGAGCAGCACCAGATCGGGATAGGCCTGCAGATACCGGGCGACAAAGGAATAAGAGATGGAATGTTCCCCACCGAGAGTCAGAAACTTAATACCCTCTTCAGCGAAATCCAGATCGCCGACCAGCGCCAGAAAACGCTCATGGGCCGCCAGGTAATCCTGATGGGCATCACCGCTCTGCTGGACGATGAGATTGCCCAGATCATAAAAAGGTGCTGTCTCTTCCAGATCAAGGTCCAGATATGGCGAATAACTTTCAATATCCGAGGCCACCAGGCGGATGGCGTCGGGGGCAATGGCCGTTCCCTTGCGAAAGCAGGCGGTGCCGTCAAAACCGAAACCGATCATGTTCAGACTGTGCGATTGGGGGCTGGCAGCTGGTCTGGCCGTTCGATAGAGACACTTGGGTGAATGCAATAGGGTTTCAGTCATTGGACACCTCGTGTTGGTTTATTAAAAAAGATAGAAAAAGAGTCCATTCTTCCCATACCCGCTCCAAGGTCTGTATGTCATCACAGCTCTCTCATCGTCATTTTCCCAAGCGACCAGCCTCGCTGCTCCCCCTGCTCAGGGAGTCCTCGTTTCAATAGGGATATAATGCTGCAAAGAAGGTCCAACATACATGGCGCTGGGTCGGATCAGGCGGTTATTTCGCCATTGCTCGAGGATATGGGCAGTCCAGCCCACGGCCCTACTCATGGCAAAAATAGGGGTAAACAGCTCGGTGGGAATCCCCATGGCCCTATAGAGGGTTCCGGTATAGAAATCAACATTAGGAAAGACCTTGGAGTTGGCCAGCATGGTCTTTTCCACCACCCGGGCAATCTCATAGAAACGGGTATCTCCTGCCTTGCGCGTAATCTCTTCGGCATACTCTCTCATGATGCCGACCCGGGGATCTTCACATTTATAGACCCTATGGCCAAAACCAGGAATTTTGCCCTTGACGGCCAGACGATCCAGAATCCACGATTCCGCCTTCTCCGGCGTACCGATGGCCTCAAACATCTCCATCACATCGGCATTGGCCCCTCCGTGCAACGGCCCTTTCAAGGCCCCAATGGCACTGGTCATCGCCGAATAGATATCAGACAGGGTGGCGGCGGTGACCCGGGCGGCAAAGGTCGAGGCGTTCAACTCATGATCAGCGTGAAGAATCAAGGCAACATCAAGGGCATGGACAATCTCGGGATCGGGCTCTTGTCCCTGCAGGGTATAGAGAAAGTTATAGGCAATACCATGATTGGGAATGGGGGCAATGGGTTCCTGACCATTTTTTAAACGTTGATGTGCTGCTATGATCAAAGGAATACGTTCCGTCAAGCGCTGGGCCTTGCGCAACGAGGCATCCAGACGGGTGTTGCCGCTGTCTGGGTCCCAATGACCAAGAGAGGAGACCGCCGTGCGCAGGACCTCCATGGAGGTGGCTGCATTGGGAAACATGCGTAGAATCATGGTGGTCTCAACCGGCAGCTGCATGCCGCCGGTGAAGCCATCAAGAAAGGCTTGAAATTCAGTGAGCCCGGGCAATCTCCCGTACCAGAGCAGATACGCGACTTCTTCAAAGGTGGAATTGCGGGCCAGATCAAGGGCATCATAACCACGATAAATCAGACGCCCTTCCTGGCCGTCAATAAAACAGATCGCTGAATTACAGGCGACGACATCGGCCAGACCTTGTTCTTTCTCTTTACTGGCTGTTTTCTGGCAAGAAGGTGTTGTCATGGAGTTACTCCTGATCGAAGGCATAGTCTAGGGATGATTAGATTATATAGTGTGATTAGTATGAAGAGCAAAAGAGCTCTGATCTCAAGAAGACCATAAGTAATGTAGCAGGAAAATGGGGGGAACGGAATAAAAAGTTTATGATCCGTAACAGAATAACCATTACATTTCTGACGATCCCTGAGCCTCTTGCAAAATGAGAACTCATGATATTTTTTTATCGTTTTTCACGTTAAATTACGATAGGTAGAAAGAAAAGAACTGCCTTGGAGCGTGCCTGCATCCCTCCCCCCCATTCTCTGAAATAACTGAGCCTCTTGCAAAATGAAGATTTCCATTCAGAATCTAGACATGCGCCCTATCCCCATTGTCATTGCCGCCTTTGGCACCAGTGTAAAGGCTCGAGCCGGATATGATCTTCTGGACGCCCGGATCAAAGACCGTTTTCCAGATCATCAGATTTTCTGGGCCTGGTCATCACGAATGATTAAAGAGAAAGTCTCCGACCAACAGCAAAAAATTATTTCCAGCCCCTCTGACGTACTGGAGACATTATCACGCCAGCACTACCCCTGGGCGGTCGTGCAGTCGCTCCACCTGCTGGGCGGCCATGAGTTCATCCGTCTGGTGGAAGAAACGGGAAAAAGTCCCGTCCGCACCTCAATCGGCCTGCCCCTGCTCAGCTCACCTGCCGATTACCAGGCCCTCTGCACAAATCTTGCCCCCCTGATAAACGCCCATCCGGACCAGGCCGTCCTCCTGATAGGACATGGCACCGATCATCCCGCCTGGTGCGCTTACCCCGCCCTCCAATATTTCATGCGCCGACAGTTCGGCCCCAGGCTCTTTGTCGGAGTGATTGAAGAATGTTCCCCCTCAAGCAGTGAGGTTATTGCTGACCTCACTGCCGCCGGCTTCAAAGAAGCTTGTATCATCCCTCTACTGCTGGTCGCAGGGATGCATTTTCACCGGGATCTCACCGGCAAAAATGAAGATTCATGGATGAGCCGCCTGAATCAGGCAGATATCAGGGTAGAAATTATTGAGCAGGGGATTGGCACCTTGCCCGCCATCAGTGACATGTTCTGCCGACATATAGAGGATGCCCTGACGATCATCCCTGAAGGAAAGGGATAAAAGAGCAACAAGCTCATCTCGCAACAGTCCCTCCCATGGTCAATCCGACATGACAGATGAAAAATTTACTCGCATATTTCCTGGTACTGCTTGCAGCATTTTTGATTCCTATCTCAGCTGTTGTCTGATATTTTTTGAAAAATGGATAATGCATAAAATGATTCGCCATTCACTTGACAAACAAATTTGCTTATAGTATTAAAGCAAAATCATTTTTGCTCTAGAAACGGTGAAAACCAACAAACAATATTTTTCGCAAGGAGGGTTAACATGCCTACATTAGAACACGGTGGATCTAGCTTTGAAGTAGATGAAGATGGATTCCTGCTTAACGCCAAAGAATTCAATGAAAACTGGGTTGAATACGTAAAAGGTGTTGAGGGTATTGGCGAAATGACTGATGAGCACAGAAAGGTAATTGATGCTCTTCAGGAATACTACAAGAAGAACGGTATTGCCCCAATGGTACGTATTCTTTCCAAGACCACTGGTTTCCCATTGAAAAGAATTTATGAGTTGTTCCCATCAGGCCCTGGTAAAGGTGCTTGTAAGATGGCTGGTCTGCCAAAACCAACCGGTTGCGTATAATCCGACCAGTTGCTTTTTTAAGCCGTTAAAAGGGGAGATACCGTCAGGTATCTCCCCTTTTTTTTTGGGAAAAATGTTCACCCCCTTTCCGCAATAAAGCTGCTGTCAGAAAATATCATGGCCAGGTGAATGCCCAGGCCAGCACCTTGGCACCCCACGATTGCGCCTTGCAAAAGAAGTTCATTTGTGTAGATAATGAGACACTTGCGGAGCATTGCTTCATTTGTCATTATCTTCAGGAGAAACAATCCATGAACTTCTATGCCGGAATCATCTTCCTCTTTCTTCTCGCCTGTTTTTCCCCTGACAGTTCTCATGCGGCAAACCCTGTCAAGATTCCTCCTCCATTAGCCCCCTGGGTTGACTGGGTTCTCCATGGGCATGAGGAGGAACTGCTTTGCCCTCCTGCCTACAATGACGCCTCCGTTTTACTTTGCGAATGGCCATCACAACTGGATATCAGGGTGACGGAGCAAGGTGGTTCTTTCCGGCAGCAATGGCTGGTCCACCATGAACGCTGGTTACAGCTTCCTGGAGACACAGAGCAATGGCCTGTCGATGTCAAGGTGAATGATCAGCCGGCCCTGGTCATGAGCAGGGAGGGCGTCCCCAAGATACGGGTCAAAAACGGCAGCTATGAAATTACGGGAAAGTTTCAGTGGTCAAGGCTTCCTGAATATCTGAACATCCCGGCCCATACCGGCCTTGTCACCCTCATGCTGAAGGAGCGGACCATTGATTTTCCCAATTTTGACAGCGACAACCGACTCTGGCTGCAGACCTCAAGGGAAAAAGTGGAAAAAATCGAAAACAGCCTGAGCCTGCAAACCTTCCGGCTCATTGATGATACCATTCCCACGCAGACGGTAACCCAGCTTAAACTTGATGTCGGCGGGGCCGCCCGGGAGGTGGTGCTCGGACCGGCCTTTGTCACCGGACAGGCCATTCCCGTCTCCCTGAGCAGCGACCTGCCGGCACGACTTGAACCTGACGGCAGGATACGGGTTCAGGTTCGACCAGGACAATGGACGATAACGCTCAACACCCGACAGACTGGCCCGATAACGTCATACCAGTGGGCCCGGCCTGATGACCAGTTCTGGCCCACTGAAGAGATCATTTCCTTCCAGGCCCATCCAGAGCTGCGCACCGTGGAAATTGAAGGAGTTTTACCCCTTGACCCCCAGTTGACCTCTATGCCTGGAGAATGGCGCACCTTCCCCGCTTACCGGATGCTTACCGGTGATACTCTGCAGTTCAAAGAAACACGGCGCGGCTCTCCGCAGCCTCCTCCTGATCAATTGAGCCTGCAACGTAATCTCTGGCTGCGCTTTGACGGTTCCGGCTACACCTTCCAGGACATAATCAGCGGCCAGAAGAATAATGGCTGGAGACTGGAGATGTCACCTCCTCTTGAGCTTGGTCGGGTGATGGTCAATAATCGGGAACAGTTCATCACCAAACGGGCAGGGAGTGAAAAGGCAGGGGTTGAAGTGCGGGAAGGACAGTTGCAGCTCACGGCTGACAGCACTTATTCCGGCCGGATCTCCACCCTGCCGGCAACCGGCTGGGACCATGATTTTCAGAAGGTCCAGGCCACACTGCACCTGCCGCCAGGCTGGAAACTCCTTCATGCCACCGGTATCGACTCCATTGCCGACACCTGGATTGAGCGTTGGAGTCTGCTCGATTTTTTTCTGGTCATCGTCTTCACCCTGGCCGTGGCCCGACTCTATGGACGACCAACGTTGACAGTCATCGCCTTTCTCTCCTATGCGCTCAGCTATCATGAATCAGGGGCTCCTCGCTGGGTATGGCTGGCTATCCTCGTGGGTGTAGCCCTGCTCCGTCACCTGCCGGCAGGAAGATTCCGCCAGCTCATCAAGGGCTATCAGGCTCTCACCCTGCTGAGCCTGATGGTTATTGCCATCCCTTTTGCCATTAATCAGTTACGGGTAGGCATTTATCCGCAACTGGAAAAACCCTGGCAGTCCATGACCACTTTCAGCGAACGAAAAGCAGCGCCACAGTCACCCCCGACTCAAGCGGTAGAAGGGTTGGCCCCGGAGGCAGAACTCATGGAGACAGCCATGGATGCAGTGCCGCACCCGGCAAAAATGGATCGAGGCGCCATTGGGAAAGCGAGCAGACTGATGAGCAAATCCGCAGTCTCCGTTTCTCCCTATCAGAGTCAAGTCACGCAATATGACCCCAAGATGATTCAGCAGACCGGCCCCGGACTTCCCGCATGGCAGTGGAATGCAATCCCCATGAACTGGTCGGGACCGGTGCAGCGTGATCAACATATAACTTTTAGCCTTATCGGGCCCAAGACCAATCTGGGCTTGGCTTTTGCCCGGGTTCTCTTAATGTCGCTATTGGCCATGGGCCTGTTGAATATCAACTGGCGCCAAGGTAAAGGCTGGAGACTGCCGGACTGGAAGAGCTATTTTGTCCTGCCGCTCCTCTTAGGTTTTCTGTACAGTCCAGCCCCCGCCCGATCCGGTGAGATTCCCAGTCAGGAGCTGTTTGAACAACTGAGAACTCGTCTCCTGGAAAAAGCGGACTGTTTTCCCGACTGTGCCGATATCAGCACCATGGCCGTCACCTTGAGCCCGGAGGCCCTCAGCCTGACCATGCAGGTGGACGGCCGGATTGACGGGGCCATCCCCCTTCCCGGCCATGCCAATCACTGGCTGCCTCAACATGTCTTTATTGATGATACCCCCGCAGCCGCTCTGTTCAGGATAGAGCAGCAGGTCTGGGTTCTGGTGCCTGAAGGCAGCCATCAGATCCGGATACAGGGAAAGATCCCCAGACAGAATACCATCCAGCTTCCGCTGCCTCTGCGCCCTCATCATATCACCACCGATGTTCAGGGCTGGATTGTGGAAGGGATCCATGATGGGATCACCGACAATCAACTCCAGTTCAAACGGGTGCTTGACAAGGAAGAGAGCACCTCTCAGATTCTGGAAAGCGGGATACTTCCACCCTTTGTCCTCATTGAGCGCACCCTGCTGCTTGGCCTGACCTGGAAAGTCGAAACCAAAATCACCCGCACAAGCCCAATCGGCTCAGCCATTGTCCTGGGTATCCCCCTGCTTCCCGGAGAATCTGTGCTCACCGACGGTGTACGGGTGCAGGAAGGGCTGGCACAGATTACACTCAATGCCGAGGATCGTGAACTGCAGTGGGAATCTGTCCTGGAGAAAAGCGACCAACTCATCCTGAAACATGCAGAGACCGATCAATGGACTGAGATCTGGTGGGTTGACGTCAGCCCGATCTATCACATGGAAACAGAGGGGGTTCCTGTCATTTTACATCAACAGGGAGCGCGTTGGTATCCGACCTGGCATCCCTGGCCCGGAGAAGAAGTAACATTGCAGATCTCACGCCCTGAGGGCATTGATGGCCAGACCCTCACCATTGACAGGAGTTTTCTCCAGCTGCGCCCGGGCAAACGGGCAAGCGATGGAAAGTTGGATCTGTCCATCCGCAGCAGTCAAGGGGGACAGCATACCATCACCCTGCCTCAGGGTGCGCAACTGCAGAAGGTCACTATTAACGGCGCAGTTCAGCAGGTCCGGCATGACGGCTCCAAGGTTTCGTTGCCGATCATCCCCGGCAAACAGACTATTTCCCTTGAGTGGCGCGAGCCTTCCGGCCTGAGAGCTTTCTACAGGACTCCGCAGCTTGATCTCGGCATAGCCAGCGTCAACGCCGCCATCGATATGACCCTGCCACAGGACCGATGGCCACTTTTCCTGGGTGGGCCTTTGATGGGTCCTGCTATTTTGTACTGGTCAACTTTGCTCGTGGTAGCATTGGTGGCCTTTGCCATCAATAAAAGCGGCCTGACACCCCTCAAGTTTTACCAGCTCTTCCTGCTGGGGATCGGCATGAGCATGAGCAATCTGTTCAGCTGCCTGCTGGTGGTGGGCTGGCTTGCCGCCCTCCATTTCCGCCAGTCAATCAAAGCAGAGATAAATAAAAACTCCTTTAATCTGATCCAGACCGGTCTAGGCTTCCTGACCCTGCTGGCCATGATGGCCTTGGTCTGGGCCATCAGCCAGGGACTGCTGGGGCACCCGGACATGAATATTATCGGCAATGGCTCCAGCAGCAGGATGCTCCGCTGGTATCAAGACATCAGCGGCCAACATCTGCCGCAGGCCTGGCTGTTCTCCATCCCCATGCTTGCCTATAGAGCGGCGATGCTGGCCTGGGCTCTGTGGATCTCGTTTACCCTGCTCGGACTTTTGAAATGGGGCTGGAAAATCATAAGCGAGCCGAGGCTCTGGGACAGCAGCGCGAAGAAGAACGTTGAGAAGACAACAAGAACAGAAGAAAGTTGATTGTTTTACTTATACAGAGGCGCAGAGAAAATATTTTCTGTCTTTCTCGGCGCCTCTGCCCGAGATCCATCATTTATTGTAACAGAAGAAAGATCACAAACAGGTCTGGACAATATGCAGTGCCGCCTTGATGCCGTTGGTGCCGCTGGAAATGATGCCGCCAGCATAGCCGCTGCCTTCACCGACCAGATAGAGATTTTCAAAACTGAGACAACGGCCGTCCGCCTCCCGCAGAACCTGGATAGGGGCGGAGGTCTTGCTCTCCAGACCCATGATGATCCCGCTCTCAAAGCCTTTGATCTTGCGGCTGAACTCCTTCAACCCTTCCCGGATAGAGGTGCTGATCTCCTGCGGCAAGAGATTCCACAGGGGTGCAGGGGTTAGCCCCAAGGGATAACTGGACTGAACATCCCCTCTTGGCTCCTTGCCGTGGATAAAGTCATCAATCCGGCAGTAGGGCGCCTGATAGCCTTTGCCATAGTGGAAAAATTCCCGTTCGAGAGCGCCCAACCAGTCAAGGGCCTCCAAGGCGCTCAACTCACGGCCCAGCAGCTGATGCAGATTAACCCCGGCCACACAACCGGCATTGGCAAATTGCCCATCCCGCTGATAGAGGCTCATGCCATTGACGATATTGGTGTCGGCATAGGCGGTGGCCGGAACCACCACCCCGCCCGGACACATGCAGAAGGTGTAGACCGGCAGCTTCCCGTCACCCTTGGAGGTCAAGCGATACTCCGCCGCTTTCACCCCCGACAACTCTTCCCGGCCCCATTGGGCACGATTGATAAGGGCCTGCGGATGTTCCACCCGACAGCCAATGGCAAAATTCTTGGGCCTGAAGCCCACCCCCCTAGCTATCAGCATGCGATAGGTCTCATGGGCGGAATGGCCAGGGGCGATGACATAATAATCCGCCTCAATCATCCCCTGGTCCGTCAGAGCACTGACCACCCGGCCGTTTTTCACCTCAAGATTTGTCAGCAGAGTGTCAAATCGCATGGAGCCGCCAAGCCTGATGAACTCCTCACGCAGCCCCCTGACAATATTTTTCAGGTTATCACTGCCAAGATGCGGATGGGCAAGATAGCGTATTTCCGGCGGCGCACCAGCCTGAATATAACTCTCAAGGATAAACGCCTTTTCCAGAGAGATGTTTTTCGTGCGCGATGTCAGCTTGCCATCGGAAAAAGTCCCTGCCCCCCCCTCACCAAAGGCGTAATTACCTTTTGCGTCAAAGACTCCACTCTCTTCAAAGACCCTGATTCCCTCTTCCCTCTTCCGGACCTCACTCCCCCGTTCAATCAGAGTCGTCTCAAAACCGGCCTTCTGCAGGACAAAGGCAGCAAAAAAACCAGCAGGGCCGCTGCCGACGACCAGAGCCTTTTCTTTTCTCCTGCGAAAAGGGATATGCAATAAAGGAGGAGCGGGAGGAGCCTCCCCCGGGATCTCCGGAGAGACAAGAGCAAGCTGGACCAGCCAATGGATGTTCGCTCTTTTACGGGCATCCAGACTTTTATGGACTATGTGCACGGAAAAATCTTGCAGGCCCTCCGCCTTTGCCACCTGGGCTCGCAACAGTTCCTGCGAATAATCAGGAGGCAGCCTGACCGTGATTTCTTTATATCCCATTCCCCTGTATCCTCTCTGGATAGAACACCGCAAGTTCACACAAGGAGAACACCAGCCATGCCACCCTTTCCGCTATATTTTTTTATCTTTCGATAATTTTCTTGATACGCGCATAACTGTTGAGGAGCTCTTCACCAACGAGTTTAACCGCGGCTCCCACATCTTTCAAACTTTCTCCACTCTCTCGGGCCACTGCCGGGGTTTTAGTCTTCAGATGCTCCCACTTTTTCTCGGCCACAGCCCATTCATCCTTGGCTTCGGCCTTGGCCAGATGCATCTTCAATACAATTTCATCCCGCTGCTGCGCTACTTTCTGCATAAAGGCATCAATATCTTTCTGTTCCATGCTGGTTTCTCCTTTTGTCTGTTGATTTAAAATCAGTTGAAGCAAAAGCTGAACAATCGAGAAGGTAGCCTCCTTATTTGAGTTATAAGCCATGGAAGATACAAGTCAAGAAATTCTCTCGTGGACATCCTTGCATTCCCCGGAGGTCACATTGAAGAGCAAGGGAAATGAACACCGATCTCGGATCAATGATTGCAAAGGATAGTCAAAGGGTATAGACTTAAAAAGTTAGATATCAGGCTTTCCATTGACACTCAAGGTGCCCTCAATTTAATCTTTTGTTACATCAGCACTAACAACCATTTTTGGATCATCCCCCTTGAAAACAATGCAATCCCCTGTATCACTCAACATCCCAGCTGTCCAGTGCGAGCAGGTCTCTTTTTCCTATGGAGAGATTCCTATCCTCACCGATGTCTCATTTTCCATTCAAAAGCTGGATGCCGTAGCCCTGATTGGCCCTAATGGTGGCGGCAAGTCCACGTTGCTCAAGCTGATCCTGGGACTGCTCAGCCCGCAGACAGGTACGATTAAAGTCTTAGGCGTCACCCCGCTGCAGGCACGGCAAAAGATGGGCTATATGCCCCAGCATCTGCAGTATGACCCTTCTTTTCCCGTCTCCGTCTTGGATGTAGTCCTCATGGGCCGGGCCGGTTCCATCGGCCTCGGACGCTATAGCAGCGAAGACCGGAGGATTGCCATGCAGGCCATGACCGAACTGGCCATTGAGGGACTGGCATCCCGACCATTCAACAGTCTGTCCGGTGGACAGCGGCAACGTATTCTCATTGCCCGCGCCCTGGCCTGCGAACCCGAAATTCTCCTCCTCGATGAGCCCACCGCCAACGTCGATCCCGGTGTTGAACTCCAGTTTTTCGAGATTCTCAAGGATCTGGCCAACCGGGTGACAATCCTCACCGTCTCCCATGATCTCGGTTTTGTCTCCCAGATGGTGAGCCGGGTTTTCTGCGTCAATCGACAGGTCAAGATCCATCCCACCTCTGAGTTGACCGGGGACATTATTCATGAAATGTACGGCGGGGATGTGCGGATGGTCCGGCACGATCACTGTTGTTCTGAACAAGGGCACTCCCATGCTGACATACTTTAGCGCCCTCACCGACCCCAACATGGTCTTTCTCCGCTATGCCCTTTTTGCGGGACTCCTGGCCGCCCCAGCCTTTGGCATCATCGGCACCTATGTGGTGGCCAGACGAATGACCTATCTGGCGGGAGCCATTGCCCACTGTGTCCTGGGAGGGATTGGCGGGGCACTCTACTGCCAGGACAGATATGACCTGGCCTGGCTGACCCCGATGCTCGGCGCCATTGTCGCCGCCATCGGGGCGGCCCTGCTGATCGGCCTGATCAGCCTGCGCTCCCGCGAACGGGTGGATTCGGTGATTGGTGCCATCTGGGTTCTCGGTATGGCCACAGGCATCATCTTTATTGCCAAGACCCCCGGCTACATTGACCCCATGAGTTATCTCTTCGGCAATATCCTGATGATCACAGCTGGCGACCTGCTGACTATTGCCATCCTTGATGTGATCGTGATCGGCTTGGGGCTCCTCAGTTACAACCGGATGATCGCCGTCTGTTTTGATGAGGAATTTGCCCGTCTGCGCGGGATCAGGACAGAGCTCTACACCCTGCTCCTTCTCTGCCTGACTGCCCTCACCATTGTCCTGATGGTCAGGGTGGTGGGGATTGTGATGGTGATAGCGCTTTTTACCATGCCGGCCGCCACCGCCTCCCATTTCAGCAGCCGCATATGGCAGATGATGCTTTTTGCCACCCTGCTCGGCATGATCTCGGTTACCGGCGGCCTCTCCCTCAGCTATGGCCTTGATTTGCCCAGCGGACCCACCATTGTCATGCTGGCCGGCTTTTTTTATCTGAGCGTTATTGTCGGCAAGGGGTTGAAAAACAGACTGCGATAATTGTCTTTCTCATTGAGCAGAAAAAAGAAAGGCAAAAAAATGAAGAGGGTGGAACATTCAAATGTCTGTTTCCCCTTGGCCGGAAAAACTAATCCCCTATCCCCTCAGAGACTCTTGGCAAGATTCGCGGTCAAGGCCGTGAGTGCTTCTTCTTCAAGTGTTTCCTGTTCCAGTAAAGCACCCGCCATCTTTTCCAGAACGTCCCGGTTTGTTGTCACGATGGCAGTGGCCCGTTCAAAGGCGGCCTGAATGATTTCACGGACTGCGCAATCAATCTTACGTGCCGTATCCTCACTGTAACGCCGCTCCTGTGGCAGTTGCAGCTGCTGGATATCCAGATAGTGCGCAGGCACCTTATCGTAGGCCACCTGGCCGAGAGACTCGACCATGCCGTACTGGGTGACCATGGAGCGGGCAATGTCAGTGGCCTTGGCGATATCATCCACAGCACCGGTGGAGAACTTGTCAAAGATAATATGCTCCGCAGCCCGGCCGCCGAGCAGAATGCACATCTTATTTTCCAGCTCTTCCTGAGTCATCAGGTATCTATCCTCGGTGGGACGCTGGATGGTGTAACCAAGTGATCCTATACCGCGGGGAATAATCGACACCTTATGCACCTTATCGCTTCCCGGCAGGGAAAGCGCAACCAGGGTATGCCCCGATTCGTGATAGGCCACGGTCTTGCGCTCAAAGGGATTAAGCAGACGATTTTTCTTTTCAAGCCCGGCAACGATCCGCTCAACGGCCCTGGTAAAATCTTCCATGGTCACGCTCTCTGCCCGACGCCTGGTCGCCAGCAAGGTGGCCTCATTGACGAGATTGGCAAGATCGGCCCCGGTAAATCCGGGGGTCAGGGCCGCGATCTTCTCGGGTACCACGTCTTCAGCCAGACGTGCCTTGCGCAGATGGACTCCCAGGATATCCTCCCGACCTTTCTTGTCCGGCCGATCAACCAGGATCTGACGGTCAAAACGGCCCGCCCGCATCAAGGCCGGATCGAGAATCTCAGGACGGTTGGTGGCGCCAAGGAGGATAAGGCCCTCCCGGGGATCAAAGCCGTCAAGTTCATGCAAAAGTTGATTGAGGGTCTGCTCCTTTTCGTCGTGGCCGCCGCCCACCGGAAAGATGCCCCGGGCGCGGCCCAGGGCATCCAGCTCGTCAATAAAGATGATACAGGGGACCTGTCGGCGGGCCTGTTCGAAGAGATCGCGGACGCTCGCGGCACCGACACCAACGAACATCTCGACAAATTCCGAGCCGCTGATGGAAAAAAAAGTCACGCCGGCCTCACCGGCAATGGCACGGGCCAGCAGCGTTTTGCCGGTACCGGGGGGGCCAACCAGCAGCACACCCTTGGGTACCCTCCCGCCTAACCTGCCATACTCCTGCGGATTTTTGAGAAAATCGACAATCTCATGCAGCTCTTCCTTGGCCTCATCGACCCCGGCCACATCATCAAAGGTGACCTTGGTATCGGTTTCGACATACATTTTGGCGCGGCTTTTGCCGACCGACATCAACCCGCCGCCCAGACCCTGCTTGTCGGCAAGACGGCGAAGCAGGAACATCCAGATCACCAGAAGCAGCAGCATTGGTGCCAGCCAGGAAAAAAGATCGCGCAGAAAACTGCTCTCCGTCCCGCCGGTTACCTTCACGCCGTACTTTGTGAGATCCCCGGCAAACGCCGGATCAAGACGCATGGTCACGAACCCTTGACTGCCTCCCTGGATGGGCGTTTTAAAAACACCGCGGATATAGTTTTCGGTGACCAGGACCTCGGCAATACGCCCTTGTTCCAGATATGCCTGAAAGTCACTGTAGGCAATCGTTTCCATCCGTTGCACATCAGCTGAAAAGCGCTGCAGCAACAAGATGCCGACGACGACGAACATGATATACCAGAGAGGGATTGTCGTTTTGTGATCCATGCCTGCACTCCCAAAGGAGGTGATAACAGATACCGGATATTGCGCTTTTTCCCGTTCCTGTAAGAGAGCGGCCGCTCACCTTGATCACCGGCCGACCTGTGAGCTGTCCCCAGTGTACTATCATCCTGCACAGCCCATATAAGATAGATATCTTACGGCCGGACGAAAATCAAGGCGATTAGAACGATCCTGACACTATCCTCATCTCAGGAAGAGCAAAAGAAGGATCCGAGAGAGAAAGCTGGACGCAGGAAAAACAGGAGTATCCACGATTTTTAGAGACGGTCCTTGCTTTGGCGATGGTCTCGTTACTTTTTGGTGGTAAGGGCCGCGGCAAGAATTAATCATCCCGTCTTGCTTGTCTTTTCAGCCATCTTCTTCGTCTCCGAAAGAGTTACATAGCGCTGCTATGCGCCTCTTTCCACTCCTCGAATATGGCTGAAAATCCGGCGCAATACTGAACTGTTTATTATTGCCGAGGCCCTACTTGATCAGGCCCGCAGCAGATAAAGATTACCACGGATCCATTCCTCTTTTTCCTTCCGGATATTGGCCGCTGTCACCTGGATCATAGAAAATCCGGTCTCCCGGGCCAGATCCCTGATATAAGACTCGGCGTGACCATAGCGGCCCATGGGTTTCAGGCAAAAACCCTCGCTCGCAAGCTCTGACGAGAAAAGGAATACGGCGCCGGTGCCGGCACGTTTTTTCACCAGGGAGAAGATCTCCTGCAGATCCCCAATGTAAACAAAGACATCGGCAGCAATAAAAAGATCAAACAGGACCTTGCTCCCACTGAGAAACGAACAGATATCCGTTTCATGGAGGCTGTCGTACAACCCTTTTTTCCCTGCGACCTCAAGCATTTTAGGAGAGAGGTCAAGACCGATCAGTTTTTCAGTACAATCCTGAAAAGCCTCACCGGACAGGCCGGTGCCGCACCCCATATCAAGTGTCATCGGAAAATGTCGGCACTCATCAACAGAAAGCATCTCCCGCAGCTGGGCCGGAATGGTATAGCCCAGCTTCTCCACCAGACTCTCGTCATAATGCTCGGAAAAATTGTCAAAGACCGTTCGGATATAGGCATCGGGGGCCGTGGATGTGGTCTTGCCGGTGAGTGCTGCCAGCATATGGGCCGCCATGGTGGCATTATGGTCCAGGGCGATGAGTTTCTGGTAGGTGGCGATGGCCCTGTCCACCGCCCTTTCCAGATGATAGAGATAGCCGAGATTATTGAGGGCCTGGACGTGATCGGGATTCTGTATGACCACCTGTTCAAAAAACCAGATGGCATCAGCATGGTGATGCAGATCCTTGCACAGGACTCCTAAGTTGTAAAGGACGTCTACATCGTCAGGGATGATTGCCAGCACTTTCTGGTAGCAGCTGAAGGCCTTGTCGAATTGTCCAAGTTTTTTTCGGGTCAGGGCCAGATTGAAAAAGATGTCGCCATCCTCAGGACAGAGCTTGGCAGCCTCCTCATAGGCCTGAGCGGCCCTCAGATAATCACCCTGTTCAAAGAAGATGATTCCCAGATTATAATGGGCCGGGGCTGCCTCCGGGGCTAGAGTGACGACACGGGTAAACCAGTGCGCCGCCTCATCAAGTTTTCCATTTTCAAAAAAAAGCAGAGCCACGAGGTAGTTGAGCTGCGGGTTATCCTGATCGTCAGCGAGCAGAGCTTGATACCCGGCCAGGGCCTGCTCGAAATCTCCAGTCTGATGATGATGCTGGGTCTGGGCAAAGAGGTCCATGATATTTTACTTGTTTGTGATACTATCGTCAGTGATCTGCCTGCTGTTTTGAGCTGGTCAAAAAAGGAGGATCAGATCATGGTTCAAAGGTCAGGACAGAGTAAACAAATTTATGCTGCCCGCAAAGCAGAAAAGGCCGTCAAGGACTACCTGTCCTAAAACTTAGGAGCCGTTACGAAATAACATGACCATTTATATCTATTTCGTTACGGCTCCTTATGCCGATCCGGGCGTTAAAATGGCCATGTTATTTTTTTTCAGCGGCTTAAGCCTGCTGAGTAAGATGCTCCAACAACGCACTCATCCAGGCATTGATCTCCACATAAACATCTCCCTTCACGGCAAGCATCTCTTCCTCTTTTTGAATCCACGGTGCGGCAACCAGTTCCGGCCGACAGTTATCAATCAGGGTGGCGACACTATCGGGGGTGGTCTCCACATGAAACTGCAGGCCAATAACCCGTTCTTCATAGACAAAGGCCTGGTTGACACAGGCAGCGCTGGAATAAAGGCGGATTGCCTTTTCAGGAAGGGTAAAGGTGTCCCCATGCCAGTGAAAGACCGTCTGCTGTTCAGGTAATACACTGGCCAATCGTTGAGGAACAAGGTCGCCCCGCACAACCTGAAACCAGCCAATCTCTTTTTCCTTATTGGGAAAGACCCGGGCTCCAAGGACATCTGCCAGTAACTGCGCCCCCAGGCACACGCCAAGCACCGGCTTACCCCTCGCAATCACCCGCTGTAAAAATGCCTTCTCTTCCTGGAGCCATGGATATTCCCCCTGATCATGGACGCCCATGGGCCCGCCCATAACAATAAGCAGATCAAAGGCGTCCAGCTCCGGCAGGAGATCGCCTGCAAAAAGCCGGGTGCTGGTCAGGAAATATCCCTTCTTGTGTGCCCACTCCTTGATGCTGCCAAGCCCCTCAAACGCAACATGCTGCAACCAGTGGATTCTCATCTCTTACTCCCTGTTCCTTACAAAATCTGACTCAAAAACATTTTTGTCCGCTCTGACTGCGGGTTATCAAAAAAAGCGGCAGGCTCATTGTCTTCCAGAATTTCACCTGCATCCATAAACAGAATCCGATCGGCCACGGTCCTGGCAAACCCCATCTCATGGGTGATACAGAGCATGGTCATCCCCTCCTGAGCCAGATCGACCATCACATCCAGCACCTCCTTGATCATCTCCGGGTCAAGGGCTGAGGTAGGCTCATCAAAAAGCATGATCGAGGGCTGCATGCACAGACTGCGGGCAATGGCCACACGCTGCTGCTGGCCGCCGGAAAGCTGCCCGGGATATTTGGCCGCCTGATCCGCCACCTGCACCCTCTCCAGATAGCGCAGCGCTGTGGCCTCAGCCTCCTTCCTCGGTTGTTTCAATACCCAGATCAGGGCCAGAGAACAGTTGTCCAGGACAGAGAGATGGGGAAAGAGATTAAAGGACTGAAAGACCATCCCTATATTTCGACGGACCTTATCAATATGTCTGAGATCATCATCAAGGGGTATGCCATGAACAATAATTTCACCCTCCTGATGCACCTCCAGGCGGTTCATACACCTGATCAGGGTCGATTTTCCACAACCGGATGGGCCACAGATGATAATACGCTCACCTTTCAAGACCCTCATGTTGATGCCCTTAAGGACATGCAGGTCTCCAAACCACTTATGGACACCGCGCAACTCTATCATCACCTCACGACCTACAACCTGCTGCCCTTGATTTTCAATTATCACTGTTCCAGTTTCTCTCAGAGCCTCTTGGAAATGAGGATTTTTGTTCAACAAACATCATGGCCTGCGAAAAATTTCACCGCAAGGCATATGGTTTATATGCCGAGGATAACATTTTGAGCGTAATGCCAAGTTTGGGCGAAAAAACCATTTTGCCAAAGACTCTCACATTGAGAGATTTCATTCTCTCATTTCTTATGGTACGCTTATTTCACATCAATAGAAGAAGCCACCTTCCTGCACGGAGCCGTCAGGAAAGAACATGGCTGTTTCTATCAATTTCGTTACGGATCCTTATGCCGCTCCGGGTGCCAAGATGGCCCTGTTATTTTTTTCATCGGCTTAATGGGTATGTTACCAACAACAATCAAGAATATCTATCAAAACTATATCAATTCTCAGCTCCTGCCATGTCGACTTCTGCACAACACACCGTCCTCCTCATTGACGACAATCTGGTCACTCGAACTCCACTGGTCACCGTCCTGGAAGAGGCTGACTATGAAGTAATTCTCGGCTGTTGTGCGGAAGAGGCGATGAAACTGCTGCGTACCCTGTCGCCTGATATCATTCTCCTGGATGTGATGATGCCCGGGATGAATGGCTTCTCCTTCTGTCGCAAACTAAAAAAAGACCTGAAATATCAGGATATTCCAGTCATTTTTCTCACTTCTCTTTCCCAGCAGACAGATATCGTCAAAGGTTTTGACGCCGGCGGCCAGGACTATATCATCAAACCCTTCAATCAACAGGAGCTGCTGGCCAGGGTCCGCACCCACATCCACCTGCACGATACCCTTCTGGAAAACAAGCGCTTAAGCCGTCTGGCCCTTGATGCCAGCCGCTCCAAGAGTGAATTCCTGGCATCCATGAGTCATGAGATCAGAACTCCGCTCAACTCGATCATCGGCATGGCAGAGGTTCTGGCTGAAACCGTTCTTTCTGCAGAACAGCACGAATACGTCCGCATCTTCCGCTCTGCCGGCGAGAACCTGCTGGAGATCATCAATGACATCCTTGATCTTTCCAAAATTGAGGCCGGCCAGACCGAGCTTGAATCCATCAACTTTGACCTTCCCACCCTGCTTGATTCGGTTACCTCCCTGGTCTCCCTGCGTGCCGATGAGCAGGGAACCCGTATCCAGACTCATATTGACAGCGATGTCCCTTTTTACCTCAAGGGTGACCCGACCCGCCTGCGGCAAATCCTTCTCAATCTGGTAGGCAACGCGGTAAAATTCACGACACAAGGCGAAGTGGAGATCAAGGTCTCTCCCCAGCCTCAAGCAGGCGATGAGCAGCAGCTCCTTTTTTCGATCACCGACAACGGCATTGGCATTCCGGCCGACAAACAGCAACTGATCTTTGACAGTTTCACCCAGGCGGATTCCCTGACCACGCGGAAATACGGGGGAACCGGCCTTGGTCTCACTATCTGCCAGAAGCTCCTGAACATCATGCAGGGTCGTATCTGGTTGAACAGCCAGCCGGGAAAAGGATCCACCTTCTTTTTCACGATTCCTTTTTCGCCTGCGACATCACCCCGACCTGAGATCGATACCAATATTGGAATCCAACCCGCCCGCTGCGAGCTGTTGCAGGCCGCCCGCATTCTTCTGGTCGATGACAACAAGGACAACTGCAACCTTATTCGTCTCTACCTGCACAACACCCCATTTACCCTGAAAACAGCCGGCAATGGCCAGGAGGCAGTCACACTTTTCTGCGCCAAGCCCTATGACCTGATCCTTATGGACATCGAGATGCCGATCATGGACGGCTATGAGGCCACACAGAAAATCAGACAATGGGAACAAAGACAGCAACGGACTCCTGTCCCCATCATCGCCCTGACCGCTCACGCCTTTATTCGTTTTAAAAAGAAATGTCTGGACGCGGGATGCAGTGATTTTCTAACCAAACCCGTGAAAAAAGCAAAACTGGTTGAGACAATTGCCAGTCATCTGCAACTCAGTGGACAGATTCAGGCAAAACCTGATTCCATGAAAACAGATGTCATCATGGATGAAGAACATCCCCCCAACTTACTGATCCTGGATCAGAAGATTTCCAAACTTATTCCCCGCTTCATGATCAACAAAAAACAGGATGTGAGACAGATGCTGGAAACCCTGGAGACCGGGGAGATGATGGCTCTCAAGAAACAGGCCCACACCGTCAAGGGCACCTCCTGGATGTATGGATTTACCCATCTCGGCAACCTCTGTCAGGCCCTGGAAAAATCCACGGAATCGGGTGAGCAGCTGCAGACAAGACACCTGCTGCAAGAGATCACCACCTATCTTGACACCGTCCAGATCCGCTATCAGGAGAAAGAAGAGACGGATGACTAACCCTGCCTACCCATTTTTCGTTTGATTTTCATGATGATACTGATAAACTAAATATGCTGAATGACCTGGAGGTATCCTTTCCCTTCTTTGTACACCCAGGAGAGCAATAAAAGACATCTCACCAATAAAATTCGAATTTCCACCCACAGAAGGAACAAGGAATCCATGCAAAAAATTATGAAAATTGTCCTGATTGATGACGATGCAGACCTCTGTGATCTTCTGAAAATGGAGCTGGAAGCATCCGGCAGATTCCAGGTCACCACCAGTACCCAGAGCGAGAATGCCCTGGCGTTGATCAAAACGGAGCTGCCCGATCTTGCCCTTCTCGACATCAATATGCCGGAGATACACGGGGTCGAAGTGGCCGGCAGCCTGGCACAAGATCCGCAGACCGCAGCAATCCCCGTCCTCTATCTCACCGGCATGGTCAGCCCGGAAGAAGTGGACCAGATCGGAGGCGGCCATACCCTGCAAACCCTGATTTCCAAACAATCACCCATAACGGAACTTATCGCCGCCATTGACAGCCTGATACGTTCCTGACCTGTGGCAGCCTTGCCTAAATCCCAACGACCAACAACTCGGACAGCACGTTTTGCGGCAATCGAGACCCTCTGTCGCCTCGATAGGACTCACTTGCCGGCCGGGGTGCTTTTTGACAAGGTGGCTGCGGAATGCGCGTTTGACGGACCCGACCGCCATCTGGCCATGAACCTTATTTATGGGGTCTTGCGACAACGGCACGCCCTCGACTCCCTGCTGCAATCTCTCTGCAGACAACCGCTTGCCAAAATAAAGCCCTTTGTCCATCAGGCCCTGCTGATCGGATTGTACCAGATCTTTTTCCTCGACCGCATCCCCGAATCCGCAGCCGTCAATGAATCAGTCAAGGCCCTGCAGGCCGCCCACCTGCCCAAAAATCTGCAGGGATTTGTCAACGGTGTCCTCCGGGAAAGCCTGCGCCGGAAGGAGAAACTGACCATCCAAAGCCGCATTGACAGCACAGGATCCCCTTTCCTTAATCACCCGGACTGGCTGACCAGACGCTGGCAGGAGAGATACGGCCAGGAGGAGATGCGGCGGATCTGTGCAAGCAACAATCAGCAATCCCCTCTGATCCTGCTGGTCAATACCTGTGTGACCAGCAGGGTGCACTTGATGGCCGACATTGAGCAGGAAGGAATAGCTGTGCTGCCGGGGACATACAGCCGGAACTCCGTGGTCCTGCCGGATTTTCACGGGGCTGTGAGCCGGCTGCCGGGATTTACCCAGGGCCACTTCCAGGTCCAGGATGAAGGAGCCGCACTGCTGGCACTGCTGCTGACCCCCATTGTCAAAAACGGCCACTATCTGGATGCCTGCGCCGGACTTGGCGGCAAGACGGGCAACCTGATCCAGCTCTGCGCCGACAGCAATGCCACCATCGCGGCTGTCGAACCTGACGGGCAACGCCGGCAGAAATTCCGTGAGAACATGCAACGTCTCCATCCAGGTGCACCTGTCACCCTCTACTCCATGGACCTTCTCAACTTTGCCCAAGACTGCAACCGCCGCTTCGACGGCATACTGGTAGACGCCCCCTGCTCCGGCACCGGGGTCACCGGCAGACATCCCGACATCCGCTGGAACCGGCAGGAGGGGGACCTTGTCCGCTACCAGCAGGACCAGCTGGCGCTACTGGGACAGGCAGCAGAGCTTCTCGCCCCGAATGGCATCCTGGTCTATGCAACCTGCTCTCTGGAACCTGAGGAAAATGAGGAAGTGATCACCCTTTTTCTGGACCGGAATCCTGACTTTATGATGGAAGACTGTACCCCTTTTCTGCCACAGGCAGCAAGACAACTGGTCAGGGATGGATTTTTCGCACCGCTGCCCGGTCCATCCATTGATGGTTTTTTCGGAGCCAGACTGGTCAGGAATCCAAGGAAAGATTGATGTGGTGGCGTACCGCGCCTGACGAGCTGACTCACCTATGAGCCTGTTGATTTAATAGGATTTTCGTTCGAGATCGAGGCATATGAAAAGTTTCACCGCAGGTATATAGTTAATATTCCGAGGATAAAAATTTTCGTATAAAGAAGAGATCGGGCGAAAAGACATTAAATCAGCGGATTCATCTCTACTCCGTCACTTGCCACCCTTCACCTGAACAACGGAGCCACAATGTTTCGACATCGCACCTTCTGGATTATCCTCTTCGTTCTCTTAGGGCTTGCCACCCTTCTCTGGTATCGGCTTTCTCCGGAAAAAATGGAAGTCATTGTCGCGCCTGTTGAACAAGGTACGGTAGAAAAAGTTGTGGCCAATACCCGGGCCGGCACCCTGAAGGCCCACCGTCAGGCCCATCTCTCTCCTGCCATCGGTGGCCAGCTCAGTGTCCTGGCGGTACAGAAAGGAGATCAGGTGCAACAAGGCCAGCTCCTGCTGGAACTGTGGAACAAAGACCTTGTTGCTGAAAAAGAGCTGGCGGCAAGCGCAGCCAGAACAACCCAGGCCCAAGCGGAATCGGCCCGAATCCAGGCGGAAAACTCCAGCCGTGAGGCAAAACGTCTCCAACAGCTGTTCCAGATGAATGCTGTTTCAGAAGAAACCTTGGATAAGGCCAAAAGCACAGCCGAAGCCCAGCACTACAGCTATCAGGCATCCCTGGCCGCCGCCGAAACAAGCCTGGCCAAACTGAATGTCATCACCACCCAACTGGAGCGAACCCGCTTGCTGGCACCTTTTTCCGGGATTATCGCCGAGATCCATGGTGAGCTGAACGAATATATCACCCCCTCACCGCCGGGCATCGCCACACTGCCCGCTATCGAACTGCTTGACACCTCCAGCTTTTACATTACCGCCCCCATTGATGAAGTAGATGCAGCCAAGGTTCAGATAGGCGCCAAGGCCAGAATCACTATGGATGCCTTTGCTGACAAACATTTTGCAGCCCGGGTGCGCCGAATTGCCCCCTATGTTCTGGATCTTGAAAAACAGGCCCGTACCGTGGAGGTGGAGTTGGAATTCACCGACCCGCAAGACACGAAAAATCTTCTGGCCGGATACAGTGTTGATGCCGAAATCATCCTTGAAGAACGCAGCAACACCTTGCGCATTCCCACTCAGGCATTGCTGCCGGGGAACAGGGTCTATGTCTATCAGCCCCAGAAAGGTCGTCTGGAAGAACGAATCATCCGGCCGGGACTGAGTAACTGGGATCGGACCGAGGTCATTGAAGGCTTGCAGCTAGGCGAGCTCATAGTCCTCTCTATCGATCAACCGGGCCTCAAAGACGGGATCCCGGCCAGAATTTCCCAAGAGGAATCGACAAAGAAATGATTCACCTCCGGCATATTGAACGGATCTTCCTGGTAGGCGACGAAGAGGTCCATGCCCTTTCTGATGTATCCATGACCGCTTCAGACGGTGAATATATCGCCATCATGGGGCCATCCGGTTCAGGCAAGTCTTCTCTCCTCAATATCATAGGCCTCCTCGATCGGCCTGACAGTGGGTCCTATGAGCTGGACGGAATCAAGGTCTCGGAACTGGAAGAACAACAGCAGGCGGAAATCCGGCGGCACAAGATCGGCTTTGTCTTCCAGTTTTTTCATCTGGTGCCGCGCCTGACCGCTTTTGACAATATCGCTCTGCCCCTGATGCTCTCCGGTATAAAGCAGGAGGAACGACAAGTTCGGGTCACTGCGGCCTTGGCCGCCTTTGGCCTTAGCAATCGGGCCGGCCACCGTCCGGATCAACTGTCAGGGGGACAACGGCAGCGCGTGGCCATTGCCCGGGCCACCATCATGCAGCCCTCGGTGATCCTGGCCGATGAGCCCACCGGCAATCTTGACCGCAGTTCCGGAGTCGAAGTGGCGGAAATTCTCGAAGAACTGAATCACCAGGGGATCACCCTGATCATGGTCACTCACGACCCGGAGCTGGGCCGACGGGCACGTCGCCGGATTCTGATGGTGGACGGGCGCATTGAGCATGACAAATGATGGCGTCCTGAGGAAACAACGCATGCAGATCCGTGATATCCTTTCCTTCAGTATACATGCGGCCACTGCCAATCGTGGCCGCACCCTGCTCATGCTGCTGGCCATGGCCATAGGGGTCAGTTCCGTGGTTGTCCTCATCTCCCTTGGCGACAGTGCCAGGATCTATGTGATCGACCAGTTTTCCTCACTCGGCACCAACCTCCTCATCGTCCTGCCCGGCCGTTCGGAAACCACAGGCGGCCCTCCCCCCTTGTTGGGCGAGACTCCCCGCGACCTTACTCTCGAAGACGCCATGGCCCTGACCCGGTCCCGTACCGTGCGGCGGATCGCACCGATCATCGCCGGCTCCGCGCCGGTGTCCGTACACAATCTGGAACGGGAGATGCTGGTACTGGGCAGCACCTCCGAAATCTTTGCAATCCGCCATCTGGATTTGAGCCAGGGCAGCTTTCTGCCGCCCGGTGACCCGACTCGAGCCGAGGCCATCTGTGTGATCGGCCTGACGGGGAAAAAAGAGCTCTTTGGTAATCAGCCGGCCATTGGCAGGTGGCTGCGCATTGGCGACCGCCGTTTCCGGGTTATCGGGGTTCTTGCTTCGCCCGAAGTCTCCCTGGGAGAGGATCTGGGCGACATGGTCATCATTCCGGTGGCAGCAGCACAGTCACTTTTCAACGCCTCCTCGCTGTTTCGTATCCTGGTGGAGGCCACAAGTCCCGAGGGGATGGAACAGACCCGACAAGCCATCCTCGAGACTATCCGGAACCGGCATGAGGGAGAGGATGATATCACGGTCATTACCCAGGACGCAATCCTGACCACCTTTGACCGGATCTTTCAGGCATTGACCCTGTCTGTGGCCGGCATTGCCGCCATCAGCCTGGTAGTGGCCGGGATCATGATCATGAATGTCATGCTGGTAGCCATCTCCAACAGGAGGACAGAGATCGGCCTGCTTAAGGCACTGGGAGCATCAAAGGGACAGATCATGAAACTGTTCCTCACCGAGTCAACCATCCTCTCATCTATCGGAGCCGCCATCGGACTGTTGTTGGCCCTACTCGGCATGCGGCTGGCAGCACTTCTCTTTCCTCAATTTCCTCTGCATATTGCCCGGTGGTCACCGGTCATAGCACTGGCAGTAGCCCTGATTACCGGGATCCTCTTTGGCATATTACCGGCACGGCGGGCAGCCAGCCTGGAAGCGGCATTATCTCTGGCCCGACGTTAGGAGTCGCCACGACTATGCAGGTAAACGACTTTTTCCGGTACACCATTAATGGCGTTCTTGCCCAACGATTTCGCAGTTTTCTCACAGCGCTTGGTATTGCAGTAGGCATTGGTGCGGTGGTCCTGCTCACCTCGCTCGGAGAGGGTCTGCATCACTTTGTCCTCGCCGAATTCAGCCAATTCGGCACCAACCTCATCGCCATCAATCCCGGCAAGGTAACCACCCATGGCATCTCCGGAGCCCTGGTCAGCAATGTTCGTCCCTTGACCATCGAGGACACCGAACACCTCAAACAACTTCCACAGATCCTTGATGCGGTTTCCGTGGTACAAGGCAATGCTGCCATTGAAGCCGGCAGCCGCCAGAGACGAACCACCATCTATGGGGTTGATGCCGCTGCCTCCAAAGTCTGGAGATTTGCTGTGGCTGCCGGTCATTTTCTCCCCGATGATCCCCCCCGGGCGGCACGCTCCTTTGCAGTGCTGGGCAGCAAGGTCCGACAGGAATTGTTCGGCTCCACTCAGGCCTTAGGCATGCGAGTCCGCATTGGCGGCGAGCTCTTCCGGGTCATCGGCACCATGGAGTCAAAGGGACAGTTGCTCGGCTTTGACCTTGACGATGCCGTCTACATCCCCGCCAGCAAAGCCCTTGCCCTGTTTAATCGGGAAAGTCTTATGGAGATAGACCTGCTTCACAGCACCAACAGCAGCTCCACTGTTGTGGCCAATCTAGTCAGGAAGGTCTTGGCGGGCCGGCATGGCAGTGAGGATTTCACCATCACCACCCAGGAAAAGATGCTGGAGGTATTGAGTGGAGTACTGGACACCCTGACCATTGCGGTGGGTGCTCTGGGAGGAATCTCGCTGTTGGTAGGCGGTGTCGGCATCCTGACGATCATGTCGATTGCGGTCAATGAACGCACCGGAGAAATCGGCCTGCTCCGGGCCCTGGGAGTGGGCCGGAATCAGATTCTGGTTCTCTTTCTCGGTGAGGCAGTGGTGCTCGCAGCCATCGGCGGACTGGCCGGACTGGGACTGGGGCTGGGAGGATCGTGGCTTATCAGCCTGCTCGTTCCGGCCCTGCCCAGCCACACCTCCTGGGGCTATGTGATCTCAGCCGAATTCCTGGCAGGCCTGGTGGGTCTATTGGCCGGTGTTCTGCCCGCCCGTCGCGCCGCCAGGATGCATCCGGTTGAGGCGCTAAGGACGGAATAAGCGAGATTATTTGTAACTTTGCCGGCTGAAGCTACTTGTCACTTCACAACCTTGAGACCAAACATCCCCTGAAGCGCTGCCGGCAGGTCTGCAGGCAGCACCACGGTCTTGGCATTATCGGAGGTACCCAGTTCCTGCAATGCAGCTATATATTTCTCGCCCAACAGGTAAAGAGCCGGCAGCTGCTCGTTGCCAAGCCCCTGTTGCACCAGCGCCAGAGCATCTTTGGTGGCATTGGCAAGAACGATCCTGGCCTCGGCATCGCGTCTTGAAGCCTCAAGATGTCCTTCCGCCTCAAGAATGGCCTTCTGTTTCTGTCCTTCCGCCGTCAGGATCGCAGCCTGTTTTTCACCTTCAGCCTCGGTGATAGCCGCCCTTCTAATTCGCTCCGCTGCGGCCTGACGTTCCATCGAATCCTGCATGGTGGTTGATGGTTTAATATCCTGAATTTCGACACTCTTGACCGTCAAACCCCAATCCTCAAGATCATTGGCAATAGCCTGAATCAATTTGAGCTTGATCTGCTCCCGGGAACTGAGGGCATCATCCAGATCCATCTGACCGATAATGGCCCGCAGATTAGTCATAATCAGATTTCGGGTGGCATGTTCATAAAAATCGATGCCGAAAATAGCCTTGTGCGGGGTATGGATGTTAATGAAAGCAATGGCATTGGTGATAATCACCGCATTATCGCGGGTAATCACCTCCTGGCTGGGGATATCCAGTGAGATATCCTTTCTGGTGACCTTGGCGGCAATAGTGTCGATATAAGGGATAATCAGATTCAGACCCGGTGTAAGCGTGGCATGATACTTACCCAGGCGCATAATCACATATTCAAAACCCTGGGGAACAATCTTGACCCCGTTGGCAATAGTCACAATGACGAGCACCAGGATAGCTCCTATCAAAATAAGACCGACATTCATATTTTCTTCCTCCTGTCAAAGATTCAACAACGTTACCGCACTCTTTCCACTTTCAAAATTCGCTCTTTGTGATCCGGGGAGAGGACCGCTATCACCCGAACCCGGTTGCCGGTTTCTATGGGTTCATCAGCCATATACATCCAGGATTCATCATCCAGCACCGGAACAGAAAAAACCACCCGGCCCATCTCCCCCGGTACCAGGGCCCGAGTGGCAGCAATCCCGGTCTGGCCTATGGCTGCCTGCTCATCCATCAGCAGGGACTTCATTTTTTTTCGCGGCACAAAGAGACGAAACCAGAAGAAGGTAAAGGCAACACTGGAGAGTGAAAACACCAGTAATTGCCACTTCAATGAGATATCGGGAAACAATGCCATCACCAGACCTGTCACCAGGGCTCCCAGTCCGAACCAGAAGATGGTAAAGGACGGCACCACCATTTCCAGAAGAACCAGGATGACTCCCAAAACAATCCAGTGCCACCAGAAAATATTTTCCATCGCCCCTCCTTGTCTGAGATTTAAAGCAGCAATTCCGTCTAAAAGAGCAAAAGCCTTCAGGCAAGCCTGCACCCCTCTCTCCATAAAGCTTTCTGTTTTTCGAGAGGGCGGACGCGAAAAGCAGAACAGCAGCTGAAAAGAATCATATGTTAATTTTTTCTTTTAATCAATTACAACTCCTCATTCCAAACTTCTCATCGACAGGCTACCCTCCAACCCGTTTAACCTTGAATCCTTGTGCCGCAAACTCTACCATCAACAGATCCCGATGATCGCCCTGAATCTCGATTACCCCGTTTTTTATTGCCCCACCGCAACCACATTTTTTCTTCAGCTCTCGAACTGCTGATCTCAGCTCTTCCGGGTCAAGGGCCAGACCTGTCACCAAGGTCACCCCTTTTCCCTTACGCCCTTTGGTCTCCATGCCGATCCTGACAATACCATCAGAAAGAGCTACAATGGATTCTTGACGGCCACCACACTGTGATAATGGTTTTTTACAGGCAGGTGAGATTCTGCCAGCTTCCGTGGAAAAAACCAGGGCACCATCTCTGCTGTTTTTTTTGGACATAACTATCTCCGACAATGAGTTACAGTATCTTCCCCGTTAATGAAATGGTATTGTAGCAAAAGCAGTACATCATCGCCAGACAGACAGGATACAAAAAGAATGGAAAGAGATGAAAAAAACCTGGAACAAGTGGAGAGAAAACAGCCGGTATCGTGAGGTATCAAAGGTATGCGTCCCTCTGGTAATGAGCATGGCCGCAACAATGGTCATGGAATTCACCGACCGGGTTTTTCTTTCCAACTACAGTGTAGATGCCATATCAGCAGCACTTCCGGCTGGAGTCACCGCCTTTCTGTGCATGACGTTTCTGGGTGGAATCGGTAGTTATGTCACGGTCTTTATCGCTCAATACTATGGTGCCGGCAAAAATCAGCAAATTGGAATTGCCCTGTGGCAGGGGGTTTACTTTTGCCTGTTTGCCGGAATTGTCCTCTTTATCCTCTCCCTGGTCGCGACCGGCCCTCTGTTTTTCCTGGCAGGACATCCCCCGGAGGTTCGAGCCCTGGAGGAAATCTATTTTAATATCTTATGCCGCGGCGCCATTCTCCACGTAACGGCCCAGACCATCTCGGGGTTCTTCACCGGCCGTGGCATGACCCGCCCGATTATGCTTTGCAATATTATCGGCATGATGATCAACATCCCCCTGGATTATGCCTTGATCAACGGAGTCTGGGGGCTGCCGGAAATGGGAATCGCCGGCGCCGGACTGGCGACCGTTATTTCCTGGGCCGTCATTGTCCTGCTGCTCATCCCCTTGATCTTCACCCGTGAGAATGACAGACTTTACCATATCTACCAGGGAAGTCCGTTTAATCCGGCAATCTTTCGACGTCTCATGAGATTTGGGATTCCCGGCAGCCTGCAGTTCAGCCTCGACATCTTCGCCTTCACCTTTTTCATTCTCATGGTTGGACGATTAGGAAGGGAAGAGCTGGCCGCCAGCAATATCGTGATCGCCATCAGTTCTCTGGCCTTTATGCCTGCCCTCGGATTCTCACAGGGTATCAGCAGTCTGGTGGGACAGGCTCTGGGGCGCGGCAGGCCGCAACAGGCCAAACATGCAACCTGGAGCGGAATCCATCTCCTGTTGGCCTACACACTTCTTCTTGATTTTTTTCTGATCGGCATGCCGGAGGTCATCATAGCCCTCTTCATTCCTCAAGGACAGGATGCGGTTGAATATGCCACTGTTGTTGAGCTCTGTACCCACTTGCTCCGTATCGTTGCCGTCTATATATGCATGGATGTCTTTTACATGATCTTCTCAGGAGTGCTCCGCGGCGCAGGAGATACCCGCTTTATCATGTGGAGCATTGGCACATCGTCTGTCTTCTGCATGCTCCTCCCCCTCTACATCGGCATAAAATTCTTCGACAGAGGCCTCTACTACGCCTGGTTCTGTGTCCTGCTCTTTGTAGCAGTCCTCTTTATCCTGGCCTCCTTCAGATATCGACAGGGAAAATGGCAGCATATGCTGGTTGTAGAACGGGACGGGAAAACCTGGTCAGAGCAGAATCCCAAGCAGGAAGGGGCAAAGGGAGAGGATTGAATGTAACTTGAACTTAGGAGTCGTTACGAACTTACATGGCCATGGTATTTTTTTCAGCGGCTTAACGGCCGCGCCGGCGAACAGAATCAACACAGAAAGATGACGAGGTTTTTTTATCCTCAAGCATCTTGCGCAACTGCTGTAATTCCGCCTGAGCCTGACGCAATTCCTCATACAATTCAGCAGTTACAGATAACGTCGAAGCCTCAAGCTGAGCTTCAACACGATCTACATTCTGCTGGGCGCGATACAATTCTATGGCCAGTAATTTAATTGACATCAGGGAGACGGAGGTAGAGGCTATGGATCAAAAGACCCATGAAAAACAATACTGGAAAGAGAAGAGAATCCTGCTATTTCTTACAGTTATCAGAATCTTTATGCTGAGTTGCGCGTTTATTAAAAAAATCACAATATTCCTGCACCAGTTTTTTCCTGTCAACAGGGGACATTTTAAAATAAAACGGACTGAGCATAAGAACTCCAATGGCTTCCTGACTGGTCATATCCTTATCCTCCTTCCATTTTCAAGAAAATAAAGAGAAACGTAATAGCATTCGTTATTACTTTTATCGACTCATCTATACTTTTTATTTATCAAAAAAAGTACAACATGTAAAAAATTTAATGAAGTTATCTCTTCGACGGAAGGTGCAAGTCATGCAGCAATAACACGACAAGGGTTGAATCTGATCGTATCAACCCTTGTCGTGTACCATTCTCTACAACCTGCAGAGTATCAGCAGCCACCTATACCTCAGCCACCGGCCTTAGCAGGGGCTGCGGTATTCGCACTTTCTGGACTGGCAATGGCAGAACGTGAAACCTTAACGCGGACATCCTGAGCAATCTCCAAGGTAACAACGGTATCCGTCAACCCTGTAATCGTGCCATGAATACCCCCTCTGGTGATAACCTTATTCCCATTCTTCAGATCATTTAAAAATTGCTGTTGCTGTTTGGCCTGCTTCTGTTGTGGCCTGATCAACAAAAAGTAAAAAACAACAAAAATAAGAATAAGAGGGAGGAATTGAACAATCCCTCCCCCTGCTCCAGCTGCCGGCATAATAATTTCCTCCAAAGATTGTGATGTAAACGGAAATGCGCTTTCACAGCAACCGCTCCGAATCACCATAGCATCAAACTGATCCACAGTGATAGATTGTTAGAACGCGCCAGACAGAGACATTTCCCTCTTGATAAAAAAAGCTATGTTAATCATTCACATGCAAGCCTGCCATAAAAATCGTTGCGAAAGGTACTAAATTGATCACGTTCAATGGCCGCCCGCATCTCTGCCATCAAATTCAAATAATAATGAAGATTATGGATAGTATTCAAATGGTAACTGAGTATCTCCCGGCACTGGAAGAGATGACGCAGATAGGCTCGGGAATAATTGCGGCAGGTATAGCAATTGCAATTGGCATCCAGCGGTGCCTTGTCGTCACGAAAACGGGTATTCTTGATGGTAATTTTTCCTGTGGAAGTGAAGAGGGTGCCGTTGCGGGCATTACGGGTGGGCATCACACAATCAAACATATCCACGCCCCGATACACTCCCTCTACCAGATCTTCAGGGGTGCCAACCCCCATCAGATATCGAGGATAGTCCACAGGCAGATGGGGAATCACCGCCTCGGTCATCTCTTGCATCAGGCTTTTGTCTTCGCCAACGCTGAGCCCGCCAAGAGCGTAGCCATCAAAACCGATATCAATCAGGGCCTGGGCGTGCTCCTGACGCAGATCAGGAAACATGCCGCCCTGAACGATACCAAACAGAAGTTGGCCGGTACCCGTCTGGGCCTCTCGACAGCGCTTGGCCCAGCGACTGGTAAGATCGGTGGCCTTGACTGTCTCCTCTCGCGTGGCAGGATAGGGGATACAGGTATCAAGACACATCATGATATCTGAGCCCAGGGCCTCCTGGACCTGTACCGCTTCTTCGGGACCAAGAAAGAGCTTGGAGCCATCCAGATGAGAACGAAAAGTTGCCCCCCGCTCGGTAATCTTGGCCAATTCCTTGAGGCTGAATATCTGGAAGCCTCCACTATCGGTGAGGATAGGACGGTCCCAGTTCATAAATCGATGCAGCCCCCCAAACTGTCTGATCAGCTCATGGCCGGGCCGGATATACAAATGATAGGTATTACCCAAGATGATTTGGGCATTCATCTCCTGCAGATTTTCAGGGGTCACCGCCTTGACTGTCGCCTGAGTACCAACCGGCATAAAAACAGGAGTCTGAAAGGTACCATGTTGCGTATGCACCTCGCCCCTTCGGGCAGCGCAACAGGACGAGCTGCTATGAAGGATAAAGGGAGATCTGTTTTGCATGAGAATAAACCAATATTGTTGAGGCTGAGAAGATTAAGCCGCTGTAAAAAAATAACATGGCCGTTTTAACGCCCGGAGCGGCATAAGGAGCCGTAACGAAATAGATATAAATGGCCATGTTATTTCGTAACGGCTCCTAAACATCATCAGCCGTGAGGGCGGAAAGAACATAGCTCACCCAAGTTATCATTCATTGACGACATTAGCGGCAAATGCAGGAATGGACAAGGTCCACTATATTCACGCTCAATATTTTTTTCAACTACCATATGTTGTGGGTTAAGTTGTGGGTTATAAGAGGTCCCATTTAAACATCATGATCTTAGGATAAAAATTTATACTTCGCCACAGCACCACGCAGACAAGACAAGAAAAAAATGAAGATAATTTATTGACATAGAAAAAAAAATGCAGTAGTACAAATTATTGAAGTTATTTTTATTTAAATTGAATTTGGTTAGATATTACTCATATTCAAGGGAAGTGTAGAACTTGTTTGATTCTCCTGTCTATTTATTATACGGACAGGGATCATGGATGCGTTCTTGAATCTCAGGAGGATTCAGGAATCGTAATAATTAAAAAAATTGGAGGAAAGAAGATGATTAAAAAATTTTCCATGCTGGCTCTTGCCGGCCTGATCGCTCTGCCTGTTGTCGCTTCTGCAGGTATGGGGCCTCAAACCAGTGATCTGGATCGCAAGATTCAAGATCTGAGTGCCCAGCTTGACCAGTTGAAGGCACAGATGGCTTCCCAGGCAGAGGCTAACGCCGCCACATCTGCCAAAGTTGGCGATCTGAACAATACTGTTACCAGCTTAGGCGAACGTGCTGAAGATTGGGACCTGGCCGCCCGTTTTAAACTTGACGGCGATTTCCGAGCCCGCATGGATTACTATAATGCCGACACCGTTTTTGGACGCAGCCTTGACAACGACACCTCATTCACCAATCGCTTCCGTCTGAACATGCGCGTAGGCGTTACCGAGAACGTTGATTTCAAAGGCCGTCTGGCAATGTACAAGGCATGGGGCATGGAATCTGCATGGGCCGATGCTTCAGGAACCGCATGGCCACAGTTTGACGGCAACTCCACCCGCACTCCTTCTGACAATGCCCTGCGCGTTGACCGGGCCTTTGTCAACTTTAACAACCTCTTTGGCGCCCCCGTATGGTTCTCCATCGGTCGTCGTCCAACCACTGATGGCAATCCCGCCAATATCCGCATGAATCTCACCGAGCGTGCCGGCACCCCACTGATCATGGATTATGCCTTTGACGGAATTTCCATGGGCTATGCCTACAAATGGGGCGGAGATCTGGGGTCAGGCCGTGTTCGCGTCTGTTATGGCCGTGGTTTTGAAGATGGTCTGCAGGTAGATGGCGACCCTATGGATGATATGGATTTTGTAGGGATGAGCTGGGATATCCTGAAGAAGGGAGACCGCTTCCTCTATGCCCAGTCTTTCCTTGCATCCAATGTCATTAACTACCCCAATTTTCAGGATCCTATTATCGACTCGATGTTTGGTGGCATGAGCGGAATGGGTGACAGAGAAAATGTGGGCAACATCCAGCACACCGGCATGACCTACATGGACAAATTTGCCGGCCTCAATTTCTTCGTAGCCGGCGGCTGGAGCCGTACCGATCCTAACGAGAAGGGTATGTTCAACGACTATGCCGGCATGGCAATGGGCATGATGGGTTATGGCCCAATGATTGGTACCAATCAGGAAAGCGAAAACGGTTACATGGCTCATGTCGGTCTCCGTTATGATATCGATCAAGCCGGCCTCAAGCTTGGTGCTGAATGGAACTACGGTTCTCAATACTGGATCGGCATGACCCCTGGACATGATGATCTCTATCAGTCCAAGATTGCCGCTCGCGGTAATGTCTATGAGGTTTATGGCATCTATGACCTGCCCATGGGCGAAAAAATATCTAAATACGCCAAGACCTTTATGCGTCTCGGCTATCAGCATTACGAGTACGATTACTCCGGTTCCAACGACTGGAACATGTATGCCTACGACCTGGGCGATGCTGCTGACCTGATGAAACTGGGTATGATGGGTCAGGATCCTGTTGAGAGTGCTGATCAGGTTTACTTGACCCTTGAGGCAACATTCTAATTTGTTGTTTAAAAGGAACGGCATTATGAGATAGTTGAGAACAATATCTGCATAATCCGTTAGTTGTTGAGTATCTAAGGGAAGGTCCTTTTTTTAAAAAAAGGACCTTCCCTTTTTTTATTCTTAAAGCCCTTAAATTACCAACCCTTGCTTACCAGGTTTATCCATGCTTACGCCCTACACCTTTACAACAGTCGCTGCTCCAAACCTCATCCAGGCAACTTTTGACCGTCATCATGGAGTAAGTGACGCTCCTTTTTTCTCCCTCAATGGGAGTTTCGGCGTTGGGGATTGTGCGGAGAAGGTGCAAGCCAATCGCAACAGGATGAAGCAATTTCTGGGGATCAACCGTCTGATTTCAGCCAGACAGGTGCATGGGGATCAGATTTTCAGGATTGAGAAAACGCCTGACTATGATCAGGAGATAGATAGTATTGATGTCTTGATGACCAATAAAAAAGGGGTAGGACTGATGATTCAGCATGCAGACTGTCAGGCCGTTCTGCTTCACGACCCTGTACAATCGGCAATAGCGGCAGTACATTGCGGATGGCGAGGCAGTGTCATTGGTATCATCAATAAAACTGTGCAGATGATGCGCTCCTGCTACCAGTCAGCCCCTGGAGACATGGTGGCCACTATCAGCCCCTCGCTGGGCCCCTGTTGCGCGGAATTTATCAATCATCGCCATGAACTTCCAGCTTCCTTCCAGGCATTTCAGACGCGCAGCAGTTATTTTGATTTCTGGCAGATATCGAGGTTTCAGCTCATGGAAGCCGGCCTGAGCTCTGATAAAATCCACATAACAGGAGTCTGCACCGCCTGTAGCCAGGATTTTTTTTCCTACCGCCGAGCCAAGCGTAGGGGCAATGGAATAACAGGCCGGAATTGTAGCATTATCGCGTTGCCGACCCTCCACGACAAGCCACAACATGGCTCAGATGTTTGATATACAAGACTGAAAAAGCCGAGAAATTATCGGAAAGAGATCTGGCAAATTGCGCTACTGAAGAACCACAATACTGCCAAAGATGACTCGAGATGGCACTTGACGTGTCAAGTGCTTCAAGGATGAAGCTCCTGCAACTCCACACGATTGCGGCCGTTCTTTTTCGCCTGATACATTGCGGCGTCTGCAGCATTGATCATCTGTGACTTCGTCATCGACTCCATCCCCGTGCAAGATGACACACCCAAGCTGATGGTAATTCTGATCACGTTACCGCCGGCAACGATCTCCATATCTTCAACCAGCCGCCGTAATCGCTCGGCAAAAATCCTGCAGCCAGCGAGATTAGTCATAGGCAAAATTACCGCGAATTCCTCTCCGCCGTAGCGAGCAATAATATCCGAGCTTCGCATGGTTGTGGCCACCAGCCTGGCCAAGCAACGCAGGACCTCATCTCCGGCAGGGTGTCCACAGGTGTCATTGACCTCTTTGAAGCGATCAATATCAAACAGCATAAGAGAGAGGGGGCTATGATAGCGTATGGCCCTGATTGTCTCCCTCTCCATCAACTCTTGAAAATAACGATAATTATAGAGATCTGTCAGACCATCACGAAAGGCTAGTACCCTCAGTTTGGTATTGGCCTCCAGTAGTTCGGCAGCCAGTTCTTCTGCCTTCTTTCGTGCCTGTTTCGCCTGCATCACCACCTGTTCATAAGACAGATTGATCCGACGCAGTTCCTCATTCGCCTCCTGAAGCATATGAGAAAAAGGCTTCATCTCGCCAGGATCGATCTCGAAAAAAGAGAGGATCTCAACGCTTTTTTTCGCCACATTGTCGACCAGGGCATCAATATCATCGGGATGAATCCCATAACTGGGACAAATTTCAGCCTTGAGCTTCAGCACCTTTTCCACACTCCGTGAACCATAATATATTGAGGCAAGCATGGTTGACCAGCGCAGAAGATTAATTGGTATCTTTATTTCTTCGGGATAGTCATTTCTGTGATGATAGCGAATCATGGTTGAAAGCGTTTGAGGCAGCCCCCAATTGGCAAGCAACTCAGCACCGACTGCCTGATGGTCAAAGCCAAATGTTTTTTGTTCACTTCCGGGAATTGAAACCTCGGTCACCCTTTTTTCATCTAATACCTGACTGTACTCATCGGGGCTCGACAGATACATAATCAACACCCCAATATCCAGAAGCAAGGCCGAGACGAAAAGGTCATCATTCTTATAATGAAGCAAAGAGGACAACAGTTCAGCGCCCACCGCCGTCGTCACAGCCCTTTTCCAGAAATAGGTGAAATTAAAACCGGCAGTATTATCACCGTTCATATCCTTGGCAATGACAAAGGAGAGGGCAATATTTTTGGTAACATTCATGCCGAGTACCGACAGAGCCTTTTCTATAGTATTCACCATCTTGGGCATACTGTAAAACGATGAATTAGCGACCTGCAGTATCTTGGCTGTCAATGCGGGATCAACCTGAATAATCCGGGCCAACTCTTCAAAAGAGGCGTCCCCCTTTTTTACCGCCTCAAGAATTCGCAGTGCAATAGCCGGCGGAGACGGTAACTTGATATTTTCCAAAGTCATCTCATGCATCATTTCACCCAAAAAAACAATATCCAGCTCTTCTTAACGTAAAAAATTCAGGGCAGAACCAGCTTTAAACCAGGAAATCTGCTCGTCATTGAGAGAATGCTGCAGCATTATCACCGACTCTGAACCATCATCATGATGAAACACGGCCGTCACAGTGGAACCGGGAGCAAGCTCTGTCAGGCCCAGAATATCCACCCGGTCAGCTTCCTGAATCAGATCATAGTCTGCACTATTGGCAAAGGTCAACGGCAGCACTCCCTGTTTTTTCAAATTAGTCTCATGGATGCGGGCAAAAGAGCGGGTAATCACCACTCGTCCCCCCATATGCCGAGGACTCATGGCCGCATGTTCCCGCGAAGAGCCCTCGCCATAATTGGTATCACCAACCGCCAGCCAATTCTCGTGAACCGCGGTATAGGCCCGGGCAATTTCATTATAGGGCTGCCGTTCACCGGTCAGCTGATTCAGACCGATGCCGGTCTCACCGGTAAAAGCATTGGTTGCTCCAATGAACATGTTACCGGAGATGTTATCCAGATGTCCGCGAAAACGCAGCCAGGGTCCGGCAGGCGAGATATGGTCGGTGGTACATTTACCCTTGGCCTTCATCAATAAGCGTAATCCCTTCCAGTCCGCTCCTTCCCACGGGGGAAACGGGGAAAGCAGGGCCAGGCGTTCCGAATCCGGTGCCACCTGTACTGTAACAGAGGTTCTTTCCTCAGGGGGTGCCAGAAAGCCCGCTTCATCACGGACAAGACCCTGGAGCGGTACTTCCGGCACCTTACCGGGAGGGGTCAAGACAAAAAAGCTGCCATCGGCCGCCTGTAACTCAGCAGTATAAGGGTTTACATCAAAGGTACCAAACATGGCATAGGCCAGACAGGTCTCAGGACTGGCAATAAAGCCGCAGGTACCTACGTTCCCATCATTGCGTTTAGGGAAGTTACGGTTGTAAGAAGTAACAATAGAATTCTTGAAGCCCGGCTCAATGCCCTGCCTGGTCCATTGACCGATACAGGGACCGCAGGCATTGGCCAGAACGGTGGCCCCAATGGCTTCGAGTTTGGCAATCTGCCCATCCCGCTCAAGGGTGGCACGCACCTGCTCGGAACCTGGTGTCACCAGCATGGGGATCTTCAACTGCAAGCCCTTCGCAGCTATCTGTTCGGCCATGGCAGCAAGACGTCCCATGTCCTCATAGGAGGAATTAGTGCAGGAACCAACCAGCGCATAGGTCACATTGGCAGGATGTCCACCCTTTTCCACATACTCTTTCATGTTTGCGACCGTTACCGCAAGATCCGGCGAATGGGGGCCGACCAGATGGGGTTCAAGGCTGGCAAGATCAATCTCAATAATCTGATCATAATATTTTTCAGGATTGGCAAGAACTTCCGGGTCGGACTGCAACAGATGCACATATTTATCGGCAAGGGTTGCGGCCTCCCCGCGGCCACAGGCATGAAGATAGGATGCCATATGTTCATCATAAGGAAAGACAGAGGTGGTTGCCCCCAGCTCAGCACCCATATTACAGATGGTGGCCTTCCCCGTACAGGAAAGAGAAGCAGCGCCTGGACCGAAATATTCAAAAACCCGGTTGGTACCACCGGAACAGGTGAGCATGCCAAGAAGCTTTAAAATCACATCCTTGGGCGCAGCCCAGCCCTGCAGCCGGCCCGTGAGACGGACCCCTACAAACCGCGGATGGAGGACCTCCCAGGGCATGCCGACCATAACATCCACCGCATCAGCACCGCCCACGCCTGAGGCAAAGGCCCCGATACCACCGGCGTTGGGGGTATGGGAGTCGGTACCCAGCATCATCAGTCCGGGAAATCCATACTGCTCTATCACCACTTGATGAATAATACCCGCACCTGGCAACCAGCAGCCGAAACCATACCGTTGGGAGGCAGAGGCCAGAAAATCATACACCTCACGATTTTCAGCACGGGCAGTATGCAGATCCCCATCAGCACCCTTCTGTGCCCGGATCAGATGATCACAGTGAACCGTAACCGGTACCGCAGCCTCATCTTTGCTCGCCAGCATAAACTGAAGAATTGCCATCTGGGCAGTGGCATCCTGCAGGGCAATCCGATCCGGGCGGGTCTTGACATAAGAAACACCAGCCGTCAACTCTGCCTCCAACGCATTGTCAAGGTGACCATAGAGAAGCTTCTCGCCGTAGGTTAAAGGACGCCCCAGCCGTTTTTTGACCATGGCAATATTGGTGTCCATTTTCTGATACACCATTTCAATAAATTGGGGGGTCGAATCAACTGAACTACTCATAATCTCTCCAAAAAAGTTATAAGGGCCTCGGCAATAGTAAACAGTTCAGTATTGCGCAGGATTTTCGGCCATATTCGAGGAGTGGAAAGAGGCGCATAGCAGCGCTATGTAACTCTTTCCGTGACGAAGAAGATGGCTGAAAAGACAAGCAAGACGGGATGATTTATTCTTGCCGCGGCCCTTGCCTGAGCAAGGAATATTTTATATATTTACGACCGGATTAACTCTTCAGCCAGCATCTTATCGGCCAGATCAAGGATAAATTGACGCTGGGCCGGACTTGCATGGGCGATACAGTCACAATGCAGGTTTGCATTGCTGCGAACCAGCATCTCAAAACAGACCGCATTCTTCCCCACCTCAACCCCGCAATAATAAGGGCCGCATTTTTCCACATGCTCCCGTTGCAGCTCGGAGAGTATCTCCATCGGCAGAATGATCCAATAAATGCCGATCATGGGTCCTTGCTGCAGAGTGCGTTTAAGATACGAATCTATATTATCCCGCTCCATGGGGGACAGATCATCAATGACATATTGGCGCATAATGTTTGTTCGATTAAAGTTTATTTATAGCAACTGGGCGGCAATGGCCGACAGCGGGCTTCTTTCACTCTTGCTCAAGGTCACATGACCATAGAGAGACTCACCTCTCACCTTTTCCACAGTATAAGACAGACCGTTTGAAGAGGAATCGAGATAGGGATTATCAATCTGCTGCGGATCACCGGTGAGTACCATTTTCGTGCCTTCACCAGCCCTGGAGATAATGGTTTTCACCTCATGGGGAGTCAAATTCTGGGCTTCATCGACGATGACAAACTGCTTGGGGATAGAACGACCGCGGATATAGGTCAGAGCCTCAAGCTCGACCAGTTGATCCTTGAAGAGCATGTTCACCTTCTGCTGCACGGTACCTTCCTCATAGTGATGATCTTTCTGCATCAGGTAGACAAGATTATCAAAAATCGGCTGCATCCACAAAGACAGTTTTTCATCTTTTGTACCCGGGAGATACCCGATATCCTTACCCATGGGGATTACCGGCCGGGATACCAGTAACTTTTCATACCCCTGCTGACGGAGAACACATTCAAGGCCGGCGGCCAGGGCCAGCAAGGTCTTACCGGTACCAGCCTGACCGATAAGCGTGACAAGACTGATCTTCGGATCCATGAGCAGTTCCAGAGCCATCCGCTGTTCCTTGGAACGCGGATGCACATTCCACACACTCTCAAAACTCCCCTCAAGGGGAACCAGACGATTGGGCCCCACGGCTCGACCAAGTCCTGAGTGTTTCGGGTTGGATGCATCCTGCAACAGGACGAACTCGTTAAACAAAAAATCAAAGCCTTCAGCCTCCAACCCCTTCCCCTGATGAAAACGATCGACCATCTCGGTTGTGACCTGAATCTCTCTCCAGCCGGTGTACAACTCATCAAAATTACACTTCTGCTTCTCAAAATCCATCACGTCAATGCCAAGGGCATCCGCCTTCAGCCGGGCATTGATATCCTTGGAAACAAAGATCACTTTTTTCCCTTCCAGATGCAGGATGTTGGCTACAGCCAGAATCCGGTTATCGGCCACGGACATATCGATACAAATCCCAGGCATCTCCTTGCGCTCCACAATAATCTGCAGGATGCCACCGTTTTCCATGGTCACGCCCTCTTTTAGCGAGCCCTGCGAACGAAGTTGATCAATCTGCCGGATTACATGCCTGGCACTACGCCCCAATTCATCATTGTGCCGTTTAAAGCTGTCCAGCTCCTCAATAACCGTCATCGGCAGGACAACGTAATTATCATCAAACGAAGTTAACGATTCGGCATTATGGAGCAGGACATTGGTGTCGAGAACAAAATATTTACGGACGCCCATAGCAATCATATATCAAGCCAGGTTGAATTTTTATTTAACAACTCACATCCATCTTCGCGGACAACCACCATATTTTCCAGGCGGACCCCGCCCCAACCCGGGATATAAACACCAGGCTCAACAGTCACCACCATCCCTGCCCGTAACTGCTTCCGATTACGTGATGACAGACGCGGCTCTTCATGGACGGCCAGCCCCACACCATGCCCCAGAGAGTGGCCAAAGGCCTGAGCATAACCAGCGGCCGCGATGATATTACGAGCAATCTTGTCCACCTTCGCCGCCACCACTCCCTCGCGAATCGAGGATATGGCAGCCAGCTGAGCCCGGCGCACCAGACGGTGAATGGCAAGAAAACGCTCATCGGGCTCGCCCAGCACAAAGGTCCTGGTCATATCGGAGCAATAACCCTCGAGGATCAGCCCCATGTCAATCATCACGGGCTGGCCACGTTGAACAAGGGCCGGACCAGGCACTGCATGCGGCAAGGCACTGTTACTGCCCGCCGCGACTATCGTGCTGAAGCTTGGTGATTCCGCACCCATCCGGCGCATCGTGGATTCAATGGCAAGGGCAATCTCATTCTCCGTCTGGCCCGGAGCGATGGAGCTGTAGACCTCTTCAAAGACCTTTTCATTCAAGTCCACTGCAGCCCGCAGCTTAGCAAGCTCATCTTCATCCTTGACCAGGCGCATCTTTTCCACCAGACCGGTGGTCGGAAGAACTTGCAGCCCTATCTTTGCACCCAGCACCTTCAGTTTTTCGGCAAATGAGTACAGGCTATACTCACTCTCAAAACCAAGGGTATGAATCCCCAGATCCGGCATCATCTCCCTGAGTAGGGCCAGGACCCCTTTGGGGTAAAGACCGATATGCAGGAAACCTGCCTCGGCCTCGGCCTGCAGCTTGAAGCGAAAATCAGTCAGAAGCCAGGATTCTCCTCTGGCTGGAATCAATAACAGCCCTGCCGTCTCAGCGATACCGTGATCAAGTGTCGAATAGCCGCTCAAATAACGCCTGTTTTCCGGCTGACTGACCAACAGGCCATCAATCTTTCTTCGGCGCAATATCGCCTGAAGTCTGCCTATTCGCTGAAGATAGGGCATCAGGAAAAGCGTTCCAGCAGTATATCTTTTCGTTGATCAAGGGCCTGATTATATTGCTGGTCCAAGTCAGCCTTCATCCTCACCCACTCTTTTTGAAACATGGGATGCATTGCCGGGTCCATAGACATCCTGCTGCCGGCCAAGGCTCCCTTTTCTCCGAGTTTCTGGTCAAGCTGGGCACGTACCGCATCTTCAAGCTGCTTCCTGATCTGCTCTTTATGTTGACTATACTGTTCCAATATCTGCTTCAACTCCGAACAGATGGCAACCATATCCCCTGCGGAATGTTCCATTTCCAGGAGTCCCTGCATCGACCGAAGACTTGTAGCCATTAATGTTTCGTTACGGGGCAGAAGGATATTACGCAGCAAGGCCTGAGCCATCCCTTTGCGCACCGCAATCTGCTCGTTCGCGGCCTGACCGGCAAGTGCCTGTCCCAGATCCTCGAGCGTATGACTCATATACTCGGCCGCCAGACGCATGCCTGTACGTTCCAACTCCTGAGAATCGGGTTCTCCAACCGAACGGGCTGCCATACGAGCGGCCCGCTCCATAACCATATCCATGGTACTTTTTATTTCTGCCATTTATGAAAGAGAATCCCTTATCTGGAGAAGTTAACAAAATGAGAATAGTAAGTGAAAAATCATGAAATGCGACATGCGCACTATGCGCACCACAAAATCAACCCCTCTCACCATTCCCCTGCAGTTTTTTATCAAATACTATTTACTCCAGAGGGCACTGAAGCGTAAAGAAAAAATTGGCCGCTCACTCATCCAATCCCCTTTGAACTTTTTTCTGGCAGAAAAACCAAGAAGTGCTTGTCTTTCCATTTTTCTTTTGCTATATAATAATGTTTTCGTATGGAAGAAAGAACATATTTCCTCCATACATTATGCATCATTAGCATCGTTTCGAAACAAACGGTAAAGATCAACCCCTTACAACTTGGTCCCTCTCAGGGGCCGCATGAGCGAAAATCCATGACAGAGGCACTCACACAAACAACAATCAATGACGAAGAGCTCAGCTTTGCAGAACTCTTTGAGATGGAAGAAAACAGCAGCGTCGTAAATGTTGGCGACGTAACCATGGGCACCATCATCGGCGTTGTCGATGGCTATGTCCTGATTGATGTTGGCGATAAAGCAGAAAGCTATGTTGCCAAATCAGAATTCCAACTGGAAAAAGGTAAAGACTTTCAAATCGGCGACACATTTGAGGTCTTTATTGAGCGTCGTAAAGACGAAGGTGGACTCCTGCTGTCACGGGAAAAAGCAATTGCCATAAAAGTATGGGAAGATATTGCCAAGATTCAAGAAGAGAATGGTACCATTGAGGGTAAAATTGAAAGCAGGGTCAAAGGAGGCATGTCCGTCAATGTCGGGGTCCCGGCCTTCCTGCCCTATTCTCAGATTGACCTGCGTCCGGTTAAAGACCTGGATGCACTCATCGGTGAAACCTTTTCCTTCAAGGTTCTCAAATTTAACCGTAAACGGAACAACGTGGTGATTTCCCGACGGGCCATCCTTGAGGAAGATCGCAACAAACTGCGCGAGAAGATGCGTTCCATCCTTGAGGAAGGACAGATCATCAAAGGCGCCATCACCAATATCACCGACTATGGCCTCTTCATCGATATGGGTGGTATGGACGGTCTCTGTCATATCACAGATCTCTCCTGGGGACGGGTATCCCATCCGGCCAAGCTGTACAAGGTCGGTGAGGAACTGGAAGTCAAGGTCCTCAAATATGACAAAGACAACGATCGCGTCTCACTTGGTATCAAGCAACTGAAAGAAGACCCATGGGCTACTGTTACCACTCGTTACCCCATTGGCGAAAAAGCCACCGGCAAGGTAGTGTCCATCACTGATTACGGTGTCTTTATCGAACTGGAAGAAGGCGTGGAAGGACTGATCCATGTCTCCGAGATGACCTGGTCGAAGAAACCCCGCCATCCATCCAAAATTGTGGCTGTGGGCGATGAGGTTGAGGTCATGGTGCTCAACATCGAACCTGAGACCAAGCGGATCTCTCTGGGCATGAAACAGCTGCAGCCTAACCCATGGGATCTGGTCACCGACTCCTATCCTGTCGGCTCAATTATTGAAGGAAAAGTTAAAAACATCACCGACTTCGGCGTTTTTATCGGCATTGAAGACGGCATCGACGGACTGATCCATGTCTCCGACCTTTCCTGGACTGAGCGGATCAAGCATCCTTCTGAAAAATATGTCAAAGGCCAGACCATCCAGGCAGTTGTGCTGAAGATTGACAAAGAGAACGAGCGGTTCTCTCTCGGCATCAAACAGCTTGAGCCCGACCCATGGCAGGCTGCCTATAACAACTACCCTTCCGGTACCGTTATTGAGGGCACCATTACGAATGTCACTGATTTTGGAGTATTCGTGCAGCTCGAGGAAGGAATTGAAGGGCTGGTTCATGTCTCCGAACTCAGCAAAGAGAAGATCAAGACCCCCGTCGGCGTCTATCAGGTTGGTGACACTCTGAAGGCAATCGTCATTAACGTGTCGGCAAAAGACAGAAAAATCGGCCTCTCCATCAAGACTCTCGAAGGTGATGGTGATGAGCCGGCTACCGAGGGACAGGCAACTCCGAAGAAAGACGCTACTGCAGCTTCAGTAGCGTCCGCCGCAGCCGCTGCAGCTCCTGCCACCCTGGGTGACCTCATGAAGGCCGCTGCCAGCGGACAAACCGATGAGGGATCAACCGAGGAGAGCTAATAAGACTTCTCTCCATGATCAGGAGTCGTCATCCTGCCACGGCTCTTTCACAATGGCCGTGAACGGATGAAGAGCAACCGGCTCCTGCTGTAGTATTCCTCCGAATTCCAGGAATATCTTACACGAGCTCATACCATAAAAGGTTGTTTTGCCGAAGGAAATACTTACTGGCAAAACAACCTTTTTTTATAACAATATTTCTTAAACTACTCGACTAAACATGTTAAAAAAAGAACTTATCGATCAGGTCAGCACGGATCTCACTCTCTCAAAACAGGATGTCACCGCTGCCCTGGAGATTATGCTGACGACTATGCGCAATGCCTTAGTTGAAAAAAGAAGAATTGAGCTTCGTGGTTTTGGCAGCTTTTCCATTCGAAAACGGAAAGAACGAAGTACCAAAAATCCAAAAACCGGCATTATCATGGACATTCCAGAAAGAAAAACTGTCCATTTTACCATGAGCAGGTCGCTGAAAGAGCCGTTGATCAAGGAGTAAGGCTGACCGGAGAAGACCATCCTGATACGTAACTACAAGGGGATGGAAGGCTTCGACCGAGGTGGAATAACGGCGGGGAAACTAAGCTGTAACTAATAAAGAAACGGGGTAATATCCCCCTTCCCTTTACGCAGGATCTCGGGGTGATCGCCGATCAGATCGATAAGCGAGGAGGGATCGGGATACACCGGCCCACCGTCGACAATGACCTCGACCCTGTTCCCCAAAATCATGTCAATTTCGTACGCCTCGGTGGGAGCTGGATGATCGCTTTCCAGCGGAATACTGGTATTGACAATAGGATTACCAAGGGTCTCCAGGAGCAGTCGGCAGATTGGATGATCTGGAACCCGGATACCGACGGTTTTCTGTTTTGTCGCCATACTCTTAGGCACAAGTTTCGTCCCCGGCAGAACAAAGGTATAGGCACCAGGAAGATTTTTTTTCATCAGACGATAAGCCGTATTTGACACATGAGCATATTCGCTGATATTGGTCAGGCTGGAACACATAAAAGAAAATGGCTTTCCCTCGGGTCTTCTTTTTATCTGCCTCAAGCGCTTAATCGCCTTTTGATGAAAAAGATCACACCCAACGCCATAGCCGGTATCCGTTGGATAACATACAATGGCCCCGGATCGCAGGTACTCAACAACCTGCTGAATCAGACGCGGTTGAGGATTTTCAGGATTAATACTAATAAGCATACGTTCATCTCTCCATTGATGAGCTGTTTCGAAAGAGCTATCGCCCTTATACTGCTGCCTGCCCGACACCTTCCCGACAGCACCTAGTGCCATTTTTGGCATCTATATACCGACAGTACTTTTCCAGAAACCGTTAAGAAACAAGATAACCATTCATACTATTCTGGGGAGTCTGGGGAGCAGCGATATACTTTCAATAGATCACAGACTCAGGGTAAAAATCAACACTCTCCCCAAAAAAGAAGAAAATTTGCACACCCTGAAAAAGGTTTGAGCTTTTATCCTGAGATGCTAAACTGTTCAGCAGGTCAAATGGTTTTTTCGAGGACTGTCACTCCTGCCTTCTACATTCTTTGAACTTAACACTGAAAACACCTAATTTAACACTAATAAATTTCTGTACATTCTGTTCACCTGAACCTTGTGATAGGAGCCTTCCATGTTACCAGACACCATAGAGCTAGCCCTTACCTTCGATGACCTGTTGCTTGTTCCTTCAGCCTCAGAAGTTCTTCCTAATGAAGTCTCCCTCGCCACCCGACTGACTGACACTATTACCCTGAACGCACCGCTGATCAGCGCGGCCATGGATTCCGTGACCGAACACCGGACGGCCATTGCCATGGCCCGTGAAGGCGGCATCGGCATTATCCATAAAAATATGGGAATCGCCAAACAGGCCAAAGAAGTGGAACAGGTCAAGAAATCAGAATCAGGAATGATCATTGACCCGGTTACTGTGCGGGAAGACCAATCCGTGGCCGACGTAGAGAAGATCATGGCCAAATACAAGATATCAGGTCTGCCAGTGTTGCGCGAGGGCAAGCTGGTGGGTATTGTCACCAACCGCGATCTGCGATTTGTCTCTGACAGCGACTTGCGGGTGGGCGACGTGATGACCAGTAAAAATCTGGTGACCGCCAAAGTGGGCATTGATATGGAACATTCCAAGGCCCTCCTTCATGAGCATCGTATCGAAAAACTGCTGGTGGTAGACGATTTCGGGAATCTGGCAGGTCTGATCACCATCAAGGATCTGGAGAAAATCCGCAAATATCCTCTGGCGGCCAAGGACTATCTTGGTCGCCTCCTGGTGGGTGCAGCTCTGGGGGTTGGACCCGGCATTGAAGCCAGCGCCCAGAAACTGGTGGATGCAGGGGTAGATGTGGTGGTCATGGATTCGGCTCATGGTCACTCCCGCGGAGTATTGCGAGCGGTTGAGGCTATCAAGAGCACTTTTCCCGACCTTCCGGTCATTGCCGGCAATGTGGCCAGCTACGAAGGCACTCTCGCCCTGATCAAGGCCGGAGCCAACGCAGTCAAAGTCGGTGTGGGACCGGGCTCCATCTGTACCACCCGTATTGTGGCCGGCGTTGGTGTTCCCCAAATGAGCGCCCTGAAAAATTGCGTGGCAGCCGCGGCCTCGCATGGCATCCCCGTTATCTCCGACGGTGGGATCAAACACTCTGGTGATCTTGCCAAGGCCATTGGCGCCGGGGCTCATTCAATCATGATCGGCTCTCTCTTTGCCGGTACCGACGAAACACCGGGCGAGACATTTCTCTACCAGGGCAGGACCTATAAAGGGTATCGGGGCATGGGTTCCATAGGTGCCATGCGTAAAGGCTCATCAGACCGCTATTTTCAGTCAGAGGTGAGCAACCAGTCTAAATTGGTTCCGGAGGGCATTGAAGGGAAAGTCCCCTACCGTGGTCCCCTTGCCGATGTTATCTATCAATTGCTGGGTGGACTTCGTTCCGGTATGGGCTATGTCGGAGCCGGCACCATTGAAGAGCTACGCGAAAAGGCTAATTTTGTCCGTATCTCCGCCGCAGGTCTGCGAGAATCCCATGTCCATGACGTAATTATCACCAAAGAGGCGCCCAACTACCGGACGGCGTAAGGTGAATTACGAATTACGAATATAGAATTACGAATAAAGAGCATCTGAGATAGATAACTCTCTGACATTACCGGAGTTACAAAAACACATTTGGTTCAGATTTCCTGTAATTCCTATAATTCCTGTCATTCGTCATTCGTCATTCGTCATTCGTCATTCGTCATTCGTCATTCGTCATTCGTCATTCGTAATTCACAAACAGGAACTTCCCTATCATGAAAAAAATTCTCATCCTTGATTTCGGCTCCCAGACCACCCAGCTTATTGCCAGACGTATCCGGGAACAAAAGGTGTACTGCGAGATTCACCCCTACTCCACCTCACTTGAAAAGATCAAGGGACTGGCTCCGGAAGGCATTATCCTCTCTGGAGGTCCAGCCTCAGTCTATGACAACGACGCCCCATTATCTGACCCGGCTCTCTTCGATCTGGGGTTGCCGATACTTGGTATCTGTTACGGAGCCCAGCTCATGATTCAGCAACTGGGCGGCAAGGTTGAAAAGGCTGAAAAACGGGAATTCGGCAAGGCCGACCTCTCCGTCCAATTTACCGGCGGACTTTTTGCCGGTCTCGAAACCAGCCCCATACATCACCAGGTGTGGATGAGCCATGGAGATCGCGTAGAGGTCGCACCAGACGGTTTTGAGGCCACCGCCACCAGCAGCCATTCTCCCTTTGCTGCCCTCAGACACAAAGAAAAACCCTTTGTCGCAGTCCAGTTCCATCCAGAGGTCGCTCACACCCTGATCGGCACCGATATCCTGCGCAACTTCATCTTTGGTCTCTGCAACTGTCAGCCGGACTGGACCATGCACTCATTCATCGAGTCCACTGTTGCAGCCATCTGCAACAAAGTGGGAACGAACAAAGTCATCTGTGCCCTCTCCGGTGGTGTGGATTCCTCGGTCACCGCCGCCCTGATCCATCGCGCCATCGGCGATCAGCTGACCTGCATCTACGTCAATAACGGCCTGATGCGCATTGGAGAATCTGAATCCATCCTTCGTTTTTTCAAGGAAAAATCGAAACTCAAGGTCATTGATGTAGAGGCAACCGATTTTTTCCTCAGCGAACTCGCGGGGGTTGTTGACCCCGAGATTAAACGCAAACGGATTGGCCTGGGTTTTATCAAAATCTTTGAAGAAGAAGCCAAAAAACTGGGTGAGGTCAACTATCTTGCCCAGGGAACCCTCTATCCCGATGTGATCGAGTCAGTCTCCTTCCGTGGCGAGGCCCCTATTAAATCCCATCATAATGTCGGCGGCCTGCCTGAGATCATGAAACTGGACCTGATCGAACCCTTGCGCGAGTTGTTCAAAGACGAGGTGCGCGAACTTGGCCTTGAGCTGGGATTGCCCGAAGAAGCCATCTTCCGCCAGCCCTTTCCCGGTCCTGGCCTTGGCATTCGTATCATGGGCGAGGTCAACCTCGAACGCTTGCAAATTCTGCGTCAGGCCGATGTTATTGTCCTGGAGGAAATGAAAAAAAGTGGTTGGTACCGCAAAGTCTGGCAGTCTTTTGCCGTGCTTCTTCCTATCCAGACCGTGGGGGTCATGGGTGATGGCCGCACCTACGAAAATGTTATTGCCCTGCGGGCGGTGGACTCCAAGGATGCCATGACTGCAGACTGGTCGAAACTTCCCTATGAGCTGCTGGGGGTCATCTCCAGCCGGATCATCAATGAAGTCCGCGGAGTGAACAGAGTGGTCTTTGATATCTCCTCCAAGCCGCCCGCCACCATAGAATGGGAGTAAGAAACTACTCAGCTTGACAGCGCTCAACTCTTTTACTCTGCCAACGGAAACCCTTCAGACTATCCACCTACAGGCTAACAAATGCTCAAAACCGGAATTTATGTAGATGCCGAAAATATCCGCCTGTGCGGCGGCTACGGCATGCGCTACGACATCCTCGTGGACCTGGCCAACCTGGGCAAATCCGTTCTCCTGCGCGCCAATTCCTATCTCGCCGAGGACCGGGCCCGCACCAAGGATGACAATGAATACCGGCAGAAGCTGTACCGCTACCATGACATCCTGCGCCAGTGCGGCTTTAAGGTCATCAAAAAATACGTACAGCATTTTGTCGATGATGAAGGGATCCTCACCACCAAAGCCAACGCCGACATGGATCTGGCCATTGATGCCCTGCTCCAGGCCCGCAATCTTGACCGCGTTATCCTCCTCACCGGTGACGGCGATTTCGTCCGCCTTGTGGTTGCCCTGCAGAACATGGGCTGCCGGGTGGAGGTCATTGCCTTCAACAATGTCAGCGGGCAACTCAAAGAAGTGGCTGACTCCTATCTCTCCGGCTTTCTGGTTCCCGGCCTCCTTCCTATTCAAGCCCCACACCATGAAAACTGGCAACGTGGAGTTGCAGTCAACTATAATCCCGAGCGGGGTTTTGGTTTCATGCGTTACTACACTATGAAAGCGGAAGGTCTGGTGGCGGAAACGACCTTTTTTCACTGCTCCAAATCCAATGTCACCAACGATTCACTTTTTCTTGACCCTGCCAGTATCTTTGAATTTCGCATCGTGATCAACAGCGACAATAATCGCTCCGAGGCCTGGGATATCCGGGCCCTGGACGAACCATTATCATGATACAAGCTGGGAAGGAGGCACAACAATGGATACTCGTCAGCAAATTATTCTTGGTGGGAATAAACAGGGGCGGCAGATCCTCTTTGACGCCGGCATGGCCAACCGGCATGGCCTGATCACCGGAGCAACCGGTACCGGTAAGACGGTTACCCTGCAACTGCTGGCCGAATCCTTTTCCCGCCTTGGCGTCCCGGTTTTCTCAGCGGATGTAAAGGGCGATCTTTCCGGTATTGCCGCTCCCGGCCGGGAACATCCAAAAATCAGCGACCGCCTCAGTCGCATCGGTTTGCATGAACATTCTTTTGAAGGCTGTCCTGTCCTCTTCTGGGACCTTTTTGGTCAAACCGGTCATCCGATTCGCACCACCGTATCCGAAATGGGGCCGATTATTCTGGCCAACCTGCTGAACTTAAATGAGACCCAGAGCGGAATCCTGCATGTGGCCTTTACCGTGGCAGACGCACAGGGCCTTCTGCTTCTGGACCTGAAAGACCTGCACACCATGCTGGGCTGGATGGTGGACCACCGGCAGGAACTGGCAAAGGAATACGGCAATTTCTCAACCCCGAGCATCACAACTATCCAGCGCAACCTGCTGGTATTGAAAGAGTCTGGCGGAATAAACTTTTTTGGTGAGCCGGCGCTGAAGATTGGTGACCTGATGCGCACCGATTTTTCCGGCCGCGGAGTCGTGAGCCTCCTTGATGCCTCCACCCTCTACTCCAGCCCGAAGATCTACACCTCATTTCTGCTCTGGCTCCTCTCGGAGCTGATGGAAGAACTGCCGGAACGGGGCGATGCCCCACTGCCCAGACTGGTCTTTTTCTTTGACGAGGCCCACCTCCTCTTTGATAACGCCCCGCCATCCCTGCTGCAGCGGATCACCCAGGTGGTCCGCCTGATCCGCTCCAAGGGGGTGGGTATTTTCTTTGTCAGTCAATATCCCAATGATATCCCCGACGAGGTGCTGGGCCAACTGGGCTGCCGGATTCAACACGCCCTGCGGGCCTTCACCCCGAAGGATCAGAAGGCCGTCCGGGTGGCGGCCGAGACCTTCCGCCAAAACCCGCAGATCGACACCGCCGCCATGATCACCGAACTCGGTACCGGCGAGGCGCTGATCTCCACCTTGGACGAGCAGGGGAAGCCCACCGTTGTGGACTGGTGCCTGCTCAGCCCGCCCCGTTCCCAGATCGGCCCGATGGAGAGTACGGCCCGGCAACGCCTTTTCCTCAACTCGCCTCTGCAGGGTCTCTATGACACTCCCGTTGACCGGGAATCTGCCTATGAAATCCTCACCACCCGTACAGCCGCCCAACAAACTCCGCCTCCGCCGCCACCACCGGAAGAAACCAGCATGACCGATCAGATCCTCCATGCCGGGAAAGCGGCATGGGGCGGCGGACGACGTCAATCAGCAGGTGAGGCATTTGTCAAAAGCATCGTCCGTACCGTCGGCACCCAGATCGGCCGATCCCTGGTCCGCGGCCTGCTTGGATCACTTGCCGGCAGAAGATAATCCTCGCAATAATTGATAAGATACACTGTAGCGCCCTAGTCTCCTGCCTTTCCCTTTGAGAGAAAAGAGAACTATGGCAACTGATGGTATAATAATTATTTATTCTACCTTATCAGCACCTTAAGAAATCTTTTTCTTTTTTTGGAAAGAGTTTCGTAAAGGCACGTATTCAACTTGCCGGGGTTAAAATAACAGCACCGGCAAGACTCTCTGCATCAGCACTTGAAACGTCTCCTGCAGAATCTCTCCATCAAGACCAAGATCGGCCTCATCATCCTGCTCCCCATGTGCGGCTACCTCGTCACTTCCGCTATCAATCTGACAACGACCACGGCCCAGTTCCGTTCCGCCAAATGCATCATCGCCATGGTTGAATTCAGCGGCCAGATCAGCATGCTGGTCCACGAGCTGCAGAAGGAACGGGCGCATCTTCTGGTTTTCTCGCCAGCAAGGGCCGGAAATTAGGAGAAACCCTGGACAACCAGCGGAGAACCACCGACGACAAGGCGCTAACTGCAAAAAATCCCTGAGCACCGTCCAGGAACAAGCGGCCGGGGCGGAAGATCTATGACGAGCCGAATGCAGCAGGTCGCCCAGATGCACGGCCCGCTCTCCCCGGGATTCGATGAACAGCACCTGATGGCCGCGGGTGTGGCCGCCGGTGAGGCGCAGGCTGATGCCGGGGGCCACGATGGCGCTTTCATCCACCAGGGTCAGCAGAT
>JBDRQE010000027.1:0-13584 GCA_043826415.1 Pseudomonadota bacterium
TGTCATCTCGACTGCAGGGAGAGATCTTTATCCACATTGTTGAAGATTCCTCACATACGTTCGGAATGACAAAGGGAAGAGCAGATGTCATTTCGACCATCGGGAGAAATCTTAATAGTATCCATTGATTGAGGAATAAGATTTCTCGTTTTGCGTCGAAATGACAGACTTTTTTGAGTTTTTACGAGATTGTCAAGGGTAAATAAGGGCGGCGCAAACTGCGATCAAGGAGATGGATGCAATGTTGATTCCAGAAGGGTACCCGGGACGGATCCTCAGCGGGCCATACTCACAGGCCCTACGTGAACACGTGCAGCTGAGTATTAAACGACTTGAGGATTTTGAGAGACTGGAAATCGCTCCTATGGTCTATGTGGCTGCCTGGAAGGAACAGGAGAAGGTGATCTGGTACGAATTTGTCGGCCAACGATTTCTCAGGCTCCTGGACTGCCGCAGTGACCAGGCCGCAGCCCGTTTCCGTTCCCTGGTTCTTGACCAACGCACCTATAGCTCTCATGCAGGAAATCTTGATGTCCAAGAGGAGATTATCACCTCAGACCGCTTGCGCAAAGAGGAGGACTATCTGCGCGAACACCGGCTGCAGGCGGGACGGATGGAAGCCATCTACAAAATGGACATTGCCGGTACGAGTTGGCTCAAAGACAGCTCGGTCCTGGAAATCTGGCCGGCTGACGGGATATGCCTCTCCTTTGGCTGCCTGATCGATGTCTCCAAGGAGATGGAACAGAAAGATCAAATCCATCGTGAAAACATGGTGGTGCAACGCGACAAGTCGATTCTGGTGGCGGCGGAACGGACCAACGCCCTCAACAACATGGCGGCACGGCTCTGTCACGAGATTCGTAACCCCCTTGCCTCTCTCGGCGGCCTGGTCAGACGGCTCCACACCATGTGCGAGGCGGAGACAAAGATGACCCGCTATCTGGAGGTGATTGAACACGAGACTATCCGGCTGGAAAAAATTCTGGCTGGATTTGTCGCTTATACCCGTTCTCTTGAACTGCGCCGAGAAGTGGTTGACCCCAGAACTCTGCTCAGCTCGATCCTCTGTCTGCTCAAAACCGATCTGGAATGCCAGGGCATCAAACCGCTTCTCCATGACCAACCGGATCTGCCAGCCCTCTTCATCGATCGGGAACTGATGGAAGAAGCCCTTCTTCATGTCGTCAAGAATGGGATCGAGGCATTGCCGGGCGGAGGAACAATTGAGTGTTTCCTTGAAAGAGCGGAGGGTGCATTGCAGATCAGAATTCGTGACCATGGTGCCGGGATTCAGGAAAATCTCCGGGCACGTATCTTTGAGCCCTTCTTCACCACCAAGGTGTACGGAGCGGGACTCGGTCTTTCCATGGCCGACAAGATAATCCAGATGCATGGCGGCACCCTGGGCCTTCAGGCAGGTCAGGAACGAGGGACGGAGGCGGTAATCCTTTTACCTGGGCAGGAATCGGACATCATCGCCAATTGAGATCTGATTCCATAAAATATACTCCAGAATACTTCATAAAGGCGGCAGCCATGAATCCAGCAAGACGAATGATAACCATATTCACTCCGGGGAAAAAATATTCCGGTGAAATTGATGTGCCCAATTCCTTACTGCGCACGACTGATCTGCTGAACAGTGCGAATTTGTACTGGAAAGACCCTGCCGGCAAGAGCTTCAGTGATGGACTGTTGATGTATAATGTCATTCTCTCAATCGATGGTATTGATACCTACCAGACATTTGAGAGCATCCAGATTCGGCAGCCGAATATCATCTTTTTTCATGATGGCTTCGCGGAACTCGGCAACTCTGAGGAAAAGGAGCGTGCTGATAAACTTAAAGAAAAAACCCACGAAGAGAAAAAAACCATCCATCTGATAACAAAGGTCAGAGTAAATTCATTTTTTGATATGCAAGGGACCTTCCACGGCTTGTTCAAAAACAAATCAAGCCAGAAATATATCCCCTTAAGCGATGTGATCCTGCACGAAATCATCAGACAGCAGGACAAATGGGTGAAAAAAAGGGTCAAGATGGTAAATAATTTTATCGGCGTCAACTCAAGTTATATTGAAGCGAGTTCTTTCGTGTAAAAGATGACAATCTCGTAAAAACTCAAGAAGTCTGTCATCCTATGCTTGCCGACTGTTATCTCGACAGCAGGGAGAGATCTTTATCCACATCGTTGAAGATTCCTCACATGCGTTCGGAATGACAAAGGGAAGAGCAGATGTCATCCTATGCTTGCCGACTGTCATCTCGACTGCAGAGAGATCTTTATCCACATCGTTGAAGATTCCTCACATGCGTTCTGAATGACAAAGGGAGGAGCAGATGTCATTTCGAGCGACAGCGAGAAATCTTACTCCTCAACCAATGGAGACTATTAAGATTTCTCCCGATGGTCGAAATGACATTATGGCAATCTGTACTTTTTACGAGACCATCACGAAATGAATCAGTGGGTAGAGTAGGAAGCTGAAATCAGTGGGTCAGGTCTTGCTATCAAGCAATTCTTGTAACCACCCTCAATGTCTATACTATTCTGAAAATACGCAGTTTGCGTGCATTAATGCAAGACCTGACCCCACTTTTCCGTGACCCCACTTTTCCGCTTTTTCTTGACTTAACGCACGCTCATTTAATATAATCATATGCAAACAACCTCGTTTTTCCAATAGAGGAATGCACCCTCTGCTTATTCATTTAACAGTAAATGGAGAATGCAGAAAAAATAAATCAAGGGAGGAAATTTGACTTCTATGACGTCGTTTCAGTGATCTAAGCGACCGTTAAACTGAAGCAGTTAACAAACAGAAACATTACTTCACATCAAGGAGAAAATGATGAAACACTATTGTAATTCATGTTTCCGACCGCTTATTTTTCTAATACTCATCCAAGTCCTGCTGTCATCCTCCGCCTTTGCCGGTATCATTTATGTTGCATCAGGAGCAGCCGGAAGCAACAACGGCACATCCTGGACCGATGCCTATACCAATCTTCAGACAGCCATAACCAGCTCCGTCAGCGGCGATGCAATCTGGGTGAAGGCCGGGACATATATACCTGCATCAGCGCCCAACTATTATACCCCTCCAGGAGGCAGCTTATATTATCATTTTCATCTGAAAAACGGGGTGACCCTTTATGGCGGTTTTGCCGGAGACGAGACTGCCCTGGATCAGCGAGATATACTCCGAAACGCTACTATTCTCAGCGGCAGTAATGCCCGGTATAATATTATTTATCACACTTGGAATTGGTCCCCCATCCATGTAAACAACACTGCCGTGCTCGACGGCTTCACCATTAGCGGCGCAACCAACAGTGCCGTATTACTGGAGGATAACTCCGCGACCATCAGGAACTGCACCTTCACAGGTAGTAATGGCGGCATTGGCGCGGCAATCAATAACAAACCCGTATCCACCCATACATATGTAGAGAACTGCACCTTCAAGAACAACTCCACCTCGGGATGGGGAGGGGCAATGTTCAATAACGGCTATAATGCAAAAAAGGTCTATATCACCAACTGCACATTCGGAAACAATAGCGCAGGTAGCGGAGGTGCCATCTACAATGCATATGGCGGCAGCATGGTGATGAACTCGACTTTCAGCGGCAACTCGGCAACCAATGGCAGAGCAATCTATAACGATTACTCGGCCGGATCGACCATGACGAATTCCATCCTCTGGGACGGCGGCTCCGAAATATACAATACTGCGTCTGGGGGCATAACTGTCGCCTACTCAGTCGTGGCAGGCGGTTTTACCGGAACCGGCAACACGGACGCCGATCCCAAATTCGACCCAGCCGGCCTGCAGAATAACGGCGGCCCCGTGCAGACCATTGCGATCAGCCGCTCCGGTGCCGCCTTTGATACCGGAACCGCTACCGGTGCGCCAATAGCAGATGCCAGGGGAGTTGGCCGGCCCCAATATGATTTTATCGATATGGGTGCCTATGAATCGAATATTCCCTCTGTCATCTACGTGAACAGTCTGGCCGCCGGGGCAAACGACGGTTCTTCCTGGGCCAATGCCTATACCAACCTGCAGACAGCCATAGCAGCGGCCCGGTTCGAAGAAAGCAACATCTGGGTTGCAGCCGGAACATATAAACCCCAAGCACCCGTTCTTGCTGCCGGAACGGTGCAACCTCTTAATGGTGATGTGCGGGCATACAATTTTTCCCTGAAAAACGGGGTTGGTATATACGGCGGTTTTGCCGGAACGGAAAACAGTCTTGCCGCCCGGGATGTCATGGCCAACAAGACTGTTCTCAGTGGTGATATCGGTATTGAAAGCGACATATCCGATAACTGTTATCATGTCTTTTATCATCCTCCCACCAGCAACCTGGACGCGAGTGCAATACTTGACGGCTTCACCATAACGGGAGGCAATGCGGATGGAATAGATGCTTCTGCTTCAGGAGGTGGCATGTACAACGACACCTCTTCACCGACCGTGACAAACTGCACCTTTTCAGGGAATTCCGCTGCCTCCTACGGAGGTGGCATGTATAACGATGCAGCATCACCAGTGGTCACCAACTGTACGTTCGACAATAACAGTGCGACTACCGACGGGGGGGGAATGCTCAATGCCGACTCCGCCGCTCCTCAAGTGATCAACACCACGTTCACCGCAAATACGGCCGGATCACATGGCGGCGGCATGCTGAATGCCTTTTGCACCCCCACCGTGACCAACTGTACATTCACAGGGAATACCTCCGGGTCCAGTGGCGGGAGCATGTATAATGCAAGTGCATCAACAGTTATTGTCAATTCCATTTTCTGGAATAATGGGTCTGAAATTGATGATGACAGCGGTGCTGCCCCGATAGTCACCTACTCTGTCATCCAGGGAGGATACAGCGGCACAGGATCAAACAACTCGACTGGCGATCCCATGCTGGATACGGATGGTCTTCAGGATAACAGCGGCCCAGTTCAAACTATCGCCATTGGGAAATCCGGTTCTGCTTATGACACAGGCACAGCGACAAACGCCCCGACAACCGATGCACGTGGGATTATCCGACCGCAATTCAATGCGTACGACATCGGTGCTTTTGAAATACGCCCGGAAGACCTTACGTCTGCCTTCCCCTGGACTATGTTCCTTCCGGCAATCATAAAATCCGCTCAATAACATATTGCTATTGCCGTTATTTAGACAACTGCCCCTGTTTGGGGGCAGTTGTCTTTTTTTTTCTTATTCGCTGTTGGAAATTCGTTGCAGCTGATCGATGAGAATATTTTTCAGTTGCTGTTCAACAGCTGTTCCTCTGCTGCCCTCACTTGAGGTTACTTCCCTGAAAAACTCTGCGCAAATGCTTCGGGTAGCGAAATCCCATTAAGCGGTATAGCCGATTCGCATGGGATTTACTACGCCCCCTCCTCACACATAACCCTCCAAAAAGAGTCGACAACGATCCTGACACAGGGGGGCATCGCAAACGTTAATTTCGCCCTGGCTGTCAAATCCGATCTAAAATACAGATGAATGAATTCCTTCAAGTAAGCTCAATTGTAAGCACTCTCTATTTTGCTCAGCCGCAGAAGGGAGAGACGTCGGGCTTTTCCATGCTTGCACCAGGCAGAATTATCCGAACCTTTTCGACGAGATGATCCGGATAATAGCTTTCTTTAGCCCTGCGCAGGCCGGGAATACCGAGATCCTGTTCCCGATTGATGAAGGTAAAAGTGCCCAGGTTTTCTCTGGCAAACCACTGATTGATCAATTGGGACAATCCTTGAAACTGTGGCATGGCCTTCTCAAAATGGCAGACCGCTGTTAAGGGATTGAGCGCCTCCCCCACAGTAAACGCCTCGATGGACCCATCAATGCGGATGGCACCGCCGGTGAGGCCAAACTCCTCATAATGGTGCAGGGTTTCTATAATTGCCTGATATTCCCCGCACAAGCCCGGCTCGGTTTTACAATCCCTGGCAGCACACCATCGATCCTGCATCACCAGGCATTCAGGAATTATATCGGCGGTGATGATTTCGTATGAGCAGTTATATGCAGCCAGACACTGATTGATGTGATTTCTTTTTTTCGTGAAATTCCTGCCGGCAAGAGAGGCAAGCACTTCCCGGCGGTAGACATAGTCACTATTATCCCGGTCTTTGACAAGCGTTGCATCTGGCGGCAGGACCACACCTGCCAGTCTTTCCTGCGGGAAACGATCTACTCCTGTTATCTGGCTGCCATATTCACTGAAGGCATCAGACAGAGATAACGAGCCAACTGGATTTCCCAGGAGGACCCGTCCGGTTTTGCTGTCGGCGAAAAATATCAATGAATCTTTGAAGATATCCAGCCAGACCTGCCGTGTGAGCTGCCAGGCATAAAGATTGGTAAAGGTCAGTTCAGAAATCTCCGGGGGAAACCGTCTGAGGTATTCCGTAACCATCGGCCTGTCATCAAGAGAAAGAGGATGCAGCCTCATGAAATCACACTGAAATTGTAGAAAAGTTCAACAATAATGGTCATTTTCATTTCACGAATTATATCTGAGCCTCTTGCTTTATCATATTCAGCGGCAATAAATTGTGATACAGTTAGGGCCGCGGCAAGAATAAAACATCCCGTCTTGCCGAGGCCCTTATTTCTCAATGATAGAGGCTTTTGCAGGTAAATAAGCCGAAGCCGGGACTCCGGTCACGGCCGTTACCCTTCAGTCAAATTGATTAAACCCTTTTTTTGACTTTTACAAGAGGCTCATCCATCATGCTTACACTCTATAATGGTATCCAACTCATCTTTCTGATCATTACCTTCCCCTTCCTGCTGGCCTTTGTGCTGCTGACTCCCAAGTACCGTCTGCGAACCTGGAAGCGGCTGGGGTTCGGTCTCAGGTCTCAGATTAAAAACACGAAGAAAGAAGAGCGCAAAACCATCTGGATTCATGCCCTCTCCGTTGGAGAAGTGACCTCAGCCCTGCCTCTCATCTCCGGCATCCGCAACCGCTTTCCCGACATATTTCTGGTCTTTTCCGCCTCAACCAGTTCCGGGGCCAAGGTTGCGGAAGAGCTCATAGCCGACCATGCTGACCTCCTGATTCCCTTTCCGCTTGATATCCTGCCAGTGACTGCCTTGTTTACGAGGCTCATTCAGCCTGATCTTTTTATCCTGGTGGAAACCGATTTCTGGCCTAACTTTCTGACCTGTCTGCAGCGGGGAAAAATCCCTGCCATGCTCGTTAATGGTCGAATTTCTCACAATTCCATGGCCTCTTATCGACGTTTTGCCTTTTTCTTCAGGCCCCTGTTTCAAACCTTTCACCACCTCTGCATGCAGACCGAGACCGACCGGGTCCACATGGTCGATCTTGGAGTCGCTGAAGATCGGGTCCACACCCTTGGCAACCTGAAATTTGACACCCCTCTCATCACGGGCAGCACAAAGTTGCAGGAGGAGCCTATGGTTCTGCCTGAAGACAGCCTGCTGCTGATAGCCGGCTCGACCCACAAAGGCGAAGAGGAAATTATCCTTTCAGCCTATGTCAGGCTGAGAGCAGAGCACCCCCATCTTTTTCTTATTATAGCCCCAAGAGATATAAGCCGGGGGAAAGAAATTCAAGAGCTGGCTGCAACCAAAGGCATCAGCGGCAGCTGTCGTACCGATAAAATCGAGCACAACCAGAAGCTTCTCGTTCTCAACATCATTGGCGAGCTGGCCGGCTGTTACCGTTTTGCTGATATTGCCTTTGTGGGTGGCAGTCTGCTGAACAAGGGAGGACACAATCCCATTGAGCCTGCAGTCATGGGTGCGCCGGTACTTTTTGGGCCGCACATGGAAGACTTTGCCGAAATCAGTCAGGATCTCCTTACCGCCGGCGGGGCCATACGAGTAGGAGGTGAAGAGTCACTGTTTCAGGCTGCAAACACCTGGCTGTCCGATGTCCGCCTTCGGAAAGAGGCTGGTCTGGCCGCTCTCAAGTGTGTGGAGAAGCAGCAGGGCGTCATTGAACGCCATCTGCAACTGATCCAGAAAGTACTGTGAGCAGGGTATATTTTTTCCTCTCCTCCCACCTCCTGCCGGCTGTTACTTTCTCTTTCGCCCTTGGTATCAGTTACGCCCTGCAGCTCAGCTTCGTGCAGGGCCGGATTTTCCTTCTGCCCCTGGTCACAGGTGCTTGTGTCCTTTTCAGCCACCTGCGCAGATATCCCCAGGCAACACTCTTTCTGCTCCTGCCCTTTGCTGCCAGTCTCGGCTTTGTCCATGGCACCCTTGCCGGCAGGGAACCGCCATCGCCCAGCCATATCTTTCATCTGATTCAACAGGAGCAAGAGGCAATCCTGCTCTGCACCCTGACGAAGCTCCCCGGATTTAATGGCGAGAACAGCAGCCTGCTGGTAAAGGCCCAGTCCCTGCGACTGAAAGACAATGCAGATTATATCGCCGCACGCGGTCTGGTACAACTGAAGCTCAAAGCCCACTGGCCGGAAAATCTGCTGCCAGGCGACCAACTCGCCATCCGCGCCAGACTGGATCGTCCCCACACCTTTCACAACCCCGGAAGTTTTGACTACCCCACCTTTCTGGCCCGTCAGGATATTCGCATAACCGGCTGGATTAAATCTCCTTTGCATATCTACCGGCTGGATGACCATCCCACATTTCTGCACCAGGCGCGCTATCTACCCGAGCGGATCCGCAGCCGAATCGGATCTTTTATTGAGCAGACAGTGACAGCGCCCGAAATCAGCAGTGTCTATAAGGCGCTGCTGATCGGCGATGTATCAGGAATAAGTCAGGAGACCCTGGAAACATTCAAGGGATCAGGCTGCCGACACATTCTCTCCATTTCCGGCGCTCATCTGTCCATCCTGGCCTCCTTTCTTTTCTTCATTGTTTACTGGCTGCTGAGACGATCTGAATACCTCATCCTCCGCTATCCGGTAAAAAAAATCGCTGCCGGACTCTGCCTGCTGCCTCTGATCATTTACACCCTGCTGGCTGGTGCCAATACCCCGGTCATTCGGGCCATGATCATGGTGACCGTGTTCATGGTCGCCCTCTGTGCCGACAAACAAAAATCCCTCTTTATCCCCTTGGCTCTGGCAGCACTGCTTATCCTCCTCTGGGACCCGAACAGTCTTTTCACCGCCTCCTTTCAACTCTCTTTTATGGCGGTTACCTCCATTACCCTTGCATCTCCACTCCTCCGCAGACTGGTGACAGCAGAAGAGAGAAAGGAAACCTTTTACCAGAGGATGGTAAACCGTCTTCGCCGGATCATCCTGGCAGCCCTGACCGTATCCATGGCCGCCACCATAGGCACCGCTCCCCTGCTCCTCTATTATTTCAACCGGATCTCAGTCGTAGGTCCCACCGCCAACCTGCCTGTGGAGTCGTTGATCTGCCTGTGGAGTCTGCCCCTCGGTTTTCTTGCCTGTCCCCTTATCTTTATTGCCCCGCCTGCCGCCGCACTGCTCCTGCACCTTGGCTCCATCGGACTGACGCTGTCGCTGCAGGTAACCACATTTTTCAGCAATCTCCCCTTTTCGACCCTCTGGCTGCCGACTCCATCGCCAATTCTCATCGTTCTTTATTATGCAGCCATCTTCCTTGCCATATCAGGAATTCCCTTCAGCAGGAGCGCCAGGATTCTTGGCGCCGCGGCCTGGTTCCCCATCACCTTTCTCTTTATTTTTCCACCATCCGAGCTCCTCAAACAGCGGATCATCTCCAGTGAGATCACCTTTCTCGACGTGGGCCAGGGAAGCTCGACCTTTCTCCAACTCCCCACAGGCAAGCGACTGCTCATTGATGGCGGCGGTGGAGCAACCTCTCCCAACTTCAATGCAGGGGAGGACATCATTGCCCCTTTCCTCTGGCAGAGGGGAATCAAGCATCTGGACGCCATCATTATTACCCATAGCGACTCGGATCATTACAACGGTATTCCCTTTCTGCTGCAACGCTTCCGGCCGGAAACCCTCTGGATCAATGACCGTAGCGGACACGAAAATGCCTGGTCACGGATGCTGAACCTGGCGGAACAGCTCCAGATCGATATCAGGATACCGCAAGAGGGAGAACACTTGATCCAGAGTGGAAAAGCAGGAGTTGTCAACCTGAGTGCAACAGGGAAAACCGACACGACCGCATCAAACGATCAGAGCCTGATTCTCCGCTTCAGCCACAACAAGCTTTCCTGTCTCTTTGCCGGAGATATCAGCTCCAGCATGGAATCACAACTGGTCGATGAGTTCCTGCCTCTACGCTCAACCCTCCTGCTCTCGCCGCATCATGGCTCCTCAACTTCCAACTCCGAAAAGTTTCTCAAGGCCGTCAATCCAGAGACGATGGTGGTCTCAGCTGGTCGATTCCGGCCCGATCATTTCCCTACCCCCGAGGTACGAAAACGTTGTCTTGATTTAGGGATCAAGATGCTGATTACCGCAGAACAAGGAGCTATTACCTTCAAAGAACCCTGACCGGTCGGTAAACCATTTTCCCTTTACAGAGCAAATTGTATTGACCAGGCCCCCTGTTTCCATTTATATACTGTGCAAACTCACCTCTACAATATCCATTCACAGGCCAGGACGGCCCAGTATCGCAGGTACCAGGGACGGTGCAACAGCGACCAACATTGGAAGACATTATGGCCTCAAAAACGAAGAAAGCAAAAGCAAACGCAGCACTGGTAGCGGAAAAATCGGAAGAAGCAATGATTGCCGGGATCCTGGAAGGCAGCCCCGAGGGGATCGGCGTGGTCGTTGTCCGGCTCGAATGCGGCTGTCGAAAGATGGCGGCAGTGGCCAAAGATGGAGAACCTGCCTCAAAGGTTATTATCTACCGGGATCAAGCTGAAAGTATCTGTGACAAATGCAAGGCGGACAATGGTGATTTCATGCGGGTCACCGAGACTTTCATCCACTGGGTTCAACCTGAGCCGACAGAGGAAGAGAAAGAGAGTATCAGTGCCAAGGTCCTGGGGACGACTCCCCGCACCAATTGATCACGTATAGTTGATGACAAACCGTAACTTGCCGCGTGGCGCGTCCAGGACGCTCTGCGGACTGTTCCTGCTCCTGCTGTTTCTTGTCGGTTGCGCCAGAGACGAGCAGCAGCAGGCGGCAATGAAGATCAGCCGGCAATCAACACAGGGTGCCGAGTGCGGTGACATGCCGGTGGACGAGCCTAAATCTGCTCGCAGCCGGCTGGAAGATGATGAGGCCCTGGACACCAGTCCACAGTCTGACACCGTTGCCGCAGCCTCTACCGGCAAAGGCCGCGTAACCGAAGAATGCTATCAGCTGCAGCGAAGCAGTTCTCAGAAAAAAAAGAAAAAGTGGTGCCGTTGCGAACCCCAGAGCCTTCCTTTTGCCCGTTGCCGAAGCGGCATCAACAGCTGCCGCAATGGATGGCATAACGGCCCATTGACCTGGTTTGCCTGTGAAAAAAAACGCGGCAACATCTCTCTTATCCCCAGCCCCAACAGCGTTCTCATTCTGGCGGCCAATAAACATAACATGCCCACCGGGCATGTGGCCTATATTGAGAAGGTTCTTGCTGTCAAGGCCCCGCATTACCGTTTCATCTTCAGCCACACCAATTATGATCGTCAATGCAGCCTGGAGACAGACATCGTGGCTGAATATAACAGCTCAACCAAAACCATGAATATCCTCACCGGTGCATGGAAAGAGTGGGGGAAAAAACTCCCTGTCTCCGGATTTATCCTCAGGTAAGCCGCTGTAAAACAATAAGATGGCCATCTCAGTGACCGGAGCGGCATAAGGAGCCGTAACGAAATAGATATAAATGGCCATGTTATTTCGTAACGGCTCCTAAGTACGACTCCTATCGCATCCCCTTTCATCCGCCGACACGTTCCATCTGCCGCCTGCATCTGTTCATAAATCCTTCTGCCCACTCCGGCGCTCCCTCGGCATGGACATGAGTATACAGGGCCAGGACATTCTTCATGGTCAGACCGTCACGACCTGACATGAACCCCTGGCCACGCGTCATCTTCAAGGCAAGGTGCTCGGGCCGGCCCTGCCACTCAAGGATAGTGGAATAGCGGAACTCATGCCCCTTGATCTCGGCCCCCTGGCTATAAAAGGGGTTTGCACCATCCACCTCAAAGACCGAATAGCCATGGGCCTGGGGTTTCTTGGACATCCCGAAACGAATGGGGAAGACCCCGGCCAGCGGGTATTCCTGACCATCGAGGACGATTGATTCTCCCAGATAGATCAACCCGCCACATTCAGCATAGATGGGCAGACCGGCCTCGGCGGCCTGTTTGATTGACTGCCGGAACCCTGCATTCGCTGCCAGTTCCCCGGCGCTGGTTTCTGGAAAGCCGCCACCGATATACAAACCATCAAGCAGAGGAAGGGCACTGGCGGTCAGGGCATCAATCATCACCAGTTCCGCGCCCAGACGTTCAAGCGCCTCAAGATTTTCCGAATAATAAAACTGGAAAGCGGCATCCATCAGGATCCCGATCCGCAGCCGTGATGGATCCAGCGGCAGCGTTTCAGACCCGGAAGCCATCGGTCTGCCCACCGGGGCCATAATCGCTTCAATGCGTTCCAGATCAAGGTGTTCCTGCATGGTTGCCACCAGAAAATCCATGGCCGCCCCGCTGCCCTCATATTCCTGATGGGGCGTGACCCCCAGGTGCCGCATGGGAAAGATATCACGCTTCATGCGGGGGACTGATCCCAAGACCGGTAGTCCGGTATACGTTTCCACCGCCTGGGTGACAATAGAGCGATGGCGCTCCGTGCCGATCTGGTTCAAGACCACCCCGCGGATATCCACCCGTTCGTCCAGTTTCTGGCAGCCAAGCACCATGGCCGCCACCGTCCGCGTGGTCTTAGTACAGTTGACCACCAGCAGGACGGGCATCTTCAGAGACAGGGCCAGTTCCGCAGTGGAATACCCTCCTTGCGGATTCACGCCGTCATACAATCCCCTGTTGCCCTCCACAATCACCCGGTCAGCCCCTGAAGAATGGACAAGAAAGGAGCGCCGGATCACCTCTTCATCCATCAGGAAGGGATCAAGGTTATAGCAGCTGCCGCCAGCCGCCAGCTTCAACCAGCCCGCGTCAATATAATCGGGTCCTTTTTTAAAAGGCACCACCCTCTTGCCCTGACGAGCCAGAAGTGCGGTCAGGCCGACCGAGACCACACTCTTACCCGAACCACCGGCCAGACCGGCAATGACAATTCCTTTTGTCTGCATCTCTTTTTCCACGTCTCTCTTTTTATGATAATCTCGTAAAAACTCAAAAAAGTCTGTCATCCTATGCTTGCCGACTGTCATCTCGACTGCAGGGAGAGATCTTTATTCATATCGTTGAAGATTCCTCACATACGTTCGGAATGACAAAGGGAAGCACAGTTCATTTCGAGCGACAGCGAGAAATCTTACCACTCAACCATTGGATACTATTAAGATTTCTCCAGATGGTCGAAATGACATTCTTGCAAGCCCGGGGACATCATTTTCGTAAACAGCCACGAAAAAAAATCTGTCCCCTATGATCGATGTAGCGAGCGACGTAAGGGGACTGAA
>JBDRQE010000028.1:0-131677 GCA_043826415.1 Pseudomonadota bacterium
TATAATCATTGTTTTTTGCACCCAGGTTGACAGCGTTGAGCCATTTACCAAAAAAGTTGATAAGGGCCTCGGCAAGAATACATCATCCCATTTTGCTGGTCTTTTCAGCCATCTTCTTCGTCACGAAAAGAGTTTCATAGCCCTGCTATGCGCCTCTTTCCGCTCCTCGAACATGACTGAAAATCCTGCGCAATATGGAACGACTTATTCTTGCCGAGGCCCTAAAAAGTTTGTTGCGTTCCATCGTTTCCCATTGATCTCAATGTGTCGGCATTGAATCAATGATGTTTTGGGCCACAATTTTCCCCATATCATCCAGAAGAGTATTATCAGAACCGCTCCAGGCGGCTCCGAAGGCATTGTTCCAGCTGGACATTTTTTCATCTCTGATCACTTTCTGTGTGGTGCTGTCGATGAGTTGAAGGGTCAACTCAACCCCTGAGCTGCCTGCCATTGCCCCTCCCCAGAAGCGGGCCGCGCCATTGACAATGCGAAGGTCCGTGATATTGGCCTTGATAATAAGTGTCTTTTCATCGGCTGGTTGATTGTCTGCGGCGACGCCGATCTTCTTGAACTGCTTTCCCATCTGCAAGGTAGTCATCATACTGTGTTGCAACTCGTTGGCAGCCTGAGGGTAGTCTGTGGCAATTCCAGCGTTGGCAGTAAATGGGGAAAATATGAGGGTGTCGTAATGTTTCTGCAATTTTATAACGGAAGGAGAGGCGGCTTGATCTGGTTGGCTCTGTGTGCCGACGCAGGAAACCAGGAGAAACAGGACAAAGAGTACAGCCAACGGTTTTAAGAGAGAGAAAAATTTCATAGTCACCTTCTTTGGTTAAGGGTTTTACTCAGGTTCTATCCAGTATCCAGTATTATATCTGATGAATTTTCCAAGAGTATCCATTGAAAACGAGTTATTGTCAAGGGGAACGACTTGTGTTGGATTGTAACTGTTTGACAATGAAGAGCTTCATGGTAAAGTAATGAAGCAGGATGAATTTTAATGAAAACAGGTTATTTTTTGATATCTCATTGTAAGGAACAATCATGCCAACAGTAGAAAAAAATTGGACAAAATCAAGCTGGAAGAATTTTACTGCCCTGCAGCAGCCAAAATGGCCGGACCTCGAGATGCATGACAAGGTCCTTGCAAATCTTGCTCGTCTGCCGCCTCTGGTCTTTGCCGGTGAGATTCGTGAGTTGAAGGCGATGCTGGCCAAGGCTGTGGTGGGAGATGCTTTTCTCCTCCAGGGGGGGGATTGCTCCGAAGATTTTTCTCAGGTTACGGCTCCCAAGATCAGGGAAACCCTGAAGGTACTTCTGCAGATGGCGGTTGTTCTCACCTATGCCGGCGGTAAACCGGTCATCAAGCTTGGCCGCATAGCCGGTCAGTTTGCCAAGCCGCGTTCAGCCGACACCGAGATGGTGAATGGGGTCGAGCTCTCCTCTTATCGGGGGGACATGGTCAACAGCCCGGAACCCAGTGCCGCTGCCCGTATTCCTGATCCCAATAGGATGTTGCAGGGCTATAATATGGCTGCCGCGACTCTGAATCTGCTGCGGGCCTATACTCGTGGCGGGTTTGCCGCCTTGCACCGGGTCCATGCCTGGAACCAGGAATTCGTGGTGCAATCGCCCATGGGCCGCTCCTATGATCGTCTGGCCAAGCAGATCAGCCAGGCCATCAAGTTTATGGAGACCATCGGCATCCCGACCGACAATCCGCAGATCAATCAGGCTCAGTTTTTTACCTCGCATGAGGCCCTGCTTCTTGGCTACGAGGAGGCCCTGACCCGTGAGGATTCAACCAGTGGCGGCTGGTATGACTGCTCCGCTCACATGCTGTGGATCGGTGAACGTACCCGGCAGCTGGATAGTGCCCATGTGGAGTTTCTGCGAGGAGTGTTGAACCCTATTGGAGTCAAAATCGGACCGGATTATGACCTTGAGAATGTGAAGCGGTTGATCGAGATCCTGAACCCTGAGAATGAGGCTGGTCGGCTGACCCTGATTACCCGTCTGGGAATGAAGAAGATTGAAAAGGTGCTGCCTCCTCTGCTTCGTGAGGTGAAAAAAGAGGGGTATAATATCGTCTGGAGTTGCGACCCTATGCATGCCAACACCTATACCGCGGAATCAGGTCATAAGACCAGGAATTTCAACGATATCCTCTCTGAAATTACCTGCTTTTTCGAGACTCACTGGGCTGAGGGGACCATCCCCGGCGGCATCCATCTGGAGATGACCGGTGAGAATGTGACCGAGTGTACCGGTGGTGCCCGTAACATTATTGATGCAGAACTGGCCAACAATTATCTGACCACCTGTGATCCCCGCCTGAACGCGGAGCAGAGTCTGGAGGTTGCTTTCCAGATTGCGGAGATGATCAGAAGCTGAGAGAAAACAGGTTCTGGGAGCATCGTGTGTATTTATATCCATGGTGTTCCCAGAACCTATGATGGACATCATTTCTTATTCAAACCCATAGTGCATTACCAATGAATCTACGCAAAGTCACTTCGTTGACCATGCTCCTTTCCTTTGCTCTCTGCATCCTTACCAGTATTGAAAAAAAGAAAGAATGTCACGGTCACTCCGGAGCAGACGATCCGGGAGATTGCTGGATCTGTTAACATGGATACTCACGCCTTTTTTACCACCCTCCGTCGGGTGGCGACCCAGCAAAATAAGTAGGAACGTCACGAAATAATCATCACATTCCCATCTGTTTCGTTACGCTACCTCATTTCATACACAGCAGTTTTGTAGTATAGTTATTTTAAAATCAAGATGTTATTGGCTCTGGTTGTTTCCTCTGCGTTGCCGGTTGTACGCTTGTGAAAAAACAGGCGGCCGACCTTTAGGTGCCGTTACGAAAGAACATGGCCATTTCTATCAATTTCGTTACGGATCCTTATGCCGCTCCGTGTGCTAAGATGGCCCTGTTATTTTTTTACAGCGGCTCAATCCTGCTGTGTTGGCACCATGTTCAATACAACCTGGCCTCCGGCTTTACAAAGCGTGGTGGAACAGTGTTCACGTCAGGAATGTTAATGATTAACAATGAGGTTTTATGTTTCAAAGTTTTGATACGATTTTACGGCAGTCTGCTTTCTCCCCATCCCTGATAGAGATGACACATCTGTTTGTCTTGTTGTTCCTGCTGGCCGCAACCACCCTGTTTGCATACTGGATCTCGCGTAAGTATCTTGTGGGGATTCTCGAAAAGATTGCCCACAAAAGTACATTTCAATGGGATGATATCTTCATCCATAATCTTTTTTTTAAACGTCTTGCTGTCCTCGTTCCCCTCATTCTGATTCATACGGCTGCGGATGTGGTTTTTACCGACTTCCCGGGAACAGCTGAATTTTTGCGCCGGGCCGCGCTTGTCTGTTTTGTTCTTGCTGGTCTCCGTATTCTTGATGCAGTATTCCGCTCAGGCAAGGATATGTATCATAGAAGTGGGATTGCCGGCGACTGGCCTGTTCAGAGTTATCTCGATGCCTTGAAAATCATTTCCTATAGCCTGGCTTTTGTTTTCATCATCTCCATTCTCACCAATCAATCTCCCTGGGGTATTATCAGTGTCTTTGGCGGTCTGACAGCTATCCTCCTGCTTATCTTCAAAGATACGATCCTGGGGTTCGTGGCCAATCTGCAGCTGACGGCAAATGATATGGTTCGCGTTGGTGACTGGATTGAAATGGAAAAATACGGTGCGGACGGCGATGTCATCGATATTTCCCTGCACACCGTGAAGGTGCAGAACTGGGATAAAACCATCACCACCATTCCGACGCATCAGATGGTGAATGATGCCTTTAAAAATTGGCGGGGAATGGCTGAATCAGGGGGAAGGCGGATCAAGCGTGCCCTGTATATTGATACAAATTCCATTCATTTTTGTACAGACACCATGCTGGAGGAGTTCAAAAAATATACCCTTCTGGAGAAGTATCTTAAAGAAAAAGAAGAAGAAATAACAGAATACAACAGCACGCATCATCCTGAGCCGGAAAAACTCGGCGGTAGGCGGCAGACCAATATCGGTATTTTTCGCGCTTATATCAAGTCGTATCTGCGCAATAATCCTAAAATCAATCAGGACCTGACCTTTCTCGTGCGTCATCTAGCCCCCACCCCGCAGGGGCTGCCTCTGGAGATATATGTCTTCAGTGCTGACAAGGTCTGGGCGAATTACGAAGCAATTCAGGCTGATATCTTTGATCATCTCCTGGCAATTGCCCCTGAATTCGGTCTGCGCATATTTCAGTACCCGTCGGGGTATGATCTGCATTTTTCCCTTCAGGCCGGGGAGGGGGGCATTTCATCATGACGCATTATCACTACCAGCAGTCTGGACAGAGGAGATGATCCCGGAGCCGGCATGCCTGCTCAAGGAATTCGGGGACAACTCCGTCAACCTCGAACAGCGTTTCTGGATCTGTGATCCCATGAACGGCTGCGACAATGTCAAAAGCGATATCCTCCTGCGGATCTGGGATAAATTTCTTGAACACGGTATTGAGATTCCCTATCCCCAGCGTAATCTGCATCTGCGCAGCATTGCACCTGATTGTCAGATGTCTGTTTCGCAAGCAATGGTCCGTGAATTATAACGCATCCCGGAGTTGAAATGACAAATGATACCAGCAAACCCTATATTGTCCTGCTCAGCATCCATGGCCTGATCCGTGGGCATAATCTTGAACTCGGACGCGATGCCGATACCGGCGGCCAGACCAAATATGTGGTGGAGCTGGCCCGAGCCCTGGGGGCCCGCCCGGATGTCGGCCATGTCGATCTGCTGACCCGGCGGGTGGTTGATCCCTCTGTCAGTCCCGATTACGCCCAGCAGGCGGAAAGACTGGGCGATCATGCGCAGATCGTGCGCATTGACTGCGGCGAGGAGAGGTATCTGGCCAAGGAGCAGTTGTGGGACTGCCTGGATAACTTTGCCGACTCCGTCCTTGATTATTTCAAGCAGCAGAAGCGCATACCGGCCATTCTTCACAGTCATTATGCCGATGCCGGTTATGTCGGCACGCGCATTGCGCATCAACTTGGCATTCCGCTGGTCCACACCGGCCACTCCCTCGGGCGCAGCAAGCGCCGTCAGCTCCTGGCCGCCGGGCACAGCAAGGCCTCCCTGGAGAGCCGTTACAATATCACCCGACGCATTGAGGCGGAGGAAACCACCTTGAGCGTTGCTGAGCGGGTCATTACCAGTACCCGGCAGGAGGTGGTGGAACAGTATGCGCTCTACGATCATTATCAGCCTGAGCGGATGCGGGTTGTGCCGCCGGGAACGGATCTGCAGCAGTTTCATCCTCCTCGGGGTGACGAACAGGCCTCGGCCATCGGTGCCGAGGTCGCACGGTTCCTCCATGATCCGACCAGGCCGATGATCCTGGCCCTGTCGCGACCTGATCCACGTAAAAATATAGGGCAACTGGTGAGCGCCTATGGAGAATCTCCGGAACTGCAGGAGCTGGCGAATCTTGTGATCATTGCCGGTAACCGCGACGATATTCGTGACATGGATACCGGTGCCCAGGAGGTGCTGAACGATATCCTCCTCTCCATCGATCAGTATGACCTTTACGGGAAAGTGGCGTATCCCAAACATCATCACTCTTCTGAGGTGCCGGTTCTGTATCGTCTTGCGGCCCTGCGCAAAGGCGTCTTTGTCAATCCGGCGCTGACCGAACCATTCGGCCTGACCCTGATTGAGGCGGCGGCCAGCGGTCTGCCAATTGTCGCCACTGAAGACGGCGGCCCCACTGATATCATTGGTAACTGCTCCAACGGCTACCTCATCGACCCGTTGGACCGGGAGGATATTACCACAAAGCTGCTGCGGGTTCTGAGTGAATCCAAGGGGTGGGAAAAATTTGCCGCCAATGGTCTGGCAGGGGTACGCAGGCATTATTCATGGCAGGCGCATACGGAAAAATATATGGCGCTGCTGCAGCCGCTGATTGCCAGGACGGAGGCTTCTCCACCGTTACGCACCCGGCGCCGCCGCCAACTGCATCATGACCGGGCATTGTTCTCCAGCCTTGATCATAATCTTTTTGGGGACCCCCCGGCGCTGGCCGCATTTATCGAGGTCCTGCAGGCCAACCGCCGGTGCGTCCTTTTTGGGATAGCAACCGGACGCAGGCTGGACTCCGCCATCCAGCTCCTGAAAAAACACCGTATTCCCATGCCGGACGTGCTGATTACCAGCCTTGGAACCGAGATCCATTATGCCCCAAATCTCGTACCGGACACGGCATGGGAGCGCCATATCGATCATCTGTGGCATCCGCGCCTTATCCGCGATATCCTGAGTGAACTGCCAGGCCTGAAGCTCCAGCCCAAGAGTGAACAGAACCGCTTCAAGGTCAGTTATTATATCGACCCGCAGGTGGCGCCGGATATGGCGCACATTAACAGTCTTTTCCATCAGGAGGGACAGACGGTGAACGCGATCCTCTCCTTCGGCCAATACCTTGATATCGTGCCGGTACGTGCCTCCAAGGGCTTTGCCCTGCGCTGGTTTGCCGATAAACGTGATATCCCTCTGGAGTGCATCCTCGCCGCCGGCGGTTCCGGCGGTGATGAAGATATGATGCGCGGCAACACCCTGGCCGTGGTGGTGGCCAACCGCCATTTTGAAGAGCTCTCCGATCTGGAAAATGCCGAGCGAATCTTCTTTTCCACCCAGCCCTATGCCGGTGGGATCCTGGAGGCGATTGAACATTACAATTTCTTCCAGAGCTGTGAGGTGGGGGTGACATGAGCCAAAGCCTGCTGATCTGCACCGATCTTGATCGTACCCTGATCCCCAACGGGAGGGAGCCGGAATCGCCCGGGGCCAGAAAATGGTTCCATAAGCTGGCGGCCCTGCCGGGAGTTATGTTGGCCTATGTCACCGGCCGTGATCAAAAACTGGTCAGGGATGCGGTCGAGGCCTATGATCTGCCCCTGCCGGCCTTTGTCCTTGGCGATGTCGGCTCCACCATCTATGCCTGTGAAGGCTGGATGTGGCAGCGGTGGCAGGCATGGGAAAAACATATTGCCCCCGACTGGGGCGGGCGCAGTCACGCGCAGCTGGCATCCCTGCTGGCAGGATTGCCGGAGCTGCAGTTACAGGAAGAGGCAAAGCAGAACACCCACAAGCTGAGTTATTATGTCAATCTGGGCGTCAACCACCGGGATCTGATCCAGACCATGGAGAGGCGGCTGCAGGCGGAGGGTATCCGCGCCAGCCTGATCTGGAGCATTGACGAAGCGGCTGACATCGGGCTGCTCGATGTCCTGCCCGCCCGGGCCGGCAAGCGTCATGCCATTGAGTTTCTCATGAACGAGCAGGGTTTTGGTCTGGCGAATACGGTCTTTGCCGGCGACAGCGGCAACGATCTGCCGGTTCTGGTCAGCCCGATCCCGGCTATTCTGGTGCATAATGCCAGTCCTGAGATGAAGAGGGAGGCGCAAGAGATGGCGAAAATGGCAGGTACGGAGTCGGCTCTCTATCTGGCCGGTGGAGGTTTGTATGCCATGAATGGCAATTATGCGGCCGGTATTGTGGAAGGGGTGGCCCATTACCATCCTGCCGTTATGGCTCGGCTGGAGGGAATGTAGATGCAGAAGGACGCGTTGGCGCCAGGAACTGCTGGACGGCCGCTTATCTTCGGTGAGGTCCTCTTTGACCGTTTTCCAGACGGTACCGCCATTCTCGGCGGCGCGCCCTTCAATGTGGCCTGGCACCTGCAGGCATTTGGGATGGAGCCGCTGTTTATCTCCAGTGTCGGCGCTGATCGCTTGGGTGAACAGGTTCGCTCTGCCATGCAGGAGTGGGGTATGGATCTCACTGGTCTGCAGATCGACAGCCGACATCCCACGGGAGTAGTCGATGTCAGTTTCCATCAGGGCGAACCGCACTATCATATTGTGCCGGACAGCGCTTGGGATTATATCCATAAAGAGGGGCTGCCTCTCCTGCCGGCGGACGGTCTGCTGTATCATGGCAGCCTGGCCCTGCGGCAGGAGGTATCCCGCAGCAGCTGGCAGCGGTTGAACGAACAGAGCTGTATTCCATCCTTCATCGATATCAATCTGCGCGACCCGTGGTGGAATATTGACGATATCGGCCAGCTGTTGACAAGCGTACGCTGGCTGAAGATCAATGCGGATGAGCTGGCGCGGATCGTCCCGCATCTCCCCGATACCGAAAGTCGTATCAGTTATCTCGTCTCAGAGCTCTCCCTTGCCTGGCTGATCGTGACCCTGGGGGACGCCGGCGCCCTGGCCGTTTCCGCCGACGGTGAACGTCTGCAGGTCAGACCGCAACAGGCGGTACAGGTCGTTGATACCGTCGGCGCCGGTGATTCGTTCAGCAGTGTCCTGATTCTGGGCCTGCTCAAGGGCTGGCCCATGGAACAGACCCTGCAGCGGGCCCAGCAGTTTGCCGCTGCCGTGGTCGGCCTGCGGGGCGCGACCAGCCGGGATCGTAATTTTTACCAGCCATTCATAGAAGAGTGGCAGATTGGCTAAAGGATATAACCCATGTACGAACAAGTTTCCCATTCCCTGTTAAATGACATCCTCAGCGAACTCGACCCCGAAATCCAGGGGGATGGACTGCGTTACTTCTATACCCGCCTGGGGGCCAACTTTTACCCTATTTATTCGCTGTTCACTCTCCTCTACGGCAAGCGTGACGACTTCCGGCCGCAGATTCAGCATCTGGTGGAGACCATGGCCCGGCAGTATATGCAGCGGCCTGAATATCTGCGTCAGTCCGATCTGGAGCGGGAAAAGGATCACAACTGGTTTCTCAGTCAGGAGTGGGTGGGGATGGCCCTTTATGCCGATGGTTTTGCCCGTGATCTGCCTGACCTGATCCGGCGGGTCAACTATTTTCCCGAACTCGGCGTCAACATGGTGCATCTCATGCCGATGATGCAATGTCCGCAAGGCGCCAGCGACGGCGGCTATGCGATCAGCGATTTCCGTCGGATCGACAGCCGCTTCGGTCAGATGGAAGATCTAGAGGAACTGACAGGCGAACTGCGCAAGCGGGGCATCCTGCTGACCCTTGATGTCGTGGTCAATCACACCTCCGACGAGCATGACTGGGCGCAGCTGGCACGCCAGGGGGACTCTCGCTATCAGGACTATTACTACATCTTTGGCAACCGTGAAGTGCCGGATATGTTTGAGGTCAGCATGCCCGAGATCTTCCCCGAAACCGCCCCCGGCAACTTCACCTGGGATGAGACCATGGGTAAATGGGTGATGACGGTCTTCAACAGTTATCAGTGGGACCTGAACTACAGCAATCCCGCGGTGTTCACTGAGATGGTCGATATCATCCTCTACTGGGCCAATCAGGGGGCCGATATCCTGCGCCTTGATGCGGTGGCCTTCCTGTGGAAAAAGATCGGCAGTATCTGTCAGAATGAACGCGAGGCCCATCTGCTGCTGCAGTTGATGAAGGACTGCTGTCAGGTGACCGCCCCCGGTGTCCTGTTCATTGCCGAGGCCATCGTCGCCCCGGTGGAGATTATCAAGTATTTCGGCGAAGACGCCGTCAATGCCAAGGAATGCGAGATCGCCTACAACGCCACCTTCATGGCCCTGCTCTGGGATGCCGTAGCCACCAAAAATGCCCGCCTGCTGACCCAGGGAGTCAAGAGCCTGCCCGCCAAGCTCGATCGCGCCACCTGGCTCAATTACCTGCGCTGCCATGACGATATCGGTCTGGGCTTTGACGACAACGATATCCGGGCGGTGGACTATGATCCCCAGGCGCACCGCCAGTTTCTCGTTGATTATTTCACCGGGAATTATGATGCCTCTCCGGCCCGCGGCCTGCCGTTTGGTTATAATGACAAGACCGGGGATACACGGATCTCAGGTTCGCTGGCCTCCCTGGCGGGACTGGAAAGCGCCCTGGAGGCCGGGGATCCCGAGCGCATTGATGTCGCCATCAAGACCATCCTCCTGCTGCACGGGATGATCATGGCCTTTGGCGGGATCCCGCTGCTCTACTACGGGGATGCCATCGGCACCCTTAATGACCGCACCTATCTCGACGACCCGGCCAAGGCCAACGACAGCCGCTGGGCCCACCGCCCGCATATGGACTGGGAAAAGGCGGAATTGCGTAACATCCCTGGAACCGTGGAGTACCGTCTGTTTAGCGCCATCAAAAAGATGATTGCCGTGCGCAAAGAGGTGGCGGCCTTTGCCGATTTCAATAACCGCGAACTGCTCGATGTGGGTAATCCGCACCTCTTTGTCTTTTCCCGCTTTGAATTCCTGCAGCCGACCAGACAGGTACTGGTGGTGGCCAATTTTGACAGTGCCCCTCAACACCTGAATCTCGAAGAGATCAGCCGCAAGGTGTACTTTCGTTATGGCGCGGTACGGGATCTCTATACCGGCGAGATCCCCGCCATGTTTCAGGAAGAACTGGTGATTCCGCCCTACCAGTTTTACTGGCTGACGGATTATCCGCAGGGGGGGTGAACAAGGCTTTTTGGGTCACGAGCGAGTCTTTTCAAGGTGGTTTTATTGTAAACATATTGACTATCGTCCAGAAATTTCATTGCCGCCTCCGTATCACTATGCTATTTATTGATGTGAAATCGTGTCCATTTGGTTGCAGCACTTTGAATGCATTTTTTCTGAAGACAGTCTCAGCCGTTTCATTGTTGTCACAGTTCCGTAGAGGCTTTGACCAAAGCTCCAGTAATACTATCATTACCAAAACGCGTTGTGCCTCTTTTGAGGCACAAACAACAATATCTGCTTTCCACAGGGGTGGTTATCATGATCAAACACACAGGATGTCTCCAGCCATGGCGCAGTTTCTCTTTTTTTATCAGCACGGTGCTGACGGCGATTTTGCTTTTTTCACTTCCGGCCTTTGCCGGAGAGAATGCTGACATGCACATCACCGGTACGACCCTTTCCGTAACTGGTAAGCCCTCTATCACCTTTATCCAGCTTCGGGTTGTCGACCCTGCAGGGCAGGTTGTCTGCGACGTGAACCATGAGGGAAGCAGTCTTGCCTGGAGTCTCCCCGCCGGTGCCGCTGACGGGCGCTATTCCTACGAAGTGACCCTCGGCAGGGAACCCAAAAAAGGAAAAAGTGAGGAAAACAACAGTCGGGGGCTTGGTCCTAAAATACGGGCCATGATAGAATCCGGCAGTTTTCTGGTCAAGGACGGCGTGATCGTGCCGGCCACAGGGGAGGAAACAGGGATGCTGGATACGATTCTCTCCACCGGCGGGTATGCCCTGCAGCTGGTCATGGACTTTCTCGTCGCTCCAGCCGCCGCCGATCAGGTCATTGCGGATGACCTGGTCGTTCAATCCAGTGCCTGTGTGGGCATGGACTGCGCCAATGGTGAGTCTTTCGGTTTTGACACCCTTCGTCTCAAGGAAAACAACCTGCGGATCAAATTCGATGACACCAGCGCCAGTGCTGGTTTTCCCTATGTTGACTGGCAGCTGACGGCAAACGACTCTATTAACGGTGGTGAAAACAAATTCAGTCTCGAAGATATCACCAATGGTCAAATCCCCTTCACCATCAGGGCCAATGCTCCAAACCACAGCCTCTATGTCGACAGTTACGGCAGAATCGGCCTGGGCACCTCCACACCGGTTATGGAGATCCATGTAAAGGACAGCGACACCCCGTCCATGCGTCTTGAGCAGGACAGTTCAGGTGGATGGACTCCGCAGAGCTGGGATGTGGCCGGTAATGAATCCAATTTCTTCATCCGCGACGTCACCAACAGCGGCAAGCTTCCCTTTCGCATTCAGCCGGGTACTCCCTCAAACACTCTTAACCTGAAAAGCGACGGCAATGTCGGCATGGGCACCTGGTCTCCCACGGCCAGCCTGCACATTCTCGAATCCGACACCGGGCAGGCAACCCTTGTGCGGGTCGCCACTACCACCGCTGATATCTTCACCGTCGCCGCCAGCGGTGATGCCTATCTCCGCGGGAACCTGGAACTCGGAAGCAGCAGGAGCATCAAACAAAACATCCACGCAGTTACGGGAGAAGAGGCAATGGCCGCGCTGGTCAAGCTGGAACCGGTTCATTTCCAGTATCGTTCGAGTCCGGATGTCAATTCGGTAGGTTTTATTGCTGAAGATGTCCCGGATATCGTGGCCACTGAAGGCAGAAAAAGTGTCCGCCCCATGGATATAGTTGCCGTGCTGACCCGGGTGGTTCAGGAACAGCAGCAATCCATCGAGCAGCTGCAAGCGACCATTACCGGACTCCAGGAAAAAATGGAAGCAGACCGCAGGAGTGAAGAACGTGTAACCCTTCGCTGAAAAAGAGATGCGCCCATGGACAACATCAAGCTCCACGTGAGGGGAAAATGAAAAAACACATTCTTCTGTTCGTCACGCTCCTCTTCTGCTCAGCCCTTGGCACGCCCTTCCACCGTGAGGCCCGGGCCGAGGTCCTGACCATCAAGGCCGGCGCCATCATGGCCCTGGGTTCGGCAACCCTGGATGTCAACTGCCGGGAAATTGTCGTCAAGAGTGGCGGCATCCTTGACCTCCAGAATGGAACCCTGCTGGACAAGGGCACGGTGACGGTGGAACCGGGTGGTATCTTCTCCTCTGCTTCCGGCACAGTCGTTCCCTGCGGCGGCAACGTTTATCCGGTGGTCACAGCCGGTCAGAGCTTTTCTGTACCCGAAGACAGCGCCAACGGCTACTCTCCTGGCACCATCGTCGCCACGGATGAAGATGCTGGGACCGTTTTCAGCAACTGGATCATCCTGAGTGGTAATGATGACAATATCTTTGCCCTTAACAGTTCAACCGGCGAGATCACCGTTGCCGACAATACGAACCTCGACTATCAGACCAGAACAGCCTATACCCTGTCTGTCACCGTTTCCGATGGCACTGATACTTCAGATCCGCAGGATGTTATCGTCAACGTGCTCAAGGCCAATACTCCCCCGGTTCTTGACCCGATCGGCGACAGGATTGTTAATGAACTGACCCAGCTGACCTTTACCGCCACTGCGATCGACAATGATCCCGGCGACACCGTCAGCTTCTCGCTGAGTGGAGCCCCTGCCGGGGCCTCCATCGGCGCCCAGAGCGGTATCTTCACCTGGACGCCCACCGAGTCGCAGGGGCCGGGAGACTACACCTTTACAGTCCAGGTACGTGACAATGGTCTCCCCAGTCTTACGGACTCGGAGAACATCACCGTCACGGTGCATGAGGTGACTGCGCCACCTGCTATCGCCCTTATCACAAATAAAAGCGTTCCAGCGGAATCACTGCTGACCTTTACGGCCAGTGCCAGTGACAGTGATATCCCGGCAAACACCCTGACATTTTCCCTCTCCGGCCTGCCGGTTGCAGCCGCTATTGACCCGCAGACCGGGGTCTTTACCTGGACACCGGCAGTGGGCGACATGGGAGACCATTCAGCGACCATTACGGTCAATGACGGCACCACCGACGCCAGTCGCATTTTCATCATCACCGTAACCTCCGTCAACCGTCCACCGACCTTTGACGGAACACCGACTATTACCGGGACCCCGCATGGAGGAGCCACCCTGGGCCTTACGGATGCTGGCGCCAGCGATGCAGATGGTGATTCCGTGACCCTCAGTTATCAGTGGACGGCCGACGGGATCGATATTGACGGGGCCACGGCAGCTACCTTTGTCGTGACAGCGGCGGTCAACGGCAAGACCATCGCCTGCCACATCATCGCCGATGACGGTCGGGGCGGCTCAACCGGATACACGACAGCTGGAGTTACGGCCCATTCGTTCCCCTGGCTGATGTTCATTCACCTTTTCAGCAAAGGAACGGGGCTCTGATGATCTGTTCAAAAATTCATGGTGGAATCAGTATGCACCTTGTGAAATCTTCCGGCATCTTGGCCTTTCTTGCTGCATGTATGTTCACATTGCTGCTGGCCCTTTGGCCACAGGATGTCATGGCCCTGGCTCCTGTCGTGAGCACGGGAGCGGCAGGAGATACCGGTGGTGCCGGAGCCGTGGTGAACGGTACCGTCAATGGTGGCGGGCTTTCAACCTCGGTCTGGTTTGAATATGGGCTCACAGAGGAGTATGGCCAGAGCATTGCAGCCTTGCCTGACACTGTGTCCGGCAGTGTTCCTGCCCCGGTGACAGGTCTCCTGCTCTTTCTGGACAGGAGTACCACCTACCACTACCGCGTGGCCGCTGCCAATGGCGACGGCACGAGCTATGGCGAGGACATGACCGTCACCACCCTTGGGTCCACCGGGGCGACTCCGACTGTCGTAACAGATGCAGCCACGGTACTGGGACCGGATTCCGCCACCCTCAATGGCAGGACAAACACCTATGGTATTACCACCGTGGTCATGTTTCAATGGGGAGAGGACAGGAGCTACGGCAACACAGTCAGCGCCGACCAGAATCCGGTGACCTCCTCCGCACTGGTACCGATCACGGCAACACTTACCGGACTGACCGGTGACACCACCTATCACTACCGCATTGTGGCTGCCAACATCAATGGTGTCAGCTACGGGTCGGACATGAGCTTTGCCCTGGGAACAGGGGGAGACACGCCCACAGTCATCACCACTGCCGCCACGGCCATCGGCAGCAGCGGCGCCACCTGCAATGGCACGATCAGTGCCAATGGGGCAGAGACAATCGGAATTTTTGAATACGGAACCGACACCGGTTATGGAAATGTCGCTCCGGCATCGCCCAATCCGGTCAGCGGCACGACGGCAACTCCGGTCAGTGTCACGCTCAGCAACCTGCTGCCCAACACCACCTATCATTACCGGCTTGCCGGCAGCAGCAGTATCGGCAGCGCCAACGGCGACGACGAAACCTTCACCACACTGTCACTCCCCCCTGACGCCGCAACCGACCCGCCCACGGCCGTTACTGCCACCGGGGCTGCATTGAACGCCACCGTCAATGCCAATGGTACAGCGACAGTGGTGACCTTTCAGTACGGTACGGATAGCGGTTATGGCACGACGGTTACGGCCGACCAGAGCCCGGTGACCGGCACCGTGCCAACTGCGGTGAGCCACGCCCTTTCCGGTCTTGGCACCGGCCAGACCTACCATTACCGCGTGGTGGCTGCCAGCAGCAGCGGCACGGTCTATGGCCAGGATCGGACCTTCACTGCCGGGTCTGTCCCGCCGGCAGCAACCACCGAAGCCGCCGGCAACATAGGGGCAGGCACGGCAACAGTCAATGGCACAGTCAACGGCAACAACGAAACCACGACCGTTATCTTTGAGATCGGTGTCGACAGCAGTTACGGCAGAAGCGTTTCAGCAACCCCTTCAACAGTCACGGGAGCCACTGCCAGCCCAGTGCTTGCATCGCTTGACAGTCTGGCCCCCGGCACCACCTACCATTACCGGGTTGTTGCCTGGAGTAACGGTGGTATCAGTTATGGCGATGACACCACCTTCAGTACCCTGACTCCGCCAACGGTTACCACCGCCAACGCCTCTGCCGTCTCCACCAGCGGCGCCACGCTCAACGGCGCCGTCAATGGCCACGATAATACGACCAGTGTCACCTTTGAATACGGGACCGACACCAGCTATGGCACCACGGTCACAGCTGACCAGAGTCCGGTGACCGGCTCCACCACCACTCCTGTATCCAAAACCATTACCGGCCTGACCGCCGGTGTTACCTACCATTACCGGGTGGTCGGCCAGAATTCGGCAGGAACCACCCATGGCAGCGATATCCCCTTTACTCCGGCACTTCCCGTTCCCCCTGTTGTTGTCACCAGTGCCGCAGCCACTATCATGCAGGACAGTGCGGTCCTCTCCGGCACGGTCAACGCCCAGAATGATGACGCCACGGTATCCTTTGAATACGGAACCACCCCCGCCTATGGCAGTAGTATCGCTGCGGTTCCAAGTTCTGTATCCGGATCAAATACCACCCTGGTCACTGGCGTGTTAAGCGGGCTCTCCCCTGCTACCCTATATTTCTATCGTGCAGTGGGAACCAACACCCAGGGCACGACCTATGGCGCCATGAATTATTTTAATACAGCCCCCGCCGGCAGCACCCCCCCCATGGTCACCACCGGAGGGGCAACCTCTGTCGGGGCAACCGGTGCAACCCTGAACGGCATCGCCAATGCCAATGGGGACATCAGTACTATAGTCTATTTTCAGTATACTCCGGCCCCTTTAACGGCGAGTTATTCTTTCAACCGCGGAGCCCTGCCTTCCACCATCAGCGGCACCGCCGACATCCCTGTCAGTTCCACCATCAGCGGCCTCACCCCTGGGACCACCTACTACTACCGCCTGTACGCCTCCAACAGCCAGCTCTTGTATGGGTATGGTGAACCGATGAGCTTTACCACCCTCGCCGCCGACACGCCACCCACGGCTGTGACGAATGCGGCCACCGGTGTGGGAACTGGTTCCGCCATTGTCAACGGCACGGTCAATGCCGGCAACAGCAGTGCCACGGTCACCTTTGAATACGGAGAAAGCATTGCCTACGACCGACAGGTGACGGCCGACCAGAGTCCTGTGAGCGGCAGCAGTGATACTGCGGTCAGCGGCACCCTCTCTGACCTCACGGCAAATACCACCTATCACTACCGGGTAAAGACGGAAAACACAGGTAACAGCGTTACTGGCGCGGATATGACCTTCACCACCTCCGGCACCGCCCCTGTCGCCTCCACCAATGCCGCCAGCAGCGTGTCAGGGACAGGTGCCACTCTCCACGGTCTGGTCAACGGTGCAAACGACAGCACCACGGTCACCTTTCAGTACGGGACCACCACCGGCTACGGCAGCACAGCCACAGCCGACCAGAGCCCGGTGAGCGGCACCAGTACCACCCCGGTTTCCAGCAGTATTAGCGGACTGACCAACAATACCACCTATCATTACCGGGTGGTGGCCCAGAACAGTTCAGGAACCACCTATGGCAGCGACATGAGCTTTTTTACAGGCGCCCAGGCTCCGGTGGCGACTACCATCACGGCCACGGATATCGGACGTTATGGCGCCACCCTGAATGGCCTGGTCGATGCTAACAATACTGATACCACGGTGACTTTTGAATACGGGCTCTCCACTGCATATGGACGACAGGAGAGCGCCAACCAGAGTCCGGTAACGGGTTCATCGCCCTCGCCTGTCAGTGTTGCCCTGACAGATTTGCAGCCCGATACAACTTATCATTACCGGGTAGTGGCTCAAAACAGTTCAGGGACGACCTCTGGTCAGGACATGACCTTTCTTACCGTTGCCCATCCACCGTTGGTGACCACTTTGCCGGCCACGGATATCGTCCATAATGGCGCCATCCTGAATGGTCTGGTCGATGCCAACAGCTCTGAAACCACGGTCACGTTTGAGTACGGACTGTCTACAGCATATGGACAACAACAGAGCGCCGCCCAAAGCCCGGTCCCTGGTTCCTCGATCACCCCTGTACCTGTAAGCCTTCCCCTGACAGGTCTGCAGTCCAACACTACGTACCATTATCGGGTGGTGGGGCAAAGCGGCTCAGGGATAATCTATGGCGCTGATAGCACTTTCACCACCCTGCGTCCTCGTACCAACTTGCTCTATTTTGTGGTGCTGTCTTTATGGCGTCACAATGTGGAGGCTGCGGCTGAGAGCAAGCTCGATCAGGCTGCCCCGAAAGGTGAATGAGACAAAACTTTGTTCCTTCCTCAATAACTGGCCTGTCTTGTTCACCGGGCAGGCTGGTTTCCCTGAAAGCGTCGTGAGAGCCCCACTTCCGACCAAGTAAAAAAAGCAGAAAAATGAAAATCCCCGCTGGATGATGGTCGATGTCCGGTATGTACGGCACACCAAACGGATTCTTTCTCTTGGCAAGCTGAAAGAACATGCCGCCCTGGCAGAGATGGTGCTGCTCCGCAAGGGCAACCGGCTGTCAATCATCCCGCTACGTGCCGCTGAAATGGTTTTATATCTTGAGTCTGGAATAGCAATCAGAGTATCTGGAGGTATCAGAGTTGGGTTAGGCTTTCAAGATGTCAATTCGTTTCTTCAGCTTTCAATGACATAAGTTGACGGGCTAACGCCGGCTCTTTTTGGACGCGCTCTTGCAAGCAGTGTGTGGATGAACTGGTACTTGCAAAATCTCGGTTTATACGCTTGGCAATGTCAGCCCCTTTCTGAAGCAGGAGCTAGAAGCATTCGCCACCGTTCCTCAGAAAAACATCTTGCCCGCTGTTTCCCCAAAATAGCATGATGGAAGCAGCGTAAAGGTCGATGTATGCCATGCTGAGGGAACCATAACTGGCCAGTTTCCCTTTCTGATTATTTTCCTGTCCCTGGAATAATATTCTTGTAATCACCTGAAGTTCAATTATAAGTTGCATGGATATGGAGAATATGGAGTGAATTGTCACTAAAGTAAAATTCGTATTCAAGGTTAAAGAATGGCAGTCAATCAGAAATCAAAAGTAACTGCTGATCTGAAAAGGAACAGGCTCAATATCACGATATTCTCTACAGCCAGCCAGAAGGAAGCGCAAAAGATATATACCGATATTCGATTCTGTGTGGCAGATCTCAAACCCGGCTTTGATATAATTACTGATTATTCGCACTGTACTCTGGCCCACCTGAGTGCGATTCCGACGATGCTGCAAATTATGGAGTATCTCACAATCCATCAGCCGGGTAATATTATTCGAGTGGTAGGGAAAACGAGCCTGATATTCAAACAACTGCTCAGATTTCTCAATAGGTTCCAGAGTTACAAGGCAATATATGCCAACACCCTTGAGGAAGCCGAAGAACTTCTGGCAAAAAACACCCATAGTAATGGGCTCCGGTTCTATATCCATGGGCATCAAGTCCGATACTCAGTCGATCAGGAGGAAGAAACAGGAGTGCTTGTTGATATCTCTATCGGCGGATGTGCGGTGCAGGGGGCGACGAAATCACTTGCCATTGACGACAAGATCTCCATGGTCATAGCGATTAATCATGGAGATGACCTTCCTTTATCTTTGCCGGTTACTGCCAGGATCGTACGGATTGAGAATGAGCTGTTCGACGCTCAATTTCTGGATCTGCAGGAAGAGCAAAAAATACAGTTACAAAAATGGTTTGCCTATGAAATCCGGCAAAATAGATCGCTACAATAATCACCCCCGGACGTTGCAGGTTGAATGAATGGAGATTGTTCAGGGGCTACTATGATGTTAATGGACCATGTATAGTATATGTGTAGGGTCATGTAGGGGGCAGGCTTTCAAGATATCCATGCTTTTTCATTTGTTAAGCTGTTTTTACGAATGATCTTGCGAAGCCCCCCCTTATTTTTATCAGCAACAGATTAAAATGCGTAGGTGAATTTGACCCATACATTCTGTCCTTCGGTCTTATTTTCTGCAGATGTCTCAAACTGCGTGCGCAGTTCAAAGAACATGTTCTGGTGATTATACCAGATGCCGGGACCAAGGGCGACGACCCGGCTGTGATACCCTTCGTCTGCCCGCAGCAGATCTTGGACCGGCGCCGGAATAGCGTTGTTGATATTATAGGAATCGTCGCTGACCTGCTGGTAGTAGTAGCCGCTGACGCCAAGTCGCAGTGCGGGTATGACGGCATAGGAGATGGAATAGTCCACATGGAACTCATCGCCGGGCTCCCGATCCACCTGCACTCCGTAGACCGTGGCATAGTCATCCTGCGTGGTATTGAAATCGTACATGAATTTTCCAGAGACCTCCCAGGCACCAGCAGTCCAGGTCAGGGCCAGGACCGGCTCAAAGGTCCAGAAATTACGGCCCACCGAGGCCATGTTGCCATCATCCTGACCCGTGGGAATGTACAGATCGGCAACGGAGGCGGCCACATGCAGATTGCTGTCCGGGAAATGCCAGGCCAGCACCATGGGGCTGTAGATGATATAGGGCACATTGGTGTCGTCATAGTCCATACTGTTCTGCGGCCCGACCGGCGCTTTGAAGGAAAGCTCGGTATTGAGCACCGGCAGGAAGATGTGCTGGCCGTAATTGGCGCCAAGCAGCGTTTTTTCACTTACCCACAAAAACCGAAACACATTGGCGAACACGCTGACATCATCAAAGGCGGCAATTTCGTCACCGTTGATGTCATTCATGGTGTCGGCGCTGTAGTAGTAGGCATAATCCAGAAAATAACTTCCTGGAGGGGGCACAGCACCAGCCATGAAGGCCTCAGCGCCATTGGGATAATTCTGTCCGCCACCGGCCATGGCGGCTCCACTTCCAAGCAATGCTGCACCGAGCACGCAGGCTGCACCACATAACAATTTTCTGCTTTTCATTTTTCTTGTTCCTTTTTTGTCTGAGGAGAAAGGTAATGCACATAAACTCAAAAATCGCTGCACCCTAACAGAAACGAAATATTCATGCAAGAAATGTGCTGTGCGTGCGCATGAGTCAGGTTTCCAAGATGTCAAACCTCTTTCCCATCCTTTCTCAGAAAGCGTTGCGGATGCGGGCCAACTGATCAGCAAGATCCCCCATCTCCTGCTGCCAGTATTCGCGGCTGCCGAAATTGGGGACTACCCGGGACACTCCGTCCTCTTTGACCTGGTGAGCGCACCAGGCAATGTAATGGATGTAGCGCATGGCCCGCAGGGGTTCGATCAGGGCCAGGCTGCGCTGGTCAAAGTCCATGAAGGTCTCATAACCCTCCAAAAAGAGATTGATCTCCTGCCGGGAATCCTCCTTCACGCCGGGAAGCAGCATCCAGAAATCCTGGACCGGCGGCCCGATTACCATGTCATCGAAGTCGATGATGTAAAAGGACCTGCCGGGAAGATAGATAAGGTTGGAGAAATGGCAGTCGCCATGGATGCGGATCATCCGGGTGTGGGTGAAAAGGGGGGTGATTTCCGTGATCAGGGTATCGGTCAGCTCTGTGAATTCCCGGCGCATGTCAGCCGGGATCAGCTCGGAGCTGAGCAGGGAATCAACCTGGGTCCGGGTGGAGTGGTCGGGTGCCATGGTAATGCGGTCATCGGGAAGACGTACGGCCCCGACTGCATGGACACGACCGATAAGGCGGCCAAGTTCCAGCCATTGATCTTCTGAGTATTCATCAAAACTGCGGCCGCCGCATTTGGGAAAGCAGGCAAACATGATCTTGCCGTATTGGCCCAATGTTCCGCCGTCCGCCATCTTCAGGGGGGCGATAACCGGGATCTCCCGAGCGGCAAGTTCGAGGAGAAAGGCATGCTCATCAAGCAAGCCCTTTTTAGACCAGCGGCCCGGGCGATAAAACTTGATCACCAGACCGGTCCTGTCCTCATACTCAAGTTCATAGACCCGGTTGATGTAGCTGTTCAAGGGGCGGCAGAGGTTGGTACAGTGTGCCCCCAGGGCTTTTTCTGCCAGAGTGATGATCGTATCCGGGGTCAGTCCGTGAAAGACATGTTTGCCGGAAGCTGCTGCACTATCTTTCATTGTCCAAGGTATCCCTTATCGGACGGCAGGTTTTTTTCTTTTAAGGCTGCCACCGCCAGTTGGTCGCAGCGTTCATTGAGGGGGTGACCGGCATGGCCTTTGACCCAGTAAAAAGTGACATCCAGCTCTTCCACCAGTTCCAGCAGTTCAGCCCAGAGATCGGGGTTGACGGCCGGTTGTTTATCCGATTTAATCCAGCCCCGCTTGCGCCAGCCTCTGGCCCAGCCCTTGTTGATCCCGTTGACCACATAACTGGAGTCGGAGCAGACGGTGATCGGCCGATCCCTCTGTTCCACGGCGCGCAGGGCGACAATGCAGGCCATCAGTTCCATCCGGTTATTGGTGGTCATCCTGAAGCCGCCGGAGATCTCCTGCTCCTGGCCGTCAGAGACGAGAATGGCCCCGTAGCCTCCGGGGCCGGGGTTGTTGCTGCAGCCCCCGTCGGTATAGATATTGATTTCCCCGTCGCGGGGTGGAGGTACGACTGTTGGTGCCGATTTTGAACTGTCGTTTTTTTTTGCCGGAGCATGATTGTAGTGGGGATTCTGCAGCCAGGCCTCGGCTTCATCCCGATCGGTAAAGCCCTTAAACTTGGCCCCGGCATAGCCTTTCACCTGTTTCTCTGCCTCCGGCCAGTTCTCATAGATCCCAGGCTTGACCCCAACGGCTACGGCATAAACCTTTTTTTTGCTCATGAAAAAATCCTGCAAATAAAAAAAACCGTCGGGGCAAGTATCCCGCCGGTTTTTTCCAGCACGGTCAAACCATCTTTCCTTATTCTCATGAACCGATCATGGCAATAACGAAGAGTGATATGATGACAAAAACAAAAAAGACACCTACCTTGACAGTAATTGAATGATCCTCTTCATGCGCAACTTCATGGTGCTCGTCGTGTCCACTCATTTTTTTCTCCTTTTTGTGTGTTTTGCAGTTTTTTCTTTAATAGTGACAATCTCTACACTTCGATAGTTGAACAATTTTATCCAGTTTTGTCGATCTCTTTCTTGAGGTTATGAGTTGCTATGAACTAACAGTTTTGATGGTCTCGTAAAAAGTACAAATTTCCATAATGTTCATTTGGACCAGCGGGAGAAATTTTAATAGTATTCATTGGTTGATGGATAATATTTCTCGCTGTCACTCGACATGATGACAGACTTTTTTGAGTTTTTACGAGATTGTCATCCTTGTTATCTCAAGAATGGATAGCCGTCATTATCTGTTGTGTTGATTTCCCAAACTGTAGAAAAATCCCAATCTATATACGTTGATTGCAATTTCATTTCAGCAGTTGTTTTAGGCGTGCCTTGCCCGGTGTCGGTCATGCCGGAGGTTTGGCTGTCGTAGTAGTCTCCGCTTTCTATTCCATCAGTACCTATTCCCTCAGCAGAGAGTCCAACCAGTCCGCCAAGATCTGTTAACCCTGAAACAGCTCCAGTCGAATAGCTGTTGTTTACTTGGTTTCTGTTATCGCCGACTAATCCTCCAACGCGATGAGCCCCTGCGACGCGGCCTGTTGCATAACAATTATTGATTATACCAAGAAAATTGTAACCAACCAGTCCGCCGGTGGTTAAGTAGGTGGCTGTGACATCTGCGGTTGTAAAACTCTTTTCAACCAGTCCGTTGTTGTAGCCTATTAAGCCGCCCATCATTTCCTGATACACATCGATGCCAGTCACGGCACCTCCCGACGAACTTTTGCTTATTACACCGCCTGTTTCATTGAACCCAACTAATCCGCCAAGACGATTATAGCCAGTAATTGAAATGGCTGCATGGCTATCAGTGATGGTCCCGAAATTATCACCTACTAGACCACCCACGTAAGTAACTCCGGTTATCGTTCCACTTGCTGAGCAGTTTGCAATAGTAGCACCTATTTGGTTTTGACCTGCAAGACTGCCCACTGCCGTGTGTCCATTAATTGTTGTATTTGTAAGGATAGCATTTTCTATTTGGCCTTCAGAAACTCCAAAAAGACCAATAGGGTAGGCAACTCCTGTTAAGGTAATAGTGAGGTTGGTAATTGCTTTGTTGTTACCATTATAGCTTCCGGAGAATCTGTCACTGTCGTCTCCAATAGGTTCCCAGTCTGCATAAGCGGATAAATTTATTTCCTCTGTTTGAATAAAGTGTTTATCAAGATATTTACGTACATTATTTAATTGTCCAGCCGTTGCCACCTGGTACGGATTGGCGAGGGTACCATCACCACCGTTAAAGAGAGGAACATGGGTGTAACCTTGCCATCTCAGGAATGGATAGGCGCTGTTCTCATCAGGATTTATTCCCCACACTGTTGAATAATCCCAGTCAACATATGTTGCCTGTTGTTGCATCTCTGTCGTCGTTTTCCCTGTTCCCCCAGCAGATGAAGCTTGACCCGATGTATTGATGTCCCAATAGCTATTGCTAATAGTAGAAGAAGTTTCAGCCTTTCCAATCAATCCGCCAAGTTGATTCGTGCCGGAAACAGCTCCTGTTGCATAACTTGTAGCCACCGTGCCAGTAAATATATAACCGATCAATCCCCCAACCCAGTTATCTCCAGTTATTGCAGCAGTTGAATAACAATTTGTAATATTCGCCCCATTCAATCTGCCGACGAGCCCACCGAAATAATAATGAGAATTGCCATTAGCTAAACCAACTACACTTCCACGAGTATAACATCCTGTGATATTTCCTTCACTTTGCCCGACGAGTCCTCCTATGTTGTTATAGGCTTTAACAGTACCGGTAGAATGACAATTAATTATATCTCCGCCTGCTTGGAAAGCCACTAAAGCTCCAACCATATAATTTCCCTCTACATCTATATCGATTAACCTCAATTTTTTTATTATTGACCCGGCTGACATATAAGCGAATAGAGCTTGGTTACCCTCATCTCTTGTAATCTTCAGATTGTTAATTGAATGTCCGTCACCATCAAAGCTTCCTGTGAATCTGTCACTAAAATTACCGATAGGAACCCAGCCTTCACCATCGTTCCATGGAGATGCCCCCAGATCAATATCAGCAGTCTGAATGAAGTGTTTATCGAGGTGATCTCTAACCTTATCCAGCTGCTCTGCCGTTGCCACCTGGTATGGATTTTCAGACGTACCATCGCCACCTGCAAAAACTGGTGCTTCAGAATGATTAAGTAGTAATAAGCTGATGATAGGAATGATGTTTGTCTGGTCAGAGTTGTCAGCAAAGGCGGGCATGTTGACACTAAGAAATAAAATAGTCAGTAAAGATATTCGATAAAATGAAGACATTGCTTCACCTCCTCTTATTTTTGATAATTCGCATTTTGAATACTGAAATAATTTGGAAATGTGCCTCTATAGGGAACTCAGCTAACTCAATCACCAAAAGTCGAGAAACATGGGCTCCAGCTATAGGGAATGATAAGCCTACTTTTGAGCGTCATTCCCACCCAAGCGGGAGACCAATGTCATTTCAGCTGAGTTTACTTAAGAGCCACTTTTGGAAAAGACAAGTATGTATACTAATTCCACGGGGGGATGTCCTGGAAAAAGTGTCATTCAAGAGAACCGTCGCTTAACGCTTCGTGCCGATGATGCTTGGTAGAAACAATGCCCAGGGAAACTCGCCCGGACCACGGACGAAAATGTCTTCTGTATCATTAGTATCGTTGGCAACCAGATTGGTGGCATTAGAGGTGAAGGCTACATATTGTCCGTCTGCCGAGATCGAAGGGTCGAAGCTTGCCCAGTCCCCATGAGAACCGCTGGAATCGACGCTGGCCATGATGGTCTTTCCTGTCTGGCGGTCATGGATAAAAACGTCGTTGGAACTATTGATGTCGCCGGCAACCAGATTACCGGCATGAGACTCAAACGCTATATATCGTCCATCTGAGGAGATTGAAGAATGGTAGCTTCCGCCATTCCCCTGAGTACCGCTGGAGTCGACGCTGACTAAGGTGGTTGCCCCGGCCAGACGGTCGTGGACAAAAATATCACTCATCGCACCATTGGTGTCGCTGGCAACCAGGTTGCTGGCGCCAGAATCAAAAGCGACATATTGTCCATCGGCTGAGATTGAAGGATTATAGCTTCCACTGTCTCCTTGAGTCCCGCTGGAGTCGATGCTGGCTATGGTGGTTTCCCCGGTCAGGCGGTTGCGGACAAAAATATCACTCGTTGCACCATTGGTGTCGCCGGCGACCAGATTGGAGGCAAGGGAAGTAAAGGCCACATACTGCCCGTCTGCCGAGATCGAAGGATGATTGCTAAAGTTATTTCCTTCAATGCTGCTGGAGTTGACGCTGACCCTGGTGGTTATCAGCGGCTGGGCGGCAGAGCCGATGGAGTGGAATAGCAACAGTAACACCCAGGTCAGATGAAACACTATACCATAACGTGTACAATTCATAACTCCTCCTGTAGAAATGCTATGATAATTTGCACCTTGAATAATAGAGTAATGTGGTGAAAAAAAGTAGTCGAATTTATCACCGGATTAGATTGCATTGTCTTTTTGTAATTTCTTACCAGATCAAGTCATCCGGAATCTTATAGGCCGCATAGGGATCGTCGGGATCATCCTGCGACTCTTGTGGCGCAGCATTGGCGAGGACAATGAGTTCCGGCTGCCATTCCAGGATCTTCTCGGCAATGGCTGAGGGTACTACGGCATAGGTGTTTTTTTCTCTGACGATGGCCAGTTTTCCCTGGCTCAATTCGTCCACCATCTCCTTGGTCGGCACAAAGATCTTTGCTATCCTGTTGCTGTCCGTGAAGCGATAAGCAATGGCGCCATTTTTCAGGGACTGACGATTGGTGGCGATGAGTTGTCTGATCTGGGCGATTTTCTCAGCTTTTTTTGTCTCTTCCTGTTGTTTCTGGTTTGCACCTTGTGCCTGTTTCTTTTTCTCGGCCAGGGCCTGCTGAGCAAGGATCTTGTTTTCGTCCGGGGCCGGAATTCGGCCCTTGTCCTGTTCCTTGGTTTTTTTATAGTGGGCTTTTTTTGCCTGGGTGGCCTGTTTCTTATCGACCAGCCCTATTTTTAAAAATTGGTCCCGCAGTGAGTGTGCCATGGATTGAAACTCCTTTTTAGGAAAATGAGGTTGCCATGGGGATGGTTTTCTTTTCCGTGATGCGTGCCCTTTGCTCCCAGAGCGGGCACTGTTTGCGGATACATTCCTTGTTGTGCAGATATTGATCGCAGTGCAGTTCTGCATTCGCCTGCAAGGACACGGAAAGCATTTCAGCTGAAAGCCTGGCTGTCTCGGTGAGGGCAATATAGGTCTCACGCTGACAGCATCGGCCTCCCTTGCGGCCGGCAAGGGCCATGAGGATTCTGCCGGAAAATTCCTGGGCCAGTTGACGTGGTCCAGGTGTCAGCGGTGTTGCTGAAAAAATGGTGGCCACGCCAATGCCAATACCAATGGCTGCACCGCATGCCCCCCAGAATCCACAAACCCCGCCCGGTACATCGGCGCCACGGCTGATAGCTGTCAGGATCTCTTTGGAACTGATCGCCCCACCGCAATTGCGATAACCGGCGAGCAGGATTCCCGGTATCATGGCATGATGTTCCGGGCCGTGCATGGGGATTGAGGGGTGACTGCGGATGAGCGTGAGCAGTTTGATCAGATCCTGTTCCCTGGATGTGGTGCAGATGGACTTGATGACCTCCAGTCCGTTTTCCTGGTGACAGCGGTTGCAGACAAAATGCTCTTTTGCGCAGCAGGCATCGGCTAATTGTGTCTGCCCACAATAATGACATGCCATTTCCCTGGGTTCAGTAAAGTAGTGCAGTTCTTCGCCGCAGCACATGCAGCCGGAGTTCTGTCGAGTTGTGTCTGTCTGGCTGGTTTCTGTCGGTGTGCAGCATGATCCGGTCTGATGATCCGCTGCGGCAGGGGCGACGCAGCAGGAGTTGGTCATGACCAGATTAGTGACCGCCCCTTCTTCATTGAGAAGGAAAACCGAATCATCAAGCAGGTCAAGGTCGGCAGGAGGAATGACGGTGCGCCTGCCTTTGACCAGCAGGATGCCGCTCTCAGTAAAAACCGCCCCGTACGGCCCCCGGTAGACGCAGGTCATGGACGACCCAGTGTCGCGGGCGCCAGGGATGGCGCAGGAGCGACCGCAGGTCATGGACGACCCAGTGTCGCGGGCGCCATGGACGGCGCAGGAGCGATCGCAGGTCATGGACGATCCAGTGTCGTGGGCATCAGGGACGGCGGAAGAGTGACCAAGGTTTTCGGCCACCTGTCTTTCTTCCTGTGCTGGCCGCTGTGCCTGGTAGGTGAGAGAGAAAAAATCCATTCCCTCCACCTGACGATAAGGAAAACGTTTCACCAGACGGATAGCCACGAAGCCGGCTGCCGCAAGCATGGCCATCAGCTCTTCCTGCTGCATGGCCCCGCCCAGACATTCTCCGCGATAGAGCACGTTGTTCTTGATACTGGGAGGAATGGGGGTATCGGTAATGATATCAGAGATCACCATCCTGCCGCCCGGTTTCAGGACCCGGAAGATTTCCCGGTAGGTCTGGCGTTTATCAGGGCTGAGGTTGATAACGCAGTTGGAGATCACAATATCGGCTGTCCTGTCGTCAAGGGGGATCTGCTCCAGGAAACCCTTACGGAATTCCACATTGTCATAGCCGAGACGGGCAGTTACTTCTTCTTTTGAGACGCTGGCCAGGTGGAGCATCTCGTCTGTCATGTCAATGCCGAAGACCCGCCCACCCGCGCCGACTGCAGCTGCGGCCATGAAGCATTCCACGCCGGAGCCGGAGCCCAGATCCACCAGTGTCTCGCCTGGTTGCGGGGCCGCGTCCGTTACCGGGCTGCCGCAGCCGTAAGAGCGTTTTCGGGAATCCTCGGGAATAAAGACAGCCTGATCTTGCGCCGGGGCCAGCGGGTTGACGATATCCTCATTGGCAGAGAGGGCTGCCTGGCCATAAAATTCACGAACCTGAGCATGGCCATGGTCTGAAGCCAGTGAGATCAAACAGTTGCAGTGAGTCAGGGTCACGTTGCGGGCCGCTGCCTCCGGGTCAGGGCAGTCATGACGGACATCTCCCATGCGCAGGGTTACGGCACCACGGCTCTGCCCCTGTGAGGCCTCTGCCTGCTTGCTGATCAGCTGCAGGGCGATCTTGTCATAAAGCTCTATATACGGGTCATGGCCCACCCACTCACCGCCGGTAAGAAAACTATGATCAGTATCTCCGCCGCCGATGATGAATTTCAGGGGATTGTCCTGACAGTATGGGGAATCGAGCAGGGATGTGTTGCGCAGGGTTGTAAGGAGCGGGCTGGTCCGCCAGACTGAAGCCAGGCCCTGTGCCAGATCCCCACAGGCGGTCTCTGCCAGTCCCACCAGGGCAGGTGAGGGATAGATTATACTGTCCGGTCCTATTGCCAGGGACTCCCAGCCACTGTTGGACAGATCATGACGGGTACCGGGGGTGGAAAAGGCCTGAGCGCGGATGGTCTCAATATTGTCTATGGGGAGTCCGCACTGCTCGGCCCGCTGCCAGGCCTGTTTCAGATGGGAAAAGATCTCTGCCGGCGGGACAAATTGTTCCCGGCTGCCATTACCGCGAATAAAGTGGTAGAGCAGATGGATGCTTGCGGCCCCGATGCCGGCAGCCAAATCTACCAGATCTGCCAGATCAGCAACATTGGCCCGACTGATGGCAATAGAGAGGGTAAAGGGAATCCCCGCCTGATGCAGGGCGGTAAGATTGGCCAGAAGTTGCTGATAGGCGCCCTTGCCTCGCAGGCTGTCATGGGCCTGTTCCAGCCCGTCAAGGCTGACCTGCAGATGCAGGCGGTCAAGCCCCTGCAGCAGGGGGATATTTTTTGCCAGGAGCATGCCGTTGGTCAGAATAGCCGCATGGACCTGGGTATTTTCGGACAAAAAGAGGGTTAGCCAGGGGAAAAAATCAGGATAGAGAAAGGGCTCGCCGCCGGTGAAATAAAAAAGTTGGCAGCCAAGTTCCAGGGCCTGACGGCTACCGCTGTCAAGATGGGCCATGGGCAGTGTACGGCTTTTGGCCGGAGAGGAGGCAAACAGACAGTGGCTGCAGCTGAGGTTGCAGCGGTCGGTCAGATGAAACCAGCATTCCTTCAGACGATCCAGGGTCAGTTCCTTGCCGCGTCCAGCATAGCCTTTTTGTCTGTTGCAATTCAGGGTCTGGTGCAGGCGGTCCAGTTCCAGCAGGAGGTGGTGTTCGTTGTGTGGAGCTCCCGAGGCCATGCGGGGAAAGGTCTTCTGGAACTTCCTGACTGCATCGGCGAGGCTTTCGGTGCCTGCCAGGGCCTGCAGCAATTGATCACCATAATCGGTTGGCACCAGCCAGTCCGGTGTCTCCGGCTGGACATAAATGGTGTGGCCCTCATATTCTATCCTTTTCCAATTTTGGAGACTGTTTCCCGTGCGGGAGGGGCTTGAAAGGTTTGCTATGGTCATGGTCGTTTCTTTGAGAGTGCTTTTGTCAGTTTGAAGAACTAAAAATAGATTCCTTTTATCGCGGTCTCTTCTCTGCCGGCCCCGGAATTTTTCTTGATGGATTCAGCGACCCGGGTGGCGCTTTTGATCATGTCATTGAGTCCGATACCTTCCCAGCCAAAGCCGTGAATGAACAGCCCCTGATGTTCCTGCATCAACTGGTCACGCCAGTTCAGCAGGGCAGGGTAGCCTGCCTCCAGTTGGGGAATTCCGCCTTTGGGATGCAGCACCTTAGCGTAAACGGGTTCTCCCTGCAGGGGAAGCAGTCGGCGCAGATCCTCCAGGGCCTGGCGGATCAGAGTGGCATCATCAAGTTCCAGGCGTTCCGGATGCCGGCGACCGCCCACCAGGGCCTCCAGGAGGATATGGCCTTCGGGAGCCCGGGCGGGAAACATGTTGGAGGAAAAGAGCGCGCCCAGGCAGAAGCGTTTTTCCTGTTCCGGAGCCAGATAGCCAAATCCAGGTGGAAGCGTTGAGCCGGGGCCAAAGCCCATGGCAATCGTTACAATCCGGGCTTCCGGGACAGCCTTCTGGGGGAGAGGTGGTAAAAAGGTGTGGAGCAGGCCCAAAGCAGGGTTGATCGGCAGGGCCAGCACCAGATTCCTGGCCTCATGGCTTCCCTGCTCTGACTCCACCACCCAGCCTGATTGACTCTTGCGGATGGCCAGAACTCCGCAGTTCAACAGGATGTCACGACCTGTTTGCAGTGATTCGGCCAGTCTTTCCGGCAGACGACCCATGCCGCCGGGAAAACTTGTCATGGCGGGCAGTCCCTTTTTCTTTACATTGGTGGTGGCTTTATCTTGTCTGGCCTGTTGCATCTTGGCAAACAGGCCACGAAGCACCGAACCATGGGTCATCTCCAGGCGGCGTACCCCCGGCATGACCCCATCGATGACCAGCCGATTGAAATCGCCTGCGTAGGTGCCGGTGAAGACGGCATCAACATAGGGCAGCAGGGCCGGACCAAAGCGGTGTTCCACCCATTCGGCCACCGTTGGTTCGCCTGGTAATGGTTTTTTGAAGAGTTCAGCCAGGACCCGCAGTTTGGCCAGCGGTGAGATCAGGGGTGCCATGATAATCTTGGGCGGGCTCTGCGGAATACAGCGCAGGACGCCATCCATGCAGACGTAGCGGACAAATTTACTGAGCGGGGCCTTCACGCATTCCTTCTCCAGTCCGGTTTCCTGGAGGAGCAGTTGGCTTTCCGGGCAGTTGTCGAGGAACCCGTGAGGGCCGTTTTCCGCCAGAAAACCATTTTCGGCATGGCTCCAGATGACCCCGCCTGCCCTGCCGGATTTTTCCAGGATAAGGGTCTGCTGTCCCGGGCAGAGCTGTTGCAGCTTATGGGCCACGGTCAGGCCCGAGAGTCCGCCGCCAATGATCAGGGTATCCATGTTTTTATCAATTACGAATTAGGAATTAGGAATTAGGAATATACGATATGAAAACGAGAATAGGGAAGAAATCTTGACACTTCGGCTTCGATGTTTATCATTTTGGCCGAATTCAGGTAAAAAAGCAACGGAATAGGATGATGAAGGCTGTCACCTTGGGTTGCTTTTTTGTCATCCTTGGTTTGCGCGAAGGTGATGTATTGCTGTTCCGCACCATAATCCGAGAAATCAGAGAAAAAGAGGTACCTTTAATGACCAGTCAGACCACAACCCATGAATTTCAGGCCGAGACCAAAAAACTTCTCGATATCGTTATTCATTCACTTTATACCGAACGCGACATCTTTGTCCGTGAGTTGATCTCCAATGCCTCGGATGCCCTGGAAAAATTCCGGCACGAGAGCCTTACCGCGGGCGATGTCTTTGATGCCCATATGCCCCTTGAGATCAATATCGATCTCGATGAAGAAAAGCATATCATGACCATTGCCGATACCGGTATCGGTATGAGCAGGGCCGAACTGGAGGCCAATCTGGGCACCATTGCACACTCCGGTTCCAGCACCTTCATGACCGGTCTGGCCGAGGCGGCGAAGAAGGATGTGAGTCTGATCGGTCAGTTCGGGGTGGGCTTTTATGCCGCCTTCATGGCCGCGTCAAAGGTTCGGGTGCAGAGCCGCTCCTGGGACGGATCGGAGGGGCATGAGTGGGTATCCGATGGCACCGGCAGTTATACCATCAGCGAGTTGCCGGGCCTGCATCGGGGCACCAGGATCATTATGGAGCTGAAGGATGATGCCCATGATTATGCCATGAAATGGAAGGTGGAGAATATCATTAAACAATATTCCTCCTTTGTCCCCTTTCCGATCAAGCTGGCGGGTGAGGTCGTCAATACGGTACAGGCCCTGTGGACCCGCAGCAAGAATGAGATCAGCGAGCAGGAATACACCGATTTCTACAAGTTTATCGGCACCGCCCATGACGAGCCGCTCTATCGCCTCCATTTTTCCGCTGATGCGCCGCTGGCCATCAATGCCCTGCTCTTTGTGCCCAAAGAGAATTTTGAGATCATGGGCTTTGGCCGTGTTGATTCCGGGGTCAATCTTTATTGCCAGCGGATTCTCATCGATCAGCATTCGGACAATGTTCTGCCTGAGTGGCTTCGATTCCTTAAAGGGGTAGTCGACAGCGAGGATCTGCCCCTCAATATCTCGCGCCAGTCCCTGCAGGACAATGCCCTGCTGGCCAAATTGCGTAAAGTCATCACCAAACGTTTCCTGAAGTTCCTCGATGAGCAGGCCCAGGAGGATCCGGAGGCCTACCTCACCTTCTGGAATACCTTCGGCATCTATCTGAAAGAAGGCATTACCTCTGATTATGAGTTCCAGAAGGAGCTGGGCAAGCTGGTTCGTTTTGAATCTTCCCGTTCGGAAGCGGGAAAGCCAACCTCTCTTGCCGCCTATGTGGAGCGGATGAAAGAGGGGCAGGAGGCCATTTATTACATCAATGGCCCCAGTCGTGAAGCCATTGAGGCCGGGCCTTATGTGGAGATGTTCACCCGTAAGGATATAGAAATTCTCTACACCATGGAGCCCATTGATGACTTTGTACTCAATCATCTGGGCGAGTTTGACGGCAAAAAATTGCTTTCTGCCGACCGGGCCGATCTTGATCTGGGCAAGGCGGATACGGCGGAGGGCAAGGAAGAGGCTGCCAAGCCGGAGGCCGAGCAGCTGGAACAGGGTGCCAAGGCAGTTTTGATCAGCTGGTTGAAAGAGACTCTGGGTGACAAGGTTGCCGATGTGGTGGAGTCCAAACGTCTGGTTGAGGCCCCGGCCATGATTGTCAATCCTGATGGCTATATGACCTCCTCCATGGAGCGGATTATGGCAGCCAGTCGGAGAGAAAAAGGGCAGGCGCCGGCAAGCAGTAAGAAAAACCTGGAGATCAATACCGCCAACCCACTGATCAAGCATCTGGCGGAGTTGCAGAAGAGCGATCAATCCTTTGCGGCAGAGGTGGCGGCCCAGATCTACGATAATGCCATGATCCAGGCCGGACTGGTTGTTGATCCTCTGGCCATGGTGGAGCGGAATTATAAGATCCTGAACCGTGCCGTGGGCGGAGTATGACATAACTGTTGAAAAAAGGTGATTGCTCAGGTAGATAGTCTATTGCTGTTTGATCGACACTGAAAAGGCGAGTCGGTCAAACAGCCTGAGTAATTATTTCTACTTTGTCACATTGTTTCGCCGTTGCATTCGGCACCATTTTAACCCCCCTTAATCCCCCCTGAATCAGGGGGGAGACTTTATTCCCCTCCTTGATAAGGAGGGGTTAGGGGTGGTTGAGCTGTTGCTCTTCCACAATGTGACAAAGTAGATTTATCCGCCCTGTTGAATGGTTTCCTTTTCTAACGGAGAGAATGCAATGTCAACCCGTATGCTGTTTGTCTCTATACGTCGTTTCGCGGTTCTGTCGATCAGTATCCTGTTCCTGATAACCCTTTCAGGCTGTTATAATCATCCTGTGCGTCATCTGGCCTCTGATGTCGGTCTGATCAAGCCCGGCGAAACCACACGCCAGGAGGTGATCTCCCTGCTGGGCGATCCGGATTCCACGCGGATGGTCTCTGCCGCCACTGAAGAGTGGACCTACTATGACGAGGATAAATCCCTGTTGCAGAAGACGCCTGTAATGGGCGGGGCTTTTTCCTCCAAAGGGTATAATTCGGTTGTCCTGCTCCTGAATGGTGATATCGTTACTTCTGCCCGTTATGGCAGCTATGATAAAGATGAGTTTGACTGGCAGGATGATTATCGCTGGCAGAAGATTGATCAGAAAACTGAAAAAAAGACAGACCAGTGACAGACAGCTTTGAGACTATTCGCCAGCGGATGGTGCAGGAGCAACTGAGCTGTCGCGGTATTCATGACCCAAGGGTACTGGCGGTCATGGCTGAGGTGCCGCGTCATCTCTTTGTCGATGATGCCATGCAGGCCAATGCCTATGGCGACCATCCCTTGCCCATTGTCGACGGGCAGACCATTTCCCAACCCTTTATTGTCGCCTATATGACCCAGGCCCTGCAGTTGGCAGGAACGGAAAAAGTCCTGGAAATCGGGACAGGATCAGGGTATCAGGCGGTCATTCTTTCCCGGCTCTGTGCCAAACTTTATACAGTGGAGCGGCACAATAACCTGCTTTCCGGTGCTCGTCGTCTCTTTGATCGTCTTCGCTGTTATAATATCCAATCAAAACTGGATGATGGTACTCTGGGCTGGCCGGAGCATGCTCCCTATGACGCCATAATGGTGACGGCCGGAGGCCCCGAAATTCCAGAACCCTTGGTGGCCCAGCTGGCAGATCCCGGCAGGCTGGTGATTCCCGTTGGTGATCAGGACGTGCAGGAGCTGCAACTCGTCACCAAAAAAGATGGCATGGTCAAGGTGGAACTCCTGGAACGTGTCCGCTTTGTCAACCTGATCGGGGAGTATGGCTGGGAAAAGTGAAAAGGCAAGCCTTGCCCTCCCCCCCGTTGGTGTTACCTCGTCCGAACCTTCTCTCCCTCTTCCCCTTTTACAAAATACTGCAGTTGTGTAGGTCGGCGCTGCCACCAGCACTGACTTTCTGGTAGAGGTTCCAGAGATGTTCATCCACCCGTTTCTGGCGTGCGCTGGCCTCTGCTTTCAAGAACCGGCGACTGGCACGTGGCCCGGCGTTGTATGTTGCATAGGCGGCACGGGCTGCAAGGTGGGGATTGTTCTTCTCTTTGGCTACTTGAATGCCATACTGCTGAAAGTAGCGCATCATGATTTGATTGCCTGCCTGGATATTGTAGGCCACGTCCCTTTGTAGTCGTTCCAGGTCGTAAAACCCCCGCCATACATGCTGGTTGATCTGCATGATGCCAATTCCTCCGGCTGGAGATCGCAGGGTGACGATCTTTCCGTCTTTCCGTGTAAATTGCTGCCAGCAGCTTTCAATCATGGCGGTGGCAGGGATCAGGTGCTGGTAGATCGTGGCATAGGGAGGATTAAGGTTGGCCTTTTTTACCTGCTTGAGGGCAGATGCCGCCAGGAGTTTCTCGATGATTTGTTTGTATTCATCAAGCTCAGCCGAGCTTGGGACCCAGTTCGTCAGACGTTTGTTCGGGTTGGTAGAGGGCGCGACCGGTGGCTCTGCGGCATAGGCGACTCCCACCAGGAAATCAAGAAGACGGCGGCCTGTTGTTGAGCTTTGCGGTGTCTCCGGCGGAAATTCCGGTGCAGGGTTTTGTTGCGGTGTCTCCGGTGGAAATTCAGGTGCAGGGTTTTGTTGCGGTGTCTCCGGTGGAAATTCCGGTGCAGGGTTTTGTTGTGGTGTCTCCGGCGGCAATTCCGGTGCTGGACTTTGTTTCGGTGTTTCCGGCGGCAACTCTGTTGCTGGGCTTTGTTGCGATGATTCAGGCGGCAATTCTGTGGCTGGTTTTTGTTGGGGTAATTCCGGCAGTGCCTCTTGCGCCTCTGGTTCTTCCGGTTGAAAGTGGAACAGGTCGCGAAGGGCGGGATCGATCTGCCAGTCAAAGCGCAGCGGGTCTTCTCCGGTACCTGGCTGCAGCATCCTTGCCAGTCGCCGCAGGCCATTGCTGGTAATATGGATTCCAAGGCCAGGGGCGGCGGCATCCAGAGCCAGCAGGGCGTCTCCGGCATTGATAAAGGTCATGAAGCGCAGCAGCTGTTTCTGCATCAGTCCATTTTCCCCACTGCTGCTTTCGATGATGGGTCGTAATTGTTGCCAGGCATCAATAAATAAAAGTCGTAGTGGGTCCTCGGTCTCTACGGGCGTCTGGCCGGTCAGGATCATCAGCAGTTGATAGCGGCTGGTGATCAGCAGGTCAAAGAGCTGTTCCTGATGCAGCGAATTACCCATGTTGCCGTTGAGGCTCTTGATGACAAAGACCATAAAGGCATCGAGCGGTTCAAAGACATGCTGGAGCTTTTCTAATTCTTCAAAGCCGAGCGGGGCCTGAGCAGGGAGAGGCGTTACTGCCTGTGTCTGTGTGTCGGCCACCGTCAGGAGCAGGGGCACGATCAGGCCGTCAGGCTTGGTTCGCAGGGTTCCTACGGTGAGTGTGCTCAGGGCCGCCTCCAGTGGTGCTGTATCAGTGGGAGAGGCACAGGCTCGGAGTAAGATCGTGATTTCTTTTTGGGGCATGGCAAGATCAAATGCGTATTGTTCCAGGCGTGGATGGAGGAAGCGCTTGCAGAGCTCCCAGGCAAATCCCGTTACCACTGGCTTACCGCCCTTTTCATTGTAGATGGCGGAGTCAATAATGCGATAGCGTAACTGCCATTGTGAATCCACATAAAAGTTCAATCGCATGAGAATGGAGCCACTCCATTTAACCACCGACGGCAGGAGACCGAGAGAGTCAAACCCCATGCCGGCGGTCGCATTGCAACTGAAGTAAGGCTGTCCGTCGCGGATGGACAACTGGGGCTCGGAGATATGAAGATAGTTGTAAGAGCCCTGCTGAAAGAGTACAGTGGGGCGGTCAGATTGCGGGGTGAGAGACTCTGCCAGGGCATTCTGTAAAATCTGGGTCCGGAGAAAAAGCGGCAACTCGACGGTCGCTGCATTCGCAGGGTTTGGGGCTGTGGTGAGCAGGATGCAGAGCAGAAGGAATGATTGAATGAGTCGTTGCATACAATTTTTAGTCTGAAGTCTTTTAGGAGCCGTTAAGAAATAACCTGACATTTTATACCTGTTTCTTGACGGCACCTTGTGCCGTTTTGGTCATTCGCTTGGCCATGTTGTTTGCCGGGGGGCAGCGGCTTAGCCTGTCAGGATTGTTTCTCTGTACACCTGAACACTTACCACTTACCACTTACCACTTACCACTTTTTTTTAATATCATGCATGAGATAAAACCCGGTCAATCCATCGAACTGTTGAAAGAGCTGCATATTCTGACCCGGGACGGGAAGATGAATCAGGACAGCAGGCGCAAGCTGAAGCAGGTCTATCATCTCACCCAGTTTGTTGAGCCACTCCTGCAGGAGATCCGGAAAGATCATCAAGACGTTCAACTCGTTGATCATGGGGCCGGGAAATCTTATCTGGGGTTTATTCTCTACGATCTTTTTTTTAAAATGCTGGAGGATGGGTCGCACATCTATGGCATTGAGACGCGGGATGAGCTGGTGCAGAAATCGCGGGATCTGGCTTTGCGACTGGGGTTTCCCCATATGTCTTTTCTTACCCTGTCAGTGGCGGATGCAACGCATTCCTCCTTGCTGCCGGCGCATGTTGACATGGTAACCGCCCTGCATGCCTGCGATACGGCAACCGATGATGCCATCCAGTTTGCCTTGCAGAAAGAAGCCCAATTTGTCGTGCTGGTTCCATGCTGTCAGGCGGAAGTGGCATCGGTGCTGAGAAAAAACAAGGGCAAGAGGCTGGGTGGTGATGTCCTCACCGAGATTTGGCGCCACCCGCTGCATACCCGGGAATTCGGCAGCCATATCACCAATGTCCTGCGCTGTCTGCAGCTTGAGGCTCATGGCTATCAGGTGAATGTCACCGAACTGGTAGGCTGGGAGCACTCGATGAAAAATGAGCTGATCATCGCCACCTATAAAGATCTGCCGCGTCGGCGCCCCAGTGAGCGTCTGGAGAAACTGCTCCATCTTCTCGGTCTGGAAGAGATGGCAGCACGGTTTTATGCAGGTGTGGCGCAGGAGTAACAGCAGCTTTGAGGGTTGTTCACAGCCCTTAATGTCCTTATGCCGATCGAGTCAACTCATTGGCCATGTTATTTTTAACAGCGGCTTAACGACTATCTGGGAGGTCGTTGGTACAGGCCAATGATCTCTGTCTGGTCCAGAATATGGCCTTCCATTGCCTGGAGGAGAGCCGCTTTTTTGGGGATTTGCAGGTTGGGTAGCATCGTGTCCAGGGCATAGAGCTTATGGAAATAGCGATGGCAACCAATGGGCGGGCAAGGACCTCCGTAGGTTGTTTTCTTGTTGTCACCCCGGCCGGTCAGGGTCCCTTTTGGTAGCGCCTCGAGCGTGATGGCTTCCGCCAGGCCGGAGGTCGTGACCGGAATATTGTAGAGCAGCCAGTGTACCCATGTCATCCTGGGTGCCGCCGGGTCAGGGGCGTCAGGGTCGTCGATGATCAGGACTAAACTCTTGGCTGTCGGTGGCACCCCGGCCCATTGCAGGGGAGGAGAGATATTCCGGTCATCGCAGGTATAAAGGGCTGGGATCTGGGAGTTGTTTGTAAACGCTGGTGAGCTGATGGTGAGGGACATGGTTGGCCTCCTGCTGTGGTATGGGTGATCGGGAGAATAACCACATTTTGGGTGGTTATTCTAAGGTCACGGCGTAATTGGTCACGATATCGTTGGCGTTACAGGCAGCACCAAAGGCTCGGCCTGTTGTAATAACTGGGTTGCCATCATCAATTTTATTGTCTACTTCAGCAACAATATCACAGGGAAGATTAAGAAATTCTATGACGTTACGGGCCGATGTGGGGAAGCCTGCAACCCCGCAATCAGCAGGGCGGACAAGATGGACTGCACCATACAGTGTTCTGATTCGTGGGCTGGGATCAAGGGGATCAGAATTGTCGATCTTGCCAAGAAAGCCAGCGTGGAAAAGTTGCAAAGAAGCTGCTTCCATTTCTGCGGTGGCAATTTCGCCGTTACCATTGCCCGGTCCGGCGGTAATATTGGGGATTTCCCCTGGTGTATAGGGCCAGTCTCCAGGAAGGTAGCTGTGACGCTGCTTGAAGTAGGCGGTGGCGGCGCGCAGGTCTTCGACGATGGCAATGACGTCCTTGGCCTGCATACTGCGGATCAGACTCCTGCTGCCCAGGATGCCGCCCAGGATCAGGCCGATGATGACCAGCACCACGGCTGTTTCAACCAGGGTAAATCCACGTTGGTTCACGACAGGTTTCATTTTCGGGGCAAGGTTGCGACGAGGACGTGAGCGTAGCCAGATCCGAGCGAAGGAAGTGTTTTGGAGGAAATGGCTTGCAGTTTTAAGTATGGTTATGGATGTCATAGTGGGCTTACGGCTGGCAGGTGATTGGAGAATTGCCGACAGGTATAAATGCTACAGTATTGCAAGGCAGATTGGAGGATGAGCAGTATGCAATGCACGTTTTTAATGTTCCTTCGGAGAGCAGTGGATGCAGCAGATCCTGTGGGGTCATATAGGTGACCAGATCGTCATATGCACCGCCGGTAGCGGTTGTATCATCGGTGTATGGGCGTGTAATAAAGGTTGCATCGGCATCGCTATTTTCAGCTTCGTCAACTCCGGTGGGATTAGTAATTATTGAGCCTTTTATCGTGCGGGCACCAAGCCCATTCTTACCATGAGAGACTATACTCACTATTGCACCATTCGGTGTAGTGATACTTTGTAAGGTCGATCCGTTACGTTCTTGTATGTTCAATACGTTTGCTTCAACGCTATGAGTGAGCTGGTCAATATCAAAAGGTGTGCCTGCTGTTTTCGAAGTCCAGTTTATTGCGTCAGCGTTGTTGGCTACCCGATAGGTAAAAAAGTTTCCCCATCCATCCTGTACTGCGTCACGGGACATGCCGAGGTCACGCCAGGGAAGCACTTGAATAGTCGTATTGGGGGGGCTGCAAGTTGAGTCAGTCCCGCTGGTTCGGTCTTGAAGTCCGTAAGAAGTATTTGTAGGATTAGTGGTTATGTCCGGGCATGGTAACTTCCCATTCGTCCGCAGATAGCCGATCAATGCCAGCTTGATCCGCTCCTGTTTGCTCTTGGTCTCACTGTAGGCAGCATTCTGCAGGGTGGCGGTGACCATTTTCAGGCCCATGGTCATGGCAATGCCGATGAGGAGCACCACTACTGCCATCTCGGCCAGGGTGAATCCTTTCTTGTCCCATAAATATGATTTCATGGCTGTTTGTTTCGCTTGTTGATAGGAAATACTTCTGTTGCCCCTGTTACGGGTTTTTAGGCTGCTGCTGGGTAAGAGATTGTGATTTAAGATATTATTGTGAATAGTATATAGTGTAGTGTTGAGAAGAGGATAAAGCAACTTTTTTTGAAATCATTCTCCTTCTGATCGAATATTCTTTGCATAAGTCTCTGAATAGTATTGTAAATGGCTCAAAAGGCCGGCGGAAGGGAAATCTTTCTTGACAAGAAAGATAATATCTTTGATAGTCTTTGTTGTTTGGATACGGAAGGTTGCCATCAGGTACGATGTGTTTTTGTATCTGCTGTGTCGAGAGAGGTAGGAAAAAATCCAGATCATAAGCCGCTGAAAAAAAATAACATGGCCATGTCATTTCGTAACGACTCCTAAAGGGTTTGCATGTATCTTGAATATTTTGATCTGAAACGCCATCCCTTTCGGATTACTCCTGATCCGACCCTTTTTTGTCCCGGTGGGGGGCGTGGAGAGATTCTGGAGGCGTTGATCTATGCCATCACCACTGGTGAGGGTATAGTCAAGGTGGTGGGTGAGGTGGGCAGCGGTAAGACCATGCTCTGTCGTATTCTGGAAGAGCGTCTGCCGGCATCGGTGGAGATTGTTTATCTGGCCAATCCGAAACTGTCACCCCATGATATCCTCTACGCTATTGCCTTTGAATTAAAACTCCCGGTAAACTCTGAGACCGAACGTCTGCAGGTGATGCAGCAGTTACAGCTCTATCTTCTGGGCCAGCATGCGGCCAATCGGAGTGTGGTTGTTTTTATCGAAGAGGCCCAGGGCATGGCTTTGGAGACCCTGGAAGAGATTCGCTTACTCAGTAATCTCGAGACCCATCGACATAAGCTGTTGCAGATTGTGCTCTTTGGCCAGCCGGAACTTGAAAAAAATCTGCGGAAACGTGATATCCGTCAGTTAAAGGAGCGGATCACCCACAGTTTTCATCTCGGGCCGTTGACCACGCCAGAGACCAGTGAGTATCTACGTTTTCGACTGCAGGCCGCCGGTTGCGGGAAGTCGGGAGTCTTCAGCGCCGGCGCGGAACGGTTGATCTCCAAGGTGTCCTGTGGCCTGATCCGCAGGATCAATATCCTCGCGGACAAGGCGATGCTCGCCGCCTATGCTGATTCTGCCGGCAGGAACACCTCAGGCTCAACCCGGGCCATGGTTCATGCCCATCATGTGCGGGCCGCGATTCGTGATAGTGAGTTTCATCTGCCTTTCTTCCGTTCGGCCTGGTTTACGGCTCTTGCCTTGATTTCTCTCCTTGTTGTGCTGACGCTCATTTGGGGCTGGAATCAATTCTATTCTAAAACAGGGCGTCCATTCTTCTGGACGGAAAAGCCCCTCTTGTCGGCTCCTGTTGAGATGGGGAAGCAGACTGAAGCGAACCCGGCTGGACAAGAGGCCAGGCCTGGAAAGGGTGTCGAGGAGGCGGAAGTGGCTTCTGGGATTTCAGCCGAGCTTAGGGAGCAGGAAGCTGACCTTTCCGCTCTTCCCGGAGACGGTGAAATGAGCAACAGTTCAGCCTTCACCGCTTCACCACTTCCTGCCTTTGCCGTATTCCCTGACTTTTTTTCACCGGAAACGATCAACATATCATCTCTTGTGGTTAATGCTCCAGCACCTGAAGTATTAACCCCTGAATTACCTCAGGGTACTGTTGATAAACCGGCGGAAACTTTGATGGCACAGCGCCGTCAGGCTTGTCGTCAGTGGATGGAAGAGGGAGAGGCGAAGAATTATACAATTCAGTTGATGGCAGTTGCAATGAGTAGTGAGGTTGATGTGGAGGTTGAAAGGTTTTTGCAAAAGATCCGTCCAGCCTCTTTGCTGGACCGGATCTATGTCTGTCAGGATTCACGGGAGGAGCGTCACATGTGGGTGATTGTGTATGGTGATTTTCCGGAGCTTACTCCTGCCCGCACGGCCATTGAGGCCTTGCCTCCAGCGTTGCGCCGATTTCAGCCTTTTGTGCGTCGTTTTGATAAAGCGCTGCGTGCCGGTAATAGGGATGGCGTTAAGGGCTGAACCTTGAGCCGTTTGCGGCGAGAGTGCGGAATAGAATATTTTATATTGCTGAATATCTTCCTTTACTTGAAGAAAGTTGGAGAAATCAATGGTCATGCGAAGAGCACTCTGTCTTAACTGTTTTCTTTTAGTCGTCTTGATGGCCCTTGTCGTGGGGTGTGGTGCCAACTTGCCGGAGCGGCCTGTCGATGGCCGGCACCTTGCGGCTTCTGATGCTCAGGCAGTGCCGTCCATACCGGAAGTGGTTCGCACTCCCTCGCTGGTTCTTCCTCCTGTACCAGAAGCGAAGGTTGAGCTCTATTCCGTGGTTGTGCAGAATGTTCCGGTGCGGGAACTGCTCTTTGCCATAGCCCGCGATGCCTCACTTAATATTGACGTCCATCCGGACATTGCCGGTAATGTTACCCTGAATGCAATTGATCAGACTCTGCCCCAGATCCTCGCCCGGATAGCCAGACAGGTGGATATCCGCTGGAATCTGGATCGCCCCAATCTCATTGTCGAGCCGGATAAACCAGTCCTGCGGGCCTATCGTATCGATTATGTCAATATAGCCCGGAAGTCCAAAGGAGAAGTGAGCGTGGCCACTTCTATCTCCACCACCGGTTCTGCGGCAGTGGGGGATAGCGGTGGTGGAGGGGGATCTGCCGGCAGCAATAACTCAACAACGGTGCTCAGTCAGGAATCCAATAATACCTTCTGGGCCACTCTGGTGGCCAATCTGCAAGCCATCCTTGGTGAGAGTGGGGGAGCAGCTGCAGGCGGTGGCGAGGCTGGAGCGGGAGGCACGTCCAGCTCCATCATCAGTAATCCTGAAAGCGGACTGATCACGGTCCGGGCCACAACCCGCCAGCACGAGGAAATCCAACGATTTATTGATCTGGTGATGACCCGCTCCCTGCAGCAAGTATTGATTGAGGCCACCGTGGTTGAGGTGAAGCTGAACGATCGCTATCAGGCCGGGGTGGATTGGAGTTCTCTTGCTCGCGACGGGGGACGGTTTGGCTTTGTGCAGAGTCTTCTGGGGGCCAATCTGGCAGCTCCACCGGTGACGACGCTGACCATCGATAAAAGTGCTGATCCGGATGCCCTGACGGGAACCATCAAGTTGCTGGAGCAGTTTGGTGATCTCAAGGTCTTGTCCAGCCCCAAGGTAATGGCGCTGAATAACCAGACGGCAATGCTTAAAGTGGTGGATAATAAGGTGTATTTTACCCTTGAGGTTACCCCTGCGATTTATGATAATGGTGTTATAACTTCTCCTGCCACCTATACCAGCAGTGTCCACAGTGTACCGGTCGGTTTTGTGATGGCGGTGACCCCGCAGGTCAGTGAAGGAGAACAGGTAACTCTCAATGTGCGGCCAACCATTTCCCGGATTATTGGCTATGTTGAAGATCCCAATCCTGTCTTGGCCGACGCCGATGTGATGAATCTGGTGCCGGAGGTGCAGGTACGTGAGGTGGAGTCGATTTTGAAGGTGGCGAGTGGTCAGATTGGTGTCCTGGGTGGTCTGATGCAGGATACGTTGGACAAAAACACTGACGGGATTCCAGGTCTTTCCCGGATTCCCTGGCTCGGGAGTCTCTTCAGCTATCGGGATGATACAGCAACGAAAACCGAGCTGATTATCTTTTTACGGCCGGTGGTGATTCAACAGGCTGATGTGAACGGTGACGGTGACCTGCGGCAGTTCAGAAAGTTTTTATCTCCTCAGCAGCCCATTCCTTCTTCGCCCTTTGACGGGCTGACAGGCTCCTGAATGACAGTGAGGCGAGGATGAGCCTATTGATGGAAGCCTTGCGAAAGGCGGAACAGGCCAAAAAACAGGCTGCAGGGCCCCAGATTACACCAGTGATCCCTGTGAAATTATCCGAAGGCCAGGATGAGCAGGTCTTGCTTGCGCCGCAGCTCGCGTTGGAAGTGGAGGAATCTCCCCTGCCAACTTATTCGGGGGAGGATGTTGCTATGGATGTTGATCTTCCCGAGTCTGGGGATCTTGGTCAAGAGCTCGAGCTCAGGGTAAGCCAGGAGGCTTCGGGCGAAGATCTGGAAGCTGCCGCAGCGACTGCAGATGCCGGCGGGCAGGAAAATTTTCTGTCGGCTGATGATGGGATGGCGGATGTCCTGACGGTTGAGGCTCCGGCGTTATCCGATCTGGATCTGGCGAGGGATACTGGCCGGGCAACAGATATGATGTCTGAAGCCGAGGTGCCTGGTGAAAGTGAAAATCCGCAGATAGCGAGTGCTGTGCCATTGCCATCTGTGGAGGCAGAGAGAACCGGACCTGCCGGGGAGCCGGAGCACAATGTGTCCGATGTTACCGGTCTGTCTGTCGCTGATACTGCTATTGCCTCTGCGGAAACATCCAGACAAACGGCGCGCACCGTCTTTACTGCTAAAAAAGAGCATCAACGTCGCAACCGTAATCGGCGCATGCTTGTTCCGGGGATAGTCGCTGGAATTGTCATCTTCGGGATGGCCGGGTTTTTGTTTTTTAGCTATCGTGCCATGAATAATTCTACCCTCTCCGTGGTCACGGTTGACCAGAACATGTCACCTCAGGGGCCAGGATCTGTCGAGGGCTCCAGCTCTCTGTCTGTGGCAGAGATACAGCCTTCCTTGATGGGGCAGGGAACAGCGGATAGCGGGGTTGTGAATAAGGCTGCCGAGAGTACTGTCCCGCAACAACCCAATACTCCCGACATTTCTGCAACACCGAGAAAGGAGTCCCCGCCGCAGGCTGTTCCCGCTCTCTCCTCCCCCGATGATACAGCTCTGCAAGCGGATGACACCCTGGTGTCGCCAGCTGTGCTGAAGGATCTGGACGGGCCTCTTATTCGGAGAGATGAAGCAGAAACACAGGCCTTAGCGGACTCAGTTGGTGAACCGGAAAAAACTGCGCCGACGACCATTGTCATAACCCATCGAGCGCTGCAACCCCAGCTGAGTCCGTTGTTGGCTGCAGCGTATGCTGCGTATCAGAATGGTGATTTTGAGCAGGCGAGACGCAAATATCAGCAGGTTCTGCAGGATGATCCCCATAGCAGAGACGCCTTGCTGGGCCTTGCTGCTATTGCCATGCGCCGGCATGAAATTTCCCTGGCTCGTGATCTCTATCTGCGGCTGCTGGATCAGGACCCTGGTGACTCTCTGGCCAGGGCGGGATTGCTGGCCATTGCGCCAACGGGTGATCCGGTGCAGCAGGAAAGTGAGTTGAAGCTCCTTCTGGAGTTGCATCCCAATAGCGCACCGCTTTTCTTCTCGCTGGGAAGCCTCTATGCTGCAGGTCAGCGGTGGAGTGAGGCACAGCAGGCGTATTTCAATGCCCTGCAGGCAGCAAAAATTATCGTTCCTGACTATCCTTTTAATCTGGCCGTCAGCCTGGAACATCTGGGACAGTTGAAGCCGGCGGTCAAGTATTACAGGCAGGCCTTGCAGCTTGCAGGAGACGGGACGGCTGGTTTTGATGTCGAGGGCCTGCGTGCCAGGCTGAAAATCCTTGAGCAGGGAGAGAGGCCATGAGTGTTCCAGGAAAGAAAAAAATGCTGGGCGCGGTGCTGGTGGAACAGGGGTTTATCTCTGAGGATCAGTTGCGCATTGCCCTGCTTGAACAGAAGCAGACGAACAGTCCGCTGGGCAAGGTGCTGATCGAGTTTGGCTTTGTCACCGATGCCATTATCCGTGATGCCTTGAGTGAAAACATAGGTCAGGAAAGTGTCGATCTGGCAAATACAGTTATTGATGCCGAGACCTTAAAGATGGTGCCCCAGACCTTGGCCAGGCGGCATAATGTCCTGCCTCTTTCTTTTGACAAGGCCGCCAATCAGCTTGTCCTGGCCATGGCGGATACCTTTAATGTCGTGGCCTTGGATCAGATCCGGGCCCTGCATGGTGCCGGATTTCATATCAGTGCTGTTCTTGGAGGCGAGGCGGATATCCTGCGCGCCATTGAGCAGTTTTACGGTTTTGAGCTTTCCATTGACGGCATTCTCCAGGAGATTGAGACCGGAGAGATTGACTACCAGAGTCTGCAGGCGGGGAATGATGAGTACAGCCACCCGATGGTGCGGCTGATTGACGCCCTGCTGGCCGATGCGGTTCAGCGGAGGGCTTCGGATATTCATTTCGAACCGGAGGCGGGTTTCTTACGTATCCGTTACCGGATTGACGGAGTACTTCGCCAGGTCCGCAGTCTGCACAAGAATTACTGGCCTGCCATGGTGGTACGTCTCAAGGTGGTCAGTGCTATGAATATCGCTGAATCTCGAGCCCCTCAGGATGGCCGTATTTCCCTCTCTCTCGTTGGCCGGCAGATTGATTTTCGGGTGGCATCGCAACCCACGCTGCATGGTGAAAATATTGTCCTTCGAATTCTTGATCGCCAGAAAAGTCTGGTCCCTTTGCATAAACTGGGGCTGACTGACGAGAATCTTAATCAGTTGAAACTGATGCTGGCCAGGCCGGAAGGCATTATCCTGGTCACCGGTCCCACCGGCAGCGGCAAGACCACAACTCTCTATTCTGTATTGAGCCACGTCAATACAGAGGCGGTGAATATCATGACCATGGAGGATCCGGTTGAGTATCCCATGGCCATGATTCGTCAATCCTCAATTAATGAGTCGGCAAAGATGGGTTTTGCCGATGGCATTCGCTCAATGATGCGACAGGATCCGGATGTCATCCTTGTTGGTGAAATCCGCGATCATGAAACCGCAGAGATGGCCTTTCGCGCTGCTATGACCGGTCATCAGGTCTTTTCGACCCTCCATACGAATTCAGCGGTGGGATCTATCCCTCGCCTTCTTGATATCGGGGTGCTGCCGGATATCATGGCCGGCAATATCATCGGCATTGTGGCACAGCGATTGGTCAGGTGCTTATGTCCAGAATGTAAAGAGGCTTATAATGCGGGTGAACTGGAATTGAAATTGCTGGGGGTTGATGCGGGCGGCAAAGAGGTCGTTCTCTATCAGGCTGTAGGTTGCAAGACGTGTGAATATCAAGGCTATAAAGGACGAAGCTCGGTTATGGAGCTGTTGCGCATTAATGCGGAGCTGGAGGAGGTTATCGCCCGCAGGGTCAGTACCCGCGAGCTGTTGAACAAGGCTATGGCCGGCGGCTTTCGGCCTTTAGCCGATGATGCCTGTCGTCGGGTGCTGGATGGCACTACCAGTCTGGATGAGATCAGTCGGGTGGTGAATTTGACTGACCGGTTGGTCGATTAAGCACCTGTTTATTGTCATGCCACTTTTTCAATACAAGGCTGTAACCAGCCGCGGACAGGTCAGAACGGGCAATCTGGATGCTGCTAATATTGCCGACCTGGAACAGCGTCTGTTGCGCATGGGCCTTGATCTTATCACCTGCCGCATTCGTAATCAGGCAGGAGCGATGTTGGGTGTGCGCAAGGTGCGGCGGACCGATCTGATTAATTTCTGTTTTCACATGGAACAGTTGACTCAGGCCGGTGTACCCTTGCTGGAGGGTTTGGCTGATCTGCGTGACAGCATAGAACATCCGCGTTTTCGCGAAGTGATTGCCAATCTGATTGATGAAGTGGAAGGTGGAAAAACCCTTTCTGCTGCCATGAGTGAACATCCGGCCGTCTTTGATACCTTGTTTGTCAATCTGATCAAGGCCGGTGAGGTAACCGGACAATTGGGAGAGGTGTTTTCCTCTCTGAACAAGACTATCAAGTGGCAGGATGAGCTTGCATCGACAACCAAAAAGATATTGATATTTCCAGCATTTGTTGGAACGGTGGTTTTTGGGGTTACTTTTTTTCTCATGGTCTATCTGGTGCCTCAGTTGGTGGGCTTTATCAAGGAGATGGGGGGAGAACTGCCTTTTCATACCAGGGCCTTGATCGCAGTGTCTAATTTTTGTGTTCATTACTGGTATGTGCTTTTGATTGTCCCGTTGGTTCTTTTCTTTGGTATTAAAGGGCTGGCATCCATCAGCTCTCGAGTGCGCTATCAACTCGATGACTGGAAGTTGAGGATCTGGATGATTGGGCCGGTGCTGAAAAAGATCCTGCTTTCCCGTTTCGCTAATTTCTTTGCCATGATGTATGCAGCAGGGATTCCCATCCTCCAGTGTCTGGAAATTTCGGAAGGAATAGTGGGCAATATGGTGGTGAAAGAGGCCCTGCAGGATGTGGGCGTAAATATTCAGGAGGGAGTTGCCATTGCTGCCGGATTTGAAAACAGTGGTCTCTTTCCCCCCCTGGTGGTACGAATGCTCAAGGTAGGGGAGGCAACCGGTGCCCTTGATCAAGCCCTCTTGAATATCAGTTATTTTTATGACCGCGATATACAGGATGCCATTGGTAAGGTGCAGGCCCTGATCGAACCGGCCATGACTATTGTTCTCGGTGCGGTTCTGGGCTGGGTGATGCTGTCGGTGCTGGGGCCGATTTATGATACGATCAGTAAAATCAAGATGTGAGTGATTGCATGGGCCTCATTTCGACACCTACCACCGTTCGCGTCCTGATCCTGACCTCACAGGGTCTGCATGCCTATATCCGGCAGGGCAATGTTCTGACTCCGGAGGGATGGTTTCCAGCCGATGAAATCGGCCAGGCTGCGTTTGACCGGTACTTGAACGACTTGCCTGATATTCCTCTCTATCTCGTTGCTGATGTTATTGAAGAGGATTTTCGTCTGGAGAATGTTGCCCATGTGCGGGGGAAAGACCGTACGGTGTTACTGGAAAGAAAGCTCTCACAGTTTTTCCGTACCAGTGACTATCGTGCTGCCCTGCTTCAGGGACGGGATGAGCGTGGGCGTCGAGATGACAAGGTCCTCTTTTGTGCCTTGACCAACAATGAACAGCTTACTTTCTGGGTCAATCGGATTCTTGTTCAACAGGCTCCGCTGAAGGGAATTCTTTCCGTCCCCTGGTTGATGGAGTCTTTTGCAGCGTCCCGGCAACTGGCCCGGATTGATCACCTGCTGCTGGTTCATCTGGAACAGCACGGCGGTCTGCGGCAGACCTATATTCATAAAGGGCGTTTGAAATTCAGTCGCCTGACCTATCTCGCCACCCTCCAGGATGGGCGGCTAAAGTTCAACCGTTTGACCTCGCTGGTCACCATCCGTGCCAGTAACCTTGCGGATATGATCGTCGCGGAATGCAGTCATACCCGGCAATATCTGGAAAGGTTGAAGCTGCTTCCCCGGGATCAGCCACTCGATGTCCATCTTATTGTTCAGGATGCAATCGCTGCGGAAATCAGAGCGGATCTTGGTGAGAATGAGGGCTTGCGTTTACATCTTCAGGAAACCGGGATCGTTGCCGCGGATCTTGGATTAAAATCGGCGCTGGATGAAGATCAGGGGGTGGTGTTCCTGGCGTTGACCCAGAGCTTGCGCAGCAAAGGATTGGTGAATGTCTATGGCTCGCCGTCTGCCCTTCGCTATCATCGTCTCCGCAAGATCCGCAAGGGATTGATGATCACAGCGGCCTGCTGCTCAGTTGCAACCCTGGCGATTGGAACATACCTGCTGCTGGATGGATTAACCCAGAGGGGGAAACAGCAGAGTCTGTATCGTGAGGTGCAACAGCTGGAGCAGCAGTACCACGTCCGGCAGCAAAATTTCCCCGCAACTCCCATCCCGGCCCAGGCGATGCAGAGTGTGGTGGCAGCGGTTGACATGATCAAGAAGCAGACGGTCTACCCCATGGAGATGATGGGGCTGGTGAGCCAGGCCCTGGCGCTTTGTCCAGATATCCGTCTGCAGAAACTTGACTGGAAACTGACTGATGTTGAAGAGAGCCAGGAAGGTGTGGATGGACGTGTGCTTGATCGACAATCGAGCGTCAGCGGTGAGCAGGGTCATGGCGAGGTTCCTGGTCTGCTCACGGCGATACTTGCCGGTAAGACGGCAGTGATCACCATCCTCGAAGGGGGAGTCGAGCCCAGTGGAGGATACCTGGGGGCGCAGGAGAGTGTCAATCGTTTTATCTCCGCCTTGCAGCAGATTCCCGGCTTGAAGGTCCTCCCGCTGGCAATGCCCACGGAAACCAGTCCTGACAGTATTCTGCAGGCCACTTTGGATGGGAAGGCGATTCATGCCAGCTTCTCCCTCCAACTTGCATATCCAGCGAGGCAATAATAATGAGAGGTTCTTTCTGGACTCAGGACGGGATGTTGCTGAAACGGCCGCTGCTATGGTTGGTCATTTGTATCATTTTCGGTGGGCTGTGGTGCGGAGGGACTTTTAAGTTTCGGCAGAACAGTATACGTGCCAGCCAGGTGGCTCAGTCGAGTCGGGAGAGCATGGCGACACAGATTCGCCAGATTGAAGATGAGGAAGCAGCCATCCGTGGTCATATTGACCAGTATCGTCAATTAGAGGTCAGCGGGGTGATTGGTGATGAGGAACGTCTCAAGCTGGTTGAGGTCCTTGGTCATATCAGGGCCCAGTATAAGTTTTATCCGCTGCAGTTTGATATTGGGCAGCAGGTTGTGATTCCTTTGCGCGAAGGTAGTGGAGAGCCGTGGCTCTCATTGCGTTCCAGTCAGATTAAGTTCACTTTACCCTTGCTGCATGAAGAGGATTTGAGTCGTCTCCTGGTGGAGCTGCGAAATATTGGCCGTGGCCTTTTTGTGGTGGAAGAGTGTTCACTCAGTCGTCCAGGTACTGAGAAACAAGGCGATCCAGTGCAATTGAAGGAAAATTTGAATGCCTCCTGCACTCTTTCATGGCTGACGTTGAAGCCGGAGGAGAAGAACCCAGGGGCAGAGTCGGTGCCGTCCGTGTCGGGAGGCGGCGTATGAATATCTGGAAATTAATCTCGATTCAGATTCTGCTGATATGGGTATCCTGTCCATCACAGGCAGGAGCGGAGCTTTTGGGGCGACTTTTTTTTACGCCGCAGGAACGACAGGCATTGGAACAGCAGCGCTGGGCACCTGCTGAATCGTTATCTGCACCTGATCTGCCGCAGGTCAGGGTGGCATCCCCGGACACTCAACCATTATCCATCACCCTTAATGGGATTACGCTGCATGGAGATGGCAGGCAGCTTGTCTGGTTGAACGGGATAGCCTACTCTGAGGGAGAGCTTCCGGCCAATGTGCGTTTGTCTCGCTTTGCTGCCAAGGGGCAGGTTGAGATTGATGTGCCGGAAAAGAGGAAATCCTATTCCCTTCGTCCTGGTCAGACCCTGCTCCTTGACAGCGGTCAGATCCGTGAGGCCTATGAGACCGTTCCTGCAGATGCTCCGATGGAGTCTGAATCTCTGCCGGGATCTGATCCGAAACAACCCCCGACAGGTGAGAGTGGCATTGAATAACAAAATTGTCGGGATGAATGATTTTTGCCTGCTTTCAGTTGGGAATCAGTCATGAATCCCGACCACTCCTCTGCTTTTGAGCAGCGTGAGTTTCGTCGCCGGATCCTGCGTTGGATATTGCTGGCCCTGGCCCTGGTTCTCAGTGGTGCCGGCTATATGGCCTTAGCCGTTTCACCGGATGCCCCTATGGAGGTCGTGATCGCTCGTGTTTTCTGGGGGATTGGCCTGCTGTTCGCCGGATTTTTTGCGGCCATGCTGAGTCGTCTGCTGCTTTGAGGAATGATGAGGGCAGTCTCTCTGTGGATATTTTTCTGGTTGCTGCTGGGCTCCGCAGGGTGCCATGTCAAGCGGGGCAAAATTTTTTTTAATCTTGCCTTGTTGTAGGGGGAAAGTTATATGTAAACATAAGATGTGGACAATCCCTTGCTCTGCAAGGATTTAACCTGAATTCTAAGATAGGAGAAGAATAGTGAAACAATTGAAAAATCAGCAGGGCTTCACTCTGGTGGAGATTGCCATTGTCCTGGTTATCATTGGTTTGTTGCTGGGTGGGGTACTCAAAGGGCAGGAGTTGATTGAACAGTCCAAAATCAAAAGGGTAGTGAATGATTTCAACAGCATTTCTGCTGCAATATATACCTATCAGGACCGTTATAAGTTTCTGCCGGGTGATGATTCCAGTGCAGCCGTACGTTGGCCGGCTGCCATTGCCGGCGGGGCTGGTATCGTCAGTGGCAATGGTAATGCGATTATAAATGCTACACGGGCTCAGCTCTTAGATGGCGGTGCTAACGAAGGTGGGTATGCCTGGCAACATCTGCGTGCTTCAGGTTTGATTACTGGTGATATGTCCACGGTTGCGAGCTCGGAACTGCCTGAGCAAACGCCTTTCAACTCCAATTATGGTATTGGCGTGAGTAACACTGTTCTCGGTTTTGGTATCGTACCCATGTTTTGTGCCAGTTTGCCTCCGAAAGCGGCAGAACAACTTGACCGTCAACTGGATGACGGGAAGCCGGGGACAGGTAATATCCGCGCCGGTGCCCCTTCAGCCACTAAAAATACTGACCCCGCTGCTGCGGCTCCTGCGGCAGCAACGGTGTATGTTGATGATCCTGCTACTCCTTGGTACACTAGTTGTAAGAAATTCTGAAATCCTTGTGTGATCCTTTTTCATGAAAGGAAGGGATTGATTTCCCCTTCGTGTTAGGAGTATACAGATAAAATGCATTGACTTGAGCCAAGGGAGCCGGCGAGATGTCCCCCTGGCTCATTTGTGTTTGTTGGATAAGAAACCCGTTCTTCAGGTTGCATTGGAAGAACGGGTTTCTTATTGTGCGGTCATTCAGCATTACTATTGAATTTGCTTTTCTTCTGCCTTTCCTCGAGTTGCAGCCAGCTGTGGCGATTTACCCGCCATCGGCAGGCTGTACTGTTTTCCCTGAAAGATATCAAAGCCCACGGTCAGGATCTGATCCAGCCATGTGGTGGAGGCTTCACAAGTGGAGGATTGTTCGGTCTCTTTACATATCTCGACCTTGCCGGGGGCCGAGTTGATGAAGTGGACCCCCCATAAGGGACGAACCCCGGTGCCGATACTGCTTTCAGCATAGCTCAAGATGGTTGGTTCATGAATTCCCAGGAGTCCCAGAATTCTGCCAGGGAGCTGGTAAAGGGGAAGGTGCCCCAGATCAACAGGGCCTCGCTCGCCATCAATAACGATGAGCGGGGTGCTCACGTAGGTCAGAAACATCTCGGGGGTGAACTTGTCTCTGGCTCCTGCCAGAGTGTCTGCCTCCACATAGCCCTGAAAATTGCCGCCGAGGAAGGGCAGGTGATCACCAAAGGCGACGATAAGGGCCTCTGGATCGCTTGCACGGAGTTGATCAAGAAAGGACATGAACTCTTTGGCCTTGTAGTAGGCGGAATTGGCATATGATTCGATCTCGGGCGTCCTGCACTCCTCGACACAATGGATGACCTGTGGCCTTGATGCGCTGCGGGCGTACAGTTCAGTACCGTCCCAGTGGCCGAAGTAGGTCACGATGTAGTTAAACACCGCCTTCTTCGGATTGTGGCGTTGAACCGATTTCTGCACAACCTGCCGGTATAATGAGGCATCTGCAAGAAACTTGTAGTTCATGTCGTCAAGGTTGAAATCGTTTATAGACCAGTAGGTCTTGAATCCCATCCGTTTGTAGGCGTTGGTTCGATTCCAGAAGGCAGCGGTGTTGGGATGGGAAACTATCGTGTCGAAATTGTGGGCCTCGAGGATTGCGGGCAGGCAGGGTGCCGTATTGATCATCTTCCGCTCAAACTTGACGTCATCAGACACCACCGGGAAGCCGCACATACTCTCGAATTCGGCGTTTGCCGTGTAGCCGCCAAAGACCGGGCTCATGATTGTTGAATGACCGGTACTCTGCCATAGTTTTCTGAACTGAGGCCCCAGCGGGTCTTGGTTAAAATGGACACCTTTCAGCAGAAGCGGATCCCAGAAAGATTCGAGAAGAATGACATAGACGTTTCGTGATTTTTGGGTAGCAGTGGAGACAGTGGGGGTGTTATCTGCCAATAAAGAAGAGACTGCGGATAATGTCTCTTCTCTGTCGGGTGCCTGTTCGGCATTGCGGACGAGGAAGAAACGGGCTGTTTCCTGAAGAGAATACAGGGTTGCCCCTTTGTAAACGTAGTTGGCGCGCTGGTCCCAGACGCAGTTGCCGACTCGTTTGTCCAGCGTAGTGACGAGGGGGGCTGGAAATTGGATCAGGACTAATCCCAGAGCTACGATGGTACCTAAGGCCAGCCAGGCCTGTCGACGTCTGAAGTGAAAGTTAAAGAGCAGCAGTCCGGCCAGCCCGGTGAGAGCACCCCCGACCAGCAGGCGTTGCCAGCCATCAAGAATAAGGAGGAGAGAGCGCAGGGCGTAGACATCGTCTGGTACCATGGGACCGCCAAAAAAAGAAAGCTTTGCCGCATTGCCGATGTAGAGGATAGCAATCAGTAGCCATTGAAGAGCAATGAAGGTCCAGAGAGTGCGGGATAGGAAAAAAATGAGGTAAGAGATGGCAAGGATGACAGGAAAATCTCGGAGTATGCCAAGAGGCAGGATGGTAACCGAGAAGAACAAGCTGCTGGTCAGGTATGCCAGGCCATAGGCCAGGCTTGTTGAAATGGCAGGCAGAATCAGGGTAAGGAGACTGTGTTTTTTCGGCATGTGTTTTGAGGGAGATAAAAAAAAGTAATAGGCAAGAAAAGGGTTGCTGTCAATTGTGGAAAATAATCATTAGTACAGGAAAAAACAATAAATGGTTTTTTCCTGTCAGGCGTCCAAGCACAACCTGCGCTCTATGAATGATTGTGGACACGTGGTACATCTCTGACGCCTTCCGCAAACATGTCCTGACCAGAATAAGCTTGCGTCTCCGCTTGCCGTCATGCTAAATTCCATATTTTCCCCATGTTCAGTTACGATACAATAATATTCTGAGCCTGACGCACTCAGAACCATCGGTTCTATTACTCAAAAAGAGATTTTACTATGATCAATGCTTCCAACGTGGCTCTCTCCTATGGCAAGAGGGTTATTTTTCAAGATGTCAATATTAAATTCACCCCGGGGAACTGCTATGGTCTGATCGGCGCCAATGGGGCGGGAAAGTCCACCTTCCTGAAGATCCTGGCCGGAGATTTTCAACCGGATAAAGGGGAAATCTCTGTGAGTCCCCGGGAACGGATCGCCATGCTCAGGCAGGATCATTTTGCCTTTGACGAGGAGACCGTGCTCAACACGGTGATCATGGGGCATGCCCGGCTCTACCAGTTGATGGCCGAGCGTGAGGCCCTTTATGCTAAGGCCGATTTCACTGAAGAAGATGGTATCCGCAGCGGAGAACTGGAGGCGGAATTTGGCGAAATGAATGGCTATGAGGCTGAGTCTGAGGCCTCTGTACTGCTAAGCGGTCTGGGAATCACCGAAGAACTTCTGCATAAGAAGATGAAGGAGCTGGAGGGCGGTGAAAAGGTGCGGGTGCTGCTGGCCCAGGCCCTGTTTGGTAATCCGGATATCCTGCTGCTCGATGAGCCCACCAACCATCTGGATCTCCAGTCTATCCGCTGGCTTGAAGATTTTTTGGCCCGTTTCCAGAATACGGTGATCATCGTCTCCCATGATCGTCATTTCCTCAATCAGGTCTGTACCCACGTGGCTGACATTGATTTCGGCAAGATCCAGGTCTATGTGGGCAACTATGACTTCTGGTATCAGGCCAGCCAGCTCAGCCTGAAACAGCGGCAGAGCGATAATAAAAAGGTGACGGACAAGGCCAAGGAACTCAAGGAGTTTATTCTGCGCTTTTCCGCCAATGCCTCTAAGTCCAAACAGGCCACCTCCCGGAAAAAACTGCTTGATAAGCTGCAGATTGAGGATATGCCCGTCTCCTCCCGAAAATACCCCTTTGTCTCATTTAAGGCGGGGCGTCCCTGTGGTGATATTATCCTCGAGGTCAAAGGGCTTTCCAAGACTGTTGATGGCGTTCTCCTTTTTAAAGACCTGGATTTTACTCTGCGACCGGGTGATAAGGTGGCCTTTGTCGGCACCAACAGTGTGGCTAAGACCACCTTGTTCCAGATCCTGGCTGGAGAGGTTGAGCCGGATAGTGGCACCTTTCGTTGGGGTGTGACCATGAGCACTTCCTATTTTCCTATGGATAACAGTTCTTATTTTACTCGGGATATGTCCCTGGTTGACTGGCTGGGGCAGTATACTCCAGTTACCGAGGGTGAGACCTTTGCCCGGGGCTTTCTCGGCAAGATGCTCTTCTCAGGCGATGAGGCGCTGAAGAAGGTCAGTGTCCTCTCAGGGGGAGAGCGGGTGCGTTGTATGCTCGCCAAGATGATGCTTTCGGATGCCAACGCCCTGATCCTTGATGAACCCACCAACCATCTTGATCTGGAATCGATCACCGCCTTAAATGACGCGCTCATTGCCTTTCCTGAGGTAATCCTCTTTGCCTCTCATGATCATCAGTTTGTCGCCACCATCGCCAACCGGATTATGGAGATTCTGCCCGGTGGCGTGATTGATAAGATGATGCCCTTTGATGATTATCTGGAAGATGAGAGTGTGGCCCAGTTGCGGGAGCAGTTTGCCTGAGAGCGGGACGATGTGTTTTGTGGTAAGGGCTCAATGGCTCTTGCCTTGGTGTTGATATTTCTGAAAATACTAACCCCGATGAACGGGATAAGTGCCTTTCGCAGATTATTTTCTTGCAAAAAAACAAGAAATAATCTGTAAGGGCCTCGGCAATAGTAAACAGTTCAGTATTGCGCCGGATTTTCGGCCATTTTCGAGGAGTGGAAAGAGGCGCATAGCAGCGCTATGTAACTCTTTCCGTGACGAAGAAGATGGCTGAAAAGACAAGCAAGACGGGATGATTTATTCTTGCCGCGGCCCTAAGGCACTAAAAATAAATGAGGAGGATAGGGCATGAAAACAAAAAGATGGGGAGTAGTTGTGCCCTTGGTACTTCTGGTATCAACAATGGCAATGGCGGCGGATTCTAACCCCTGGGAAAGAAAACTGCCGTTTAAGGAGGCCACTATTCATTACCTCCTCAGTGGGATGGAAGCCGGTACTGAAACGCTCTATATCCGGGATTATGGCCGGAATACTGCAACCTATCGGATCGGGAAGATGAACATGCTGGGGACCACTGCGATGAACGAGACCATTGCGATTGAGTCTCCGGAGTGGGTGTATCATTTTGATTTGACGAATCATACCGGCACCAAATCAGTGAATCCTCAAAAGTACATGATTGAAGAGTATCATCGCCTTTCTGCGGCTGAGCAGAAGCAGGTGAGTGACAATATTGAGAAAATCGGTCTGCCGATGGCAGAGGCTATAGGTGGCACGGTAGAGCAGAAGGTGACGAAAATTCTTGGCTATGACTGTGACCGGACGCAGATGATGGGGACAACGGTGTACACTCTCCATGGAGCTGGCATCCCTCTCAAGATTGAATCGAATGTCATGGGGTTGACCATGAGGCAGGAGGCCACGGCGGTGAATGAGGGAGGTGTTGACCAGAAATATTTTGAGCCACCTCAGGGGATTGTGGCCGTAATGGATCCAGAGGCAGATACCATGGCTCGCACCCTGGCCCGGCAGACCATGGATACGCTGAAATCGCCTGACGGCGCGAAAAAAATGCAGGAGGAAACACCAATGAATCCCATGGTGCCGCAGGGGAGTGGTCAACAGATGTCACCGGCCGAACAACAGGAGATGGAGCAGGCCATGCAGATGTTGAAGGGGATGATGGGGGAGCAGAAGTAGTTACTTGTCAAGGGTTTTCAGATCCCTGTTGATCGAATCGTCCTGGCAGATGAGAACTTGATTGCGCCCGTTCTCCTTTGCCTGGTAGAGGGCGATGTCGGCAAGTTTGATGATCTCCCAGATTGTTTTGCTGGTGGCGTGAGAAAATTCAGCCGCCCCTATGCTGATGGTCTGCTGGAGTGTCCTGCTTGCTGTATGAACTTTGTGAGATTCTATCGTGGCTCTGATTCGTTCCGCCATGGTGGCCGCACAGGATTCATCACAGTCGGGCAGCAGAAGCAGAAATTCTTCTCCGCCAAAACGGATCACCAGGTCTGATTTCCTGGCACAGCTCATACAGATTTGTGCTAATTGGATCAATACGGCATCGCCGGTGTCATGGCCAAAGAGATCATTGACTCTTTTGAAATGGTCGATGTCGCACATCAAAACGCCTATACTGCTTTTTCTGCGGATTGTTCCTTCGACAAATTGCTCGATGACGGAGTCCAGATATCGCCGGTTGTAGAGTCCGGTAAGGGGGTCTTTCGTAGCCATATCCTTCAGCTTTTGCGCAAGATGTTTGGCCTGGAGAATAGGGAGGGCCTCGGCAATATAGTAGCGTGCCTCTTCGACGGCCTTGTTTTTGAGGTGTTGGATCTCTTCAGGCAGATCCAGGGAAAAGAGAAACTGGACAACGCCGATGACATGCCCTCCGACCAGCATGGGGATGCAGATATGATCCATAGTATCTGCAAAGGGATATTGCTTGCAGATAAACGGGGTCTCCAGAGAGGTGATCATAAGCCCGGTCCGTTTGGCGCGGCAGTGCTCGGCGATGGCAAATTCCGGGAGCTCCGGAGCCAGTTCGGGAGGGTTGCAATAAACGGGTGCCATCGCTGTGGCATTCTCAGCGGATTGTTCCAGAATGACAAATCGTTCCAATCCCAGTTTGTATTCAAAGATCTGCGCCAGTCTGGCATAGATCTCTTCCGTTGATTCGTCGGCCTCAATGGTTTGACGAAAGAGAGAGAGTTCGCGCAGGCGAGTGATAAGCATTTTGACCGCCAGGGCCGCCTCGCCCAGTTCATCATGCCGGCTGATGGCCATGTCTGAGAGCTGGATGAGATTTTCATCTTCCGCCACCTGTTGTCCGCGCAATCCGGCCAGCAACTGCGTCATTCTGCGCAGCAGCTCAACAAAACCAATCAGCGGTTTGATCATTCGTTGGTTGAGGAAGAAGGCGATGATAGCGAACATGAATGCTGAGCCAATGAGACTGGCGGACATAAAGATGAGATTTGTGCGGGCCAGTTGCAGGCTGGTGTCCATCAACGCGGAGGCTTCAGTGTTTTTGTTCAGGGAATCTTCGGTAACCCCCGCATTGAGCGTGTCGAGGAATTGTTCAATCCGGTGTTGAGTCTCCAGGGTGGTGATACGGATGGAGGTGATGGTATGGACGGTTTCGTCAAGCTCGTAGTTGGCTGTTTTTAACCGCTCGATAAACTCCTGCTGGTCGGAGTTAAGTGTCGTGCTCAGAGAGGTCAGCCCGGCATCGAGCTTGGTGAAGATATCTGCCGCATCTATCTGGATACGGGTCAGGGCATCTATCTGGTTGGCAACAATGGCGGTCACATAGAGCTGGTGATGTTGCAGGCAGCTGCCAACTACTAAAGGGCGTATGAGAGAGCCTTCTTCCCGGCTTGATATATTTAAGAGTTGTCCGGTGATGTCGATGAGCGCCTTTTCAATCTTGGCAATTTTCTTGGTGTTTTCTTCCAGGCTTTTCATCCGAATTTCCAGGGTATCAATCATCTCAAGAAAATGCCCCAGAGTCTGTTGTTCCTCTGTGGAGAGTTTACGTCGCAGATCTTCTGAATATTTGTGAATTAAATCCAGATTGTCGGCCTTGCCGGACTGCATGTAGAGACGCAACTGGGTATGGAGTTCACCAATGAGCCGGGTTTTGTCAAAGTTGGTATAGAGATTTTGATGAAGGGCCTGGGATGATTCCTGGATCGTCATCTGGCTGGAGCTGAACTGCAGAAGGCGCCATCCTCCGAAGACTCCACAGCTCACAATAAAGAACAGAGCGATCAAGATAATAGCGTTAAGCTGTTGGCGAAATGACCAGGATTTTGGATGATTTGAATACATATTGGTGGTTGATAAAAGACCGCGAAATTATTTGTCTTGATACGAAGCCTATGTCTTGAGAGCTAACCGTTTCACCGGTGGCCCGCTGATCAAGTGAAGTTGTATTCTGAATCGTATTTGATGTCAACTGGTCAACGCACGATATGTTTTTTTAGTTGATCATCTTGCAGGTTGGCGCACCGTACGGCTGTCTGTGGGGCTTTGAGCCTGCCGGCGATGGGCGAGTTGTAATGGCGAAAAGGGGGAGCAATCTGTTCTTGTCTCGAGTTATCCGCCTTCTAAAGGAATGAGCTCCATGCGGTGATTTGTGTCCGGGTGAAGGGGCGACGGTCCTTCGGTCAGGATGGAAAAATCACCTGGAAGCTCGTAGCGGTGTTGGAGTTCATTGGCGTAGCTGTTCCAGTCTTCGGGCATGGGGGTGGCGCTCAGAGGATGCACTCCGTACGAAAAGAGGAGCTCCTGGCAGGTTTTTTCTGCACTGGAGACGGCAAAGGTCCACACCTTGTGGCGAAAACGGGCGATGTTGCGGGCGGTGGCCCCTGATTGGGTGGGGATGATCAGGAACGCCGGATCTATGCGTATGATGGTGGAGTCGACGGCCAGGGCGATGAGGCCTGTGGCTGCCTTTTTCCAGTCGCTGTCGAGTGCAAGTTGCCTTTTGAGCGGACAGTCGGGGCGGAAATTCTCGATCGAGGTTCCGATGGAGGCCAGCATGGCCACGGCTTCGACCGGATAGGCGCCCATGGCGGATTCTCCCGAGAGCATGATGCAGTCTGTACCATCCAGGATGGCATTGGCTGCATCTGTTGCCTCGGCGCGGGTGGGTCTACGGTTGGTGACCATCGATTCCAGCATCTGGGTTGCGGTGATCACGGGTTTACCGGCCTTTTGGGCCTGGGCCATGATCTTTTTCTGGGTGATGGCCATTTCCGCTATGGGGATTTCCACTCCCAGATCGCCACGCGCTATCATTATGCCGTCGGCAGCCTGCAGGATGGCGTCAAGATGATCAAGCGCGGCAGAACGTTCGATCTTGGCAATGATAAAGGGGGTATAGCCCCATTCTTTGGCTGTCTCTCTTACCTCTCTGAGGTCGGTCTCGTTTGCCACAAAGGATTGGCTGACAGCATCCACGCCATGTCTGAGGGCAAATTCAAGGCAGTTGCGGTCATGGGCAGTAAAGGCCGACGTGCCAAGGTCAATGCCCGGCAGATTAAGTCCTTTGCGTGAGCGTAATCTGCCGCCGACCTGGACAATACAGTGTACTTCGCTGCCTTGCACTGAATCAACGATGAGCTGAATAAAGCCATCATCGAGATAAAGGATGTCGCCCGCCTTAACGGCCAGGGGGAGTTCCTGGTAACTTACCGAGACCCGGCAGTTGTTGCCGATAACTTCTTCGGTGGTCAGGGTGAACATATCTTCTGCGGCCAGCAGGATTGGCTCATCCTCAATGGTGCCAATACGCATTTTGGGTCCAGGGAGGTCGGCCATAATAGCTATGCGGCAGCCACATATCCTGGCCGCTTCCCGAATCTTGGCAATGGTTTTGCTGTGCGATGAGAATGCGCCATGAGAGAAATTAAGTCGGGCAATGTTCATTCCTGCCTTGATCATTTGGGTCAGGGTCTCCACATTGTCAGAGGCTGGTCCTATGGTGGCGATAATTTTTGTTTTGTTTCCCCGGAGTTTCATTGGTCACCTGTAAAAACTTGTGGATTGTAAGGGGGTGCATAGTGGAGAATAAGATATGTTAAGAGGTAGCAGAGCCTCTCGCAAAATGGTCTTTTTTCCCAGGCTCTGCGTCATGCTCAAAATTTTATCCTCGGAATATTAACCATATGTCTGCTGTAAAATTTTTGTGCATGCCTTGTTACAAGAAGCTCAACGGCAACATTTTCAGTCTTTTGTTGTTGTCCATTTTGTTTGTTCCTTGTTTTCGTATAAAAAAATGTGTAAAAGTGTTGACGAAGTTCTTATGAGTATGCTATAGGTGCTCACAATTATTCCCCGGTAGCTCAGCTGGTAGAGCAGGTGACTGTTAATCACCCTGTCGGCGGTTCGAATCCGTCCCGGGGAGCCAGAATTTTCAAGTCTGATTTTTCACATTGGACTTTCTTCTTTATTTTTGAGTCGGGGCGTAGCGCAGCCTGGTTAGCGCGCCTGCCTTGGGAGCAGGAGGCCGCAGGTTCGAATCCTGCCGCCCCGACCATTAATCAGCATAGAAGCCAAGCACTTATTTAGTGTTTGGCTTTTTCTTTTTTTCCCCTCGCTCCGTTTTCCCTTCCATTTATCAGATTGTCGCGTTCTTTGATAGGAAGGTGATTTTGTCTTTGGGAGCTTTGTCATGCCTTAATCTTTTGAGCTCATACCGATTCTTCATTATTTCTTTTCAAGGAGAAATCATATCTTGCAAGATAGAGATCTGAGAGGGTGAGAAAGGCCGTGATAATCAGTGGCCCATAAATAATCCCCAATATTCCATAAACTGTAAGTCCACCCATGAGGGAAAGAAAGACCAGCAGGGTGTGCATCTTGACCTGCCCCCCTACTATTTTCGGTTTTACCAGATATTCCATGGAGAAGGACAGGCATATGTAGGCAAGGAAAAGAAATATGCCGGTTCCCGGCTCGCCATTGATAGCCACCATGCATGCCGCGGGGATCATCACCAGCCCTATGCCGAAGATTGGAAGAAAGGCCAGAACCGCCATGATGCAACCCCAGAGAATGGGGGCGTTCAAGTCGAGTATGGCAAAGAGCCCGCCGGCAATGATGCCCTGAATGAGTCCACAAATGAGATTCCCTTTCAGGATGGCATTGGCAATTTCTTCAAATTTGGCAATAAGAAGAAGGTCTTCATGGTCGGGGAGAGGAGAAAGACGGATGATAAAGGCAACAAGCTTTTCCTGATCGATGAGCAGAAAGAAGATGATCAGAATCATCATGCAGAAAAGAGCAAGAAATTGCAGGATATTAGCTGCCCACGCGCTGGCCTGGTTATAGAGAAAGAGGCCGCCTGTCTTGATGAGAGATGATACGGTGTCTGTGAGCTGTGCAGGTTCAAAGTTGAGACCAACGTCTTGAAGATAGGTCTGAATCTGGGCTGCTATCGGGTTTTTTTGCAGGAATGATTGTATGTTCAGTCCGACACCAGCATCGCGTCCCCATTGGTACAGGCTTAAGGCTTCGTTAGACAGAGTACCGATAAAAAGGAGCAGGGGGATAAAAACGAGAACGACGATCAAAGTGCAGGTAAGGATGGAGGCCAAGGGTGCTGAGATCTTCCTGTTGCTGAAAAAGGAATAGATTGGCCTGAAGAGACTGGCCAGTAGAAAGGAAAGCACCAGGATAGACCAGAATGGCCAGAGAAGGCGTCCAAGAAAAATCGCTGAAACGGAAAAGATCAGGAGGAAATAGCGTGATTCCAAGGTGTAGGGAGGTGGGTAGTTTGAGCTCTTAAAGGGGTGATGGTCATTGCTCATGGCAGATTGAACGTCAATGGTAGTCGGAAAATGAGAAATAAAGTTGCAATTTCTTATATAGCTGGGTAATTCAGTATAGTTTGCAAATTGAGTTTGGAGCTTTATGCGTGACTGATTATCAGGAGAATATTGAAAAGTTGTTTGGTGTTCAGTGGGCGCTTCCACTTTTCGATTACAGGAAAATCCCGACACTGGAAGAGTGTCTGATAAAGTTACTATATAGTTTAACGTAGTGGAAGAAAAGAAAAATAAGATGAACGTCTCTTTGGGGGCAAGATCTTAAGTTAGATTTTAGAGCAAGAAGAGGGAATTGTCATGTGGGAAAATATGGAGATAGGGCTGGAGAAGGCGAGTCAGGAGCAGCTTAAGCAAAAGCCTGCTCAGGATAGTCTTGGTTTCGGAGCGCATTTTACTGATCATATGTTTTTGATGAAGTGGGATCGGCAGAGTGGGTGGCATGATGCCAAGATCTGTCCATATCACAAATTCAGCTTGGATCCTGCGGCCATGGTCTTTCATTATGGTCAGGCAATTTTCGAGGGGTTGAAGGCCTACAAGGGAGAAACAGGGCAAGTCTATCTTTTTCGACCCCAGGATAATATCGAGAGGATGAATAGCTCGGCCCTGCGGATGTGTATGCCCAGGTTGCCGCTTGACAAGGTCTTCAAGGCACTCAAGGCGCTTGTTTATCTTGATCGGGACTGGATACCTACGGTTGCCGGAGCCACCCTTTATATTCGTCCTACGATGATTGCCGTAGAGCCTGCCCTGGGAGTTCGACCATCCGGGGAATATTATTTTTATATTATTATGTGCCCCGTTGGGGCTTATTATCCTGAAGGGTTCAGCCCGACTAAAATTTATGTCACCGACAAGTATGTGCGCGCCGTTAAAGGTGGGGTTGGTCATGTGAAGACTGCCGGCAATTATGCGGCAAGCATCATGGCGGCCGAGGAGGCTCATAAGGCCGGCTACACGCAGGTTTTATGGCTGGATGCCTGCGAGAGAAAGTATGTGGAAGAGGTCGGCACCTCGAATATCTTTTTCATGATTAACAATGAGCTGGTGACGCCTCCCCTCGGCGGCTCCATTCTGCCTGGTATTACCCGGGATTCTGTGATCCAGCTTGCCCGCAAGTGGGGGGTAAAAGTTGTGGAGAGACCGGTCACCATTGATGAGGTTGTTGAGGCCAGTATTGATGGAAGCTTGACCGAGGCCTTTGGTACCGGAACAGCGGCGGTAATCTCGCCGGTAGGAGAATTGTGTTATAAGGATAAAAAATATGTAATTAACAGTGGCGGTACAGGGCTTTTTTCACAGCGGCTGTTTGATGAGTTGCAGGCGATTCAGAATGGGCAGCAGGACGATCCATTCAAATGGATTACTCGTGTCGGCTGATTGGCCGGAGCGTGTTGCGAACGAGTTGTTACATCCCGGTACTTTCTGATTTCCCGTAAGGTAGTTGTTGGCTTCGTGTGCAGGGGCGGATGTTTTTTTGACATTCGCCCCTTGATTTTTATAAAAGCCAGCCTATAGTTTCGCCCAGTTTTAGGGGGATCGATTTTTGGTATCGATATCCCAGATTAACATGCAGGGGGCGGCTGCCCAATCTTTAAACAAAATCGTGTCGGAGGAACTACATGAAAATTCGTCCATTGAATGATCGTCTTTTAGTAAAAAGGCTGGAAGAGATAACAAAGACCGCAGGTGGAATTATCATTCCAGACAGTGCCAAAGAAAAACCAGCCGAGGGTGAAGTTATTGCCGTAGGACCTGGTAAGACCAATGAAAAAGGTGAGCGTGTGGCCCTGCAGGTAAAAGCCGGGGATCGTGTTATCTTTTCCAAGTACGGTGGCACTGATGTGAAACTTGATGGTGTGGATTACCTCATCATGCGTGAAGATGATATCATGGGTATCATTGAATAAAAAGGCGCCAAGCAGTGTAATGTTACTGCCCCTTGTAGCGGGGCTTGAATGATAAAAGGAGATATATAATAATGGCTGGAAAAGATATTAAATACGGCGTAAAGGCCCGCGAGTCCATTCTCGTTGGTGTCAATACCCTGGCAAATGCGGTAAAGGTAACACTTGGTCCCAAGGGTCGGAATGTACTGATTGAAAAATCATATGGTTCACCCACCATCACTAAAGATGGTGTGACCGTGGCCAAAGAGATTGAATTAACCGATAAGTTTGAAAACATGGGCGCGCAGATGGTTCGGGAAGTTGCTTCCAAGACCTCTGATGTGGCCGGTGATGGTACTACAACTGCAACTGTTCTTGCCCAGTCTATCTATACTGAGGGCGTGAAACTGGTAGCTGCCGGTGGTAATCCTATGGAGATTAAGCGCGGTATCGACAAGAGCGTTGAGGCCATTGTTGCCGAGCTCAAGAAGATTGCCACTCCGACGAAAGAGCAGAAAGAAATCGCCCAGGTCGGCACTATCTCTGCCAACAGTGATGAGACTATCGGTAACATCATTGCCGAGGCCATGGACAAGGTTGGTAAAGAAGGTGTTATCACCGTTGAAGAGGCAAAATCCATGGATACCACCCTTGATGTTGTCGAGGGTATGCAGTTTGATCGCGGCTATCTCTCTCCTTACTTCGTTACCGATGCAGATCGGATGGAAGTGAACATGGAAGATCCTTATTTCCTCATTGTTGAGAAAAAGGTCTCCAATATGAAGGACCTGCTTCCGGTTCTTGAGTCTGTGGCCAAGATGGGTCGCGGACTGTTCATCGTGGCTGAAGATGTTGACGGTGAAGCATTGGCGACCCTTGTTGTCAACAAGCTGCGCGGCACTCTGAATGTTGCCGCTGTCAAGGCCCCTGGCTTTGGCGATCGCCGCAAGGCCATGCTTGAGGATATCGCTATCCTTACCGGTGGCCAGGTTGTGACCGAAGATCTCGGCATCAAGCTTGAGAATGTGACCCTGGCTGATCTGGGTACCGCCAAACGGGTTGTTGTGACGAAAGACAACACCACCATCATTGATGGTTCCGGAGATAAGGTTAAACTGGAAGCTCGGGTTAAACAGATTCGGACCCAGATTGATGACTCCACTTCCGACTATGATAAAGAGAAGTTGCAGGAGCGTCTTGCCAAATTGATTGGCGGTGTTGCAGTTATCAATGTCGGTGCGGCAACCGAGATGGAAATGAAAGAGAAGAAGGCTCGTGTAGAAGACGCGTTGAACGCTACTCGTGCTGCTGTTGAGGAAGGTGTTGTGCCTGGTGGCGGTGTTGCTTATCTGCGTTGCCTGAAAGCCTTGGATTCCCTGGTGCTTCTTGGTGAGCAGGAACTGGGTAAAAATATCCTGCGTCGCGCTTTGGAAGAGCCTATCCGGCAGATTGCCAATAATGCAGGCCGTGAAGGTTCTGTCATCGTTGAGCATGTAAAAGGGTTGCAAGGAGCCGTTGGCTTCAACGCTGCTACCGAGGAATATGAGGACCTGATTGCTGCAGGTGTAATCGATCCTGCCAAGGTAACCCGTACAGCCCTGCAGAATGCAGCTTCTGTTTCCGGGATGCTTTTGACCACCGAGTGTGTTATTGCCGATATGCCTGAAGAGAAGGGCGCTGGCGGCATGGGTATGCCTCCAGGCGGTATGGGCGGCATGGGTGGAATGGGCGGTATGGGCGGAATGATGTAAAAGACTTTTTTGTCCTCGTCTGGGAGGATGAGGACAAAACGGGAATAGCAAGGAAATGGTCTCAACAGAGGATCTTTCCTTGCTTGTTTATTTTTAGATAGTTTGTGTTTTTATGAGCCTTCCACTGGTTATCTTAGGGAAAAATGGTTGACAGGAAGGAGAGGATAAGGTAATTATCTCGTCTCAAAAACAATGGCGATGTAGCTCAGATGGTTAGAGCATACGGCTCATATCCGTAGTGTCCGGGGTTCGATTCCCTGCATCGCCACCATAGACATATTTTAGGCCAGTTTCGGGGTAATCCTGGAACCGGCCTTTTTTTTTGTTGCCAGTGTCTTCCGATGACGTCTGCTGGTGTCTTTATTTTTATGTTGTTTCAGCTGGATAGCACATTTATGGACGTCTGGCGCATGTCGAGTAATCACCATTTTTCTTCTCTCTTGTCCAATCAAATCCATTAATGTGCATTGTGTAAGCCAGAAGTTTTTGGGGCCTTTTGGGGAATCAAAGGCCCCAAAAAGAAAATGGATACCCCACAAAGGAGCAATCCGCCGTGCCTACAAGGATTGCTCCTTTTATATTTGCAAAAATCAGAACGGTTAAGATTACAGAGAAACCTCAAAAATTTTTTTCACGAGAGAAGCCGTTTACTGTAGGCCTCCAGTTTTTTTGCAAGGAGGCGCCGTTCATTACTGTTTAATCCTCTGTCATTGGCGACAATATCCATATAATAGCTGGTGAGACCTGAAAAGGAGCTGGTTGGATGAATGGACAACCAGTGTTCTGCGTCATCGTCAGCAAAGGCCCGTTGGACGATCTCAATGATAGTCTCATCGTTCTCTTCTCGGGCCCACTGGATAACCCGGTCAAAGAGGGCGGCTTCTTTCTCTTTCCGGTATTCGGCCCGTTTAATCATAAAAACAGCCCCTTGCATAGGTGTTTCTCCTTTAAATTCGACTGCTGATACGAATAGATCTGCCTATCCTTACCAATAGTTGTGCTGTTCTGTGAAAAAATCGATATTCTCTTTTTGTTTGTATCCGATGGTGCTGCTCGTGTCAGTCCTTGATTTCCATGACATCCATGATAGTATGATTTCGTGGGTAATCAATAGAAAATTATGATTTTTTAACAATCTAATGGATACGATACGTTAGGCTGGCATCTGCACGGGTGACAAAATTATACATATAATCAGCTGAATCAGGGAAGGAGCGGGGATGCGGGAAGAAGGAGAGCGTGATCTGAACTTATTTATTGAACAATGGGCAGAGATGCCTGGGAAAAATAGAGAGATATTTTTACATTTCAGGAAATACTTGGGTGATAAAGAAGGTGTGATGCTCGACTTCATATCCCGGCCAGGCCTTACATATTCTCTCAGGGCGGTTCATGCCAATCAGAAAAAAAAAGGGCTTTTTGTTATGGTTGATGTCATTGAAGATGTGACCCGATGGCTTTCAGTTTGTTTTTACAGTGACATGATCACTGATCCGGAGGAAAAGGGTGATTTTGTACCGGGGGGACTGCTCGGTGAAAATGCTCTCTGTTTCGACATTGAAGCACAGGATGACGCATTAATTCATTACCTTGAGTGCCGTATGGATGAAGCCTGTCGTGCTGCAGCGCGCGAATAGAGTTCTTGCCATAGTAGAAGGTTTCATCTCTTAGAAAGCTGATCTTTTTGAGTGATTGGCCCGGTTTTGAGTAAACTAATGAAGAAAATTATTCCCTGGTTGTGGCTGGTTCTATGTTTCCTGCCGTTAAATACGTATGCGCTGGATATTATGCTGCCCCAAGTCTATACGGACAGTATCGATATCTCCGGCTGGCTGGTGAGTGAGAAACTGGATGGGGTACGCGGGTATTGGGACGGGAAGAGACTGTTGAGTAAAAACGGCAACCCCTTGCATCCACCGGCAGTATTTTATCATAATTTTCCTCCTTTTGCCTTGGAGGGAGAGCTCTGGGGAGGTCGAGGCAGTTTTGAGAAAACGGCAGGTATCGTCAAACAGCAGCAACCTCACGATGGATGGCTGGAGCTGAAGTTTGCGATATTTGATGTGCCACAGAAAACAGGAGGCTTTGCGCAACGACTCGAGAAGGCAAAGAGCTGGTTTGCTGATCATCCCTCCTCTTGTGCCTTTGTTGTTCCGCAAAAGACTCTTTTAGATACAAGGCAGCTGCAGGAGGAGTTGCAACAGGTAGAGAAACTTGGTGGCGAGGGGTTGATTGTCAGAAAATCTGATACTCTCTATACCAGAGGCCGAAGTGATGAGATTTTAAAGGTAAAAAGTTTCTTTGACATGGAGGCAGTGGTCATTGGTCATCTCGAAGGCAAGGGTAGAAATCGTGGCCGACTTGGCTCTTTACTCGTGGAACTTCCGGATCGGACCAGGCTTAAGATTGGAACGGGATTTAGTGATAGTGAGCGGGACAAGCCTCCACCTATCGGTTCCATTATTACCTTTAAATATTATGGCTTTTTGAAATCAGGTCTTCCTAAGTTCCCTTCTTTTCTCAGAATCAGGCAGGATGTATCTCTCTGAAATACCAGTGTAAGCAAAGGCCCCTCCCTTCTAACTGGTGAAAAGAAAATCACGGTGAAACGGATTAGATTTCGTCGTCAGGGTCAAAGATCTCCAAATCGTCTTCTTCTTCATCCTCTTTTTCCTCATCTTCATCGTCTTCATCCTCATCTTCGGTCGACTCTTCGTCGGCCTCCTCCTGCTGCAGGCGGACTGCTTTCGGAATCTTGGACTCTGGAAGAATCATTTCTGTGATTTTGGTAATTTCTTCCTGAAGATCAGGGTCAGCCAGGCAGATATCGCATTGACTGGCATGATTTTCGATAAAGCTGATCATGCGGGCCGGGGCCATGGTTTCACTTTGGACATGAAGGTACCATGTCTTTATCTGTTTTATGAGTCTTTCACACTGCATAGCGGTTATTTGAGTTTCTCGGCTTATTGTTGAGGTAGAGTACTTCGTCAGGGGGTTGTTTCTTTTTTTGCTGCCTTCAGGCGCAACTCATTAATAGTTTATTAATGTAAAAAGAAGTATAATAAACTGTTGTTTTCGAGGTCAATATCTATTAGGCTTTATTTGTCTTTTATGTTGCTGTGGAAGTGGGCAGGGTACTGGTGGCCCTCCCGGACTTCAAATCCGGTGTGTCGGGTTAATAGCCTGACAGGTGGGTTCGATTCCCATGCACTTCCGCCATGCACTCAAAGAAGCAAAGTCGTCCATGGTTGCCTTCAGGCAGTAACTGCCTGAGCGGGTTGTTCGACTTTGATCAGCGGGTACCCCATTTCTTCCCTTTGGATGACATACTGCTCTGCCACTTTTCTGGCAATATTTCTGATCCTGCCAATGTAGCGTGTTCGCTCTGTAACGCTTATTGCTTTGCGCGCATCCAGAAGATTGAAGGTGTGTGAGCATTTCAGGCAGTAGTCATAGGCAGGCAGGATCAGTTTTTTCTCAACGAGTTTGAGAGCTTCCTGCTCGTAGATGTCGAAGAAGGATACCAGCTTGTCGACATTGGCCTCTTCAAAATTAAAGGTGGAGAATTCCACCTCTGCCTGGTGAAAGATTTCGCCATAGCTTATGGTGTCATTCCAGGCAATATCATACACACTATCCACGCCCTGGAGGTACATAGCAAGTCGTTCCAGGCCATAGGTGATTTCCACAGTGATGGGGTAAAGATCAATGGAGCCTGCCTGCTGGAAATAGGTGAACTGAGTTACTTCCATTCCATCGAGCCATACTTCCCAGCCCAGTCCCCACGCTCCTAGAGTCGGTGATTCCCAGTCATCTTCCACAAAACGGATATCGTGTTCCAGCGGACTCAGTCCAAATCGTTTCAGGCTGTTCAGGTACAGTTCCTGGACATTAATGGGTGATGGCTTCAGCACTACCTGGTATTGATAATAATGTTGCAGGCGGTTAGGATTGTTACCATAACGGCCATCGGTGGGACGTCTTGACGGCTGTGGATAAGCAGCCTTCCATGGCTCAGGACCCAGTGAGCGGAGCAGGGTAGCTGGATGGAATGTCCCGGCCCCAACTTCCATGTCATAGGGCTGTTGAATAGCGCACCCCTGGTCTGCCCAGTAATGGTTCAGTTCCAGGATAATATCTTGAAAATTCATTAAGCTTCCTTACCTGTGAGAAAAAGAGGAAAAATGTGATGAAATTTTTATTTTGCTTTCAGCGTATGATAAGAACAAGTTAAGCCGCTGTAAAAAATAACATGGCCATTGCAGTAGTTGGAGCGGTATAAGGAGCCGTAACGAAATTATTATAAATGGCCTTGTTATTTCGTAAAGGCTCCTAAGCTGTTGTGGTAAAAAAATATATGCTGGAGGGTACAGGCAGCATAATGGCCCCTAAAATACCACAGCCTGTATAAGTGGTAAATCCTTTTCTCGCAAAAGGATTCACTCCCTTTAAAAATCTATATTATTTCTGTTAACATTATAACTGCCATGTTTACTTTACCTGCTCTTACTGTTGTTAAAGATGTCTTGCGTACTGCAAAAACCATTGCCGTCGTCGGATTTTCACCTAAAGAGAATCGACCGAGTAATATGGTAGGCTGCTATCTGGTACAGGCCGGATTCCGGGTTATCCCTGTGAATCCTGGGCATGGTGAGATTTGTGGACTCAAGTGTTATCCTGATCTTTCTTCTATCCCTGATGCGGTTGATGTGGTCGATATCTTCAGACGTGCTCAGGATGTATTACCGGTGGTTGAAGAAGCCATTACCATTGGGGCAAAAGTGATATGGATGCAGCAGGGAATCGTCCACCGGGAGGCAGCGGCTTTTGCGGAAAAGGCAGGGTTGATTGTTATTATGGATCGATGTATCAAGGTTGATCATATGCAGTTTGGATCTGTATGAACTGTTGGTAAAAACGTATATAATCTTCTATAATCTAATCAAAAACCTAAATACAGATTACAGAACAGGCTCCGGCGGGGACGCAGAGGCGCAGAGAAGAACAAAAAATCTTGTCTCAGCGCCTCTGCGTCGTGCGGGGGGAAACAGGCTTTTTATTTTTTTAACGATTTTTTTATGGAACCACAGACCTTGAGCATTCGTGGGGCACGGATGCATAATCTGAAAAATATTGATGTGGATTTACCGCGGAACAGCCTGGTGGTCTTTACCGGCCTTTCCGGTTCCGGTAAATCAACTCTTGCCTTTGACACCTTGTATGCGGAAGGACAGCGGCGCTATGTGGAGTCCCTGTCAACCTATGCAAGACAGTTTCTCGGCCAGATGGACAAGCCGGATGTTGATTCGCTGGAGGGGCTCTCACCGGCGGTGTCTATTGAACAGAAGACCACCAGCAAGAATCCGCGCTCAACCGTGGGCACAGTCACGGAGATATATGACCATCTGCGGCTGCTTTTTGCCCGTTGCGGGCAACCCTGCTGTCCACAATGTGGTGAGGAGATTCGTTCGCAATCCATTGAAGAAATGGTGCTTAGCCTGCTGGCCTTGGAGGAGGGCACCAAAGTGGTTCTGCTGGCGCCGCTGGTCATCAATAAAAAAGGGCGGCACGAACAGGTATTGGCGCGTATCAGAAAAGAGGGCTTTGTCCGGGTTCGGATTGATGGCGATATCCTGCACGCTGATGAGGTGGAAGCACTTGATAAAAACAAACGTCATTCCATCGAGGTTGTGGTGGATAGACTGGTGTTGAAGGAATCTGTTCGCCGACGTCTTTCAGATTCAGTCTCGACGGCGGTCAAACTGACGGAGGGCTTTCTATTGGTTCTCTTTCTTGATGAAAAGAGAGAACAACTGTTCAGTGAATTGGCGGCTTGTCATAGCTGCGGTCTTTCCATGCCGGCTCTTTCTACTCAGCTCTTTTCCTTTAATAATCCGCAAGGTGCCTGCGAGGAGTGTAGTGGTCTGGGCGTAAAACAATTTTTTGATCCCGAGTTACTCGTTCCCGAGCCGAAATTGAGTCTGCTGGATGGTGCCATTGCCCCTTGGGGAAGAAGGATTGAGAACTCCTATTCTGGTCAGATGCTGGCAGCACTTGCCCAGCATTATCATTTTTCCATGGAGACCCCTTTTCAGAAACTGCCGGCCAGGATGCAAGAGATTATTCTTTACGGTTCAGGTCGTGAGGAAATCCCCTTTCATTATCAGAAAGGGAAGAGAACGATGCGCTCCGAGCAGAGTTTTGAGGGTGTTATTCCGCAACTGGATCGTCGCTATCATGAGACACAATCAGCTATGGTGCGTGAGGAACTCGGCCGCTACATGAATGAGCAGACCTGCCACCGTTGCCATGGGGCACGCTTGAAACCTGAGGCCCTGGCGGTTCGGATTGGCAAATGGTCGATCCACGCCTTGACGTCACTTTCCATTGCCGGCCTGCTTCGAGAAATACCTCTCTTGCCCTTGCGTGAGCGGGAATGGCAGATTAGCCAGCCTATTCTGAAGGAGATTGTTGATCGGCTTTCTTTTCTGGAAGATGTGGGGCTTGGCTATCTGTCCCTTGAAAGGAGATCCGGCACCTTGTCAGGAGGTGAGGCCCAACGGATCAGGTTGGCCTCTCAGATTGGTTCCCGTCTGGCCGGGGTCCTCTATATCCTTGATGAGCCGAGTATCGGTCTTCATCAGCGCGATAATCATAAGCTTATCAGGACCTTGGTGGAATTACGTGATCTGGGCAATAGTGTCATTGTCGTTGAGCACGACACTGACACCATCCTCGCCGCTGATCATGTACTGGATATGGGGCCTGGAGCTGGTGTGCATGGGGGAGAGGTTGTGTATAATGGCCTGATTCCCGGATTGTTGGACTGTGAGAACTCACTTACTGGAGCCTATCTTTCCGGCAGAATGATGATAGCGCAACCGGCTAAAAGAAGACCTGTCCGCAAGGGCAAGCAAAATAATCTCTTTCTGAATAATGGCTCGGTGAATAACCTCAAGCAGGTGGATGTCACTTTTCCATTAGGGGTGATGACCTGTGTCACCGGGGTGTCTGGTTCAGGGAAAAGTTCTCTGGTAATGGAGACTCTATTCAGAATGGCCCAAAAAGGGGTGGCGCAGAGATTAGCCAAGGTGCAGCAGGATGGGGCACTCTTGTCCGGCTTGGAGTGTGTCGATAAGATTGTAGATATTGATCAAAGCCCTATTGGCAGGACGCCACGCTCCAATCCTGCAACCTATACCGGGGTTTTTACACCGATTCGTGAACTTTTTGCCAGATTACCTGAGTCACGGGCCAGAGGGTATAAACTGGGACAGTTCAGCTTTAATATGAAGGGCGGTCGATGTGAGGCCTGTGAGGGAGAAGGTGTAAACAAGATTGCCATGCACTTTCTCCCTGATATTTATGTGGTCTGCGATTCCTGTAAAGGGAGACGATATAATCAGGAAACACTTGATATCCGCTACCGTGATAAAAATATTCATGATGTACTGGCCATGACTGTGGAAGAGGCTTTGGCTTTTTTTCAGAATATTCCTCCCCTTAAAAATCGCCTGCAAACCCTGTTTGATGTGGGACTGTCATATATTACCCTTGGGCAATCCTCGGTGACCTTGTCAGGGGGTGAGGCCCAGAGGGTGAAGCTGGCAAAAGAACTGTCAGGGCGACCCAGCGGCAGAACTTTGTATATCCTCGATGAACCGACAACCGGCCTGCATCCGGCAGATATACAGCACCTCCTTGGAGTTCTGGGGCGGCTGGTTGATCATGGGAATAGTGTGGTGGTGATTGAGCATAATCTTGATGTGATAAAAACGGCCGATTGGATTATAGATGTAGGTCCTGAGGGTGGTGATATGGGGGGCAGGATTGTTGTTTGTGGAACTCCGGAGGAGGTCGCGGCTGAAAAGAGCTCGCATACCGGGAAATTCTTAGGACAAGTGCTGGAGGCCGAAAAAAAATTGGTAAAATAGCCGGAAATGAGTATGAACGTCTGGTTTTTCTTTGCGTCTCCTTTATATTTGCTATAAGGTACTGCCTTAAAATTGACAGACCCGTAAAAAGTCAAAAAAGTCTGTCATTTCGAGCGACAGCGAGAAATCTTGTTCTTCGTCACTTGGCTATTATTAAGATTTCTCCCGTTTGTCGAAATGACATTTTGATTATCCGAATTTTTTGTGAGTCTATCAAAATGGTCGTTTACGAATGCATCAAGTGATGTGAAAAGTATTTTTGTTTATTCAATGAGGATAAGAACAATGACAGAAGAACATGGAAATAATGGAGCCGGAGAGAGCCCGGTCTTTCGGATGCAAAAGATGTATATTAAAGATTTATCCTTTGAAAATCCCAATGCTCCTGATGTGTATCGCCTTCAGAATTCAGAACCTAAAGTGGATGTGAATCTGAAATTGAATCATAGAAATCTTGGTGATGATCATTATGAGGTGAGTCTGCAGATTACGGCCAAGATTGTTGATAAAGGAAACGATGACAAGACCATGTTTATTATGGAGATTGAGCATGCGGCTGCCTATCTGCTCAAGAATATTCCAGAGGAACATCTGGAGATGGTGCTCAGTGTTGATTGTCCGACATTGCTCTTCCCTTTCACCCGGCAGATAGTGAGCCAGATTTCCGTTGATGGTGGTTTTGTGCCCTTCTTGATGGAACCGATTAATTTTATGGGGCTCTATCAGAATTCTAAAAAACAGAAGGATGCTGCCCAGCAGGAGAATTAAAAAAACACCAGCTTTAGGCTCTCCTTGATGGCAGACGATCTGGTGAGGCACATGAAAACCAGATCTAAGAAACGACAAAGGCCCTTATTCCCGCATGGGGAATAAGGGCCTTTGTCGTTGTTTTAGTACCTTACAGATTATTTTCTTGTTTTTCTTTTCAAGAAAATAATCTGCGAAAGGCACTTATACCGTTTATCGGGGTTAGTTAGTTACAGTGCGGTGGCTACAAAGTTATCTACGAGGGTGGTAACGCCCTTTTCAATGGCCTGGTTAAAGAGAGTGTCATACTGTTTGTCTGCCAGGATAGATTCTGGAGAGACCTTGACATCCACTCTATTGGTCCAGACCACATTACCTGTGGCTGCTTCCTGAATCCACATACGCATCTGCACTACGGCCTGATCGACCTGGCCGCTGTTCTTAGCCTGTTCTCCTAAAGCAGCACCAACGGCTCCCCACAGAATGGTATTGGCGTCATTGCCACCGGAGATTCCCAGAATTTCCTGACCGCCATCGGTCGGGTCCCAAGGTCCATTGACATTATGGCCGATAATAGCTCCCCAGGTACCGCCGGCAATCATGTTGTTCCAGGTATCGTATTGATCCGTATCGGCAAACCCAAAGGCAACCTGGCTGGTGGTGCCGGAGATAAAGGGCAGAATGCCTCTCTTCCATGGCGCCCAGGTGTGTTCCTGTCTGGTTTTGAATTCGAGGATCCGCCCGCGAACGATGTAGTCAGCATTGAATTTTCGGCCAATTTTGGCAACCGTCTGTTGGGTAAGGCCATGGGTTCCAGGGCTGGCGGCAACTTGATTGTCACGTTGGGTCTGTTGTTCGGAGATGTAACCACGGATCTGATCTTTCATCACATCAGACCACTCTCCACTCAGTTCGTTATTCAGTGATACTGAATTGTTCTGCTCATAGGCAACCAAGCTGATGATGGATTGATCTACCAGGTAGGAAAAAACATCTTCCTGAACAGGCAGAGCGAAGCCTTTGGCAACCAGACGGTCAGTCAATGACTCGCTGATGCTCATATCACGACGATGGGCGGCGGAAAGTGAGTCTGCATAGGTGTAATCCGCGAAGGGAAGAATGACGATTGTCTTCCCTTTACCTGGCGCATTAGGGCCTGATGCTTGCTGAACCTGGAGGGTCTCAACCACAGTTTGTCCGCAACCGGACAGCAGCAGGAGCGTCAGGCCTATCAGTGCGTAGTGCAACCTCTTCATAATGTTCTCCCTGTAAAAAAGGTATTGTGTTCTGTTTTTATAAAAATTAGATAATCCGGGGTTTCAGTAAAATAATCAGTTCGCGTTTGTTTTTGATCTTTTCTTCATATCCGAACAGATATTTGACCAGTGGAATGTCACCAACAACCGGGGCAAAATTCCCCTGCTCATCGTTCATGTCGCTGATCAGGCCGCCAATGACCAGCATCTCTCCGTCTTTAACCCGGACAGTGGTGCTCATCTCACGGACATTGACCACAGGCAGACCAACTGTCCCTTCACCTACTTCTCTATATTCGATCTCCCCTTCCAGTTCCGAGGTGACAGGTACCAGGTTCATGATGATCTCGTTATTGTTAAGAACTGTGGCAGTCAGGGCCAGACCCACACCGGATAGCACTCTGGCTGTAGTGGCAGAGTAGGTTCTGATTCCGGTATCTGCATCGACATCAACCTCAATCTTGTCGATATAGGTGATATTCTGGCCAACGGTAATCATGGATGGCTGGCCATTGAGGACACTGATCTTGGGATTGGAAAGTACCTTTGTGTTTCCCTGGGTCTTGAGGGCGTTGAGGAAGACATCAAAATTGGCGGTATTAATTCTGACATTGGATACTAAACGGGTTGGGTCGTAACTCGATCCATGATGAGTCCCGTTGTCCCATTTACCATCCTCGGCATCGTTGGAAAATATATAGGGAAAGACTTGGCCTACTTGCGTGATGCCGTTAGTTCCCAAATCAGCCATTTGAGCTCCAAAGCTCACCGCTCCATCGATATTAAAATTTTTCAGGACAGCATTCCAGTTGATACCGATTGACGAGCTGTCAAGTAGCTGCACTTCGATAATTTTTGCTTCAATAGATATTTGTTTGTAGATTTCCTTTTGCAGTGAAGTGAAATATGCCTCAATTTTGTTGAGTATGGGGCGTGGGGCGGTCACGGTTATCAGGCCAACAGGTTTGTCGATCAGATAGTAATTCTCTTCTCCGCCTGTCACTTCTTCTACTACTTCGGCTTCTGGTGCCATGAGAGTGCTGTCAGCTTTACTGGCCGCTGTTGTTTTACTATCAGTTTTGTTAGCTTCAGTATAACTGTCAGCCTTTAATGTCGTTGTCTTTTTAGTGTGTTCAATTTTAAGAATACTATCCAGATTTGACTGGATGTTTTTCCACATATCAAACTCATTTTTTTCACTGGTGAGTTTAATTGTCCCTTCCACATTTTTGGCTATACCTTCACCGCCAATATCTCCCCCCAAAAGATTTCCCCCGGTACCAGTGGAGAAATCCTGTTTGGAAAAAGGCATGGCAATATGAAACTTTTTGGTCTCCCTGTATTTGATGACCAGGGTGCTTCCTTGGATTTCATAAAAATAATCAATTTGGCGGAGAAGATTGTCAATAGCTTTATAAAAGTCATCATTGGCCTGAATGTCCACATCTACTAAGGCCTCCTGATTGACGTCGCTGGACCAGGAGATATTAAGTTTCTTCTGACTCGCCAAGGGCTTCATGATCTCTCGGAGTGGCACTTTCTTATTGGAACTGATCTTAGCGCCCACCTTGAGAACCACATCTTCATCATGACTGTCCAGATCGTCTTTACTGGCAGGATCTACCCGGTATGAGGGTTTCTGGTATTGAACCGGCAGGGATGGAGGCGTCGCATCGGGCAGGGTTACCTTGGCGGCCTCTGCTGTTGGTTTTTCCGGCTCTGCAGTCAAGGGACTACACGACAAAAGAACAAGGGAAAGAAGGAAGAGGGCGAGTGTTGACGCCAATTTGGATCTGAGTTTCATGGAAAACCTCTTGGCCATTAAAGAATAAGCGAAACGTGTCATGTCTGTGCGACCCTACAGGTAATGAGCTTGTATTAAAAAAACTTTAACTATTAAAAACTATTCACGGATGAAAAATGTATCTCCCGCAGAGGCGCAGAGAAAATATTTTTTGTCCTTCTCCGCATCTCTGCGCCTCTGCGGGAGTTCATTACTAACTTAATTATCACATGCCAGGTCCGGTATTTCCTGCAAGCCGACTTTGTATAAATTGTTTCAGGCCGGGAACCAGTTGGTAACCGGAGGCAAGAAGGGCTCGGTATTGCTCGTCAGCCTTCTCCTTCCTGCCCATTTTGTCATAGATCCTGGCCTTGGCAACCATAGTGTCCACGGACTCACCATACAGCGAATTGTACTTGGCAATCAGTTTCAGAGCACTTTCCGGCTGTCCATTCTGCTCGCTGAATGAGGCGTAGCTGATCAAGGCCTCCTTCATTGGGGTCGCAGCGCTGATACTCTGAGAAAAATAGTCTGTTGCCTCGGCAATCTGATTCATGTTGGCCAGAGCAATGGCTGCGTAGAGTGCTGCCTGACTATTTTTCGGGTCTATCTTCAGACTCTCCTTGGCAAAATAAACAGCCTTGGCATTCATGCCCAGGTTTGCCAGATAAAGGACAGCCAGGCGGTTTGCCAGATTTGCGTTCTTGGGATCAAGTTGAAAGGCCTGTTCGTACAGTGCTACAGCCTTTTCCATATTGTCGCCCTTTTCTTCAATCCGGGCTTTACGCATCAGCTCCTTCGACTGGGTAATAGCTTCTGATTGCACCGCAGACTGCTCAATAACCAAGGCATCCTGCTCCTGCTGGACAATTGAAAGGTCTGTTTCGACTGACAGATTTTCCTGTTCACGTACCGGCCAGAAAAATTCCTTCTTTGCCGGGTAGATAACAATAGTGTTAAAACGCTCTTCCTTGCGCAGATCTTTCAAGTTGAGAATGACATCAAGGGCAAAATCCCAAGGGACATCGTTGAGTGCCAAGGTAAGTGACCCTTGCACCGAATCATCGACGATGATATTTACTCCACTGATTTCCCGGAAGAGTCGAAAGACATTATGCAGGTCGATTTTGAAGAAATCCACACTGATCCGTTTGGCGTCTTTATATCCGCTAAGGTTAAAAGAGCTTTCTAACGTTCCTGAGGTATTGTCACTATTGCTTTCCTCTTTGCTCTTTCCCTTGGTAAGAGCTGTTGCCGAAGAATCAATAAGATTTTCAAGAGTAGAGTCTGCTGGGGCTTTGCTATCTTTGCTCGTCACTGTTTGTGATTCTTGTTTTGCTTCCTTGATAATTACCAGCAGTCCTTGAGGATCTGGCGTTACCGTATAATCAAAAAGAGACGGCAGGCCGGAATCAAAGAGAAGGCGGATCCCTGTCCCTTTGGGTGCGACTCTGATCTTGCTCAGGGCTGTACCTACTTCTGTCTCTCGTGCCAGTTTTGCTCCATCTGCTCCCGTTATATCGATAAACATCATGTCAGGCAGACCTTTTTTGCCGACAACGATATTATGACGGAAATCTTTGATCGGAGTATCGGCGAGAATCAGGATCTCAGATTGTTCAGCTCCTTTTTTAATGATCATGTCCTGAAGCATGATCGGGGTGCTGTCATGTTGAGCAGATGCTACCGGTGCGAGCGTTTTTTGTGGTGCTGCAGGTGCAACGGCTGTAGTTTCTGTCTTGGGGTGGATGAGGATCAACAGATTGTTCTGGTCTCTGTCCACTGAGTAGGTGTGACTGTCATTGATAGTGATTTCAAATCGGGTGATGCTGGGATCTTGATCAGTCAGGGGCTTAGCGACAAGTTTTGCGTAGTCGTTGTCAGGTACGATTTTAGTTAGATCAATCTTGGTATCCAGCTTGGCGTGAGCAATGTCAAGAATAAGCCGTGCAGGATTGAATAACTCAAACGTATTATAATCAGGCAGACTGTTTCCAATAATCTCAATGCTTACAGCGTTGCCCTGCAGGCTTGATTTGATGTCCTGGATAAGATAGGATTTATCTGCGGCAGGTGATGTATCCTCAGCAAAAACTGATCCTGTGCTCATCAAAAGTAAAAGGCAAAGGGTGAGAAAAATAGTCGGTTGGAATGTGGAGAGCTTTGGATGCATTGTTTACTCTTCTCCCTTTTTCTTTAAAAGCATAACGATAGTATTAGTTAATTTCTTGCCGGAACGAGTTACCGATATCTCTTCAATGATAACCTGGTTAGGGTCAATGGTGGTAATGGTTCCTTTTCTGCCAATCTTCATACCTGGTCGAAGTGCATAGCCCTGGCCGGCGGCATCTTCCACCATGGCCAGTTCCGCAGAATCTTCAAACACAATGGCTACCAGTTTAAGCTGGCTTGGTTCAAACAACTGCATGCCGGAAAGCGTTTCCTCGTTTTCGACAATCTCGTCCATATTGGTGGAGCTGGTTGCTTTTTCAGTGATGAAGGGAGAAAAAGGATCTGGTCTTCCTTCAAGCTGATATGAAAATACAGTTGATGGATCGTCGGTAGGTGATGACAGCACCAGAGGATCTTGCCCAACGGCCCGATTTGGTTCACCGCTCTCATTGCTTTCAGGTACAGCCTGGAGAGACAGGGGAGCGCTGAAGATCAGTAATAAGCTGAGAGTGAATGTCAGATATCTGATATGTGTTTGCGTTTTCATCAGAGAGTGTATGGTGTATTATTTCTTCGCTGCTTTAGGTTGCTCAAGCTTTATATTGGTAAACTGGTAAGTTACCAGGCGACACGTAGAATCCAGAAGTATTTCCCCTTCACTTTTACCGGGCGCGCTTATTTTAACATTGGAGACACTGACGATCCGGTTCAGTTTACTCACGTGGTCAAGAAAACTACCCATGTTATGATAGGGGCCTCTGACCTGGATATCTATGGGGATTTCTGAATAAAAATCTTTGGGGACGGCTGCCAGAGGTTTGAAGGTAAGAAACTCAAGGCCGGCGCTTTGTCCTTCTGCTGATATATCGGTCAAGAGGCGAGGCATCTCTTTTTCTTTGGGAAACAAGACTGATGTCTCATTGAATCGTTCCTCGACGGAGGCCATTTCTGCTTTGTGTGTGTTAAGGGTGGCAGCTGTGGCTTTGGCCTTTTGCAGTTCCTGTGTTGCAGTATTTTTTTGTTGGATCAGTAACTCGATCTCCTTACTTTTGGGGAGATAAAAAACAACGACAAAAAGAATGAGTGGCACAATCAACAGTGCCGCTGCACCCGCGATCTTATGCTTCCTTTGCAGAGGGATGTATTTCGTATCTATAAAGGTTGCAAATGCCTGGTTATTCTTTTTCATACAATGAGGACGTGTAGTTATTTTTTTGTTTGATTGCTACTATCAGCTTCTTTTGTTGTCGAGCCAACAGCACACTGAAGTGAAAACGCCTTCAGATCCTGTCCTGCTACTTTACTGAGTGAAGAATCGGAAAGATTGACATCGCTGATAAAAGAGGACGCGTCCAAGGCGTTCATGAACTCGGCAATAGTCTTATTGTCCAAGGCCTTGCCTGCGAGGGTAAGGGATCCGCCTTGCTGGTCGAGAGAGGTGAGCCACATTCTGCTGCTGTCCAGATTTCTGGCAACCTCGTCAAGGATATGGACCGTGAGTGAAGATTCTTTCTTTAATGTCTTAATGATACTGATCTTGTTTTCCAGCTCTTTCTTGTCTGCCTCCAGCTTTTTGATCTCAGCCAGGATTTTGTCGTATGTTTGTTTCTCCTGTTTCAGTCTGGTCGTCTCAGTCTGAATGGCGCTGGCTTTGCTGCTCTGGACCATGGCCACGGCACCTAGAATAGAGAGGAACAGTATGAAGATCGCGACAAAACCGAAGAACTCGTTACAAGCTCTGGCATGTTTTTGGAGCTGCCGGATAGGGAGCAGGTTAATTTTAAGCATATTGACAACCTAAACCGCTGGAAAAAAATAAATAGTCATTTAAATTACAATCTATTTGTCACGATTCTTAAATATCTGATGTGCGGATGGCAAGACCCGTCGCAATGGCCATTTCCGGGCCAACAGTATTCAGGTATTTCGTATCTATCTGTTTGGGATTGATAAGCATCTTGGCGAAAGGATTGATGATTTCAACAGGCATGTGGGTCTCTCTTTCCAGAAATTCAGTCAGGCCTGCCACCTTGGCCCCTCCGCCACTCAAGACCACCTTATCCAAGTGTTTGTTGGCAGGGTTAGAGTGATACAGATCAATGGATTTCTTAATTTCTAAAACCCATTGGGTGCATGTGGACGTGAAAATCTGGGCAATCTGCTCCTGCTTTTCTTCGACAGGGGTTAAACCAATCTTTAATTTTTCCGCCTCTTCCATGGTGATGTCGAAGGTGTCGGCAATCTGCTCAGTTAATTGTCGACTGCCTATCCCGATGTCTTTTGCTATCACGGATAAGCCATTGGTAATAATATTGATATTCATTTTGGAAGCGCCAATATCCACCAGGGCCACATTCTCGTTTGGAGGATAGTTTGTTTCGTAGATATTCTCCAGGGCAAAGCCGTCCACATCGACTACAACCGGCTGAAGACCCAGCCCCTGTAGCATGGTAAGAAATTCGTCGATAACTTCTTTTTTGGCGGCAACAAGCATGATATCTGTGTGGCTTGATCCTTCAGCGTTGGTTTTAAGATCCTGAAAATCAAGATAGACATCGTCAATATCAAACGGGATATATTGTTCTGCCTCAGCAGTAATATATTCTTCCAACTGCTTTTCTTCCATGATTTCAAGGTGGATTTTTTTCACAATGACCGAGTAACCGGAAATGGAAATGGCAACTTTTTTGTGTTTTATCTTGAGGTTGGCCAGAAGCTCGGCGATGGCTTTGCTTACGGCCTCAGGATCTTGTAATGAGCCGTCCTCAACCGCCCCCTCAGGAAGAATTGTGCTGCCGAGATTCACGACTGTATAGGCCTTGTCAGTTCGTTTCAATTCACACATTTTAACGGCATGTGAACCAATATCCAAACCGATAACCAATTTTTCTGTGGAGAGAAAAGGCAGCTTCATGATTGTTTAGTCGTACTTTCTGTATATTCTTATTTTTTGCACTGAGTTGATGCCATGCTGATAATTGTTACGGTCTTGATTTCTATTAAGGACATAAAAAAAAAACTTTGTCAAGAAAACAAGTAAGAAAAATTTATTATATTTCCAATAAAATAAATGAGTAAAAGGGGTCTTGATTGTTTTGTTGATAAGGAGGGTACAATATATTGTATTTTTTATGGTCTCCTATCCTTTTCAGTGTGTATTTGCATGGTTAGGGGCAAGAGCCAAAGGAGATTGGAATTTTGGGGCGGGCAATATTTTTTTTCACGTTCGAACTGGCTTGAAAAGAAAGTTTTTTTGCAGTAATCAGTTCCATGGACTTTACTTGTTGATAATCTAAAGAAGGAGAAGGGGCGGTTGAATAGCGTGGGGGAAAACAAATCAGTTGTTCGGGAGTATGTCGAAGCCATTGTCGTTGCGGTGCTTCTCGCTCTTTTTGTGCGGACGTTTATCGTTCAGGCCTTTAAAATTCCTTCCGGGTCCATGTTGCCGACACTGCAGATCGGGGATCATCTGTTGGTAAGCAAATTCAGTTACGGGGTAAGGCTGCCGGTAACTGGTACTTCGCTGATTTCCCGGCAGGGTCCAGTCCACGGGGACGTGGTTGTTTTTCGCTTTCCACGTGATCGTTCTCTTGATTATATCAAGCGGGTCGTGGCTATTGGTGGTGATACTATAGAGGTCAGAGATAAACAGGTGTTTTTGAATGGTAAGCAGGTGGAGAATCCTTATGCCCATTTCACCTCTCGTGATATCATGAGTACAGCTGCTGGTCCAAGGGATAATTTCGGACCGGTGACAGTACCGGATGGCAAGATTTTTGTCATGGGTGACAACCGCGACAATAGTTATGACAGTCGTTTCTGGGGTTTTGTTGATTTGCAGGATGTCTTGGGAAAGGCCCTTATTATTTATTGGTCCTGGGATGTTGATAAATCGCTTTTTTCAATTGATCGTTATACTTCTATTCGCTGGGATCGTCTTGGGGATATGGTTCGTTGATTTGTCTCTGTTTAATGGGTGGGCGCGGACGTGAATAAAGAATATCGTTTTCAGCATAAGCATATTCTGGAGATGGGTCAGTTTTCAGCGGAGGATATTTCGTATGTCCTGTCCATTGCCCGTTCTTTCAAGGAGATATCTGCACGTCCGATCAAGAAGGTGCCAACGCTTCGCGGTAAGACCATTATTAATTTTTTCTTTGAACCCTCCACCCGTACTCGTCTTTCCTTTGAGATCGCTGCCAAGCGCATGAGTGCTGACACTTTTAACATCTCTGCTTCCACCAGCTCTGCCCGGAAGGGGGAGACCCTTATTGATACGGCCCGTAATCTTGAGGCCATGAATCCCGATATCATCATTCTTCGTCACCCCAGTTCCGGATCGTCTCTGCTTTTGACTCAGCATGTCAATGCTGCCATTATTAATGCCGGAGACGGGACCCATGAACATCCCAGTCAGGGATTGCTTGACTTGATGACCGTGGTTGAGCACAAAGGTGGTATTGAAGGGTTAACCGTAGCGATTATCGGAGATATTGCCCATAGCCGAGTTGCCCATTCTGACATAATCGGCTTTACCCGCATGGGAGCCCGGGTCAGGGTTGCCGGCCCCACGACCTTTATGCCTCCCGGTATAGAGTCTCTGGGGGCTCAGGTCTGTGCTACTGCGGCAGAGGCCGTTGAGGGGGCTGATGTGGTAATGGCTTTGCGGATTCAGCAGGAGCGGCAGCATGATCCCCTGATTCCTTCTCTGCGTGAATATGCCCGCTTTTACGGGGTCAGCCGTAAATTACTGGAGCTTGCTAATAGCGATGTGCTGGTTATGCATCCCGGTCCCATCAATCGTGGTGTGGAGATGAATCCGGATGTGGCGGATGGGGCCGGGTCCGTAATTCTTGACCAGGTCGCCAATGGTGTGGCCATTCGTATGGCTCTGCTCTATCTGGTTATGGGTGGAGAAAAGGGCGGGGATGCTCAATAACAGGTTGCCATGAATGATGGCGTCGAAAAAAGTCGCCAACTGCTGCGTTGCCGCACATTGTCTCGTCACTGCGGTGTGCTTAAGTGCACTTCATTCCTCGAAATGTGCACGCCTTGCATTTGACGATTTTTGCTTAGCCATCCTCAAAAATGACTTTTTACGAGACTGCCATGAATGAGATAACGATTCTACAGAATGGCCGGATTATTGATCCGGCAAACAAGATTGACAGGCAAGGTGATCTGTGGCTGCGCAACGGCAGGATTGTGTCGTCTGAATCTCTTGTGCCTGAGGGAGCCAGTTGCTTTGACCTGCAGGGGAAATGGGTGGTGCCGGGGCTTATCGATATGCATGTTCACCTTCGCGAACCTGGTGAAGAATACAAGGAGACCATAGCCTCCGGCACGCTTGCCGCAGCCACAGGAGGTTTTACAGCCGTGGCCTGTATGCCCAACACAAAACCTGTCAATGATACGGCTGCGGTTACCCGCTTTATCCTTGAGCAGGCAGCGCATGCCTCGGCCCGGGTTTATCCGGTGGGGGCAATCAGTAAAGGCAGCGACGGAGCAGGTCTGGCTGAATATGGTGAGCTGAAGGCGGCCGGAGTGGTGGCGTTGAGTGATGACGGACAACCCGTGGTTGATAGTCAGCTCATGCGGAGGGCCATGGAATACGCGGCCAGTCATGGTCTGCTGGTCATCTCGCATTCCGAGGAGGTTTCCCTCAGTCGTAATGGGGTCATGAATGAAGGTCTGGTCTCGACCCGTCTTGGTCTGCGTGGTATTCCGTGGGCGGCCGAGTCGATAATGGTCTATCGGGAGCTGGCTCTGGCCGAGTTAACCGGTCATCATGTTCATATTGCCCACGTGAGCACCGGGGCAGCGACGGATCTGATCCGCCAGGCGAAAAAACGGGGTGTTCGGGTCACGGCCGAGACCACTCCCCACTATTTTACCCTGACCGAGGAGGCTGTGGAAGGCTACAATACAAATGCCAAGATGAATCCTCCTCTGCGTAGCGAGGAAGATCGTCAGGCGATTCGGCATGGCCTGCAGGATGGCACTTTTGATGCCATTGCCACTGACCATGCCCCTCATTCGGTTCTGCAAAAAAAGGTGGAATTTGATCAGGCGGCCAATGGTGTTATCGGGCTTGAGACTTCCCTGCCCCTGAGTCTGGCCTTGGTCCGTGAAGGGGTGATCACTGAGGCCCGTCTGATCGAGCTGATGTCTGCTGCCCCTGCCCGTATCCTTGGCGTTGCCGGCGGTTCCCTGGCTGTTGGCGATGTCGCGGATATAACGGTTATTGATCCTGACCGAAAGTTCCACTTTACCGAGGATCTGATAGTCTCTCTGTCAAAGAACTCACCATTCGTGGGTTGGCAGCTTCAGGGCAAAGCTGTGTTGACCTTTCTTGGTGGTCGGATCACCTGTAATGATCTGCAGGGGTGAACGCCTTCCATTCATTATCTCAACTTTGTGGTCATTGGAGTTATCTGACATAGGCGGCAGGATCCTTGATCCCGGCTTCGGCAAATCCTCTCAGGCGCAGCAGACAGGAGTCGCATCTGCCGCAGGCTTTCCCTTCTTTGGGGTCATAACAGCTGTGGGTCAGGCTGTAATCTATCCCCAGTGTGATCCCTTTTTCGATAATTTCTTTTTTGCTTAAAGAGAGCAGTGGGGCTTGGATGGTAAACCCCCTGCCCATCACGCCGGTTTTGGTGCCCAGGTTTGCCATTTTGGTGAAGGCTTCGAGAAATTCGGGGCGGCAGTCGGGGTAGCCGGAATAATCAACGGCATTGACGCCGATAAAAAGATCTGTTGCCCCCAGGACTTCAGCCCATGCAACCGCGTGAGTCAGGAAGATCATGTTTCTTGCCGGGACATAGGTGACTGGGATCTCATCTGTTGCCAGACTCAGGTCTCGATCTTTGGGGACAGTGAGGCTGCTGGTGAGCGCCGAGCCCCCGATTTTGCCTAGGTCCAGCTGCAGGACCAGGTGCTGTTCCACAGAGAAGCTTTTGGCGATATGGCTGGCCCGTTCCAGTTCAATGGATTGTTTTTGTCCATAGCTGAAGCTGAGACAGTAGCAGGCGTAGCCTTGAGATTGGGCGATGGCCAGAACAGTGGTGGAATCAAGGCCACCACTGAGGAGGACGACCCCTTTTTTTATGGGTGCGGGTGTTTGTTTCATAGCTGCTTAACTCTGGGAAAGTGAGAAGGGAAGAGAACGGATGATGCGAATTTCTTCTGCTGTGACCTCAGCCTGATAGACCAGGATCCTGACCCCTTGCTGGTGTACGCGTATCAGGGTTTCGGCATAGACTGGGTCGATTTGGGCGGCTGGTCGGAAGCGGTCTGCATCCATACGTTGGACACAGAAAAAAATAACCCCATCATGCCCCTGGGAGACCAGTTTTGCCAGTGCGTGCAGGTGTTTTGTACCGCGGGCCGTCACGGCATCGGGGAACATGGCGCAGCCATCTTCAACCAGGGAACAGTTTTTGACCTCTATGTAAGTTTTATAGCTGCCCTTAGTGAGCAGAAAATCAAGCCGTGTAGATTGAGAGGTCTTTATTTCTGCTTGAAGAGTATCCAAATTTCTGAATTCAGTAATTCGTTTTTCGGTAATGGCCTCAGCTACCAGGTGGTTGGTGCGCATGGTATTGATGCCTATCCAGGTTGCTCCTTCTTTGATGATTTCCAGGGTGCAGGGGTATTTCCTCTTGGGATTTGCTGAACGGGAGATGTACACCTTGCTTCCAGGGGTGGAGCAACCGCGCATGGAGCCTGAGTTCGGGCAATGGACAGTGAGTTCTGTTCCGTCTTCAGTTTGGACGTCAGCGAGAAAGCGTTTGTAGCGTCTGATGAGAATTGCTGCTTGCAGTGGCGTGGTGAATTTCATTTGTTGTCTGCTAAGCCGCTGAAAACAAATAACATGGCCATTGACGTAACCGAAGCGGCGTGTGGAGCTGTAATGAAATTGATATAGATGGCCATGTTATTTCGTAACGGCTCCTAAATTTCTTCACAGTCCTTAAAAGTTTGATCTTTCAAGGTGCTCATAAGATATTTTTTTGAATACATAGTCTTGATAGTCTTTGAAGAATAGCTTGGAATACAGTATAAGACTATGGAACTTTTGTATGTCTTCTAACTAAAGGTTTTTGTTAATATTGTGTCGTCTTGCGCGTCTTGGTGTAAGGCAATGCGCTGATTTAAGTATTATTTTACCCGCAAAGGAGAATCATTGCCATGAATTTAGGGATAAACGGCCTCGGTCGGATCGGGAAGCTGTCACTCTGGCATCATGTCTCAAGAAAACATTTTTCTGAAATCACCGTTAACGTTGGTCGGGAGATCGGCCGGGGGTTGAACGATCTGGCATCCTGTATTGAGCGTGATTCCTCGTATGGCCGTCTGGGGTCGTATCTTCATGGTCATAAGGGTGGCCGGGTGATCGAGAATCTTGATGAAGAAAAGGGCAGCATGGTTATTAATGGCGTGCCGGTCACTTTTCTGCGCTCTGCCCGTGATCCTAAGGATATCGCCTGGCAGGAAAACGGGGTGAAACTGGTAGTGGATACTACCGGGGCTTTTACTGATCCCACCGCCGATGCTGATGCCAAATGGGGATCGCTTCGTGGGCATCTGCAGGCCGGAGCCGAGAAAGTCCTGCTGTCAGCCCCTTTCAAGATCAAGTCCAAGGGTATGGATATGCCGGCGGATGCGGTGACCACGGTAATGGGCATCAATGACGAGGATTATGACTCGTCCCGTCACTCTCTTATTTCGGCGGCCTCGTGTACCACGACCTGTCTTTCCTATATGATCAAGCCACTGATGGAGAGTATCGGTGCCGAGAACTTTCTCTCTGCCTCCATGGTCACCATCCATGCGGCAACCGGCAGTCAGCAGGTTCTTGATCGTCTGCCCAAGAGTGGGGCGGTGGATCTGCGGAAGAACCGGTCTATCCTCAATAATATTATCCTGACTACCACCGGTGCCGCCAAGGCCCTGGCCCTGGTCATCCCGGAGATGAAATCCATCGGCTTTATCGCCGAATCCGTGCGCATCCCCACCTCCACCGGTTCTTTGATTGTGCTCGTGCTCAATGTCCAGGATGATCTGGAGAGTCCGCTCAAACGTGACCGGATCAATGCGATTTACCGCGATTATGCCCAGAACTCTCCCTATCTTGAATATACGGAAGAGCAGAATGTCTCCTCTGATATCATCGGCCTGCCGGCGGCAGCAGCAGTGATTGAAGGCACCGAAACCCATACTCGCACAGCTTCCATTGCCGTCAATCTGGAGAAAATAAAATCCTGTGCCCTCGGTGCCGGTGCTGATCGTATGCTCAGTGTGCCGGTGACTCAGGCCGTTGTCTATGGCTGGTATGATAATGAACTGGGAAGTTACACCAATATGCTTGGTGATCTGACCATTCAGGTTGCCGACAAGATGCTCTAGGAGAACACTCTCTGCTCAGGGGCCGTTAGGAAATAACCAGTACATTTTTATCTATTTCTTTACGGAGGCTTATGCCGTCCACGATATGAGAATGTTAAAATTATTTATTTAGAGCGGCTTACTATAAAGAAGGAGTGAGGCGATGAAGACGATTCGTGATCTGCAGCTTACCGGGAAACGAGTACTGGTTCGTGTTGATTTTAATGTCCCCATGGATGAGCAGGGGTTGATCACCGACGATATTCGCATCCGTATGGCCCTGCCGACCATTGAGCATATTCTGAAGCAGAAGGGGAAGCTGATTCTGTGTAGTCATATGGGGCGACCAAAAGGGCAGCGGGTTGCCGCCTTCAGCCTGGCCCCGGTGGCCGGGCACCTTGCTGTCCTGCTTGGTCGGGAGGTGAGGTTGGCCCCGGATTGTGTCGGTCCGGAAACCGAGGCCCTGGTTGCTTCCATGCAGCCGGGTGAGGTTGTTCTGCTGGAGAACCTTCGTTTTCATAAACAGGAAACCGATAACGATCCTGGATTTACGGAACAGTTGGCGAGTCTGGCTGATGTGTATGTCAATGACGCCTTTGCTGCCTCCCATCGGGCCCATGCCTCGGTGGCCGGGGTTCCCGTCCTTGTGCAGGAAAAGTGTGCCGGATTTCTTCTGCAGACCGAGATGGATTTTTTCCACAAGGCGATGGATAAGCCGGTCCGGCCCTTGATGGCTATTGTCGGCGGGGCCAAGGTGTCATCAAAACTTGGGGCCCTGCAGAATATGCTGGACAAGGTGGATCGGATGATCATCGGCGGGGCCATGGCCAATACCTTTCTCAAGAGTCAAGGGATTGATGTCGGTGCCTCAAAGACCGAGGATGATCTTCTCGATACGGCCCGGCAACTGGTTGAGACTGCCAAGGAAAAGGGGGTAAAGCTTTATTTCCCCGTGGATTTTGTGGTGGCGGATCGTTTTGCCCCGGATGCGGTGGTGAAGAATGTGACTGCCCAGGATATTCCGGAGGGCTGGATGGCCCTTGATATCGGGCCGGCCTCGACCATCTGCTTTCAGGAGGCCCTGGCCGATGTCCGCACCATTGTCTGGAACGGGCCGATGGGCGCCTTTGAGATGGATGCCTTCGCCCGGGGGACCATGGCCATGTGTCAGGCGGTTGCGACCTCACATGCCCTGTCCGTGACCGGTGGCGGGGATTCCAATGCGGCGGTGAAAAAATCTGGTGAGGCCGGAAATATCTCTTATATGTCAACCGGAGGCGGTGCTTTTCTCCAGTTGATGGAGGGAAAAAGTCTGCCGGGTGTTGATGCCCTTGGCTGAAAGACACAAATAACTGAGTGCGAATGGCGGCTATGTCGCGGGGATGCCTCAGGGGAGTCCGTTATGAAAAGAAGGCCATTGCTTGTCGGAAACTGGAAGATGCATACTACAGTCCTTGATGCCTGCCATCTTGCTGCAGATATAGCCAAAACATGTCTGGGGCTGGAGGAACGTGATGTGTTGCTGGCCCCACCCTTTACCGTACTCAGTCAGGTTGCCCATATGGTTGCGGAGACGGGAGTTCTTCTTGCTGCCCAGAATGTTTGCTGGGAGGCGCAAGGGGCCTTTACCGGCGAGATATCTCCCCTGATGGTTCTGGACGCGGGTGGTGCAGCCGCCATTGTTGGTCATTCAGAACGACGGCAGATCTTTCATGAAGATAATGCGCTCATCAATAAACGGCTTCGGGGTGCCCTTGCCTTTGGGCTCGTACCCATTCTCTGTGTCGGGGAAACGTTGGACGAGCGGGAGAGCGGGCAGACTTTCAAGGTTCTTGAAGAGCAGATCCGTTCCGGTCTTGCCGGTGTCGTGGCCGCAGACATGGTGGAAACTGTCCTTGCGTATGAACCGGTATGGGCGATAGGGACTGGGAAAACAGCCACCAAGGAGCAGGCCCAGGAGGTTCACGCCTTTATCCGCAACCTTGTGGCGGGTATGTATGAAAAAGATGTTGCCGATCAGATTAGGATATTGTATGGTGGCTCGGTTAAGCCTGACAATATAGATGCGTTGATGGCTCAGGATGATATCGATGGTGCTCTCGTTGGAGGTGCGGCCCTCAATGCAGAGTCGTTTGGACGGATAATTCATTTTCAAGAAATATAGTATTTACTGATGATTACCTTATTAACAGTTGTCCATGTAGCGGTCTGTCTCTTTTTGATCGTGATTGTTTTGCTCCAGCATGGTAAAGGGGCAGACGTGGGGGCAACATTTGGAGGTTCTGGTCAGTCGCTGTTCGGGTCTGAAGGTCCGTTGCCATTATTGAACAAGATTACGACTTCAGTGGCAATTGTGTTTATGTTGACATCGGTTTCTCTTGCTTATTTTTCATCCAGCAGGAGTACCGGGTCGGTTATGACCGAGTTGGAAAAACCCAAAGCTGCAGCAGTGGAAAAGGTGGAAGACAAGGCCGGGAAAGAGGAAAAAGTTATCCCTATGCCAGTTGATCCAGCTAAGCAGGAGACAGTGCCGGCAGCACAGGATGGAACAGCAGCCGATAAGAAAGAAAAAAAATAAAGAAGTGCGCCGCAGTGGTGGAATTGGTAGACACGCTATCTTGAGGGGGTAGTGGCCCACGGTCGTGCGAGTTCGACTCTCGCCTGCGGCACCATTTTTTAAAAAAAGCCCGTAACTTTAATAAGTTACGGGCTTTTTTTGTTTGAAGAAGCGGCACTGGCTGTGAGAATGTTGTCCCTGGCATGTGCGCTCTTTTCAGGCAGTGACCTCCTGAAAACGGCTGGCCGGGGCGGTGCAGATCGGGCAGTTTTCCGGGGCCTTGTTTTCCATGATAAATCCGCAGAATTGGCAGATATGATAGCTGATCCTGCTTTCTTTGTCCTGGCTTCTTTGTGCCAGTTTCTTCTTCAGATTCAGGTGCATGCGCTGGACTCTGGCAGACTGTGAGCAGGCGTTGTGCATGGCCTTGTCATGTACTTCACCCGCCTGCCTTGCGGCCTGCTCGTATAGAGAAATGGACGCAGGGATTTCATCGGTGAAGGCCAGGGAACAATTCTGCTCGCTGTTGCCTGTCTGGCCGCGAAGCTGGATAAGAAATCGGGCGGCCTGGGCGGATTCTGAGTTGCTTATGGCGGTAAAAAGATTGGCAAGATCATGGTTGCCTTCCTGCTGTGCCCGTAAGGAGTAGATTTTGTTGCGGGCAGCACCGCGGGTCATTGCTAAAAAAAGTTCCTCTAATTGTTTCTGGAGTTGTGTATCCATTGCTTGGCTCCTTATTGATACGTGACCTGTTCTCGGTTATGTTCTGTTCCGAAGTAATCTTCCTGCTGAAATTTTGAAAAAATCCTGACTGAGTGATACACCAAAAAATATAGTGAAACCCCCAAGATACTGCAATGGCGTAAAGGTTTCATGAAAGAGAATCCGACTGAGCAGCAGGGTGAACAGGGGAATCAGGGTGATGAATATTGAGCTTTTGCTCGCTTCCATCTGAGCCAGTGCGTAGTTGTAGAGACCATAGGCGGCCAGTGTGACAGCTAGTCCCAGATAGAGGATGGCCGACATGGGTACAGGGAGAAAGGATGCGGGCAGCGGAACCTGGGGCAGAGCGAGGAAGGGTGCGAAGAAGAGGGCTCCTATCCAGGCTTGGACCGCAGTGAGAAAGAAGGCCGGATAGAAGGCGGTGAGTCGTTTGACGGTAATGGTATAGATGGTGGCGCAGACCATGGACATGAATTCATAGAAATTGCCGAGCAGGGGCGCTGGTGCCTGCTCGGTTGCTGATCCTCCAAGGCTGAGAATGATGGCCCCGCCCATTGCCAGGAAAAGACCGGTCAGGGTTTGCTTTGATGACCTTTCTCTGAGAAAGCATACAGAGGCAATAGTGATCAGCAGTGGCAGCATAGCGGTAATCAGTGATGCCTGTGAGGCGCTGGTGTTTTGCAGGGCAAGTGCCTCAAAGAAGAAATAAAGACAGGGCTCACTTAAGGCCATAACAGCGAAGAGATGCCAGTCCTGGCGGCGAATATGGATGGGTCGAAATCTGGGTAAAAAACAGAGGAAGGCCAGTGACGCAACCGACATTCTGCCGAAGATGACTACCATGGGATGATAATATTGAAAGGCCAGTTTCATGGCAACAAAAGAACTTCCCCACAAAAACATGGCCAGAATCAGGCAGAGAGAGGGGAGAAAGTGGAGATGACGCTGTTGCATGAATGTTTTTTATAGTTTATGGGGAATTGATTATTGTTATTTGTTTGTTTTGTGGGCTGGGGGGCATGAGAAAACGTCATAGTTTTGATGCCAGGGAATAGTAAACATAAAAGTGATGAAGTGGGAATGCAAAAGTTGACAAAGGTGATAAGTGGTGAGAGGGGAGTGCTGGTCTTTATGCTTGTTCTGTTGTTGTCGTGGCCGACAGGAAGTCTAGCCGGTTTGGGTAGTGGGAATGGTAAAATCAGCAGCGATCTTGCCACGGAGCAGGCCTCTTTACAGACGATGGAGGCCCTGGCCAAGGTGAAGATGGATGCGAAACAACTCGCCCAGGCCAAAGAGTTGATCAAAAACTTGAGTTATACCAATATGCGGGCTCTCAGGGTTTTTGGTGGCTTGCCCTCCATGACTGCTGACGGTGTGCTGGATGTCCTGCGCCGGTTGCCACAGGCCCGTATCTCATTTGGTTATATTGCTGTTCTGGAACATTTTGCCACGCTCTCGGGAGTGGATGCTGAGGCTTGCTGGCAGTTATTGGAAAAGCTTGGTAGTCTGAATTATGTCTCAGCCCGGGTGGCCATGGCCATTGGTCAGGCAAAAAATCTGAATCCGTCGGTAATGCTTGGGCTGATAGACCGCTTGGCATCGTTGAAGGAGCCCGCCCTCTGGGCCTTCAAGGCCTTCCTGGAAGTACCGGGGCAGACAGTAGAGACGGTGGAAAAGGGATTGCTGCTCCTTAATCGAATGACGGAGAAACAGTGCTGGGCCACAGAAAAGAGCTGTAAAATCAGCGGAATGACTCCTGGGTCAGCCCTGGCCAATATGAACCATCTGCAAAGATTATCGAACACAGATGCCTGGAATGCCCGTTCCTTGTTTCAGCTTGCCGGAGTGACGCCCACAAGCTCACTTTCCTGGCTTACCAATTATTTTACTGTTTCGCAGGATATACAGGAAACACAGTTTTTTGCATATCAGGCCAAGGATAAAAGCCTGTTGCTTCAGGCATTTTTTGATGCCGGAGACCATCTGATCTGGAAGATCAATAATCTGCATGATATCACTGAAGCAAGTGGTCAGGAGGTGGGGATTAAAGTTCTGTCTTCCTGCCCGGTCAGTTATCTGCGCGAGATCTTTCAGCGACTGGATGCAAAAGTTCAAGCCCGGTTCAATAGTGAATTCTCCACTGCTCTTGCCGGAGGTAGAGGGGCGGCTATTGGTGTCCTGCGTCGTGCCACAGCTGCAGCCCGTCTGCAGGGGGCGAAAGATTGCACTACCGCCAATGCCTATATCCTTCTTGCTCGGGGTAGTGATCTCTATGATTCCTCTTTTCGTGAGATTCTGGTGCCGGTCTTAAAGGAAAGAATTGATACTCGTTTTGGGGGGAACCTTTTGGTTTTCCTCAAAAACATTGATCCGCAGAATACTCATGTCTCTGATTTTATCATCAGTCTGGCCCAGAAAGGGAAGCTCACCGTTTTCTTCCCGAGTCAGGTACGGGAGCAGGAACAGGTCCTTGATCTGGTAGCTGCATCGGCTTTTCAGGATGAAAACAGTCTGATTCTTTTTTCCGCAACTTTCATGACCCTGCTGCAGACCATCGAGCCGCAGACGCGTACCTACCTTATTGCCAAAATGCTGACCGCCATTCGTGATAAAAATACGGTGTTCAGCACCCAGTTGCGGGTAATCCTCCAATATTATATCCAGGAGTATCCCCAACTGGTGGGCGAGGTGGATAAGATCAGGATCAGGCTGATGATGTCCGAGTATGGCATGATCCCTTTTGATCAGTATGTCAAGACCAGTTTTGCCCAGTGGAAGGTGGATGGGAAGTTGAGCAGTTTGTCTGTTTTTCATAGTGATGACGACGGAAGCCAGTCTTTCCGTTCCAATTGTCAGACTTTGATGGCCCATGGCTATCGACCGCGGATCTCCACTTCTTTTTCTTTGATGACGGCCGATAGCGTCCGGGATCGTGCCGCAGTGGCGCAATTGCGGGCTCTTCTGGCGGCTCCGGCTCAAAATCTGGACCGGATTCATCAGCTGCAGGTCCGCTATCCTCTGGTTGTGGATTGGGTGAAGCAGATGAATGGCATTGAGATCTCCCATTCTGTAGTCGTCTATTATGATGTGAGTCAGCAGCAGCAGCTTCTTAAGCAGTTTTTGAAGGGCGGGCATGAAATGTTTGTCCAGCGCGGTCATAGCTACTGGCGAAAAGAGCAGCTGCTTGATCCTTTGCAGGAGCTGTTGAAGTCCGGGGCCATTGTCCAGGCGGATCTGGCCAGTAAACAACGGTTTTTGAGTCTGGGATCCTGTGGTGGCATCCGGGTTTATTCAGAGCTGGCCACTTTTTTTCACAACAAGGTAGATATTCTGGCAACGGTGGGGACTGGTAAGGCCATTATCAATAACCCCTATAATCAACTTTTGTTTGAACTGGTTGCTTCCCATTCCGCTAATTTGAGTTGGAAAGATGTCAGCAATCAGGCGGCAATCATCTTTAAGCAGGGGATGGGAGAAGAGTATCTGCAACCGGGTTCACTGCCTGCCATTTTGCACAAGATTATGGATCAGAAGCAGATTGAACAACAGAACAGTGGACAGACTGGAGAACCGGCTGCCCGGAAGAGCGGGACGGATGCAGGACGGACAACAGGAGTGGACGTGGAGTAGCCATGGCCCTGATTAAACGTGATGAACTGGCATCCCGGCTTGACCAAGGCGGTGTGGAGCAGCAGGAAAGAATAGTTCTCTTTTTCGGAGAGAGGTATCTGTGCCGTGAGGCGGCTGATATGTTGCAGCAGGCCCTGCTGCAGAAGGGCGGAGGAGCTGTGCATCCCATTGATGGAGACCAGGAGGATCCGAGCCGAACCCTTGGCCAGATCATGAACTTCAGTCTCTTGCCTGGTCGTCAGATCTACAGAGTGACCGACAGCCGTCTGTTTCATTCTAAGGTGGTGGCTAAAGATATCTGGAATAAGGCGATGCTGGCCCATGAGGCGGGACGGTCAGGTCCAGCGCGGTTGCAGCTCCAGAGCCTGGCAGAGTTGGCCGCACTTGATGCGGATGAAAATTTTTCTGATATTGGCCCAGATCAGTGGCAGCAGTTATTCAGTTTTGCCAAGCCAGGTGGTGATCTGAGCTGGGCTGACAAACTGCTCGCCGAGTCCGGGCCGCGAGCCGGTGCCAAGAGTGGCGGGGCTGTAACCCTTGCTGATCGCTATCTTTCCGCCTTTGAAAAGGGCTTGCCGGGGCACAATTTTCTGTTTCTCAGCGCCGAGAATGTTGATAAGAGAAAACAGCTTTATATTTTTATCAAGAAAAATGGACTTATTGTTGATTGTTCCATTGAGGCCGGCACCAGTTCTGCGGCGCAGAAGAATCAGAAAGAGGTCTTACGTGAGCTGGCACTCAGAACCCTTGCCCCATTTCAGAAAAAGATTGAGCCGCGGGCCATGGAGATGCTTTTTGAACGGGTGGGCTTTTATCCGGTGGCGGTGGTCATGGAGCTGGAAAAGGTGGCCCTGTTTGTTGAAGATCGGCCGTTGATCAGTTGCGTGGATATCGAGACAATGGTGGGTCGGACCAGAGAGGATGCTCTCTTTGAATTGACCGAGGCCTTTGGCAAAAGACAGGTTGCCTCTACTCTTGTGATTCTGGGCCGTCTTCTGGAAAATGGTATCCATGGCCTTGCTATTCTGGCCACCATGCGCAATTATATAAGAAAGTTGCTTCTCTTTCGTTCCATGCAGTTGCAGACAAATCCATCCTGGCAGCGGGGGATGCAGGCCAGACAGTTTCAGGATGTCTATTTGCCTGCCCTCAAGGAAAAGGGGGAATGGGCTGAGATGTTGAAAGGGCATCCCTATGCCCTGTTCATGAGTTTCAGTAAGGCGGAAGAGTTTTCCTGCCCGGTGTTAAAGGAGTGGCTGGTTCTTCTTTTGAAAACTGAATTCCAGCTCAAAGGATCGACTCTGCCACCAACGTTGCTTCTGGAAGAGCTGTTTCTCAGCATGTTTGCCGGGAAGAAAAAGGAACAATAGGAGCCGTTACGAAATAACATGGCCATGTTAATTTTTTACGACCCCTTATGCCGTTCACGATACAAGAATGTTATAGTTATTTATTTACAACGGCTTAATACAAATGAACGGCCTGATTGTGTGTTGAAAAATGAGCAAGACAAAAAATGAACATCAGGGATTGGTTGCTACCCGAGACAAAGAAGAAATTCGAGAACCTTCTTTGTATAAAGCATTGCTGCATAACGATGATTATACTTCTATGGAATTTGTGGTCTCAATTCTGGAAAATATCTTTGGTAAATCAACATCGCTGGCGACCAAGATCATGCTTGACGTGCATCAGCAAGGGCTAGGTGTGGCTGGGGTTTATACCCGGGAGGTCTGTGAAACCAAGATTGAACTGGTGCATCATCTGGCTCGAAAAAATGGTTTCCCTTTGCGTTGTTCTATGGAGAAAATATAGTCAAATATGGTGTTCAGTGGGAATTGTTTCCCTTTGTGTACAGGAAATATGGTGAAGAAAGATGCTGAGTAAGACATTGGAAACAGCACTGGTCAGAGCGATCAGAGAGGCAAAGAACTACAGGCATGAATATGTGACTGTGGAGCATATGCTCTATGGTCTGCTCTATGACGAGTTGACAACTCATATCATCAGTCAGTGTGGAGGCTCCATTGAAAATCTGAAACAGCGTTTGGAGGCCTTCTTTACAGGTGAACTGCCGACTCTGGGTTCTGTCGGTCCCAGTGAACCGGCCCAGACCGTGGCCTTTAACCGAGTATTGCAGCGGGCGGTTTCCCATGTCCAGAGCTGCGGTAAGAATGAGGTGGACAGCGGCGATGTGCTGGCGGCCATTTTTTCTGAGTCCGAGTCCCATGCCGTTTATTTTCTCGGTTCCGAAGGGGTTGGTCGGCTGGCGGTGATTGAGTATATCTCCCATGGCTTGCCCTCCGAAAGCCTGCAGAAAGAGCCGTTGCCGCGGATGCCTGCTGGGCCGGGATCGGGTGCTGAGACTCGAGACAAGGATAAGGATGAGAAGGTTCTCCAGGAATTTACAGTTAATCTTACGAGGCGGGCGGCGGAAGGTCACCTTGATCCCCTTATCGGGCGGAATATGGAGGTGAACCGGATGATGCAGGTGCTGTGTCGGCGCAAGAAAAATAATCCTCTGCTGGTGGGAGAACCTGGTGTCGGCAAGACGGCCATTGCTGAAGGGCTGGCCCTGCGTATCCATGATGACAGTGTGGCTCGGGCTGAGGGGCTCAAGGCCCTGGTGCCTGACCTCCTGCAGGACGTAGAGATCTATCTGCTCGACATGGGAACGTTGGTGGCGGGTACCAAGTATCGGGGTGATTTTGAGAAGCGGATGAAGGGTGTGGTGGAGGCGGTGGAACGGAAGAAAAACGCCATCCTTTTTATTGATGAGATTCATACTATTGTTGGAGCCGGGGCCACCAGTGGCGGTTCCATGGATGCATCCAATCTCTTGAAACCCGCCCTGCAATCCGGGATTCTGCGCTGTATCGGTTCCACCACCTATGAAGAGTATAAAAACAATATCGAAAAGGACCGGGCGCTTTCCCGTCGCTTCCAGAAGATCGATATCGAGGAACCAAGCGTTGAAGAGACCCGACTGATTCTCCAGGGCCTGCAGCAGAAGTATGAGCAGCACCATCAGGTGAAGTATGCTGGGACGGCCATTAAGGCCATAGCAGAACTGGCTGACCGTTATATTAACGACCGTTTTCTGCCGGATAAGGCCATTGATGTCCTGGATGAAGTGGGCTCGAACTTTCGTCTGGCCGGCAAGATAGGCCGGACAGTTACGGTCCGGGATGTAGAGGCGGTGGTTTCGCGTATGGCCAGGGTTCCGGCTAAAAGTGGATCAAGCGCTGAGCTTGGTTCGTTAAAAGAACTGGCTGCTACCATGAAAGGAGTGATCTTTGGTCAGGATGCAGCCATTGAGGCGGTGGTGGGTGCGGTCAAAAGGTCGCGTGCCGGTCTTGGTCATCCGCAGTCGCCCACCGGTTGTTTTCTCTTTGCCGGGCCCACGGGAGTAGGCAAGACCGAGGTGGCCAGACAGTTGGCTCAGACCTTGGGGATCCATTTTGAGCGTTTTGATATGAGTGAGTATATGGAAAAGCATGCAGTGGCGCGCCTCATCGGAGCCCCTCCAGGGTATGTGGGCTTTGATCAGGGCGGACTGCTCACCGAGGCTATCCGTAAACATCCATATTCCGTGCTCTTGCTTGACGAGATAGAAAAGGCCCATGCTGATATCTTCTCCATCCTTCTTCAGGTGATGGATCACTCGACTTTGACCGATAATTCCGGACGGAAGGCGGATTTCAGAAATGTGATCCTGATCATGACCACCAATGCCGGTGCCCGTGAGATGAGCAGCACTCCAATTGGTTTTGTGACCGAAAAAAAAGGACGTGACCAGAAGGCGGTCAAGGGTTTGTTTGCTCCCGAATTCCGCAACCGGCTTGACGCTATTATCTCTTTCGGGGCCTTGAACGCGGAAGCGGTGGAAAAGGTCGTCGATAAGATGATTATTGAATTAGAGGCGCAACTGGCGGTACGGAAGGTGACCATTACCTTGAGTCCCCGCGCCCGCAAGTATCTGGCCACCAGGGGCTATGATCCTGATTATGGCGCTAGGCCGCTTCGGCGGCTGATTATGACTGAGATTGGTGATGTGCTCACCGACGAGATCCTCTTCGGTGCTCTGACGCGGGGTGGCGAGGTCCAGGTGGATCTGCAGGAGAAAAAACTGGTCTTCACCTATCCAGGAAAAGGCTAAGAGGTGACAGGTGCAAGGTAACGTGGAGAGGTCGGGAGAGGAAAGAGAAAATTATGTGTTTTGATATGAGTAGAGCGGTAGGAATGTTCACCCGGTTGGCTGTGCAGGTGTGCTGATGAGTGAAGATGTCTTAAAACGCCCTTCCTCCCTGTGGCATATTCATCGTTGGATCTATTACTGGACTTTGCATTGGGCGTACACACCCTATGCTATCCCGGCGCTTATATGTATTTCGTTTGCCGAAAGTAGTTTTTTCCCCCTGCCACCTGATATCCTGCTTATCCCCATGGTGCTGACCGCACCCACCAGATGGTGGCGGATAGCCCTTTATTGCACAATTGCTTCGGTTCTTGGCGGTCTGGCAGGATACGGTATCGGTGTTTTTGCCTGGGAAACTATAGGCATATGGATTGTAGAGAACGTAGCGCATGTGCAACTGGTGCTGGTTGATGGCCGCAATGATATCCCCTTGCCATCCTATTTTCTCAGCACTTTTGGAACCGGTCTTGGAGGAGAGTACCTTTTCCAGGTGTATGATAAATGGAATGCCTGGATTGTCTATATCTTCGGGCTTACCCCTTTACCTTATAAACTGGTTACCATAACGGCCGGGGTCGCCAGGGTGAATATCTTTGTTTTTATCCTGGCATCAGTCGCCGCCCGGGCGACCCGTTTTTTTGTTGTCGCCTGGCTCTTAAAGAAATGGGGCAAGAAGGCAATGCATTTTATTGACCGTTATTTCAATATTCTCTGCGTGATCTTTGTGGTTCTGCTTATTGGTGGTTTCTCCATTATAAAGATGGCAATGTGACGGATGTTGGTTGATAGAAATTAAAAGAAGGAAGAGATTGTTTGATTGGAGAAGTGTATAAAGAGATTGAGCGAACAAGGAATATGCCATATCGGCGGGGGCTAATCATGGCCTTTGTGGGGGTGTTTCTTTTACATGACATTTCTTTCAGTGCTGCTGAGCGTCCTGCTGTGTATAGTAATTTGTCTGGATCTTGTGTGATTCAACCGGAAGTCGAGAAGATTGTCTTCCTGCACAATAAAATTCGTGCGGAAGTCGGTGTCGGTTCTCTGCGCTGGTCAGAGGAACTGGCTGTGTATGCCCAGCGATGGGCTGATTATCTTGCCACGTCCCGATGCGGGATTGAACATCGTCCCGGTTCTGGGAAGTGGCGGCAGGAGTATGGTGAAAATCTCTTTATCGGCACCGCCAGTCATTATGGAACATCTGATGCGGTCACGGCCTGGGCAAAAGAAAAAGCAAACTACCGTGGCGGTGCAATTCAAGCCTCTCGTGTTGCAGATATTGGTCATTACACCCAGATGGTCTGGCGGGATACCAGAGAGATTGGCTGTGGCACCGGCCTGTGCCGGGGCAATCTGATCGTGGTCTGCAACTATGATCCCCCTGGAAATTTTTTAAGGCAGAAACCTTATTGATCCTCCCGATAGCCATGAGCGCCCCGTTAGGGCCTCGGCAATACTGAACAGTTCGGTATTGCCGCGGTCCTTACTTCATTGCAATTCTGCATCAAGCAGTATCGTATCGGACTGAGTTTCATTATCCTTGGGCTAGGATAATACAGAAAATAATCCCTGAGTGTCTCTTTGATTTCCCTCTTGTCGCTGCCTTGAGCGGGGAATCCTTGTCGCCGCCATAATGGAAATTACCGTGAGTCTCCCCCGCGTAACCGCTTCAATACCTGCCGAAAAAACAGCCTTTGCCATTCTTGTTGTGATCAGTGTCTGTCATCTGCTCAATGACATGATGCAGACTCTGTTATCAGCTATCTATCCACTGCTTCAGGCTAATTATGGGTTGAGCTTTGCCCAGATCGGGATGATCACCCTGACCTTTCAGGGAACGGCCTCAGTCCTTCAGCCCATGGTTGGTTTTTACATTGACCGCCATCCGCGTCCCTATTCCCTGTCCGTAGGTATGGGTCTGACTCTGCTTGGCCTGGTGCTCTTTTCCCAGGCAGCAAGTTATCTGGTGTTGTTACTGGCGGCTGCCCTGGTGGGAACCGGATCGTCGGTATTTCATCCGGAATCATCACGGGTGGCGCGTATGGCCTCGGGGGGGCGACATGGTCTGGCGCAATCCTTGTTTCAGGTGGGGGGCAATGCTGGATCAGCCATAGGCCCATTGCTTGCAGCTATTATCATACTCCGCCGAGGACAAAGCAGTGTGGTCTGGTTTGCTGGAGCGGCTTTGCTGGGAATATATCTCTTGATCCAGGTTGGTCACTGGTCCAAGAGGCAGGGGCTGATGCAGCTCACGTCACGGGTACGTGCAGATGTACATCAGGTGGTGTTGCCTCGGGGCCAGGTGGCTCTGGCCTTGGCTGTGCTGTTGGTTTTGATTTTCTCCAAGTTTTTTTACATGGCCAGTATTGGCAGTTATTATATTTTTTATTTGATTGAGAAATTTCATCTCCCGGTACAGAGCGCACAGCTTCATCTCTTTGTGTTTTATGGCGCGGTGGCTGTCGGCACCATTTCCGGAGGTCCGCTTGGCGATCGTTATGGTCGGAAGGTGGTGATATGGAGCTCTATTCTGGGGGTGCTTCCTTTTACTCTGGCCCTGCCCTATGCCAATCTCTTCTGGACAGGGATACTCAGTGTGCCCATCGGGATGATTCTGGCCTCAGCCTTTCCGGCAATTGTGGTCTATGCTCAGGAGCTTCTTCCGGCAAGAGTCGGCACAGTGGCGGGGATGTCATTTGGTTTTGCCTTTGGTATGGCCGGGGTCGGTGCTGCGGTGTTCGGCCATCTTGCTGATAGAACCAGTCTTGCCTATGTGTATCACTTATGTTCCTTTCTCCCCGCTATCGGTCTGCTTGCTATTTTTCTGCCGGATCTGGAAACGGAGTCCCGGCGGCGGAAACGTTTGGCCACGTGAGTAGTGATGGGTAATTTCCCTGTTATCGTTGTCGATTTTGAGACAACAGGTTTGTCTCCTCAGCGCGGGGATCGTGCCATCGAGATCGGTGCTGTGCTGATAGATAAAAACAGGATAGTAGATCGCTTTCATAGCCTGATGAATCCCGGTATTGCCGTGAGCCCTTTTATCCAAGGCTTGACTGGAATTACCAATGCGATGGTACGGAGTGCTCCCGATGGCGCTGAGGTCATGGCTGGATTTGTTGAGTTTATGGGCGATTACCCCCTTGCGGCTCATAATGCTCCCTTTGACGGCAGGTTTCTTGATGCGGAGCTGGCCCGTATCGACAGGGCAAGAGCCTGTGAAATAGTCTGCACCCTCCGGACTGCACGGCGAATCTATCCCCATCTCCACAGTCATAAGCTGGAATCTCTGGTTCGTTATAAAAAACTGCAAGTAAGCGGAGCCTTTCATCGGGCTGCAGCTGATGCCGAGATGACTGCCCGTCTGTGGCTGGCAATGATTGAGGATATCAAAAGGCTTTATAATGTGGCAGAGGTCTCTCTGGACGCTGTTCAGAAACTTTCCAGGATTTCCAGGGCAAAGGCCCGGAGGTTGTTTGTGTAAGGTTGTGGTGGTTGTGCTAAGTCATGAGGAGGGGGGAGATGTCGAGCAGGTTGGGAGTAACAGAGGATCTTCAGGTATCCTGATGATGCCCGCAAGAAAAGGATTTGATGCCTGTACCTTGGGTGGCTGTCCAAAATCGGCGCAACTTGCCAATGAGGCAAGATCGAAGACCGTTTGCGACGGAAATCAGATTCAAAAATAGTCAACTTGTCTTACTTCCTTCTGCTATTTTTGATCTTTTCTTTAAAGCTATGCGGATGTAATCAGGTCTGTGTATTATCGGACGAAACCCCAGATATCTTTTTTTGTCGGTTCTATTTTGGACACGAACTCGGTCCACCCCCAGGGAGCGTCTTTTATTTCTGCTCCAAGTACCATGTCAAACCCCTTTTCCTCCTCCCATCTGCCTTGGGCGTACACTTTAAACCTGTGTCCCTGCTGGTCGGAAACAACCATTAGGAATTTGTTTCCTTTTATACGCAATTTTCTCGGGAGGTCAGAGAGGCAAATACCAAAACGGGAGACATCCTTGACGTGTGCGGAACAGAATCCGATATCGTCAGAGATATCAGCTTCCATCCCATGTACATCCATCCTGAAATATCTTCGCTTATTATCCATATTGTCCTCCATTAATGTAGAATGATGGTAGGTTTTGCTGATAGCACAATAGGACTTATTTAATTATTATCAGTATAAAGTAGCCGAAAAGCAAGGGTAGCTTGAGTGCTTTTTTTAACATAAAATGAGAATGCCCTTTTATTCAACGTGTTACGCTAAATGTTTGGGGGCTATTTTTTAGAATGGTCAGGACAGAGGCAGAGAAACAGGATGTAAGGGCAAACAAGAAAGGGGGGTACAGGCTGAAAGATCTGTACCCCCCTTGATTTGTATTATGGTAGCGGGGGCTGGATTCGAACCAACGACCTTCGGGTTATGAGCCCGACGAGCTACCAGACTGCTCCACCCCGCGATGCATTTTTGCATTATAGCAAATTGATATTTTATGTCAAGTATATTCTCCCTGGTCTATGCCTTGACGTCCGATTTAACGGTGTCCAATGGTTGCGGCTTCTCTTCTGTTGGTGTCAGAGTTGCCTGGAATTCCGTGAGTACTGGCCCTTCAGCAATAAGAACGGTGACCGCTTCATAGGTGTTCAGAGTGCGGCGATCGACGCGGAAGCAGGGCCGTTGGTCAAGCCAGGCTGCAAGGATGACGAGCGAATCAGGATGTTCCTTCTCCAGTTTACAAAGCCTGACTGCTTGCAAGGTCTGCTGAACAGGCAGGTACAAAAGTGAGGCCTTCTTTTCGTCAAGCAACCGAAGCCACCTCTCAAGATACAATCCCTGTCCGCCTAAGAGATCCATCCAGGCCCGGGACCTGCGTCCGAACTCCTCTGGTGGGCGCTGCAGAATAACGACGGGATGTTCAACTCCCAGATCCCTTCGGGCGAGCTCGGCCACCAGCAGGTTCAGTTCATCGTTGGGCGTTGCGGCAATGAGCGTGCTATCCCGTTCAACGCCTGCCTGTTCATACGTGGCCGTATTCCTGGCATCCCCGCAGATTGTCTGGAATCCATGGGCCTGGAATCGTTCCAGCCGTAAGGGCGCGGAGTCTATCGCCACAATGGCCCCTCCGTGGGGTTTGGCCTGGAGGGCGAGGGCCTCGGTCAGTGCATTGGCGCCCACAAGGACCAGAAGTTTTCGGGCAGGGTCTTTCGTATAGCCAAAAATCCAGGGCAGGATCATAGCCATGATGGTCGCCCAGGCGCAGGTGACCAGAATGGTGAGATAGACCAGGCCTTCCACGATATTGCCCTCGGGGAACTCTGCTTCGCGCAACTGCGAGGCTGCAAGGGAGGCCATGGCCGCAGCGATGATGCCGCGAGGGGCAGTCATCATCAGGAGGATACGGTCGGCAATGGTAAAGTCCCGGGAACGGGTGCACAGCAGTATGGAGAGCGGTCGGACCAGGAAGATGAGTCCGGCGGTAACGAGGAGCCCTCGCCAGCCGAGGTTCCATATTGAGGTGATGTCCAGTTGTCCGGCAAGCAGGATGAAAAGAAAGGAGATGATCAGGGTCGAGATCTGCCCTTTGAAGTTTTTCAGAGCGTCCATGTCTGGAACTTGACTCCCTGAGAGTGTGATTCCCATGATGATGGCGGCAAGGATACCCGAATGGCGGGCCTCATGTTCGGACAGGAGATAGCAGACAAGGAGGAGGCCTAGGACAACGATATTGGACAGATCGGTGTTAAGCGTACGGGAACGGAGCAGATAGCCTACAAACCTGCCGCTGACAAATCCCAGTATTCCACCGCTGGCGATGAGTTTTATGACCACAATGGTCATCTCCTGCAGGGGGAATCCTGCAAGCTCAATCCCCTGGAGGACAAGATAGGCAAGTACCGCCCCAATGGGATCGATGATAAGTCCCTCGGAGAGGAGAACGGTCTTAACCTGGCGCGGGGCTATCAGGTGCCGCAGTAAGGGGGTGATCACCGTGGGGCCGGTCACCGTCGTGAGCGCACCGAAAAGGGCAGCGCAGGGGAAAGACATGTTGATGAGCCCCGCGGCGAGGAGGGCAGCGCCGATACCGGAGACCAGCACACCTATGGTGAGCAGATTCCGTACCGCGGCACCCACCTGCCTCAGCTGCCTGAGATCAAGATTGAGTCCGCCTTCAAAAAGGATGACGGCCACTCCGAGATGGACAACGACCTCAAGCTCCTTGCCAAGTGATTCCGGTGAGAAGAGGCCAAGTATTTCCGGGCCGGCAATCATGCCGAATATGAGCAGGGGCAGGATGGCCGGCAGTTTTATCCGGTCGGCGACCACTTGGGCGGTGATCCCCAGGCAGAGGGCAATGACGAGGGTTGAGACAAGATTGTCGGTCATGGTTCCGGGAACAGACTGTAAAACATAAGTTGTCGATATCTAAGGAGCTTTGGCTGTATCGCCGCTGTCGATACGAGAAGGATGCGCCGGTATAGACAAACCCCTCCCGAAAGGCTGTACACAGTTACTCGAGTTTCACGAAATCCTGGTAGCAGCCCTGCTCGATTCCGGTGAGCAGGGTGTGGAGGGGACAGGTGTGCATCCCCTCCTTGACTTCCTCATGTAATCTTGTCTTTAAATAGTAGCAGGAAGGGAGGGAGGAATCAAATCTGTTTGTAACTAACAATCTATTTGTGGTTCATTCCAATTTGCAGTGCAGCTGGCATCTTGGTCGGCGGCACTGTGCGGCATCTTACCGTATAAGGCGTACTGCTTTGTCGCCGTTCGCTCGTAGTAGCTGAGTATGTGGCCAACGACTGGCTCTCGCTGTCAACTTGAATGCTTTTTGGAATCATACCCTTTTCGGGTTGATATTCAGCTTTGGGGCGAAGAGGGTATGGCAAGAAAGGGGCGCAGCTTTTGAGTGATGTCCGTTGGCAGGGCGGTCAGTTTTCCCTCCCGATTGACCGAGGCATGGGTGGTGAAGCCCTTGGCCAGCAGGCGTGGTTTGTTTGCCTCTTCTTCTCTTAGTATCCGATAGCTGAAGGAGCAGGAAAACCTCTTCAGTTCAGTGAAAGAGGTCTCTATGATGAGCAGGTCATCATAGCGGGCAGGGGCCTTGAAGCGGATATGGCATTCGGTCACCGGCAGGATGATCCCTAATTGCTCAATTTCACGATAGGTGCAGACTCGATCACGCATGAATTCGGTCCTTCCCAGCTCAAAGTAGCGAAGGTAGTTGGCATTATAGACCACGGCAGCGGCATCGGTATCGCCATAGAGGACGCGGTGCTGACTGCGGTGGATCAATTCAGTCAATGCTATCTCGCTCCAGGAGTTTTTCCATGAGCAGTTGTCCGTTGGCCATATTGTTCCGGCGTCGGTTTTCTTCAGCTTCCCCGGATCGTTCGCTGAAGGGAAGGCCGCACCCATGATTTGTTTGCCGGGAGTCGTAAAGGATGGTGGGAACCGGGTTGTCAGTATGAGTACGCAGGCAGAGAGGAGTGAAGTGATCCATGGTGGCAATCAGGCGGAAATCCTCACCGCTTTTCTGAAGCCCCTGAAAAATAGGACCAACAATCTTTCGATCAAAGTCTTCAATAGCCTGGATCTTGTCCTGCAGCAATCCCTGATGTCCCGCTTCATCCGGTGCCTCAACATGGACAAAAGCAAAGTCCTGGGAGCGCAGGGCCTCGAGCGCGGCCTGGGCCTTGCCTGCATAATTGGTGTCAAGATAGCCGGTGGCCCCTGGGACATTAATGATGGACAGTCCGGCGTTCACCCCCAATCCCTTGAGCAGATCCACTGCCGAGATCAGGCTGCCGCTCAGTCCGAAACGCTCTGTCATGGTCGGCATTGTGGGTAGCTTCCCTTCTCCCCAGAGCCAGATAGCGTTAGCTGGATTTTTCCCTGCGGCTATTCGGGCGGCATTGATGGGATGGGTGGCCAGGATGGTTGAGGCTTTCTCCAGGAGTGCGGCCCATTGGGGATGTTCACGGTAACGAGCCAAAGGGGCGCTCACGTCCTGGCCGGTGAAATCATGGGGTGGGACGGTGTTCATCTGGGGATAATCCCCCTGCACCAGAAGGATATGGCGATAGCTGACCCCGGCGTGGAAGTGAAAGGTGTCGGTGGCACAGCCTGCCTCGAGGGCGGTAATCAACTGGTGGGACTCGTCACTGTTGATATGGCCGGCGGAATAGTCGATCATCCGCACTTGATTGTCCGCTTCAGGAGCCAGGGTGACCAGGTTGCAGCGGAAAGCGGTCTGCTCCTGGCTAAGCGTAATCCCCATGGCAGCAGCCTCGAGGGGAGCGCGCCCGGTGTAATACTCTTCGGGTCTGTAACCAAGCAGCGAGAGGTTTGCCACATCGCTGCCCGGTGGATAGCCAACGGGAATGGTGTGAGTCAGAAACAGTTCACCCTGGCTGCACAGGGAATCCAGAAAGGGAGTGTTTGCGACCTCCAGAGGGGTACGGTTGCTTAGTTCGGCTATGGGCAGGTCTCCCATGCCGTCGCCTACCAGGATCAGATATTTCATCAAAAAAAGCCTTGGTCTGAATTTGCGGTTGTGCTGTCAGGGGGCCGGAGCGGTAGTCATCGCTTTTAATCCACGAGAAAACGGATCTTGACCGTTGGCTCGGGGCAGAGCTCAAGGGCGTCAATCTCGGCCAGAGCCTTTTGCACAGCAGCCTCCGATGCCTCATGGGTATGAAGCACGATGCTGACTGGTTCATTCTGTTGCCGACTTTTCTGGATAACGGATTTAATAGAAATGGTATGTTTGCCGAAGATGCCGGAAATGGTGGAAAGAACGCCTGGTTTGTCGAGAGCGGTGATACGGAAATAGTAGGGGCAGACGAGCTCGGTCATGGGGGTAATGGTGGGGAGGCTGATATGCTCCGGCAGATAAGAAAGTGCCGGCACTCTGTTGATTGAACCATGAAGGATGTTGCGCCCGATATCAACCACGTCTGCTGCCACGGCGCTGCCCGTAGGCATCTTGCCGGCTCCCTTCCCGTAGAGCAGGACATCGCCCACGGTGTCGCCTGTGAAATTGATGGCATTATAAGCCCCGTTGATATTGGCCAGCATGTGCGATTCCGGTACCAGAGTGGGGTGCACCCGAGCCTCCATGTGGCTGCCGTGGTGACGGCTGATGGCCAGAAGCTTGATGCGGCAGCCGAACTCCCTGGCAAATTCGATGTCAATGGGCTGAATTTTACTGATCCCCTCGGTGTTGATGTCTTTGAGCTGGACATGTTTTCCGTAGGCGATGGTCATGAGGATGGCCAGTTTATGGGCGGTGTCAATGCCTTCGATGTCGTAGGTGGGATCTGCCTCGGCAAATCCCAAGGCCTGAGCCTCTTTCAGCACCTCCTCAAAGGGTGTGCCGTGATCGGTCATTTTGGTGAGGATATAGTTGGCTGTGCCGTTCATGATGCCCATGATGGAAAGAATCCGGTTGGCGACTAAGCCCTCTTTCAGGGCCTTGATCACCGGGATACCGCCGCCGACGCTGGCCTCAAATCCAACTTCGACATTGTTTTGCACCGCTGTTTCAAAGATCTCTTTGCCGTGTATGGAAAGCAGAGCCTTGTTGGCCGTGACCACATGCTTTCCGTGTCTGATCGCTTCCAGGAGAAAGGTCCGGGCCGGTTCAATGCCGCCGATAAGCTCAACCACGATATCAATATCTGGATCATTAAAGATATCGCCGACATTTTTGGATAGAATTGTGTCCTGGAAGTGTTCAGGGAGTTTGTCGAGGTTGATGTCTACCACTCGGGAAAGAACAACCCTGGTGCCAATCTTGCGCACGAGGCGATCACTCTGCTCGAAAAGGGTTTGGGCCAGACCGCTGCCCACAGTGCCGAAACCGATAAGGCCCACGTTGATAACTTTCATGATTTTTTACGTATCGTGTTTTATTGAAGATGAAAAACAGAGGTAGAGAAAGGAAGAGAAAAATGGAGAAAGATGATTCTTCCTGTGACTCTTTAAATAATTCAAGTGAAAATAACCGCTTTCCGAGTGAAAGTCAAAAAAGAAGAGCAGATATTTTGCTGGCCTCAATTTCTTTTTTGGATTATAGTTTTAGGGTTATTTTAAGTGAATACACATATGGGGGTTGAAGTATGTGTCCTTGATTGCTGGTAAATTAGCTTAGGCGGTTTTTGAAAAAATCGTAAAATAAAAAACACTGGATGAAGGAGAACGGTATGGCGGTAAATATTCTGGCTTTCGGGCCAAACGGAAGTGGCAAAGGTACCCAGGGCGCTATTGTTAAGGATAAATATGGTTGTAATCATATTGAGTCCGGTGCTATTTTTCGTGAGCATATCAAGGGCGGTACTGAGCTTGGTAAGAAGGCCAAAGAATATATTGACCGTGGTGATCTGGTTCCCGATGAGATCACCATTCCCATGGTTCTTGAGACCCTTGCCAAATCAAAGGAGCAGGGATGGCTGCTTGATGGTTTCCCTCGTTCCCTGGCCCAGGCGGAAGCGTTGGACAAGGCCCTGAAAGAGGCGGGAATGGCCCTGGATTATGTCATCGAGATTGAGCTTGATCGTCAGATTGCCAAAGAGCGGATCATGGGGCGTCGTTTGTGTGCCAATGACAATAACCACCCCAATCATATTGCCTTTGAAGCCATTAAACCGGTTGAAAAAGATGGCAAGCTGGTATGTCGAGTTTGCGGCGGCGAGTTGAGCGCCCGTGCCGATGATCAGGATGAGGCAGCAATCGGCAAACGTCATGATATCTATTATGACACCAAAACCGGCACCATGGCAGCGGTGAATTATTTCAAGAAGGCAGGTGGCGCCAAAGTCATTTCCGTTGATGGCTCTATCTCCATTAAGGATGTGACTGCCGCCATAATGAGTCAACTCAATTGAGAGTAATTCCGACGGTGTCCCTGAGTCTATCTGTATGACGTTCCAGGGGTTCCGGTAGTAGTAGCTTTTAGGGACATGCCAGTACCTGTGACCGGCATGTCCCTTTTTTTTTTGCCTTTTTGTGCAGGATATCTTAGAGTCGTTTCCCAAGCAGTTTGCTCGCTTTAAACCAAATTATAGTAACTGGGGGCAAAAGATGAAAACAGTGCTTTTCGTTCCTTGTGCATCCGTTTCCTGATTTTTCTTATCTGATCATAATGCAACAGGTTATTCTCACATCATTAAAAAACTCGATCCTTGCCCAGGAATCTTTTGCCCAGACGCAGGGAGAGGTCATTATTGCCCTTGTTCAGCAGATGGTGATAACCATTCGTCGGGGGGGAAAAATTCTCCTTTTTGGCAATGGCGGCAGTGCTGCCGATGCTCAACATCTGGCCGCTGAGTTTGTCAATCGTTTCTTGATCAATCGTCGGCCCATGGCGGCCCTGGCACTCACCACCGACAGTTCGGTGCTTACCTCCATCGGCAATGATTTCTCCTTTGACGAGATCTTTGTCAAGCAGGTGCAGGCCCTGGGGAAACCGGAAGATCTGGCCCTGGGGATCTCTACCAGTGGCGGCTCGATCAATGTGCTCAAGGCCATGGAGGTCGCGCACGAGATCGGGATGGTCACTGCGGCGCTCACCGGCGGACTGGCAGGTGATGGCGGGGCAGTTGGCCGGGCGGCTGATTTTGTCTTGAACGTGCCTTCTGACAAGACCCCCCATATTCAGGAAACCCATCTCTGGGTGGAACATCTCCTCTGCGAGCTGGTCGAGAAGGAGATCTTTGGTGATGATGCCCAAAAAAATGCCTGAACCCCTTGATTTCAGTGGACTGCACACCTATTCCCTGCATGGACGGCCTTCCAAGGTAACTGTAGAGAACTTTGCCCGGTCCATTCCGGCCGGCAGTACAGTGCAAGCCCTTATGGACTCCCTGCCGGATCAGTTGCTGGGCCGTGATTTTCCTGAACTGGTACGGCGTCTGGCCGCAGTCCATCGTGGCGGGCATACTTTTCTGGTGGGGATGGGGGCTCATGTAATCAAGGTGGGTTTGAGTCCTCTGCTGATTGATCTGATGGAACGCTCCATCATCTCCGGCCTTGCCATGAATGGGGCCTGCATTATTCATGATGCCGAGATCGCCATGGCCGGTTTCACCTCTGAGGAGGTGAGCAATGTTCTGGGAGACGGAGCCTTTGGTGCCGCCCGTGAGACCGGTGAAGTGCTCAATGGTGCTATAAATCAGGGTGCCAAAGAGGGTGTAGGTCTGGGTGCTGCCGTGGGGGCCGCTCTTATTGCCGGGAATTTCCCCCATAATGATAAAAGTCTGCTGGCCACAGCCTCTCGTCTGGGCATTCCGGTCACAGTTCATGTGGCGGTGGGCACGGATATTATTCACATTCACCCTTCGGCCTCAGGCGAGGCGATTGGTGCGACCTCCCATCTTGATTTCCGGATCTTTTGTGCTCAGGTTGCAACTCTGCAGAGTGGGGCCTATCTGAATATCGGTTCGGCGGTCTTATTGCCGGAGGTGTTTTTAAAGGCTTTGACAGTGGTGAGAAATCTGGGTCACCGGGTGGATGAATTTACCACCGCAAATTTTGATTTTATGAAACAGTACCGGCCCCTGGCTAATGTGGTGAACAGGCCGACGGCCGGGGGCGGGCGCGGCTACAATGTGACGGGACATCATGAATTGATGATTCCTTTGCTGGTTGCCTGCCTGCTTGATGAGTTAGAAGCAGTTGTGAAATAACCTTATACCTCTGACCGTGTCGTCATGCAGGCCAGGATGACGAGCGATTGGCTCTTTCTTCCGGTCACGACGGTTTAGAGAAAAACATTCAAACGTATCTTCGTATTTATTATGGAACAGCAAGCAAAGAATATAAAACCTGGAAAGGTCTATCTCGTAGGGGCCGGTCCCGGCGATCCCGGACTCATTACCCTGCGTGGTAAATATCTGTTGGAGCGGGCTGAGGTCCTCGTCTATGACTATCTGGCAAGCCCCAAGTTGTTGAAGCATGTGCCTAAGGATGCCACGCTTATTTATGCCGGGAAAAAGGGTGGAACCAAGCATACTCATACCCAGGAAGAAATCAACCAGATGCTGGTTGATTGGTCCCTGGCCGGCAAGACGGTTGTTCGGCTCAAGGGCGGCGACCCCTTTATCTTCGGTCGAGGTGGTGAGGAACTGGAAGAACTGGTCAAGGCCGGTGTTCCCTTTGAGGTCGTGCCAGGGGTGACCTCGGCTACAGCGGCAGCTACCTATGCCGGGATTCCCATCACCCATCGGGGGTATACTGCTTCCGTTGCCTTTATCACCGGCCATGAAGAACCCGGAAAAGAGAACTCCAATATTGACTGGCCCAAGCTGGCCACGGGCGCCGGAACTCTGGTTATCTATATGGGCATCAAAAATCTGCCCATAATCGTCGGTAATCTGATGCAGAACGGCCGTGATCCCAAGACTCCCGTGGCGGTGGTGCGTTGGGCCTCAACCCCTGAGCAGCATACTGTTGTGGCGACTCTGGAGACTATCGTGGCCCGTGTGGAGGAAGAGGGGATAAAGCCTCCGGCCCTGATTATTGTGGGCGAGGTTGTGGCCCTGCGTGACACCCTTGACTGGTTTGAAAAGAGACCTTTGTTCGGCAAGCGGATTGCCGTGACCAGGACACGTGAGCAGGCATCGGAACTCGTGGCTGCCTTGGAGGGATATGGGGCTGATTGTCTTGAATATCCGACCATTCAGGTGGAGCCTTTGGATTCTTATGCTGTGCTCGACGAAGAGCTGGAGCGTCTGAACGAGTATCACTGGATCCTTTTTTCATCCATCAATGCCGTGCAATACTTTTTCGATCGCCTGTACGCGAAAGGGCTTGATGCTCGAAGCCTGAAAGGGCCGGATGTGGCGGCGGTGGGGAAGGCAACTGCCGACTTCTTATTGCACTATGGCATTGTCGCTGATTTGATTCCTGCCGTCTATACTGCGGAGGGGTTGGCTGAGAGTCTTCTTGATTTTGGGGTTGAAGGGCGTAATATCCTGATTCCGAGAGCGGTTAAGGCACGTGAGTTTCTGCCCGAGACCCTGCGTGGGGCTGGTGCCCAGGTAACGGTGGCACCTGTTTATCAGAATGTCCCGCCGCAAGGGTGTAAGGAGGAGTTACGAGCTGAGCTGGAAGGTGGAAAAGTTGACATGATTACCTTTACCAGTTCTTCCACCGTTACTCATTTCCTCACCATGCTTGATGCAGCCGGTCAGGAAGAGCTGAAGGGGTTGCTGCAAGGGGTAAAGGTTGCAGCCATCGGGCCTGTTACAGCCAAGACCATAACCGACAATGGCCTGACTGTTGATGTACAGCCGGAAACCTTTACCATCCCCGATCTGGTCAATGCCATTGTCCAGTCTTATGGGAAAAGTGAACAGGAATAAAAAAAAATCAAATTCCCCTTTGTCCTGAAAACGCTCCCCGAGTGGATTTTCAAGAGCCCTTCTGTTTCTTCTTTGGACTATGGCTTGAGCTCTGAATCTGGGGCAGGATGTCAAATTGCAGGACTCCCTGCCGGGTGCGGATGCCCACAATATTCATATTGATATTGATTGTCTTGCCACTGGTTTCAGCAATGAGGGGTTCCATCTGCTTCATCTTCACCGGGAATTCACGGTTATTGAGGAAGGCAAGGAGCAGGGCGTCAATGTCGCCCTGGGCGGCGGTGGATGAGGCCTGCAGATCGCTGATGACGGGTTTGACATAAAGCATCTGTCTGGCTGGGTCAAAGCGCAGGACCGCATTGCACTGAAGGCCCAACTGGAGGGATCCGACCTTGAGTTTAATGACATGCCCGCCGATCTCAGTATTGAGGTGCATGTCATCCCCATGCAGGGCAATACGGCAGGCAATTCCTTGATCCTGTATCCGGAGGTTGCTGATCTTGACAATGGTGATGGCCCCGCTCAGGGTGCTGGATGCGGTGTCGACGGAAATCGGCAGGGATTTATCCAGAGCTTGACTCAAGACACTGTCCGGGACGGTGAGGGTTATCATCTTGCTGCTTGTGGCAGAGAGGTGGTCTGGTAGCAGAAGGTTGAGCAGAAACAGGATGCAGACGGCGGAACGAATCATGGTAAGGCTCCTTGTTGGTGAGGGGGCTGGGTCGGTCTCAAAATGTCCTGAGCCATTGTAATAAAATAAGGTGTCATCTGCATGGTGAAATCGCGAAAGAGTCAAAACAATAAAGCTTATTTCACGCGCCTCCTGCTTGCCAGGGAATGAACCCATAAGGCTGTAATCAGCAGGAGTCCAATATAGCTGTTTATGGCCCGGGACTGGTTATGCTGATGGTATCCTGTTACCTGGATAGTGTTTGCATCGATAAAATGTCCTTGAACTGAAATGAGGCCGCTGGTCTCAGGGGTCGGACCGTGCAGGGTGAATGTCTCTCCGTTGAATGGTCTGACGCTCTTGCTCTCAGGGGAAAAAGGGGCGCGGTCAAGTTCTATGTTCTTCCCTGTTCGGTCGCTCGGAGCCATCAGGGTACGACAGAAATGATTATCTGCTGCCAGCGTCTGTTGGAAAAAAAGAAAAGGGCCACCACTGTAAAAGAGCAGGAGACAGAAGATGATAGTGACTTTCCCTGCCGTCGGGCGCACGATCTCCAGGTCTGTAATTGCTATTTTACGCCAGTTGAATGCCAGGAAAAGCAGGCCGGCCATGGTGGCCACCTGGTAGGAAAAGTGCTCGGGCCAGAACCAGTCGAAGCGGAGCAGGGACCATGAAAAGGGGACCAGAAGCTGGACCCCGTTTGCCCATTTTATCTGGGTGGCGTCGAGAAGCAGATGGAGAAGGCAGTTCAGGCTGAGGAGAAGAAAGATATGCAACGATCTTCTGGTGCTCAGAGCAAGGGCTGCGGCCATGAAGAGGCAGAAAAAAAGACTGGCTTGATTCAGGCTGTAGAGCCGTAGAGTGTAGGGATCAATGCCTGGTATAAACTTCAGTACCCGCTGTAAAATCCAGGGGATATCAGGGATAATGCAACCAAGCAGCATCCATTGGGGGTTTGTCCCTTTACCGAACAGACTGTTCAGCGGCCCTTGGATGCCGATATGGACGAGGGTGTTGGGCACGGTCAATGATAGCTGGTTGAATGAGTGTGCTTATGCTGACTGTTTTTCCTGTTTTTGGTACCGGATTCGTAAAGAATAGAATGAATCACCCTGATTTTTTTACTCTTTATTGAGCCGGTCGTCAATTCCGAGAGTTGCTCCCGGCTATTTTACTGATGGTCTTCTATGCTTACCCTGACGGTGTCATCGAACTGCCTGCTGACAGGTATCTCACTTCCCCTCGAGCAGGCGATAAAAGAGCGGCTGACCATTAATAACCCAAAATATACTTCAGCGAAACGCTATGGCCGCTGGGTGGGGAAGAAGTTGCAGCCATTTTTGAAGTATTATGAGCCAGTCCCTGCCGGCCTGCGTTTTCCCCGTGGATTTGCCAATCAGGCAATTCTTCTTTGTCGTGAGCATATGCAGGAGTCGCCCCAGATAGTGGAGGGGCGACTCCTGCTGGCGGAGGTGGATTTTTCTTTCAGCGGTTCTCTGCGCCCTTATCAGGAACTTGCCGTGGCCCAGGTTGCAGAGCGATCCTTTGGTGTGCTTGAGGCCGGAACCGGCAGCGGCAAAACGGTTATGGCTCTGGCCGTTATTGCCGCCCGCAGGCAGCCGACCCTGATTATTGTCCACACCAAGGAGCTGTTGTACCAGTGGCAGCAGCGGATCCAGGAGTTTCTTGGTCGGAGTGTCGGCCTTATTGGCGACGGCCATCTGGATATCAAGCCGGTCACTGTGGCTATTGTCAACAGCGCTCGCACGAGAGTGGATGAGCTGGCGCCCTTGTTCGGTCATCTCGTTGTCGATGAATGTCATCGAGTGCCGGCAGCCTTGTTCACTGATGTGGTCAGCCGTTTCGACTGTCATTATCTGCTGGGCCTTTCCGCTACTGCCTTCAGGAGTGATGAGGGGACCACTAGATTGATCTCCATTTTCATGGGAGACCGGATTCATCGGGTCGATCAGGCCCAGTTACAGGCCTCGGGCGCCATTGTTAAACCTGAACTGATCCGACGTCCCACACTCTTTACCCATCATTATCATGGTGATTATCACTCCCTGATGACGGCCCTTACCTCTCATCAAGGCAGAAATCTGCAGATTGTCGAAGATATTATCAAGGCGGCCGGCAGTACCATAACCGGAGTCCTGCTCGTGGTCTCTGACCGGGTCAGTCACTGTGAGGGGTTGGCAGAACAGCTTGTCAGGCGGGGCCAGAGTGTAGCTCTGCTCACGGGCCAGACACAGCCTGAGCAGAGGTCTCAGATTGTCAAGGATGTCCAGAATGGAGAGCTGCGGATTCTGGTGGCTACTTTACAGCTCATCGGTGAGGGTTTTGACTGTTCGGGGCTGAGTACGCTTTTTCTAACCACACCCATTACCTTTGAAGGCCGATTGCTTCAGGTCCTGGGACGGATCATGCGGCCTGCTGCCGGAAAATCGGCCCAGGTTTATGATTATGTGGATGAATTAATGCCGGTGCTGCGTCGTTCTGCGGAGAGCAGAAGAAAGGTGCTCGCCGCATTGTAGGTGGTTTTGTCGCTCTTTTAGCTATTTCCTTGCAAGGTAAGTGATACTCTGGTATAAAGAGAAATTTTTGTGACTGTTTGTGCGGGGAGGGATGTGTGTTCAATATCATGCAACCGGCATGGTTCTGTGAGCGTGTCTTCATATATCTGCTCGAAGTGTCAGCAGTCACTCAAGCTGTTGTCAGGTGTGTTTGTGTTCTTGTGAATCCATCATTGTATTGCGTTTACATGAGTCATAATCGGTAAGCACTCGTCTTTTTACGGGTGCTTTTTTTATTTTGATCCAAGGGGTCAGGGAAGAGGAAATGAAACAGGAAAAAATTCGTAATGTGGCCATTATTGCCCATGTTGATCATGGTAAGACCACACTGGTGGATCAGCTTTTCAAATATTCCGGAATGTTCCGTGATAATCAGGATGTGGCTGAACGGCTCATGGATTCCGGGGATCTGGAGCGTGAACGAGGTATTACCATCACAGCCAAAAATGGCTCCTATCAGTACGAAGACTTTTCCATCAATATCATTGACACCCCGGGCCATGCCGATTTCGGCGGCCAGGTTGAGCGGGTATTGCGTATGGCGGATGGAGCGCTGCTGCTGGTCGATGCCCAGGAAGGACCCATGCCCCAGACCTATTTTGTTCTCAAAAAGGCACTGGAGAATAAGCTTCCGGTTATTGTGGTGATTAACAAGATCGATAAACCGGCGGCGCGTTGTCCCTGGGTTCTTGATCAGGTCTTTGACCTTTTTGTCAAGCTCGATGCCCCGGACGATGTTCTTGATTTTCCGGTTGTCTATGCCTCTGCCAAGGACGGGTATGCCATGGCAGATCCCGATGACCCCATAGAGGGCGGCATGGGGATGCAGATCATCTCCAAGATGATCACCGAGCATATTCCTGCTCCCACAGGTTCGCCGGATGCTCCTTTGCAGTTGCAGATAAGCACTATTGATTATTCCCAGTATCTTGGGCGGTTGGGTATTGGTAAGGTGGTGAATGGGACTATTTCCATTAATCAGCCCCTGGCAGTGGCTCGCCGTGACGGTTCTGTCAAGCCGGTGCGGATCTCCAAGATCTATCGCTTTGAAAGTGATGGCAAGGTGCCCATCGACAGCGCTGGTGTCGGTGAAATTATAGCCGTTGCCGGTATGGATGATGTGACCGTAGGGGTGACCTTTACAGATCCCGACAATCCAATGCCCCTGCCTCTGGTTGCCATTGATCCGCCCACCATCTCCATGAATTTTATCCCTAATGATTCACCCTTTGCCGGTAAAGAGGGAAAATTTGTGACCTCCAGACATATTGAAGAGCGTCTGGCGCGTGAGGTCCTGTCCGATGTCGCGCTCCATTATGAACCGCTGACCGATGCGGTCGGTTACCGGGTATCCGGTCGAGGTGAGCTTCATCTCTCCATCCTTATCGAGAAGATGCGCCGTGAAGAGTATGAGCTTCAGGTGACCCGGCCACAGGTGATCATGAAAGAGGAAAACGGCAAGATCATGGAACCTTTCGAGTCACTCACTATTGATGTGGATGAAAAGTATCAGGGGGCGGTTATCGAAAAGCTGGGGAGACTGAAGGGGCAGATGGAGGAGATGAGTACCGGTCATGGCGGGATGATGCGAATGGTATTCAAGATCCCGACTCGTGGTCTGCTGGGCTACCGTTCCGAGTTCATGACCGATACCAAAGGCCTGGGGATGATGAGTTATGTCTTTGCCGAGTATGGCCCTTATGCCGGCGAGATAAAAAACAGGCTTAATGGAGTGCTGCTGGTTAAAGAACCATGCACAGCGGTTGCGTACGCCCTGTTTAACCTCCAGGAGCGGGGCACACTCTTTATTCATCCAGGCGCTCCTCTTTACCCGGGACAAATCATTGGCGAAAGTTCTCGTGCCGGAGATATGGTGGTTAATCCGGGCAAGGGCAAGAAACTGACCAATATGCGGGCCTCCGGTTCGGACGAGGCGGTAATCCTGACTCCTCCGCGGGTTCTGACTCTGGAAGATTGTATTGCCTATATTAATGACGATGAACTGGTTGAGGTAACACCGAAATCAATCCGGTTGCGCAAAAAAAGTGATGTGCGGATCAGGGGGTAATAGCGGGGGATGAAGGATCTGCTTATTTTGATTGCCTCCGGAGTGGTTGGTGTGGCGACCTTCGGGTTCATTGCCAGGAAATATGGCAGTGACTGTATCCCCTGACTGATGCTGTACGGCTCCATAGGTATGGGGCTTGTTGTCTTCTGGATTCTGCGGACTATTTTTTGATTTTTTTGGCTGTAAAGTAATCCGCCAGGATTCTGGCATGATCAAAGACCAGATCGGGGAGATTCTCTTCTGAGAACAATCCGGCCTCTGCTGCATCGTCGCCTGCGTGTGGGTGGCTTTGGGCCTGGCCGATAAAAACGGTGGAGGCCGTGTGCTGCCGGGGATCACGGCCTGGATCGGAATAGGTGTGGAACTGAGTCAGATTCTGTACCGCCAGTCCTGTTTCTTCCATAGCCTCACGAAGTGCCGCAGTTTCATAGGACTCACCATAATCGACAAACCCGCCCGGCAATGCCCAGCCGTATGGCGGGTTTTGTCGTTTGATGAGGACGATTTCTTTACCAATCTCAATAATGATATCGACGGTGGGGACCGGATTGCGAAAGGAGGGGAGCTTGGTGTGGCAGTGAGGGCAGTTCATGGATGCTCAGGCCGTGTGGGTTTTATGATTTGTTCTCTCGCATAGAGGCGCAGAGGCATGGTGAATTTTCTTTCAGGTTCTTCTCTGCATCTCTGGGCGAGATCAGTCTGTCATCTCCCCAAAAATGCTGGATGACATGACGCTATTGGGGTGACAGGGCCAGCATGGCGTGAATTTCCTGCCAGCTTCCCACACTCTGCAGGTCATGCTTTCCCTGGTTCCATGGCTGGGCAAAGACAAAGGGGGTGATGGCCGCATCTGCAAGTTGCAGGCAGGTCTCGGCCCGGTCGTCGATAAAGTAACGAAGCTTATGCTCGTGGATATAGCGTGCCTTGTCATCGTGACGGCCCATGGCCACCAGGCGAATATTGGCACAGACCGAGGCGGGGAAGAAATGGTGCAGCCAATCTTCCACCGGCTGGTGCAGCGAGCGGGCGGTGATGATGGTCACGGGAGCGGATAAACTCATTTTTGAGATGACCTCCACCGCTCCTTCCATGGGTTGCAGGCCCGTTGCCAGAGAATCGCGGAGGATGTTTTCAAAGATCTCCTCCACCACCGGGGCAGGGATGTTCAGGCAATCTTCCACTTGGAAGGAGGTGATCTCTTCCAGGGTAAAAGAGCAGAAGGCATGCTCGTTGCAAGCCAGACGGATAAAGGCCTCAGCCGTATCGGCAATCACGCCGTCCAGGTCAAAACCAATCTCTCTGCTTTGGATCTTCATCGCTCTTCTATCCTTGCCTGGCCCGGCTGTTTCAAAAAAAAAATCACAACATTGAACTACTGTGCTTGCCGCTTGCCGCTTGCCGCTTGCCATAGGGAGACGGTCGCGTTTCCTCCCCCTGCATGGCTGTCGTGTCGACAGGGGCAGGCGTGAAATGGTTATTTGGAAACTGTCTCTGCGTTGTATTCACTTTCCATCTTCTGTATCTGCTCCACCACCTCTTCGTTGAATGGGGTGGCGAGGCCGAGTCTTTTTCCTTCCCTTATCACAGCACCATTAATGGCATTAATTTCGGTTGGCCGTTTGTTACGCCGGTCCTGGAGCATGGAGGAGATGTTCCTGGCCGTGCTCTTACAGACGGCAAGGGTTGCCTGTAATGGATCAATGGTGATGGTGATCCCGCAAGCCCTGGCCACCGTCTCTGCTTCCCGGACAATATTTTTCAGTCTGCCGCGGGCGGCGCAGGAGGTAAGAAGCTGGCCGTTGGTACGGTTGTAAAGGGCGGTGAGCGGGTTGATCCCGGCATTGATGAAGAGTTTGGCCCAGAGCTGGCTGCGAATATCTTCGGATAGAGAGACCTCGATGCCGGCCTGGTGAAGATTCTGTATAAGTTTTGTAAGCTGCTCCTGCTGCAGGTCTGCTGGGCTGTGGAGAAAACCCAGATGTGTTCTGCCCCTGCCCGCATGCAGGACATGGCCTGGACCAAGGAGGGTGGCACCTTCAGAGCTGCTGGCAAAGGCCGGTGTGGTTGGGAGAGCCAGTCGTTCCTCAATGTCAAGATGGCCTATCCCGTTTTGCAGGAATACAAGAAGTGATTGGGGCGGCAGCAGGGGCAGAAAAAATTGCAGACAGCCCTGCAGGTCATGAGACTTGACGCAGAAGAGAACGACGTCCACTTGCTTGAGCGTCAGGGACTCCAGCTCGCCGGAGACAGGAATCATGGTTCGTTCCTGTTTGCTGTCTGTTTCGTAGACGATCCCCTGTCTGTTCAGCAGGGTTGCCCGCTCCCGGTTATGGTCAAGGAGCAGAAGAGTGTCGTCCTTACTCTGTTTTTTAAGGGACAGCAGAGAGGCGAACAGACAACCTAAGGCTCCCGGGCCTACGATGGCGATATGCATTGGAATAAAAATCCATGGATTTTATTGAATAATCTTCGCCTCTTCAACAATGACCACATAGCTGTATCCGGCACCAAAATCCTTATTGGCCCGCACGATTCCTTCCATGGTGATGACTTCTTTGTCTTTTGGTGGCTCAGCACTGGTGGTGATGACCAGATCATGGGTGTTCGTCAATGGATCTCCGCTGCCATCCTGGAGGTGAATCCAGTTTTTACCCATAATGTTGGGGCTGAATTTGACCACCTTGCCTTGAACGCGAATGGTCTTGCCGTCAAGTTTGGTGTTGTTGGCAAAGATTTCTCCCACGCTGTACCCGTTCTCTCCTGCTGCTTTTTCCACTTTGATTTCAGTATAGGGGGCCATGGCTCCCAGGCTGCCACCTGATTCAGTCATTTTTTGCATAGTGGACGCAGGGGCTTCGGCCTGAAGGGCACTTGCGAATGAATCAGCTCCTGCCGGTGCGTCAGCATCCGCCTTGGCGGCATGGGGATTAGGTGTGCCACCTTTCATACTGTCCATGCCATGAGAATCTGTCTGAGATGCTCCTTGAGCGCCCAGAAGGCCGGGAGAAAATAAAATGGATTCAAAGGTCCTGTTTAAGGATTTACTGGTGAAATTTGGCATAACCATGCCGTCATAATAAGAGACTTTTTCACCCTTCCGGACTTTGGATTCAGGGATGGCAACCCACTGCTGTGCTTTGCCGGTATCGACTTGCAGATAAGTGTACCCGCCGGCATCCATGGTTTCAAGCACGGTTCCGCTGATGGTATTGCTCTGAGGCGTCGTGGCTGCAGGAGCGGGAGTGACAGGTGTCGTGGCCACAGGAGCGGGGGCGACCTTAGGAGTATCGGCACTTGCTGCCGGTGTTGCTTTTTCAGCGGTGGAGTTGCTGGTTGTGCTTTCCTGCTGATTATTGCAGGCGGGGAGCAAGAGGCAAAGGCAGAGTGCTGATTTTAGAAATTTTTGCTTCATGGGTTGGATCCTCATGGTGAAAGAGTGTAGTCGGTGATGTCAGCTCGAGAAGAAGAGTGAGTCTTATACTTGAATAATTGAAAAAATAAATTAGTCATCTTCGAGCAGAAAAGCAATATATTCAAGGATTGATCTGGCCCAGAGATTGTATCCTTTTTCAGTGAAATGAATGCCATCCGCCTGGAAAAGTCCGGTACCGGTGCTGAATTTTGCATACATATCAAGAAAACAGCAACCCGATTGGAGGGACAAGGCCTCCATGGCGCTATTAATCCGTTTCATCTCATTTTTATCCAGCCAGGGGATCTGGAGAGGAATCAGGCTATTGATAATAACCTCGGCGCTTGGGTAGTAATGACTCAGGGAGACAACAATTTGCCGCATGGTTTCGGTGAAATTGTAGTCCTCCATGAGAAGACTATTGGTGCCGGTCATGATGAGTATGATGTGAGGCTCAATGACTTGCTCCTGGATCGATGGCAGCCTGTTGAGAAGGCCATGCGGTGTTTCACCAAAAACGCTCAAGTTGAGGACTTCAAAGTGAGTTATCCGGTCCTGCCAGTTAAAGTCTGCGAGAAGGGAATCTCCTAGAAAAAGTAGTCTGCCCTGTTTCATCTCTGTGTATTAAATGTAATGATAGAATTAAATGGCTTGGCACCACGGAGGTTGCTTCCGATGCGTATAGTTAGGCTACATACCATATGAAAAATGCACTGCCAAAGATTTTCTTCAATCCCGGGTGTGCTTCACACAAGAATCATGCGCCTGAGAGAGGAGACTGGAGGACCACGGCCCCCATTGCTTTGACCTTGATCGTCGTGTTAGGGATCCTGGCCGGGGCATCTTGCAGGGAGAGAAAATTATAAGGAGAATCGAGGCTGGTGTCGATGATCTGAAACCAGTTCTGACTTTTTCTTCCCGGTACCTGTGGCAGAGTGAAGAGGGCGTCTTTCTTCCTGTCTCCGTTGAGCATGACGAAAAAATGGTCATTCCGGTCGCTCACTGTCTTGCTGCCGTGGAGGAGAAAGGCGAGGGTGTGACATCCGGCTGACCAATCCTCCAGGCATGGTTTTGTAGAGTGCCAGCTGATCTCAAGATTCCCCCCGCTGCATTGTTCGTCTTCACCCTGTGTGAAAAAACTTGTTCGCTGGAAAATAGAATGGGCTTTGCGCAGCTGAATGCAGTGTTTGAAAAAGCGGAGCAGCCCCTTGTTTTTTTCCACAAGATCCCAGTTGAGCCAGTTGGTATTGTTGTCCTGACACCAGCTGTTGTTGTTTCCTTTTTTGCTGTGTCCAAATTCGTCCCCGGCGTTGATCATGGGGACTCCCTGGGAGAGCAGCATGATCAAAATCATGCTGCGTATCCGTCGGAGCCGTAATTCCTGAATGGATTTGTTGTGGGTGGATCCTTCGACCCCACTGTTCCAACTTATATTGTGGTTGTCGCCGTCACGATTCTCTTCCCCATTCTCTTGATTATGCTTTTCATTAAAACTTACCAGGTCGAAGAGGGTAAAACCATCGTGACTGGTTATGAAGTTGATGGAGTTAAAAGGATGGCGGGAGCTGGACTGGTAGAGGTCGGAACTGCCGGCAATGCGGGTGGCCAGATTGGCCACGGTATTTTCATGGCCTGCCATAAACGCACGTATATCATCTCGGAACCTGCCGTTCCACTCGGCCCAGCGCACATCGGTGGAGAAAGTTCCCACCTGGTAGAGACCTCCTGCGTCCCATGCCTCGGCAATGATCTTGGTGTCGCGTAGAACCGGGTCTTCGGCGATCATCTCGATCATGGGCGGATTGGCCAGGAGATGCCCTGAGGTGTCTCGTCCTAAAATGGAGGCAAGGTCAAAACGGAAACCATCAATATGCATCTCCATGACCCAGTAACGAAGAGAGTCCCTGATCAGCTCTCTGACCACCGGGTGGTTACAGTTCATGGTGTTGCCGCAGCCGGAAAAGTTCAGGTATTCCTGCGTCTGCTTATCAAGCAGATAGTAGATGCTGTTGTCAATACCCCGAAAGCTGCTGGTGGTGCCATCGTATCCACCTTCGCCGGTGTGATTGTAGACCATGTCGAGGATAATTTCTATTCCAGCCTGGTGCAGGGCCAGTACCATCGCCTTGAATTCATTGATGTGCTGGGCGGCATTTGCAGCATAGCCGGATTTTAAGGCGAAAAAAGAGATGGGATTGTAACCCCAGAAATTTTTTAGCAGTTTACCGCTTGCAGGATTTCTGAACACATTGTCGTTTTCATCGAACTCGGTAACCGGCATCAGTTCTACAGCCGTGACCCCTAAGTCCTGCAGGTAAGGAATCTTTTCCATAATACCATGATAGGTGCCGGGATGGGTCACCTTGGAGCTTGGATGGCGAGTGAAGCCACGGACATGCATCTCGTAGATGATCGATTTGGCGAGAGGGATGTTGAGTGGCTGATCATTCTGCCAGTCGAAATCGTGTTTGATGATACCGCACCTTGGTACGTCCCTGTCCGAGATCTTTTCACCCCAGAGACGAGGTTGGTGAACATGGCTTTCAGGATCAAGGAGAAGAATTCCCTCGTCGTACATCAAGCCGTTTGTCTTTTGAGAGACCGGCCCCTTGATCCGATATCCGTAGCGAAGATCGTTCCTGTCGGTTTGGAGCAGGATGTGCCAGAGGTCGCCGGTTCTGTTGATCTTCGGGTCCAGAGGGAATTGCACCTGCTTTCGGAGGCCTTGAGTCGTTTTCGGTAAATCAATGACCAGCGTCACTGCTTCGGCATGGCGGGAAAAGATTGAAAAATTAATACCTTCACTGAGGATAGTGGTGCCGGTAGGCAGGGCGAATCCTCTGCTGCTTGTAATGTTATTTTTTTTCTTGGACATTTTGAGAATGAGAACTATAATTGAATTAGATTTAAAAAAGAGAATGAGCAAAGAATCTGGAAAGTAGATGTAAGGATACACCAGGAAAGGATAAAGCAGAAATGTTTTGTTGAACAATGATGTTCAATGGGGCTGTCATATTCTGCAACCATATTCAGGAGGTTACTATGGGCATGTTTCAGAGGCTTTCAATGAGTGATTCAACAATCAAAACCATTGACTGGGGTATGACTCCTGATCTCAGTTTCGGCACCTTTGAGTCTTGGGGTGGAAGGGAAAGAGTACGAAATAACAGTGAGCGGATCTGCTATTTCTTCATCGACAACTGGGGGAGTGAACCCAAACTCTGTCTGATGGAACGAGGAGTGAAGCATGCCAGGGTCCTGGCTGATATCGGCGCCCCGGTGGAGATGGTGAAGGAATGTGTGCGGCAGCAGGGAAGTTCTTCGGCTTTTGAGAAGAGCTATGCCATTAACAGTGTTATCAAGGAATGGTTGATCCATAATGTGGTGGAGGCAGATGGTGATGCCTATGTCAAACCTGTCCATATTGTCCGGGAGGTAGAGGATATGGGTGCTCTTCCTCAGCGGGGCGTTCAGTCATACAGCGGTGACAGATGCCTTCTGCCGGCGGAGTTCGTCTTTATCAACGATGATCAGATTGAACCATTGATTAAAAAGTGGAATTTTTTCGATTCCGTCCTGAACCTTCAGGGGAGTTTTGACAATGTATTGGTGGATAATGGTGATGGTCTCACCGTAACTGACGAGCGTACTTCTGTAATGTGGCAACGGGCGGGGCTTGATATCGCCTCCAATCGCACTATGCAGCGGACTATTGAGCAGCTCAACCAGGAAGGTTTTGCCGGATTTCATGACTGGCGATTACCGACCATGGAAGAGGCTCTGTCGCTGCTGGAGCCGGAAATGAATACAAAGGGGCTCTATCTGAATCCCTGCTTCTCCAAAGAACAGCCTTTTATCTTTGTCGCCGCTCAGCGGAAGCCGGGAGGATACTGGTTTGTTGATTACAAACAGGGCCGGGCCTTCTGGTCATCCGGCAGCATTCCCGGCGCCTTTGGCCGTCTCTGCCGCAAGGCTTAGCCTGGCACTTACAAGTATGCCGTGAAGAACACCGAAGGCAGGGTCATTATTTGGCTCTGCCTTTTTTTTATGTACTAACCCGGGATGGTACCAACAGCGGTTTTGATCATGAACTGATCAGGCAGATATAGTAGGAATCTCAACTTGGGATGGATTTACGAAATGTAGAGGTGTTCACTGGCAGTTTACATAAATTTCAATTTACTCTGACCTGAATATTATCTTCTAATTTCATAATTTTTAGGGAGAAATAACCGATATAATAAAATAATAACAATCAGCACTATATGAAGACAAGTAACCTGAAAAAGGAGAGAAAGGATGATAGTCAACCCTGGCACTGTTCAATCGGCATATCAGGCAACAGCTCCAAAAGCGGCAAACTCCGCACAAGACGAACCTATTCTCCACTTCGAAGTCACAACTTTTGAAAGCCTTCTTTCAGATAGTGACACACGAACCATCGCCGCCATGGACAAATATGCCGCTCAAAATGGCATCCCGGAAGGCGACATGAATGATATAAAATCGGCGATTATGGCTGAGAAGTATTTTTCCTTAAGACATGAAAAGCAACTTCCCGAGATTGATCGTAATCTCCTGAATACAATTGCTGCCGGCGCTGACGCCGGAAGACTTGACATGGACAGCCGCTTTGTAAAGATGCTGATAGCTGATTTTAATCAGCTGCAAGGTATCAGCATCAAGGCTTAAACTCCGGAATTCACTCTTGACCAGACAGCAAAATCATGCACCTCTCCACCACCCTATTTTGACAATAACAGATAGAGTATTGGTGTCAGCACAAGTTGTCCGGTCACGTTAATGCCGTGTGTGTCTGTAGTACATTTATTCTGGTTATTACACGCGACCCGTGTCACTCTACAAAATCCGTTCCGGTCCCCCCTGATGGTTGCTGTTGCCGCATTGGTAGGGTCAGGGATTGAGCAATCACCATCCGTAGTCCAAGAATAGGTGGTGGCATAGTTGACGGCCCCATTGAGTTCGATTGTCTGCGCAACCTCAACCTCTGAGGGGCCGGTAATCTCTGTAGGCTGCGGAAAACTATCCGTCCAATTCACGGTAACACTGTTACGCAGCCCAATCATCTCTGGATTGATCGTCCCTGCCCCCGGAACGAAAAAATTTATATAAATACTTTGATTTGGATTTTCTCCTGCAAAGGCATCAGTCGATCCACTCCCAAAGTTAGAAATATTTATCGTGCCAAATCCAGGGCTACCAATAGTCACATCTGTATCAGATCGCAGATTCATATACGACCAACTCCAGCTTATTTCTGTAATAACGATAATGGCGCCAGGGGGAATATTCCCAAGTGGCTCAAACCCTACAGAATACATGCGGCCCTCAAGTGACATATTCGGCCCAACAGCCTCAGAAGTCCATGAACCTGACACCGCGTATGCCTGAGAAGCTAGAACACCATTGACTGATACCGCCGCACATACGAACAAAAAGAAAAATCTCTCTAATTTCGACATTAATCCCGACCCCCAAAGTATATTGATTGCCGACTAACTCAATTTCCCCTATCTCCTCACCATCATAAAAAACGAACGATAATTCATTCAATCACAATTGAGGTATTTTTAACAGAAATGCTGGAACATATGTCTGAAGGGAACCATTGGAAATGTAACTCAAATGCTCGGTGCAGTCGGTTGGGCTTCTTCCTAAGCTCTTCAGGGAACAGAAAGGGAACAGGTTATTGCCGACTTGAGGAATCAAAATCGTCGATGCAGTAGTAACTCAACTTGGGATGGATTTACGAAATATAGAGGTGTTCACTGGCAGTTTACATAAATTTCAATTTACTCTGACCTGAATATTATCTTCTAATTTCTTAATTTTTAGGGAGAAGTAACCGATATGATAAAATAATAACAACCAACTATTATATGAAAACAAGTAACCTGTAAAAGGAGAGAAAGAATGATAGTCAACCCCGGCACTGTTCAATCGGCATATCAGGCAACAGCTCCAAAGGCGGCGGACTCCGCGAAAAGCGAACCTATTCTCCACTTTGAAGTCACAACTTTTGAAAGCCTTCTTTCAGATAGTGACAAACGAACCATCGCCGCCATGGACAAATATGCCGCTCAAAATGGCATCCCTGAAAAAGAAATGATCAGGATAAAAGCAGCGATTATGGCTGAAAAGTATTTTGCTGTAAAACAAGGAAAACAACGACCCGAGATAGATCGTAATCTCCTGAATACAATAGCTGCCGGCGCTGACGCCGGAAGACTTGACATGGACAGCCGCTTTGTAAAGATGCTGATAGCTGATTTTAATCAGCTGCAAGGCATCAGTGTCAAGGCTTAAATCCTGGATTCAGCTTGGCCAGACAGCGAATCATGCACCTCTCCACCACACTATTTTGACAATAGCAGATATAGTATTGGTGTCAGCACAAGTTGTCCGGTCACATTAATACCGTGCGTATCTGTAGTACATTGATTCTGGTCATCACACGCAACCCGTGTCACCGTACAAAATCCGTTCCGATCCCCCCTGATGGTTGCTGTTGCCGCATTGGTAAGGTCAGGGATTGAGCAATCACCATCCGTAGTCCAAGAATAGGTGGTGGCATAGTTGACGGCCCCATTAAGTTCAATGGTCTGCGCGACCTCAACCTCTGATGGGCCGGTAATCTCTGTAGGCTGCGGAGAACTATCCGTCCAATTCACGGTAACCCTGTTACTGAGCCCAATCATCTCTGGATTGATTGTCCCTGTCGGTCGTTGTCAATAAAGATGTCGCTTTTGTTACACCATTGCAAAGGTGGTTTTGTATTTCTACCGCACTCCGCTTCGCTCGTTTGCTGAGTCCGGGTCATTTTCCATTTTATAAAGCCAAAATGGAAAATGACC
>JBDRQE010000029.1:0-3365 GCA_043826415.1 Pseudomonadota bacterium
AATATTGTTCAGGCCAGTAATACGGTAGCGGCACGGCTGATCTTCAAGCTGAATCGTCTTTTCATGCTCTGCGACCCGTCTCCTGTTTGTGGCTGCGAGTACACGCCGATCTGGAGAAAGGACCATTACAAGATGCACACAGCCAGGCCCGATCTTCGGGCCACCTATCTCATCGGCACAGCATCCAAGTTTTATGATTCCGGCCTTAATCCGCCATATCAAGGGATGAAGGGCTCAAATGATGAATTTCTCTGGGTGGTATTCAGGAAGGTTCTCTGTTGCACTTGCTGCGAATGATATGCGAAGACAAATCTCTTTCATCATGCTGACCGGATTAGTTGTCGGTTTATCGGCCTTATCGCTGCAAGGCGCTGAATCTTGTTCTGACAAGACTGTCCCTGCTTTGCCACCGGCTCTCTTGGAAAAGGCCAGGGAACAGGCTGCAATTGACGATAAAGCAATCAGAAATGCTATGGATACGGCCAGAGAACGGGCCAAGACCATAACCATCCCTGTAAACAAGTATAGCGAAGCAGGAAAAAAGGCCGCTGAAGAGACGAACGCCGTTTATCGTTCCCAGGAATTTCAGGACAAGGTGAAATGTTACCAACAAGGACAGACAGACCTTCTTATACCAAAGGCAATGAAAGCGATAAAGGAGCAGGAGCAAGGCGTCCTTGCTGATTCTGAAAAGATTTATCTTTTCCTGTCGAGTTCCATACCTGAATCGTCTTTTCAGGGGTACATGGCCTACCTCGATGGAGTGCCGGAGATCGTGCCCGTCATGATGGGAATGGTAGGCGGCAGGGATAAAAAGCACAAAAAAGAGAGGATAAAATGGTGGAGCAAGGTTCTCAAAAAAGATACCACCTGCGAGGATAAACCAGAAGCACGATGTGACAAGCTCAAAGTTCCCATTACGATCAAGCCGGCCCTCTTTAGACAGTACGAGATTACCGAAGTCCCCACCCTGATCTATGCCAGAGGCGATGAAGTTTTTCAGCTTCAAGGCGATGTGGGCATCGTTACCCTCTTGGAAACAGTTAATCAGGAAGCCAAAAGCCCAAGTCTAACTGCTTTGACAACCAAGATCAGGGAAAGATAATGAGCGACCAAAAGTTTAAAAAAGGCAGCAAGTCAGGCCATGAAGAGATTTTCAAAGCAGAGACAACTTGGTTTCACATATTCAGAGCTATGATTGTTAACGGAGATATCGCCAAGATAGGGCCGTATGCCTTGACTGTCTATATCGTGATCAAGGGATACACTGATTTCAATACAGGGCAGGCCTTTCCATCCCTGGAGTTCATTTGTAAAAAAAGCGGAATTTCTGACAAGCAGGTGCGTCGATCTCTGGAGATTCTGGAGGAGCATGGATACATCTCAAAACAAAAGATCGGACGAAACAATATTTATACCTTACGTGAAAAAATCGAGATGTCTGATACTGCCGGACGTCCGGTAGCTATAGCCACATGGGATTATATTCCAAATTGTATCAATGCTGCCAGGGCGGAGCTTAAGAACTTTCTTATGACCGGCAAATCATGCGGTCAGATTGTCCATATTGACACCATAAACATGAACATCCAGATCAATCAGGGAGGCGAGAACACACAGAATAACATTGATTACCATCTTGAGAAAATAAATGACCCGAAAACGAGAGAATTTTTACGGCAACGAATGGCAGAATCTTCAGAAAATGAACCACAATAGCAGTCTCGATCTCGGTCATATTGGCCGGGGTTTTCTTATAGCGGTCATAATGGTCGGTGTTATATGTACACCGCTCATAGAGACCGGATTCATAATACCAGTCTGTGAGACCGGGAATTTTTATGATAGCGGTCTATGGGACCGGTATTATGGCAACACCGGTCTGTGGTACCGGTATCAGGATAGCGGTCTGTGCGACCGGCAATGTATCCGATAGCGGTCTATGGGACCGGTATTACCCCCGATTACCGGTCTCATAGACCGGTAATCTATATATTTAAATATAAAAAATAAAAAAAGCGCGCGCGTGCGTACACACGCGGTTGATCGTCATGACAAAAAAAAAATGAAAGAGCGTGAACACAATCATGTCGGACAGTAACTCTGCAGAAACACCAAAAACAACTCCTGGCTATCTGGAAATAATCGTCATCACGATTCTGATCGTTGTTGGTGCGATCTGGGGATACGACCAGTTCATTGCCCAGAAGGTTATGACCTTTGACCTCAAGGGCTATCTGCGGGAGCAGACGGCTTTGATAAAAGCAGGTGAAATGACGGAAGAGCAATTCAAATCAAACCTGGACAGGACAGAAGCTCTTCTCAATGCAGAAGCAGAAAAAAGCAGGCATGTCATACTGTTGAAAGATGTAGTGGTGCGAAATGGTAATGAAATTTCTCCAAAATAACAGGTTTACAAGCCTGCTCTTGGGGTTGACTCGCTGGGAAAAGACCGTGGCAATGGTTGTTCTGGCCGCTGTATTGCTGGGGTCATTCCTCCCTGGCCGGCTCATTGTGGCAATCAGCGATTCACTCGACCATCGGCTTTTTTTCATGACAGGATTCAATCGGGATAAAATCAAAAATGGGGATTATCTCGTCTTCCAAGGGAACAAAGAGGAAGTGGAGAAACATGCCAAGCCTATGCTGAACAAAGACCTCGATATGCTGATAAAAAAAGTCGGCTGCGCTCCAGGTGAAATGCTGACTCGTGATACTCAGGGGCAATTCTTCTGCCAGGGTGTTTTTATCGGCAAGGCATTGAGCCTTGACAGCCTCAAGCGTCCTTTACCGCAATTTCATTTTTCAGGGATTGTGCCGGAAAAAAACTTTTTCATGATCGGCACGAACCCCCGCAGTTACGACAGCAAATATTTTGGATTTGTTGATGCAGACAAGATTCTTCACAAGGCTTTACCGCTTTGGTAGCCGGCCTTAGTAACGGGATTATTGGCAGCTGGCTGTGTTGCTGGCTTCTGGTCCTCACCTTGACGACAAAGGCTCTGGCCGAAGAGGTTCATTCGCCGGAATCTGCTTTCTATGAAACCGCTAAAGAAGGCTGGTTCTGGTATCACGACCCTCCGCCAGAAGTGTTGGATGAATCTGCTAGCCAAAAAAATTCCACCATAACACCAGAGGACGGGCCCAAGGTGTTCGAGACTAAAAACCAGTCGATGGACAAGTACACCATACACGACATCTGGAATTTACATCCAGACGAATTCCAAGGGCTGTTGAATGGAGTGCAGAAAAAAGCAGTACAAACCCCGAATGAAAAGAACATCCTGGAATATCTGATTATGCAGGATGTGGCTCGGCGGAAGGCTCTGGCTTATGCCAATGCCACAAAATTCGTCACTCAAAAA
>JBDRQE010000030.1:0-2759 GCA_043826415.1 Pseudomonadota bacterium
ATCTGCTGACCCTGGTGGATGAAAGCGCCATCGTGGCCCCCGGCATCAGCCTGCGCCTCACCGGCGGCCACACCCGCGGCCATCAGGTGCTGTTCATCGAATCCCGGGGAGAGCGGGCCGTGCATCTGGGCGACCTGCTGCCCACCCAGGCCCATTTCAATCCCCTGTGGGTCATGGCCTATGACAATTATCCCCTGGACGTGATCACCCGCAAACAGGAGCTGGTCACCCAGGCGGTGGAGGATGGGGCCTGGGTGCTTTTTTATCACAACCCCTTTCTCAATGCCTGCAAATTTGATGACGGGGGCAAGATTATTGCCGTCTGGCCGCCGCCGGAATGACGGAAGGTAAAAGTGCTATAATACAGAAGGCGGTTGCTGAACAGGACTGAAGTTTAGAGTTCCATGGATCACTTTCTTTTTTGAAGCCACTTCTATAAGCGTTCCAGCTACGAACAGGATTGATGGCCAACCAGGCCTCGGTTACAAATCCTGCCTGGGTCAAAATCGCTCCGATCAGCAGTTCGATAAATGTCGGAACATGTCGAATTGATAGTATCCGCACCAGGAATGAATGTGATATTTATTAAAAAAGTGCTGGGGATATTGCGTCTCCCTTGTAATCCATGGTGGCACAATTCTTTGCCGCTATGGCAATAGTTTTTTAGCAATGTTTGTTTTTTTTACGTAAGTGCCTCTTAAGCAAACTCAGCTAAAATGACATTGGTCTCCCGCTTGGATGGGAATGACGCTCAAAAGTAGGTTGGTCATTCCCTGTAGCTGGAACCCATGTTTTCGGACTTTTAGTGATTGGTTAGCTGAGTTTCCTATAAGAGGCATATTAACGTATGATTTCAGTCATGCTGTTAGCTGAAACGTCAAACTCCATATACAAGGCATAATACCCATGAAAAACTTCTCCATTCTCTCCTTTTCTCTTTTGTTCTTCACTTGTTCTTCAAGTTCCTTGTCTGCTGCGTCTCTGGCTGTTGGGATACCGGGAGAAACACCCGCAGGCAATCCAGATGGCGGCGCCGTCACTGTCCTGTCAAATATGTCTGAAGGAGTTGCCGGGGTAGAGGATCAGCTCTGGTATAAAGGATACGCAGGCATTCCCGGCACTCCTGCTTCAGGAGAATCTTTTGGACGCTCTCTGGCAACGGGTGACTTTAACGGTGACGGCCGGGCGGATCTCGCCATTGGAGACAGCCAGGAAGATGTCGATGGTAAAACTGCGGCGGGCGCGGTCTACATCCTTTACGCAGATAGCAGAGGTGTTCTTCAGGGAACCGGCAGTCAACGATGGCATCAGGATATTGCAAGTTTTCCCAGTGAGGCCTTCGCAAATGAATGGTTCGGTTATGCCCTTGCCGCAGGAGACTTCAATAACGACGGTTATGATGACCTGGCAATTGCTGTTCCTCGCAACTACTACCCGCCTCCCACCGCTCTCGCCGATGCCGGCGGAGTCAACATTATTTACGGTTCTCCGCAGGGGCTTGGCATCGAAGGTATTCCTGCCCCGCAAATATTGAGTCAGGGTGATTGGGGACTGGATGGAACCGTTGAAGCCGGTGATCAGTTCGGCAGATCCCTGGCAACTGGTGATATCAACGGCGATGGTTTCGATGACCTTGCCATTGGTACCCCCCTTGAAAATTACATTGGAATGAGCAGTGCGGTAATCCATGCGGGGGGGGTGTCTGTTATTTACGGTTCCCAGGGAGGTCTTGACGCATCGGGCAACAGTATTGATGACCAATGGCTTTCTCAGGACCCTGCTGGGTCCGGAGATGAAAAAGAGAACAATGATGTCTTCGGCGAAAGTCTCAGCATTGCAGATTATAACGGAGACGGCTTTGATGATCTTGCCATCGGGGCCCCCGGTGAAGATAGTGGCGCAGGCCTGGTACACATTCTCTCAGGGTCCCAGGCAGGCGTGATTGTCGGATATGGAGCCGCCAAGCTACTTTCACAGGGTGTCGACGGTATCCTGGATGAAAAAAGTGACGGAGATAGTTTTGGCACGGTCCTGGCCAGTGGGGATTTCAACAAAGACGGCTTTGCAGATCTGGCTGTGGGAGCCCCCTACGAAAATTTTTCCACCACTGACGATGGAGCCGTTCACGTGATCTATGGCTCTGGAAGCGGGATCCAGGCCAGTAACGACGAATTTTTCCACCAGGACAGCCTTGGAATTCCTGGATCTTCTGAAACTTACGACAACTTCGGCCTTTCCCTGGCAACCGGAGATCTGAACGACGACGGCTACGATGATCTGGCCATAGGGGTCCCAAGGGAGGATTTAGGCGTTATATCGGGCGTGGGAGCTGTCATCCTCCTCCATGGAAGCGCAAATGGCATGACCCCTGACACCACCCATTGGTATCAAAACAACTCAACGATCATGGACAGTGGTGAAGAGAGCGATCTCTTTGGTTTTTCCCTGGCGATTCTCCCAACTCCACCGAAACCTTTTCCCTGGCCCATGTTTCTACCGGCTATGGTCAAATGAGTTCAACAGGGAAATTGCGACATTGCATCTATCCGGCAGGTGGCATATTTCCCTGGCCTTATCGCCACAAACAGCGACAGATCTTTGATCTGCTGGCCGCCAGAGATCTGCTGACCCTGGTGGATGAAAGCGCCATCGTGGCCCCCGGCATCAGCCTGCGCCTCACCGGCGGCCACACCCGCGGCCATCAGGTGCTGTTCATCGAATCCCGGGGAGAGCGGGCCGTGCATCTGGGCGACCTGCTG
>JBDRQE010000031.1:0-52638 GCA_043826415.1 Pseudomonadota bacterium
ACACCGACACGAGGCAAATTATGCGATCATGCGTGGCAGATAGAGCAACATCGCATATCAAGATGATTTTTGAAAATATCACCAAAAACCATGTCAAGAACTTTTTTCAAAAAATACAAATAAATCAAGCTGAATAGTTACGGTCTCGATTTCTTAAAAAGACATCCATTTAAAATTGACTTCGACAATGAATTTATTGTTTGGAATTAAACAACTTGTATTCTTAAAAAAAAGAACTCACACACTTTTTCTCACACCACAAATTTAAACAAGACAACAATATGCCAAGAGCACAAAACAAAAAAGGGACTAACAAGCTAAATTTGCTTATTAATCCCTCCACAACAACTGGTGCCCACGGCGCGAATCGAACGCGCGACACCAGGATTAGGAATCCTGTGCTCTATCCCCTGAGCTACGCGGGCAGAATAGATTTTTCAAACAGGGGCAATAATACCTGAGATTATTGAAAACGCAATATGTTTTCAGAATTACGATTCCAGACCAAGCCTCTGCCCTTTACACAGACTCACCGTCCGGGACTTCATTTCCCGGATAGGCATCATAATGGGTATGAGAGTTGATAATGCAATTACGTCCGACTCTATGCCCCGAGGGGATCACTGCCTCTTTGCCAATCAGGGTTATCCCGGTATAGAGATGGGTCGGTTGCTTTCGATTTGGAATATGGTGATTACTCCCCGCACCGATCACAGCTGCGGATCCCACATGAACCCGTTTATCAAAAATGGCAAGATCAACCGAGGCGCCAGTATCCACCACGCAATCTGCAAAAAGGATGGAATCTTTGACCACTGCCCCATGTTCAACCACCACGCCCGGGGCCAGGACTGAATTGATCACTGTTCCCTTAATAGTACAACCGGCAGAGATCATAGAGCCTTTGACAACAGCCTCAGACCCGTAACGGGCCGGTGCCCGGTCGGCCCGGCGCTCGTCAGCCTCAACATTGCTTCGTATCCCCCATTTCTCAGGCGAAATCCCGCTCACGGGCTTGAGGAGATCCATATTGGCTTCCCAATACGCTTGGATCGTACCCACATCTCGCCAATACCCATAAAAAGGATAAGCGAAGACATTATCATTCTCAATGGCCCATGGCAGGATATGCATGCCAAAATCGACCTCATCGCGATTTCTTGCCAGGGTATCGAGCAGATAGCGCCGATTAAAAACATAAATTCCCATGGAGGCAAGATTTGTCCGAGGATTTTTCGGTTTTTCTTCCCATTCAATAATACGATTATGGGTATCGATAATCCCGGCACCAAACTGATGAATCTCACTCTTGGGAACCACCATCATGGCCACGGTCACATCTGCCTTTTTATGACGATGATACTCAAGCATGGCATAAAAATCCATGTGATAGATATGATCACCTGACAACAGAATCACCTCATCAACTGGATTTGCCTCCAGAAAATCAATATTCTGCCGTACCGCATCCGCCGTCCCTTTATACCAGTCAGAATCTTTAAAACCGGTGCGAGGAGGAAGGATCTTCACCCCGCGGCTCCTACCGGTAAAATCCCAGGCCTCACCAGTGCCGATATGTTTCATCAGAGAAAGAGGCTTATACTGAGTCAGAACCCCGACTTTTGTCAGCCCTGAATTCATGACATTGCTGAGACTAAAATCAATAATCCGGTACAACCCTCCAAAGGGTACTGCCGGCTTGGCCCGACTCTGAACAAGGATGTTTAATCGGCTGCCAACCCCCCCGGCCAGCAACAGGACCAAGGCATCTTGTTTCCGATTCATCGCATCACCTCCCCAGGTGCCACATTCTTTTTCCATTGCTCAGCAGGTAGATGGGGATCAATGGTAGCGCCTTCGCCAATGACGGTGTGTGCTGGAATCTTATTATTCCAACCGATCACCGTCACCGCTTCCGCCATCCCTGGCTCACGCGGATTTTGGCCGTCCCTGACCTTCACCGCTTCCGCCATCTTTGGCTCACGCGGATTTTGACCGTCCCTGGCCGTCACCGCTTCGGCCAGTTGTCCGGCCGCTCCGACCTTAGGGCCGACACACACACCTGGGCCAAAAACGCTGTTCACATCGGCAACGACCTTGTTCAGACAGCAATTCTCCCCAATCTCAGTATTAAAAAAGAGGACAGAACCTTCCACCACGGCTCCTTTTCCCACATGCACCCCAGGAAACAGAATGGAATTCCGTACCTCTCCTTCGACCACACACCCATTATAAATCATACTATTCTGAACAGTGGCCGTGTCCGCGATCAGGGTGGGCTGGACATCACAGATACCCCGGTGGGCAAGATTGGTTCGTACTCCCCATTTTTCCATATCAATCTTTGGGTTCTCACCCAAAAGATCCATATTAGACTGCCAGTACTCTTCAATTGTTCTGGTATACCCCCAATATCCTTGATGTTTATACCCATAAATCCGACAGTTCTGCTCCATGAGCATGGGAATAATATCCCGGCCGAATTCATAGGAATTCTTACCATGGTTTTCCTCAAGGGCCCGATAAAGGACTTCCGGCCGGAAACACAAGACTGTGAGAGAGGCCCAACGAGACAGTGGTTCCGCCGGTTTTTCCCAATAGGAAAGTACCCTCCCCCCCCGTTCCCCATCTTCATCATCGAGTGCCGCCACCCCAAAACGGTGGGCCTTTTCCAGTGGTACCTGAATACAACCAATGGTAAGGTCAGCCTTTTTTTCATAGTGATAGGCGATCATCTTCCGATAATCCATATTATAGATATGATCTCCAGAAAGGATCAGGATCTCTTCCGGATGATGATAGCGGATAAAATCAAGGTTCTTGTACACAGCATCAGCAGAACCGAGATACCAGTCGGCGCTGTCCATATCCTTGAAAGGGGGAAGAATTGAGATGCCGCGATTGCGGCCGATCATATCCCAAGCCGCCCCGGTGCCTATATGATTAATCAGAGAAAAGCTCCGATATTGACTGAGAATGGCAATCTGCTCAATATCTGAGTTCATCAGATTGCTCAGGACGAAATCAATAACCCGGCAGAATCCCCCAAAGGGAACGGCTGATTTCGGACGATAACAGGTCAGGACATTCAACTCATCAACCCGACTGCCTGCCAAAATCATCGCAAGAGTGGAAGGAGTATTCATTCTTCACCCACTAAAAGGAAGGAAACATTTTTCTCTTTAACAGCAACTACTTCGCAATCCGCCTCGCCATTTACTTCATATGACGGGTCGTAAGCCGTTTGAGAGTCATAGAGGTAAATTCTTGATATTCCGACGCAAGATTCTTCAAGGGGACCTCTGCCCGGGCAGCCTCTTTATGCCCGCCTGCTGACCCCACAGCGCCAAAGATACGAGTGGCAAGTTTTCCGGCATTTTTTCGATAGCCGTCACAACGAAAAATCACAATCAGACGTTCACCGTGGATGCCCGAGACAAAGACCCAATCCACCTCATCAACATGATTGAGAAAGTCAGCAATAATCACCAGGACATCAGGACTGCGAACCTTGCCAACATGCGAATACAAACGCCGTTTTGAATATTTCAGCTCTGCCAGTCCGGCATAAAAATATTTAAGTTCAGAACGCCGGAGATCAGTAAGCTCAATTTTTCTCACCAGATCTCTATTGGCAAGGGTAAAGAGATAACGAAACGAGATCCCATCAGAGAGACGGGATTGTTTCTCAAAATTACGGGTATCCACTTTGATCCCGTAAAAAAGAGCTGTGGCCGTGGCCACGGTAGGCTTAATGCCGGCAGCCCGCAAATACTCCACAAGCATGGAAGAGGCAGCGCCATAATCTGGACGAATATCGATAAAATCAGCCTGACACTCTCCAGAAAGTGGGTGGTGATCAATCACGGCATCAAATTTAACCTTCTCAAAACAGGGGAGATGTACGGGTTGTGAGTCAACCAGCACTTTTTTGCTGAAGGCATCAAGCTTTACAGCATTCCACTTTTCCAGAGGGATCTTCAAACGTTGCACCATGGCGATATTATTCAATCGTCTGATCTCGTTCGGGTGAGCGATAACAACGTTTTTCACCCGGTAGCGAAGCAACTGTTTAATGGCCATGGCACAGGCCAAAGCATCAGGGTCTGCGTTAATACAGACAAGGACGTCATCCTCTTTTTCAAAAATATTCCAGAAACCCTGTAAACGTTCTTTGGCTGTTCTATGAGAAACACTCACAAGAGAGGAAGACGCACCATTTTTTTGTTTAATCGCCATTTAAATATGTCCAGCCCCGGGAGACTGTGCTTTCCATACAGGTTATTAAAATAATTCCACTCATCCGTTATCATGCAACGAGTATCTTGAAAGACTAAGACGTTCATTGAGGGGGAAAAAGCTTATTCATTCAATGGCTTCACTCATTGCGAATAATTTTATCGCACTCCTCAAAACCAAGAAATGGACAGTCACAAACCCATCAGCAACTATAGCATATTGCCAAGCAGGAAAGCAAGTCTGGTACACACCGCGGCAGCTTCTCTACTATTCTTCATTCTGCTCTGCAAAGAGAGGCACGGAGGGGAAAAGTGAAGGATCAGTGTGGGGAATAAAACGGGCGCCGGAGAAGCGGATCATGAATTCCTGGTTCACATTCAGTTCAACATAGGTAATCTTAGAGACAATATCCAGACACTCCCGGCGGACTGATCGCGCCAGCAGAACCTGCTCGGCTCCTCGAAGCGAACTGTTGCCGATGGCCTTATAGACTGAGAGATCCAGATCAGGAAGCATCCCCAGGGTTATTGCCTGTTGCGGATTGATATGATTGCCAAAAGCCCCGGCCACACAGATCTCGGCCAAATCAACAAAAGCAAGCCCCACCTGATTCACCAAAGTAGCCAGAACCGCATACATGGCCGCCTTGGAGCGAATCATCGCATCCAGATCGATCTGCTCAAGCAGCACGTCATCACCATCACTGTCCTTGGCCGCCACTACGACAAATGACGGCTGGCCATCCCGCATCACCAGTCGCTGTCGCATGAAAGCGGCACGAAGCGGATTGCTCTCCCGGGCCGGATCTCTGAATTTTCCACGGATATCTATGATCCTGGCGAGATAGAGCGAGGCCACGAGATCAATCAGCCCGGAGCCGCAGAGACCGCGTGCCGGCGCCCCACCGATGGTTCTCACCTCAAGAGCAAAAGTCTCAGGATCAATGGAGACATACTCAATGGCACCAGGTGCAGCCCGCATCCCCATCCGGGCCACCCCACCTTCGAGTGCCGGACCGGCAGCCCCTGCACAGGCAATAAGCCAGTCCCTGTTCCCCAGAACCACCTCGGCATTCGTACCCACGTCAATCAACATCCTGGTCTGTTCGGATGCGGCCATGCCCGATGCCAGAATCCCTGAGATCAGATCTCCGCCAAAATAACTGCCAATAGAGGGCATAATCCACACCGGGGCAGCCGCGTGCAGGATCAGTCCGAGCTCCCGACTCTCCATGGGATCAATAGCGTTCACCATGGGGATATAAGGTTCCCGGCAGATATGAAAGGGATCAAGGCCGAGGAGAAGATGGGTCATGGTTGTATTACCGGATACCGACAGCGCCCGGATCTCACTGGTCTCCATCCCGCTGCCTGCAACCAGCTCAGCTGTCAGAGCATTGATGCAGGCAACAATACTCTGCTGCAGGACAGCAAGGCCAGGGTCTATGAAGGAGAAATCTATTTCCCCCATCTGCCTTCTCACGTTGGTGGCCTGATGAATACGGCTGAGGATATCAGCCCCATATTCGATCTGGCTGTTTTCACGTCCAGCGGACGAAAGAATCCTTCCAGTCAACAGATCCACCAGAGTCGCCTCCAGATGAGTGGTGCCAAGATCAAGGGCCATGGCAGGGAGTATTGCCGGCATCTCAGGTAAAAAATCCGCCAGCACCCATCTCTCCGGGAGGTCATTAACCAGGGCGATTCCGGAAAATTCCGCCTGGCGAAAGCGCCTGCACAGCATCACAATTCGGGAAAAAGGAATCTCCAGGGGGCGGTTGTCGGGCAATATCGCCCTGAGGGCATGACGCAGACGATCCAGGTCGGCAGTATTATCCTGCAGGCTGGGTTTCTCGACCGTCACGGGCACAGCGAAGACAAAAGGAATTATATTTTCTGAGGGCATCTTCTTTTCCTATTTTTTTCCATTAGGGCCTGCCCACAAATAAACTGGACAAGATTGCGCTCAGATTTGGGTTATATTTGGTTGCGGCGATTGAGCAAAACCGCAGACGTAGCAGGGCTACGTTGAGGATTTTGTGATTGAGCCACAGCCAAAGATGACCCGAAGATGAGATGCAAGATGTTCAGGTTATTGGTGGACAGACCATTAATCCGCTGTCATGCCTGGTCAGCACAAAAGCAATAGAACTTCCTCTATCTTTGGCCTGCATAACCGAATGATCAAAAAAGAAGTACATATTGGACAACGGCTTCTAAAAACTCACCTGTCTTCTCCTTGACGAGAGCCCTGGATGATGGTACCTAATTTATCAAAGATGTAAGAAGCATATAAGAGCCGCGGTAAGAATAAAACATTCCGTCTTGCTGGTCTTTTCAGTCATCTTCTTCGTCACGAAAAGAGTTTCATAGCCCTGCTATGCGCCTCTTTTCGTTCCTCGAATATGACTGAAAATCCTGCGCAATACGGAACAACTTATTCTTGCCGAGGCCCTAACCGGTACCTTGAAAATCAGGATTTGCTCTTGTTATTATTAAATCGCTATATACTGACCCAGTTTCTCAGAATCTTCTGCATGGTTGCCGCCGGCTTTGTTGCTATCTATATCCTTATTGATTTCTTTGAGAAGATAGACAATTTTATGGAGGCTGGCAAGCCGCTCAGTCTGGTCTTTAAATTTTTTCTTCTCAATATCCCCTTTATCATTGATCAACTTGGGCCTGTACTCATCCTGCTCTCAGGGGTCATTACCCTCGGTCTGCTCAACCATCAGCATGAGCTGACAGCACTCAAGGCCGGCGGAGTCCCTCTCCGTGCCATTGTCAAGCCAGCGATAACCGGCGGGGTGCTCTGCACGCTTCTTTTTCTCATTATGGCCCAATGGCTGCTTCCTGTAACCATTTCCAGCACCAACACCATCTGGTATGAAAACGTTAAAGGCATGGTTCCACTGGGAATATTCCGCAACGGACGCTACTACTACAAAGGTCAAGAAGGGTTCTACTCCTTTGCCCGTCCTGATCCCCACCAGGCCATCTTTTTCAATTTTTCCTACTCACGCTGGACGGATCCGTACAACCTGGACACCTTGATCAGCGCCGAATCAGCGGAATGGAAAGATCAGCAATGGATACTCCATAAGGGACAGACACAGGTACGCACCGGGGAAGATGGTTATCAGACCACCCTTTTTACCGAAAAGAAAATTACCCTGCCCGAGACCCCCGATGATTTTTTTGTACCGGAATATGAGGCATCAGAACTCTCGATAACTGCGCTCTATCAACGAATCTACAAACAACAGACACGTGAAGATACGGTCAAGGCCTGGGCGGATTTTTACAGCCGTATCTCCTACACCCTTCTCGGCCTCCCCCTGCTGTTGCTTGGTCTGCCGGTACTCCTCATCTCCTATCAGAAATGGGGGCGTGATCTTTCCATTGCCATACCGGCAAGCTGCGGACTGGCCTTTGTCGCCTGGGGACTGTGGGGCGCCCTGCAATCCCTGGCAAGGGCTGATTATATCAATCCTCTACTGGCAGCAATTGCTATCCATCTTTTTTTCGGCAGTACCGGACTCTTTTTCCTGCACCGACAGAACAAATAAGCACGACATGAAAACCTGTTCCCGCAAACAACAGATCGGCATTGTTGGTGTTCCTCCCCTGGCAATCATTGAACAATTAGAAGCAGATGGCGATACAATATTTGACCTGGATGAGCCCATCGTCAAAAGAGATATTGAGATGGCCTCGTCCTATCTGCCCCGGGTATTCTGCGCCATCCTGCGCACCGTGGTCATCAATGCGATCAGCCTGAAACCTGATCGTATCTACATCGATGTGGGCCCGGGAAAATGCGACTGTGCTCTGCATACCGCCACCATCCTCAAGGATATCCTGCCGGAGACAATCATCACGACAACCAGGAATCAGGACAAAAAAGATTTTGGCACTCCCCTCTGCACCACCAGAATGCCACTGTTCGACAAAGTCACTGCCATCACCAGGTCAGTGCAATCGGCCAGAGCTCACAAGAACCTGCCTGCCTGTACCCCCACAGCCGGATTCTGGGGGGTGCCGCCCCGCGATTTTTCCCTGCTCAGTCTCTTCCCCGACACCACCCATGTCTACGGCTGGACCCGCTGTATGGAAAACAAAACCCCTGACCACCAAAGCCTGGAAGAACTCTGCAACCCGGATATTCCCACGGTCTTTTTTGCCCAGTCCTTCTGCGCCAAAACCGCACTGGCCAGACATCTGGCAAACCGTCACCCACATGGACTCTATGTGGACTGCGATGTCACCGCCGGCAACAGCACCAAGGCAAAAATCCAGGCATTCCTTGAACTTTCAACGCTGCAAAAGAGTAAAGGGGTAGATAAAAAAGCAGAGTTCTGCCTTCTTTCCCCTGATCTTCCAGGTTTCTGACATGCTGCTTGCTGATTTCGGGACCTCATACTGCAAGCTTTGGGATACCACAACCCAAGCACCTCAGCTCATTGCCACCAAAGAGATTGACCAGGGTCTGAAGGTGGATATCGCCACCGGCCATAACGGTAAACGGCACGCCAACCGCTATATCAATGAGCTCACAGCCCTGGCCAAGGGTGGTAATGCCCTGATTGATACCGACCACTACACCCTTCTCGACTGCGGCAGTCGAGATATCAAATTCATTCGTTACGACCAGGGCAAGATTAAAAACATGGGCTGGAATGCGGAATGCGGGGCCTCAATGGGGTTCACCATTGAACTGCTGGAGCGATACTACAACCTGGATTTTACCGCCATGCAGGTTCCTGCCGGCTCCTTCTCGGTGACCTGCGGGGTCCTGGGCATGAGTCATATATTTGATGCGGTGGTCGACGGCGCCAGCGAGGGAGAGGCAGTTGCCAAATTCGTCAAAGGAATTGCCCTCAATGCCTATAATTTTGCCGGAAGCCCTGAGACTCTCTACCTCTCGGGCGGTCTCTGTCACAATCCCCTGTTTGTGGCCTCATTCCCCTGCAAGGTTATATGCCTGGGACGCTTTGTCCTGCTGCAGGGGCTGAAAGCCAGCTGGGACGAGCAGAATAATTGAAAGAAGCACCATCAAGTGTGTAATCCCACCCCCGATAACAACAGTGCCGCCACCAGCAGGGCCAGGGCAATCCGATACCAGCCAAAGACGGCCAGACTTCCTCTCTGCAGAAAACTGACCATCCACTTGATTGAGACCCAAGCCGAGATGAAAGCACAGGCAAAACCAAGCAAGGGTCCAACTAAACCGAAGTTTGCCATGATCATGACACCGTTGTTATATGCCTCATAGACCGTTGCCGCGCCCAGGGTCAGCAGTCCCAGGAGAAAACTGAACTCCACAGCCGCCCCTAGCTCCGCCCCCATCAGCAACCCTCCGGAAATGGTTGCCAGACTGCGACTGACCCCGGGCCACATGGCCAGGCACTGTATCAGACCGATGCCTAAGGCCTGACGCCAGCCGAAGTGCTCAATCGACAGGCCATTTCCTTCCCCGCCATCCCTGGATAGAGCTTGATCTCGCCTCCTGCCCAGAAAAACAAGAAATACCCCACCGGCAAACCAGGCCGCAGTCACAGGCCAGAGCCCAAACAACCGTGCCTTGATCTGATGCTCAAACAAGAGTCCAACCACCACCGCCGGCAGAAAAGCGATCACCAGATTCCAGACCAGCCGCTTGCCGGCTGCATCCCGGCCCAGCAGCCCCAAGATCATCTGCCGCATCCTTTTTCGATAGAGTCCCAGCACCGCCAGAATCGCTCCAGCCTGAATCACGATGGCATAGGCATTGGCCGCCCGTTTGGCTGTAGGGTCATCGGCAAGGCCCAGAATATTCTCGGTCAGGATCAAATGGCCGGTGGAACTCACGGGCAGATATTCGGTGGCACCTTCCACCAGGCCGAGGATAGCGGCATTGCGGAGACTGAGAGGGTGAACGGCTGTTTCTTCAGCCGCAGAGACATGTTCTCCCGTCTTTTCGCCACAGAAGACAACAACCGGCATGACCAGTATGTTTATACTGATAACAATCCCCAAAGAGAGGGAACAAAACCACCCGCAAGCCTTCTTGTGCTTTTTCATGGTAACAACTTCCTTCCTCAAAAAATAGTATTAGGGTATCTTGATTCAACCCCGCATTCAGAAACGACACTAGCCGAAAATCAAAACAAGTCAACCCAATTTTCTGCCATGCCCATTTCCCGAAACATCGCTTCCCTGCCGCCTGAAGAAAACTTCAGAAATACGTCAGTTGTTCTTCTCCATTCAGCACGCTAGATAGAAATCCACCATGCATAAAATTTTAATTATAGAAGACGAGATAAAAATCGCCCATTCCTTGAAACAGGTCCTGGAAGAAGAAGGATACAGCGTCAGTGCCGCTGTGACCGGCGAAGAAGGATTTTTTCTAATCAACACCGATATCTTTGATGTGGTGATCCTCGATCTTATGCTCCCGGGTCACAGCGGCCTCGAAATTCTCGAAGTGCTGCGCCGCCGTGACCAGCAGACCCTGGTCCTCATTCTGACGGCCAGGGACACAGTTGAGGAGCGTATCTCAGGACTCGACTGCGGTGCGGATGACTACATGGTCAAGCCCTTTGCCGTCAGTGAACTCCTGGCTCGTATCCGTGTCCTGCTCCGCCGTGGCAGAAGTGAACAGGTCTTTCGCCTCCAGTTCGCCGGGCTTGATCTGGATCTGGTGACACGGGAAGTACATCGTGATGGACAACCCCTGGACCTGACCGCTAAGGAATTCGACCTTTTGACCTATCTGGTGCGACACCAGGGCCGGTTTGTCACCCGGGGGATGATCGCCCGTGATATCTGGCAGGAAAGCATGCGGGCAACCCCTCTGGATAATGTCATCGATGTCCATATGACCCGTCTGCGGCGAAAGGTCGATAAAGATTTCCCCGGGAAACTGCTCCATACCATCCGCGGCGTCGGCTTCATCCTCAAAAAGGAAGAGACATGACCCTGCATACCATCCGCCAGTCCATCCGCACCCGCATCACCCTCTGGCATCTTGCTGTTCTGGTGTTGACCCTTGGCGCTTATGTTTTTTCCACTCAGATGTTCCTCTGGCACCAGCTCATCCTTGAACTGAAGGTCAATCTGCAGGAAGAGGCCGAAGAGGTAGTAAAACTTTTCCTGAAACTGGCCCCGGATGGCCACTTTGTCTGGAGAGGACATCAGGAGGACACAAAACAGAAATACTGGATCGCGGCATCCCATCTGGATGGTGTGCTTATTTATCGCAATTTTACCCAAACCGACTTCAACCTTCCACCGGCGTCCCTTATAGCAGCTGATCAGACACGGACATTTTATACCCTGCAGCTGACCGACAACAGAAAACTGCTGATGATCCAGGAAGTCAGGAAGATTGAAGGAGTAGATGTGGTGATCAGGGTAGGACGCACCACCGAACATATTTTCGAGGAGCTTGGACATCTTTTTCTGGTCCAGGTCCTCTTTTTCCCTTTAGTTCTCCTGCTGGCCTGGGCCGGCGGCTATTTTATGGCCGGCAGGGTCCTGTCGCCACTGCAGAAGATCATTGCCCGGATGAAGACCATCTCCGCAGACCGTCTCCACGAACGTCTGCCGGTTGAAAATGCAGACGATGAACTGGGGCATCTTTCCCTGACCTTTAATCGTCTCTTAGGCAAACTCGATCACTCTTTCAAACAGATGCAGCAATTTACCGGAGATGCCTCCCATGAACTGCGGACGCCGCTTTCCGCCATGCACAGCGTCGGCGAGATGGCCCTGCGAACACCTATGGGGGGAAGCGAATATCAGGAGACTATTGCCAGCATGCTCGAAGAGGTGGACAAGATGAGTCGTCTGGTCAGCGATCTCCTGGCCCTGGCTCGATCAGACAGTGACATGGTCAAGCCGGTGCTGGAGAAGCTGGAACTTGGCCGGGTCATCGAAGAGGAAACTGCACGGCTGGCAGTGCTTGCCGAAGAAAAAAATCAGCACTTGTCCGTGGAAATCAAACAAACGTGCCCAGTGTGCCTTGACCGGAACATCTTCCGCCAGGCCTTTGCCAATATCCTCCATAACGCCATTCAATATTCACCGGACTCAGCAACCATCCACATCGCGGTTGACAAGGGCGAGGATAATTGCTGGGTGAATATTGTCGATTCCGGCCCGGGTATTCCACCGGATCATCAAGAACACATTTTTGACCGCTTTTACCGGGTGGACAAGGTCCGTTCCCGGGACACGGGTGGCTCAGGTTTAGGGCTGGCTATTGCCAAGTGGGCGGTCACGATCCACGGTGGGCACATCGAACTTGTAAGCACGGCAGGTAAAGGGAGTACCTTCCGTATCTGCCTTCCAGAACAGCAGCAAGAAAATTGCCCATCCAGTTTTGCACTTACGGAGGCCGAGAGCTTATGAGACAGGAGCTTCCAGGGAACAGCATCACCTTAAACCCCAATAAACAATTCCCCTTTCATTGTTCATGACCACACAACGCACACTCTATATCTGTTTACTGGGACTTTTTATCTGCATCTATCTGCTGCCTCTAGGGGTCCGGCCGCTCATGGAACCGGACGAAACCCGCTACGGCGAGATTCCCCGGGAGATGATCGCCTCCGGCAACTGGATCAGTCCCCGCCTCAATGGGCTGCGCTACTTTGAAAAGCCCCCTCTGGGATACTGGCTGAACGGAGCCTCTATCCTGGCCTTCGGCGAAAACGCCTTTGCCATCCGTCTGCCATCGGCCCTGAGTGTCGGCCTGAGCGCCCTGCTGATCATGCTGCTGATACATCAGACCTACCCCCGAAATGAGGTCTGGACCGGCCCCATCGCCGCCCTTATTTTTCTCACCAGCATAGAGGTGCCTGTAGTCGGCACCTTCGCCGTCCTCGATTCCATGTTTGCCGCCTCTCTCACCATGACCATGACCTGTTTCTTTCTGGCCAGCCAGGCTGAACGCGGTTCTTCCCGCCGGCGTTTGTTCCTGATCGCGGCCGGGATAAGTTGCGGACTTGCCTTCCTGATCAAGGGTTTTCTGGCTCTCGTCGTGCCGGCCCTGACCATGGGGGCCTATCTTATCTGGCAGCGGCGCTGGCGCGATCTTTTAGGCCTTGCCTGGTTACCGCTTATCGCCGCTACCCTTACCGCCCTGCCCTGGAGTCTGGCCATCCACCGCCAGGAACCGGACTTCTGGAATTTCTTTTTCTGGCACGAGCATGTCCAGCGTTTCCTGGGTGGAGAAAACGCCCAACATCCCGAGTCGTTCTGGTTCTTTTTTCTGACCGCTCCCGCCATGTTTCTGCCCTGGACCTTTCTTCTCCCTGCCGCCGGATTCGGTTTACGCAGCAATACCTCACACACCGAGAGCAGACAGCTCATCCAGTTTTGTCTGGCCTGGTTCTGCCTGCCCTTTCTTTTCTTTTCACTTTCCTCCGGCAAGCTGTTGACCTATATCCTGCCCTGCTTTCCACCCTTTGCCATCCTGGTCAGCATTGGCCTTACCAACCTGCTGCGTACCGGCAGGCATAAATCATTCCAGGTCGGTTCAAAAGTGGCGGCCTTTCTCTTTGGTCTCTTGCCCCTTGCCTTTCTTCTGGTCCAATTTATCGGCATAGGCGGAATCACCCCCCCTTACAGCAAAAACTGGCAGGGATTGGCGGCCTTGGCCGGCCTTACGGCCATGGCCCTGTTGCCGCTGGCAGCCAGCCGTGCTCACCACTGGAACTACAAAATCATCCTCTTTGGCCTGAGTCCCGCGTTACTTCTCTGCGTGACCCCCTTTCTCATGCCCGACCAGACTCTCGGGAGGAAATCGCCAGGAGCCCTGTTCCTGCAGCACAAAAATGAAATCAACCCCAAAACCATTATATTAGCCGATGAAGTTTCACTACGGGCCGCCAGTTGGTATCTGCAACGCTCAGATATCCTGATAGTGCGTGATGCAGGTGAAACAACCTATGGTGTGGGCTACGCAGATGCCCGCCATCGGCTTCTCAACCTGGACCGGTTCCGGGATACAATCCTGGCCAATCAAGGCAACATCGTCCTGATTGCCAGGGCCAGGAATTATCAGGACTGGATCTCTTTTCTTCCTCACCCGATAACCATAACTGACAATGGCTCGAGCGGCTATATCTGGGCCACCTTTTAAGGAGCTGAATCATATGCGAACCCATTTTCTTCCCTTTTCAAAACCCTCAATTACCGAGGAAGATATTGCCGCTGTGGCTGAGGTCATGCGTTCAGGCTGGATCACCACCGGCCCGTGGAACACCTTGTTTGAACAGCGTATCTGTGAATATACCGGCTGCCGGCAGGCGGTGGCACTCTCTTCCGCAACCGCGGGGATGCACGTGCTGCTCAAGGCCATGAACATCGGGCCGGGAGACGAAGTGATCACCCCATCCATGACCTGGGTTTCCACTGTCAATTTGATTGTTCTGGCCGGGGCAACGCCGATCTTTGTTGATGTTGATCGTGACACCCTGATGATGAACACCGCTGCCGTCAGCGAAAAAATCAGCGAGCGCACCAGGGCGATTATTCCGGTACACTACGCCGGGGCTCCGGTGGATCTGACCCCTCTCAGGGCTCTTGCCGCTCAACATTCAATCCCGCTTATTGAAGATGCGGCGCATGCCATCGGCACATCCTATAAGGGAGAGACTATCGGTAAAACAGGAACCGCAATCTTTTCCTTTCATCCGATCAAAAACATTACCAGCGGCGAAGGGGGGATGGTCTGTTCCGATGATCCCGAATTGCTGGCCAGGGTACGCAGTCTGAAATTTCATGGTCTGGGGGTGGATGCCTATGACCGATCCAGCCAGGGGCGTTCTCCGCAGGCCCAGGTTTTTGAACCGGGCTACAAATACAATCTTCCCGATATGCTGGCGGTTCTCGGAGTAAAACAACTGGAACGAGTGGATACCTTCAACAGGCGGCGAACTGATCTGGCAGCCCGCTATCATGAATTACTGCAGGATATTGATGAGATCACCCCCCTGGCAATACCGGAGTATCCCCATGTGCATAGCTGGCATCTTTTTATTGTTCGGGTGCAGAACGGAAAAAATAAGAACGGGCGTGATCAGTTCATGGAAGGTCTGAAACAGAGGAATATCGGCACCGGCCTGCACTTTCGTGCCGTACATCTGCAGAAATATTACCAGGAGCAGATGGGTTGCCGGGCAGGAATGCTGCCCAACAGCGAGTGGAACTCTGAGCGTATCTGCTCGCTTCCGCTTTTTCCCGACATGACGGAAAATGATGTAAACGATGTGGTGCTGGCAATCAAAGATTATTGCCGGAACAAATAAATCGGCTCCTTATCGGGCCATACCACTGTGCTCACCTAAAAATGCACAAAAGGCAGGACACTGTTGTGAAAGAAAATCCACAGATATCTATTATTATCCCTGTGTACAATGAAGAGGCCTGTCTGGGTGAGCTTATCAATCGCATCCTGACCACGTGCCGCAAGATGGGCCGCTCGTTTGAGGTGATCTTCATTGATGACGGTTCAAAAGATCAATCGGCAACGATCATCCGCCAGGCCGCGGCCGGCAACAATGATGGTGAGGTTATCGGCGTCCTGCTCAATCGCAACTATGGCCAGCATAATGCGATCATGGCCGGCTTTGCCCATGTCCGTGGGGACTGGATCGTCACCCTGGACGCTGATCTGCAGAATCCCCCCGAGGAGATCCCCCGCCTGGTCACTATTGCCATGGATTATGATGTAGTGGGAACAATCCGGGCCAGACGGAACGACTCCTTCTTTCGTAGAACCGCATCGGCCATTATCAACAGGGCCGTCCAGAAGGCAACGGGGGTCATGATGCACGATTATGGCTGCATGCTCAGGGTCTACAAAAGACATATCGTTGAAGCCATGCTCATGTGCAATGAACGCTCAACCTTTATTCCGGTGCTGGCCAACAGTTTTGCCAGGACAACCACTGAGGTTGAGGTGGAACATGCCGCTCGCACCATGGGTGAATCAAAATACAGCCTTGGCAAATTGATTTCCCTGATGTTTGATCTGGTGACAACCATGACCACCTATCCATTGCGCCTGCTCTCCATTGTCGGCGGGATCATTTCCGCCACGGGCTTTGGTTTCGGAATATTACTCCTCATTCTTCGACTCATCTACGGTGTTGAATGGGCAGTCGGCGGTGTTTTCACCCTCTTTGCCCTGGTTTATTTTTTTATTGGCGCCCAGTTTATCGCCATGGGATTGCTTGGAGAATACATTGGCCGCATTTATCATGATGTGAGGGCCAGGCCCAGATATTTTGTGCAGGAAGTGACAGGACGAAAGATGGCTGAACAAAAGTCCGATATATCCGAGTAACCTGAATTGCTGATTTTATATTACCCGTTGTAATCGTTTGAACAGCGAGGGCGTCAAGACAGGTACTATTCTCTTTTTAATTTAAACTTCTTCTACTGGAACAAACATGAAAGCTATTGTCCTTGCCTATCATACAATTGGTTGTATCGGAATCGAAAAACTCCTAGAATCCGGTTTCGAGATAGCCGCAATCTTTACCCATGCGGATGACCCTGATGAGAATGTCTGGTTTCGCTCGGTTGCAGAACTTGCGGCCCGCTATGATATCCCTGTCCATGCCCCGGGAAATATTAATCACCCGCTGTGGATTGAAAAGATCAAGGCCATGCAAGCTGATATCCTCTTCTCCTTTTACTATCGCCATCTGGTCGGGGAAGAGATCCTGAATATTCCCGCTGCCGGCTGTCTGAATCTGCACGGATCCCTGCTGCCCCGCTACCGGGGACGATGTCCGGTAAATTGGGCACTGGTGAATGGAGAGAAGGAAACGGGAGTAAGCCTGCATTATATGACTCCCCGCCCGGACGACGGAGATATTGTCGGCCAACTCAAGGTGGATATTGATTCCCAGGATACAGCCCTTTCACTCCACACAAAAATGGCCGCAGCAAGCGCCGCCCTTCTTGATGAGATGCTTCCCAAAGTGGCAGAGGGGACAGCACCGAGAATCCCCCAGGACAAAACCCTGGCCTCTTATTATGGCGGAAGGAAACCGGACGACGGCGAGATTGACTGGAACAAAAGTGCAGACCAGGTCCGAAACCTTGTGCGAGCTGTCACCAAACCCTACCCCGGGGCATTCAGTTTTCTGGGAAATCGCAAGGTGATCTTCTGGCAGGTCGAAACTCTGACTGACAATAAAGGAGCAAATGCAGGTACCGTCATCTCGGAAAATCCTTTTATCATCAGTTGCGGTCAAGGGGCCATTGAGGTCAAGACCGGACAAACCGAAAATGGCCTCTTTCTCAGCGCCAGCCGCTTAGTTGCCGAGCTGGCTCTGGTGCAGAAAATGCATTTTGGACCGGATGTGAAAAAGACCATCGCCCAGCGACGCAAGAAGGCAGTTCTCATCCTGGGGGCAGATGGCTTTATCGGCAGCCACTTATCCGAGCATCTCCTGGACTCAGGACGCTATGAAGTACATGGTATGGATCTTGGTTCCCGCTACATCAAACATCTTGGGGACCACCCGGACTTTCATTTCGCGGAAGGCGATATCTCCATCCAGCGCGAATGGATTGAATATCATGTCCGGCGCTGCGATATCATCCTGCCCCTCGTTGCCATTGCCACTCCCGCAGAATATACCCGTAACCCCTTAGGCGTCTTTGAGCTAGATTTTGAAGAGAATCTCCGGGTTGTTCGCTATTGTGCCAAGTATGGCAAACGGATTCTCTTTCCTTCCACCTCCGAAGTCTATGGCATGTGCCAGGACAAGAACTTTGATGAGGACACCTCACAACTGGTCCTTGGCCCCATCCATAAACAACGATGGATCTACTCCTGCTCCAAACAGATGCTCGATCGGGTGATCTGGGCCTATGGCGCCACCAGAGGACTGCAATTCACCCTGTTTCGCCCCTTCAACTGGGTGGGTTCTCGCCTCGACAGCCTGGCATCCGCCCGTATCGGATCTTCAAGGGCTATCACCCAGTTAATTCTTAATCTTGCGGAAGGTACGCCCATTCAACTGGTGGATGGGGGATACCAAAAACGTTGTTTTACCGACGTGAAGGATGGCATTGACTGTCTGTTCCGAATCATTGAAAATAAAGATAACGTCTGTGATTCCAACATATTCAACATTGGCAATCCCTACAATGAAGCCTCTATTCGAGAACTGGCAGAAATCCTGGTTGCCAAATTTCAGCAACATCCCCTTGCTCGGAAGTTTCCGCCTTTTGCCGGGTTGCGGGATGTAGAAAGTCGCGCCTTCTACGGGAAGGGATATGAAGACGTAAGTTTCAGAAAACCGAGTATTCAAAAAGCAGAAAAATTTCTGGGATGGAAACCGACAGTTCCCCTGGAACAGTCCGTGGAAGAAACGCTGGACTTTTTCCTGAAACAGGCTGTCGAAACCGGAGAGTTTGAGATCCACCATCAAGATGATGTTCGTTAACCAAACAAGCATTTTTTAAAAATGCTCATTTATTGCCTGTATGCTGTGACCATAATTGATCGGCATCTGAGTTCCAGACTGTACATGAACCCCAGTTTTTTTTACAAATCACTTATTTTTCTGATTGTTAAAATATGCAGATAGGATTACGCATTGATGTAGACACCTTACGCGGGACCCGCATTGGTGTCCCGGAGCTCTGCCGTATATTGAAAACACATGATATCAAGGCCTCCTTTTTTTTCTCTGTCGGGCCGGATAATATGGGACGACATCTCTGGCGGCTGCTGCGTCCAGCTTTTTTCCTGAAGATGATGCGCACAAAAGCTGCCAGTCTTTATGGCTGGGATATTCTACTGAAAGGAACCTTCTGGCCCGGTCCATATATCGCCGGAAAAGCAGGGAAGGCCATTCAAGATGCAGCCACCGATGGACATGAGATCGGCTTACATGCCTGGGATCATCATGGCTGGCAGTCAGGAATTAAAAACATGTCCGCACTGCAGGTACGGGCACTGCTGAACAGGGGATACGACACTCTCATGTCTTTAACCGGCAATAAACCAACCTGTTCCGCCGCCCCGGCTTGGCGCAGCACTGATACCGCCTCGCTGGCAAAAGATAGTTTCGCTTTCCTCTACAATTCCGACTGCCGTGGACATTGCATCTTTTATCCGCAAGTTGCAGAAAAAACCTTACAGACCCCTCAGGTCCCTACGACCCTGCCAACATATGATGAATTGATTGGGCAGGCAGGAGTCACAGAAAAAAATTACAACGAGCAGCTTCTCTCTCATCTCCGACCGGACCGGCTCAATATCCTTACCATTCACGCGGAAGTGGAAGGTATTGTCCACAAAACCATGTTTGCAGATTTTATCAGACTGGCACAAGGAAAAGGGTGCTCTTTTGTCCCTCTTGGGCAACTCGTCGAGGAAGCAAAAAAAACAGATATTGCCATCGCCTCCATTCAAGAACAGATCATAGCTGGCAGAGAGGGATGGATCTCCATTCAACCTTAGTGCATACCAAGATTCCATGGAAAATTTTATTCTCACCATTGCCTTTCTGCTCATCGGTATAGGACTGCGCCGCCTGCCCCAGTTTCCCAAAGAAACCGCTCAAGTACTCAACCTTTTTGTCATTTATGTCTCCCTGCCCGCCCTGATCTTGCTCAAGGTGCCGGAACTGACTTTTTCCAGAGATATCCTGAGTCCGGTCATCATGCCCTGGGTCATGCTTGTGGTCTCTGCCGTAATCATCCTTCTTGCCGCTAGACTCTACCACTGGCCTCAAGGCATGACAGGTGCCCTTTTGCTCCTGGTCCCCCTGGGCAACACCTCCTTTCTCGGCATCCCCATAGTGCGAGCCTTCTTTGGTGAAGCAGGCATCCCCTACGCGGTACTGTATGACCAGCTCGGCTCCTTTCTGGCTTTAGCCACCTACGGCACTGTGATTCTTGCTCTCTATGGCAGCGGAGATCGGCCACGGCTGGCCCTGATTGTGAAAAAGGTTATCACGTTTCCGCCCTTCCTGGCTCTGGTCCTGGCCATGATCTGCCGAAATATCGTTTTCCCGGCTCCTGTCATTTCCCTTTTAAACAGTCTGGCCGCAACGCTGGTACCGGTAGTCATGATCGCGGTCGGCTACCAACTCACCCCACGACTCCATCCTGGGATGCTGTCACCTCTATTAATCGGCCTCTCCGTCAAACTTGTTGCGGCTCCCCTTCTCGCTTTAGCCATCTGTCGTCTCCTGGGAATCGACACACTGGCCGTCCGTGTCGCCATCTTTGAGGCGGGAATGCCTCCCATGGTCTCTGCCGGAGCCCTGGCGATCATGGCAGGACTTGCCCCGGAACTCACCGCAGCCATGGTTGGGGTGGGCATTCTTCTCTCTTTTCTCACCCTGCCCCTGCTCTTCCAACTGTTTTGAGTCTCCACAAAACAAAACGGTTCAGAAGGAAACCCCTCTGAACCGTTGTTACAACCTGAAGCTATGCAAGATCAACCTTTGCTTGAATATATTCTGCTCCCTGTCTTGCTCTACTTCTTCTGTTTCTTCTGACTCTTTTTTTTCTTATCCTGCTCTACCTTCTTTGTTTTTTTCCCGTCATCCTGAGCGGTCAAGGGACAGCTGGAACAATGGTTGCCTTTTTTTACAAATTTCTGACAACATTTTGCCTTAACCTTTTTGGTGTCACCCATTGTCAGACCTCGCAATAATTATTTCTTTTCCGGTACCGGTACGGCTGCAGGGGCAGCAGCCGCTTCTTTCTTTTCAATGCCGACAAGCTCAACATCAAAGAGCAGAACAGAATTCGGCTCAATTACCGGTGGTGCACCCTGCTCACCATATGCAAGGGCAGAGGGGATGGCCAGTTTATAGTGGGAGCCGACATCCATCAGCTTTAAAGCCTCACCCCAGCCAGGGATTACCTGATCTACTCCAAAGACAGCCGGCTCACCGCGTTTACGGGAGTCATCGAAGACCTTACCATCAACAAAGGTTCCGGTATAATGGACCTTGACCTGATCTCCCTCTTTGACCTTCTCACCGTTCCCTTTTTTCACCACCTCATACTGCAGGCCGCTCTTGGTAACAACAACACCTTTAACCTCTTTATTTTTGGCCAGATATGCATCACCAGCCTTCTTATTCTTTTCCTGCAGCTCTTGTATCTGTGCGGCCTGTTTGGCCTGCATCTTGGCGGCAAATTCTTTCTGCACCGTGGCCACCTCTTCGGCGCTCAGCAACGGCTTGTTCTCCTTAAAGGCATCGGTAATTCCCAGGAGTAGGCGATCATAATCAATATCTTCTTTCATCCCCTTAAAATACGTCCCCACATCGAGCCCCATACTGTAACTGAGCTTATCCTGAAAGGTCTTCAACTCAGCCGCAGGTTTATCCTTATCAGCCGAAAATCCCAGAGCCGGAAACAGCAGCAGGGCCATCAAGGCAAATACAATCAATCTGTTCATCACCATCATCTCCTTTGATAAATTTAAATTCAACGACACAAGCATTCCACAATCCGACAATCTGAATGAAAACTAATAAACATTCTTTATGCTTCGGCAAACTTTTTCCAACAAAAAAAAGGGGGGGCTGACAACAAAAGAGTACCAGATCCCCGACACATAAGCCGTTCTAACAAAAGGACCTAGCCATTACAATACCAAAGACAAAAAAGGCATAAAATAGCGGACATTCTTCAACTACAAAACAACCAGGGTAATTCCTCTATTTCCTTTATTAAGATTAACATTGCCTGCCAGCTGAGGAAAACGGCGCAACAGGTCCCGGGTCGGTCCTGCTTTCACCCTGAACTCTTCACCAGGAATAAAGGTATTAATCTCGCCCTTCCCTTTCAGATATTCCAGCACCTTCCTGCACTCGACACCGATAGCACCACCCTTGCCCGTGGAACCATAGCCATGAATCACTGTCAGGACACGCAGGTTCTGCAGGCGAGCACTCTCCAATTCCATCTGCAGTTTTCTCAAGGCACTCTCAACAAGGGGTTTGCCCATCTCAAGATTGACCACCTTATGAAAAGCACCCGCAGGTGAGATTACTCCCGGCAGCTCTTTTTCCTGGTTTCCGCCACAGAAGGGACAGATAGACACATCATGAGCAATATCGTTGCCGCAAATCTGACACAAGATCATCCCCAAAACCACCACCTACAGCCTTCTCACCGAAATCACCGATTCAAGCTGCCGCAGATGTTGTAACAGAATCTGCAAATGTTCAAGGTCTGCAACCTCCAGAGTGATCTGCAGCTCTACGATCCCTGCAGGAGTAATCCGGGTCGGGATTCCGAGAATATTGGCATCATCGGCATTGATTGCAGCACTGATGGTTGCCACAATACCCCGTCTGTTTTCCGCAGTCACCAGAATATCCACCCGATGCTGGATGCTCTGAGCCCCAGACCAGGATACTGCTATCCAGCGCTGCGGGTCTGTGATTAATAAATTTTCGCAGCTGGCCTTATGCACGGAAATGCCCCGGCCCGTGGTGATAAAGCCGATGATAGGATCTCCCGGCACCGGATGGCAACACTGGCTTATTTTCACCAGCATACCATCAATCCCATCAATACTGATAATTGAATTGTTCCCTTGCCCACCGGGCTTCTGCTGACTTACCATCAGAGCGGCAAGTTCCTGGGGAGTCGGCTGATTTGACTGAACCTTCTCGCCGCGCAATTCCGGAGGCTGGAGCGCCTTGACCAGAACCTGCACTGTGACAATCCCGGTCCCCACTTTTACCAGAAGATCATCCAGGGAATTACAACGAAGCTCCTTCAGCAGCAATTTTATATGACCACTCTTGACTATTTTTTTCAGGGTGGTCTCATACTGCTTCAGCTCCCGCTCACAGATCTCCCGGCCAAGATGCAAGGCGTGTTCCTTCTCCTCTCGACGCAGCCAGGCACGAATCCTGGAACGGGCCCGGCTGGTCTTCACCAGGCTCAGCCAGCCTCTGCGGGGACGCTGCGTTTTTGAGGTGACAATCTCTACGATATCACCGTTCTGCAGCTGATATTTAAGGGGTACAAGGCGATCATTAACCTTGGCCCCGACACAGCGGTCCCCCACTTCCGTATGAATGGCATAGGCGAAGTCAATAGGACAACTTCCCAAGGGGAATTCCTTGACCTCACCACCCGGGGTCAGGGCATAGACCTCTGGCGTATAAAGCTCACCTCGAACATTCTCCAGAAACTCCCGTGGATCTTCAACCTCCTGCAGAGAGTTCACCAGCTTTTTCAGCTCCCGGAAGAGCTTGGCATCATTGTTACCAATCTTCTGCCCTTCCTTATAGGCCCAGTGGGCGGCAACACCTTCCTGAGCGATCCGATCCATCTTCTCGGTCCGAATCTGGACCTCTATGAAATGATTCTGCGGCCCCACCACTGTAGTATGCATCGACTGATAGTTATTGGCCTTGGGAGCGGAGATAAAGTCCTTGATCCTGCCGGGAACGGGTGACCAGTTTTCATGCACTACCCCAAGAGCCGTATAACACTCCTCCACCGTTGTAACAATGATACGAAAGGCCACATTGTCATAGACACGTTCAAAAGGAATCTTCTGGGCAAGAAGTTTTTTATAGATGGAATAGATATGCTTGGGACGGCCAATAATTCGAAGAGGGAAAACCTTACTCAAGGCAAGTTTTTCCTGCAGAATAGTAATTACCTTTTCTACATACTTCTGTCGCTCCTCATAGGAGCTCTCCAGTTTGACGGAGAGCTCGTTATACTCATCAGGATGGAGATAACGAAACGACTGATCTTCAAGCTCACGTTTTAACCAGTCAATACCCAATCTGCTGGCCAGGGGCGCGTAAAGATCCATGGTTTCACGCGCCATCTCCCGCCGATAATCACTGTCCACTGCTTCCAGCGAACACATGTCCTGAAGGCGATCGGCCAGCTTGACCAGAAGCACCCGAATGTCTGCGGCAATAGCCAATAACATCTTACGAACATTTTCTGCCTGATTCGCTAACTGACTATTATAGTGAACACTGGCGATGCGGGTACAACCATCCACTATATCGGCCACACTCTGACCAAAGTCCTTAGCCAGTTGTTGCACGGTAACCCCTTCTTTGAGGACACCATGCAGCAGACCGGCTATGACTGTGTCCCGATCGAGATGCATGGAGGCAAGGGTAGAGGCTACCTCCAGGGCGTGCTCCAGATACAGTTGACCGGAAAAATGCTTTTTGTCCCTATGGACCTTGACCGCAAGGTCCCAGGCCTTGTCAATGGGATCCAGATCAACATCATGAAGATATCCCTTGGCAATAGTCTTCAGACCGGTGACGCTCAGCGTGGATGCAGCCATGAGATACCCGTCTCACTCCTGCCCTGGACTGCCGAGCGCAGCAATCTGCTTCACAACATATTCCACAACCTGTGCAGGGGAAAGCTCCACGGTCAGACCATTACGACGATGACGGACCTCAACCACGTTTTCTTTACTCAGGCGAGTACCAACTGTTATCCGGAAAGGAATGCCCAGCAGGTCAGCATCCTTGAATTTGGAGCCGGGCCGCTCGTCACGATCATCCAGAAGCACCTCAAAGCCCTCGGCCTGCAGCTGCGAGTAGAGTAACTCGGCCGCCCCGGTAATCAGCGTATCCTTGAGCCCAAGATTGAGGATGATGACCTGAGCCGGGGCAAGGGCCAACGGCAGGATGATCCCGTTGTCATCATGATTCTGCTCGATGGCTGCCGCGACAATGCGACTGATGCCGATACCATAACACCCCATGATCAGCGGTTTTTCCTGGCCCTCATGATCCTGGAACAGGGCTCGCATGGACTCGGAATAGACTGTTCCCAATTTAAAAATATGGCCGACTTCTATGCCTTCAATCTGACCCAGTTCACCACCACAGAGAGGACAGGGATCATCCTTGGCGATCTGTCGCAGATCAGCAACCACGGTCGCCTGGAAATCACGATCCATATTCACATTCTTCAGGTGGTAATTTTTTTCACCCGCACCCACCACAAAATTACGCATGGCTGCAACTTCCAGATCAGCCAGCACCTTAACGTTCTGACCATTCAGACCAATGGGGCCCAAATAGCCGGTGGGAACACCCGTGATTTCAAAGACCTCTTTATCCTCGGCCAGTTCCACATCAACCGCCTGCAGCAGGTTTTTGAGTTTCACCTCCTGCACCTCACGATCACCCCGCACCAGTACAGCCACCGGATACACCTGCTGCCCATTCCCCCCGGTCACCTTATAGATCATGGTCTTGACCAGCAACTCCGGTCCAATACCTAAAAACTCACAGACAGCAGCAACCTTGCGTTTACCGGGGGTCTCAATCTTTTCCACTGCAAGCAGGGGCTCCGCATTTTCCACAGGCCGAACCTTAATAGCCGCCTTTTCCACATTAGCTGCATAGTCACAGGAACTGCACACTACCAGGGTGTCCTCACCGGTCTTGGCCAGCACCATGAACTCATGAGAAAAACTGCCTCCAATGCTGCCGCTGTCAGCCTCAACAGCTCGGAACTGCAGGCCACAGCGGGTAAAGATCCGCTGATAGGCATCATACATCTTCTGATAGGCAATAGCCGCCTGCTCATCATCAACATCAAAAGAATAGGCGTCTTTCATGATAAATTCGCGGCCTCGCATCAGCCCGAATCTTGGCCGGATCTCATCCCTGAACTTGCTCTGGATCTGATAGAGATTAAGCGGAAGCTGCCGATAGGAACGGACCTCACCCCGCACCAGATCGGTAATCACCTCTTCATGGGTCGGCCCCAGACACGATTCCCGATCATGCCTATCCTTAAAGCGGAGCAGTTCCGGTCCATACTTTTCATAGCGACCGGTCTCCCGCCACAGATCCGCAGGCTGAACCATGGGCATCAGCAGCTCCTGAGCCCCGGCACGATTCATCTCCTCGCGGACAATCTTCTCCACCTTGCGGATGGCAGCCAGACCAAACGGCAGATAGGTGTAAACGCCTGCCGTCAGTTTACGAATATAGCCTGCCCTGAGCATCAAACGATGGCTGACCACCTCTGCCTCGGCAGGCGTTTCCTTCAGTGTTGGGACAAAAATCTGTGAATAACGCATCTAAATCTCTTCTTCTATGAGTTTTAATTCCTGGAGAAAGACAGCAAGCAGTTCCTCCTCTTTCACCTTTTTGTAGAGCTTCCCTTTCTTAAAAATAATCCCCACTCCATTACCGCCGGCAACACCGATATCTGCTTCCTTGGCCTCGCCTGGGCCATTGACCACACAGCCCATGACCGCCACCTTGATTGGTTTTTGCATGGTCTGCACGTAGCGTTCGACCTCCTCGGCCAGGGTAAAAAGATCAATCTGGGTACGGCCGCAGGTGGGACAGGAGATAAGCTCCGGGCCACGTTCACGGATCTTGAGAGAACGCAGGAGTTCAAAACCGACACGAATCTCCTCCACCGGATCACGGGTCAGGGAGATGCGGAAGGTATCCCCAATCCCCTGATGAAGCAGAATGCCAAGGGCTACACTGGATTTGACGGTACCCGCAATCAGGCCACCCGCCTCCGTGACTCCGAGATGCAGGGGATAATCGGTTTTCTTGGCCAGATTCTGATACCCACTCACTGTGGTCAGGGTATCGGAGGATTTGATGGAGATCTTGATCTCATAAAAGCCCAGATCTTCCAGCAGTCGAACATTGCGCAAGGCGCTCTCAATAAGGGCGGTGGGATTTTCCGGCGTGGGATAGCCATGAATCTTGAGCAGATCTTTTTCAATGGAGCCACTGTTGACCCCCACCCGGATCGGAACCTGATGAATTTTGGCCGCATCCACGACCCGGGCCAGTTTTTCCGGACCGCCGAGGTTGCCGGGATTGATACGGATCGCTTGAGCGCCATTTTCCATGGCGGCCACAGCCAGACGATGATCAAAGTGAATATCAGCGATCAGGGGGATGGAGATTGCCGCCCGAATTTTGCCCAGAGCTGCAGCAGCCTCAAGATCAAGGACGGCGACCCGTATCAACTCGCAGCCAGCCTTCTCGAGTGCATGGATCTGAGCCACGGTGGCGGCAACATCCCTGGTGTCGGTGTTGGTCATGGACTGTACCGTAATGGGACTACTGCCGCCCACAGGCACATTGCCAATCAGTATTTTTCTGGTCTGCCGCCGCAAAATCATGCGCCTGTCCTCTGTTGCTTACGCTTCTTCAATAAAAAATTCATGATGTGATCTGCAATCCCGCTGCCATCCCCTGCAATGCGCAAAAAAAGGCCTGCTCGAAAGAACAGCAATTTTTTTGCGTCTCAGGCGAGAGCCCAATCATTCACAGCTATTTCGCGACGGCACCCAGACTCAACTCAGCATCCGAGGCCCGCACATACAAAGGCACTGCGGTGGCAGGATCGAGACACTGATCCTGTTGCAGCAACTCACCTGCCAGCAGACCAAGAGCACTGGCACACGGATAATGCAAGGTCCTGGGAGCACTTGCAAATTGGCTACCGATGGTCTCCTGCCAGTATTCTCCATAAAGCATGACCGCATCTCCGACAAATAACACTGGTTGTCGAATTTCCTCTGCCAGTTTCTGGGGGCTGAGCACCCGAATCGCACCCTCCGGGCGAGGAATCCCCTGAAGATCGCATCGATAAAAACAGCTATAAACCTCTTTTTTCCGGGCATCCAGTACAGCACAAATTAACCGCTCGCCGCTACAGTTCAGTGCCAGCGCATCAAGAGTCGAAACTCCCAGCAGAGGCTTCCGGGTGGCCGTGACCAGTCCTTTAGCCGTCCCCATCCCAATACGTAAGCCGGTAAAGCTCCCAGGGCCAAGGCTGACGGCAAGACCGTCCACATCCTGCCAATCCGTTCCGCTCTCACGCAATATCCAGTCAATAGCTGTCAGCAGACGTCGGGAATGAGTGACACTGCTGTTCAGGGAAAGGGAGGCAACCAACTGACCAGTGACCACACTGCCACGAGTCAAGGCCAGCGCACTGCAACTGCCGGCAGTGTCAATGGCCAGGATTAAAGGCTGTGATCGTTCTCCATCCTTGCAGAAAACGCTCGACGCAAGGCCATGCTTGGCCTCTGCACCGTTCATTTGGTAAAGATCCTGACCAGGTCATTATAAAAGACAAAGAGCATGAGCGAGCCAAGCAGGGCCATACCAACCTGCTGGGCAACAATCTGTACCCGTTCAGACAAAGGTTTACGCCGCACCGCCTCTACTCCTAAAAACACGAGATGGCCGCCATCAAGCACCGGCACGGGAAGCAGGTTCAAAACACCGAGGTTGACACTGAGCAATGCCATAAAATAGACAAGATGAATCCAACCCGCTGCCATCTGCTGCCCAGCCAACTGAGCAATAAGGATAGGTCCCCCAAGTTCAGACATGGGTACCACCCGCTGAACAAGCTTCACAAAACTCATGACGGTCAGAGAGAGATACATCCAGGTCTGGGCGCCTGCCTCCTTGATGGCTGTAAGCACGCCCACTTTTTTATAGACCAGGGCTTCAGCCTTCATCACCCCGATCATATAGCGTTTTTCGGTTACTTCGCCAAAAACATTTTTCACGCTGTCAATGGCAGGGGTCACGACAACAGTGACCTGTTCACGACCCCGTTTAATCTGCAAGCTCAGGGGCTTTCCGTCGCTATCCTTGACACTGTTCAGAACAGAAAGCCATTCAGTGACGGCACGGCCATTGATCTGTTCAATGGTATCCCCGACCAGCAGCCCCGCTTCAGCCGCAGGCGACTTCTCGCTCACCTGACCGATGGTGGTTGTATCCTGAGAATCAGGAACGCCGATAGCAATAAACAGAGCACAAAAGAGGAGCAACGCAAACAAGAGGTTAAAAACCGGACCGGCCAGAACAATAAAGAAGCGCTGCCACACCGATTTATGGGCAAAAGATCCACGCTGATCCTCCGTTTCGACATCCTGTTCATCAGGATTTTCCCCAAACATCTTGACATATCCACCCAGGGGAAAGGCACTGATCAGATACTCCGTTTCTCCAACCGTTCTGCCAAATATCTTTGGACCAAAACCCAAGGAAAACTTCAGTACCTTTACCTTAAACAATTTGGCAAAGAGAAAATGACCCAGCTCATGGACAAAAATAAGAAGGCCAAGGACAATGATAAAAGAACCCACAGTATTCATTTCAGAAAAAATTCCTCTCAAGGATGATTGGGAAGATTCATGACTGCCGGACGGTCAACAAGTGCTTACCCACATTCCGTCGGCAACATTAAATCAGCTATCGCATTCCAAAGTATAATTTATAACTTAATCATTTTTGAAAAATTCGACAGTACTTCCCAGATAAAATTCATTATCCATATTTAAGATCCCCTGGCAACATGGGGATTTTTACAAAAATCAAGGCATGCGAAAAATTTTACCGCAGGCACAGGGTGAACATTACGAGGATAAAATTTTGAGCGTAACGTAGAGTTTAGGCGAAAAGACCATTTTACCAGAGGCTCTAAGATAACGCCGCCCCCCTTAAACTGAAGCCTTGGTTCGCAACAGCTTACGCTAACGCATCAATATGGCGTTCAGCCTCGAATCGAGCACTGGCATCTGCAGACAGGATATCGTCGAGAGAATCTTCGCTCCCACTCTGCACCTTCTCCAAAACCACGGAAACAGTTTCAACAATACCAGGAAAGCTGAGCCTGCCCTCTAAAAAAGCCTCTACCGCCACTTCATTGGCGGCATTGAGGACCGCAGGCATCACTCCCCCCTGTCGAAGGGCATGGAAGGCCAAGGACAGGGCCGGGAAACGGCCATAGTCAGGTTCAAAAAATTGCAGGTTGCCGCACTGAGAGAGATGGAGAGGTTTGAGGGCCAGAGGCAGCCGTTTGGGATAGGAAAGGGCATAGGCTATAGGGATGCGCATGTCCGGAATACCCAATTGGGCCACAATCGACCCATCCTGAAATTCCACCAGGGAATGCACAATGGACTGAGGATGGACGACAACCTCAATGGTGTCAACCGAAACATCAAAGAGCCACCTCGCTTCAATAACTTCAAGCCCTTTATTCATAAGGGTTGCAGAGTCAATAGAGATCTTCCTTCCCATACTCCAGTTTGGATGGGCCAAGGCCTGATCCGGGCTCACCTCATGCAGATCTGCTGCCTTCTTGTCCAGGAACGGACCGCCTGAGGCAGTAAGAATAATCTTGGCCACATCCTCTTTACGCCCAGCCTCCAGCGCCTGAAAAATGGCACTGTGTTCTGAATCCACAGGCAAAAGCTGAATGCCCTTGCGCCGGGCAGCAGCCATAACCAGTTTGCCGGCCATGACCAGGGTTTCCTTGTTGGCAAGCCCAATATCCTTCCCGGCCTCTATGGCCGCCAGGGTCGGCAACAATCCAGCAGCACCGACAATGGCCGAGACGGTCATGGCAACGGAGTCCAAAGACGCAACCTGAACATTTCCCTCAGTGCCCCAGACAATTCGACCATGGTAGCTCTCAGGCAGAAGAGCCTTCAAGTGACCTGCATGTTCTTCATCAAGCACGGAAAGCAGTTCAGGTGAGAATTCAAGGGCCTGTCGACTTAACAGCTCAACATTCCTCCCAGCTGCAAGCCCGGCGATGGCATACTGGCCTGGAAACTTTCTCACCACATCGAGCACCCCCTTGCCTATAGAGCCTGTCGAACCTAAGAGAGCAAGATGTTTCATGGGGCCACCACCGAGGAGTTCTGATATAAAAGCAACAGATAATAGAAAACGGGACCGGCAAACAGCAAAGAATCTACGCGATCCAGGACACCACCATGCCCGCCCAAGAGAGTCCCGGAGTCCTTGGTTCCGGTTGCCCTTTTAATAATAGATTCGGTAAGATCACCGACAATTCCTATCCCCACAAGAAGAATTGCTGTGGGTATCAAGAAGAGTAGACTCACCCGCAGGTGCAGGACTATGGCCATAAGCACAGCCACGGCAACACCTGCTACAAGACCGCCAATCGCCCCCTCAATTGTTTTTTTTGGACTTACCAGCGGACAAAGTTTATGCCTTCCAAAGGCACGCCCGCAATAATATGCCCCTGAATCTGAGCCTGCGGTAATGGCAGTAAGAACCAGAATCCAACTGCTGCCATCGGGCAAAATATGGAGCAGTAAAAGATGAGCCGCCAGAAATCCGACATAGGTCACACCAAAGAAAGAGCGGCTAAAAAACAGCAACGGATCTGACAGCTGGCTGTAATAATAAAGGATATAGAAACTTAAAAGAAGAATCGACAGGAGAAGACCGCCCGCAATGGCGAGAGAGGGGAAATAACCAACGCACAAGGAAGGAAGGAGTGCCAGGAGTGCAAAAAAATTACAAAAGACTTTATCCTTCTCGGGAAAAGCCATTCTGACATATTCCTGGGCACCAATCCAGACCACCAGCGTCATAACCAGAAAGAATGGCAGGAAGGAACCATAAAGAAGCAGGAGTAACCAACAGGCAACAAGGGCCAGACCAGGAATCAATCGATTCATATTTTTTTATAAAAGCACAATACCAGAAAATCCCGATAGCACTTTCATCCTGTAGGGTACCGGAAAGTCGGTATGGCTGTTAATCATTATGCAACTGGGAGCTGATCCTGCCAAAGCGCCGCTCACGCAGCTGGAACTCGGCGATAGACTGAAGAAAAGCATCAGATCGGAAATCCGGCCACATGACATCGGTAAAATGGATTTCGCTATATGATGCCTGCCAGAGGAGAAAATTCGACAATCTGGCTTCTCCTCCGGTGCGAATCAAAAGATCAGGATCAACCATTCCTGCGGTATCCAGATAATTGCTGATCAGCCCTTCATCGATATCCTCAATGCTAAGATTTCCTGCTGCACAGGCCGCAGCTATCTTCCGCATCGCTCTGGTCAACTCCGACCGTGCCCCATAACTAAGGGCGAGATTCAGCACAAGTTTATTGTTAAGTGCTGTCTCAGTCTTAGCACGCGCCAGAACTTCCTGCACTTCGCCCGGAAGACGTTCCAGGTCACCAATACAGGTAAAACGAATATTATTCTGTAACATCCTGGACAGCTCGGTCTGCACATAGCTCTTCAGAAAAGACATCAGGCCACTGACTTCACTGGCGGGACGTTTCCAATTTTCCGACGAAAAAGCGTAAAGGGTCAAGATCTCGACTCCAATCTCCCGAGCAGTTTCAACTACATCTCGAACCGATTCGACTCCAGCCTTATGCCCAAAAAGACGGGGTTGATGGCGCCTCTCAGCCCAACGGCCGTTCCCATCCATAATAATGGCCACATGACGAGGAATGTGGGCGGGATCAATAACAGGATTTTCAGACATACGAAATAGAAGACCCTAAAAGGCCAAGATATCGGCAAAAGGGGATGAGTATCATTTCTGCCATTCAACACTCAGGTGGTAATAAGTCGCGGTAAAAAATACCCAAACATTAAGAAACAAGAACGGCAGAAAGAACCAAAATGAAAATGATATAAATACACATGTTCATTCGTAACGCCACCTAAACCTCCATCACTTCTTTTTCTTTGGCTGCGGTAATCGCATCAATCAATTTCATGGAAGCATCGGTCTTTTGTTGAGCCTCATCTTGAAGCTTAAAGAGATCATCTTCTGATATTTCTTTATCTTTTTTCTGTTTTTTCAAAACATCAATAGCATCACGGCGAATATTACGAACAGACACTCGAATTTCTTCGGCAATTTTTTTGACCAGTTTCACCATCTCCTTTCTGCGTTCTTCAGTAAGCTGGGGAATAGACAGGCGGATCATTTTGCCATCATTGGCAGGGGTCAAACCGACATCAGACTTCAGGATGGCTTTTTCGATTGAGGGCAGCATCTGAGGATCCCACGGAGTAATAACAATCATTCGACTCTCAGGAATAGTCATGGAACCCACTTGATTCAGGGGCATTAGGGTACCATATGCATTCACTGAGATCCCCTCGAGTAGGGCGAGAGAGGCTCGACCGGTACGTACCTTGGAAAGCTCATGCCTGAAGGCCTCAATACTCTTCTCTATCTTGTCATCCATTTCCGTCAATATGTCATCACTCATCTGTCATTCTCCCGCTTTATCTATCTCATCTCTTATACACTCAGTAGCCGTTACGAAGAAAGAAACCATGTCAAACTGTTTTGTTACAGCTCCTTATACCGAGCCGGACATGCAAAAAAACATGTTAATCAAGTACAACGGGTTAAACCGTAACCAGAGTTCCTACCTGTTCTCCGCAAATAGCCTTCAAGATATTCCCTTGTGTATTCATATTCAATACCAGGATTGGTTTATTATCATCCCGGGCTAAAGCAATGCCCGCAGCATCCATTACGCGCAGTCCTTTTTGCAGGACATCGTCATAAGTCAAACGATCAAATTTTAGTGCGTCAGGTGACCCAACCGGATCTTTATCATAGATACCATCAACCTTGGTAGCTTTAATCACGATATCAGCATCAATCTCCAATGCCCTGAGCACCCCGGCGGAATCGGTGGTAAAATAAGGATTCCCTGTACCTCCAGCAAAAATAACTACACGGCCTTTTTCAAGATGCCGGGTGGCTCTACGTCTGATATAGGATTCACAGACTGATGGCATGGGAATAGCCGACATCACTCTGGTAACAACACCGCTCCTCTCAAGGGCATCCTGCAGGGCCAGACTATTAATCACCGTTGCCAGCATTCCCATATTATCAGCAGTGCTTCGGTCCATCCCTTTACTTGCACCGGCAACACCCCTGAATATATTGCCCGCGCCAATCACAACTCCAGGCTCAACACCGAGGGCAACCAGTTCTTTTATCTCACTCGCGACATAATTAATGACACCGCTATTAATACCAAAGGAATCTTCGCCCATCAGGGCCTCTCCACTCAGTTTCAACAAAATTCTTTTATATTGTATCTGCATGAATAGATCCTTTGCATTCTGGCAAATGCTTGAAAAAATGTAGGAAAAGAAGGGAGGTTTTTATAAAAAAATAAGACCGTATTACCAAAAAAGGCTGAACAATAAAAGACAAGCCTTTTATTGTTCAGAACAACATGATCTATTTATACACCAACTTGAAAACGAGCAAAACGCTTGATAGAAACATTTTCACCCATCTTCCCGACAAGTTCAGTCAACATATCCTGAATACTTTTGTCAGGATTCTTTACAAATTGCTGTTCAAGTAAACAAATTTCCGAAAGAAAACGATCAATCTTGCCTGAAACCATCTTCTCAGCAATACTTTCAGGTTTACCGGATTCAATGGCCTGCTGCACATAAATCTGACGCTCTCTTTCAACAATATCGGCAGGGACATCATCTCTGGATAAAGAAACAGGATTGGCAGCAGCTATATGCATAGCAACATCACGGGCAAACTCCCTGAAGTCATCGGTCTTCGCTACAAAATCAGTCTCGCAGTTCAGTTCGACCATAACACCCAATTTACCGCCGGCATGGATGTACGTTTCGACGACCCCTTCACTGGTGGCACGACCTGCCCTTTTAGCAGCAACAGCCAGCCCTTTCTGACGCAAAAAATCAACAGCCTTTTCCATGTCTCCTGCATTTTCACTCAAGGCCTTCTTGCAATCCATCATCCCTGCACCTGTTTTATCACGCAGGTCCTTTACCATCTGACTTGTAATATTCATTCTAAAGCTCCATATATTAAAAATAAAACATATGTCCAAACGCACTGATAACAACACACAAAAGAACTGTGAGAGTGATTGGACAAACTTCAATTCTTGATAAAACAAAGGGGCCGTCAAGTAAGACAGCCCCTTCAAAAAACCTGACAAAAAAATTGACACCCATTAAGGTGTCAATTCGATATTATTCTTCAGTTTCCGCAGCCAATCCCATTTCAGAACCAGCATCACCCATGGCAGCCGCCAGAGCTTCATCAGATGCAGCGTCACCATCAAGAGATGCCTGGCCTGCCAGGACTGATTCAGCAATACAAGAAACGACCAACCTGAGAGAGCGCAGCGAATCATCATTTCCAGGAATCATGAAATCGATACCATCCGGATCACAGTTTGTATCAGCAAGGGCAACGACAGGAATATTTAATTTCTGGGCCTCACTAACAGCAATGGCCTCTTTCTTAGGATCAACAATAAAGAGGACGGAGGGAAGCTTCCGCATGTTCTTGATACCACCAACATTCCGCTCCAGCTTTGTCCTTTCCTTTTCCATAAGACCAATTTCTTTTTTCGGAAAACGCTGAATAGAACCATCTTCCTGCATGGACTCAATCAACTTCAAACGATCAACACTATTTTTAATGGTTTGAAAGTTGGTCATCATTCCGCCAAGCCAACGATGATCAACATAATACATATTACAACGTTTTGCCTCATCCTGAACTATAGCCTGAGCCTGTCTCTTCGTACCGACAAAGAGAATGGATCCACCTTTGGCGATTTCCTTGCTGATAAAATCACAGGCAATATCAAACATACGCTTGGTCTTATCCAAGTTTATAATGTAAATACCATTACGAGGTCCATAGATATAGGGTTTCATCTTTGGATTCCAACGACGAGTCTGATGACCAAAATGCAGGCCAGCCTGTAACATTTCTTTAACTGTAGCGAATGACATTTCTTCTCCGTTTTCTGGTTTAACCTCCACCCCTGATTTATCATTTTTAAGCGTTAAAAACGCTTATTATGACACCAGCACTGCAAGGGGTGTGTGTATTTTATACTCACTATTCACTATCGCAAACTTTGAGATAGCCCTCAACAAACAAAACATAACTTCTTACCATGTGAAAACTAATTTTGCAACTTATCAAAATCACAAAAAAAAAGAATACTCCAAATAAAGCCAACTTAACGACGAATCAAAGACGAGCTTCCTGTCAAAAAAAATTTCAACCAATCAAACCCAAACTGAAGCAAAGTAGTATCATTGGACCGAATACGATCTTTTTGATCTTTGGTGAGACGGAACTGATCAAAGAGATTTTTACGAAAGGCCAATGACCTAAATCCATCAAGGTCATAACAGACCATAAACGCCATTTGCTGCTTTGGCCCTCCGCTGCCTTCACCCTTCCATGGATTCATAGAAAAAATGGTATCAAGTTCTGTCCAGAGGTCATTCATGGCATTATAGTCCTGGAGCTGCTGATTTCGAATCCATTGGGTAACAGAATAAAATTTATCTTCATGATGCCCAAGGCAATATGGATGAGCAGTTAAAAAATAATAATCTTTAGAACGACCACGGGCCTGCGTTCTATCAACTGCTCTTTCAAGGGGATATGTACGACAGGCAGATGGCCTGTCATGATAGACTGAGCACCCACCTTCAGCGAGAAAAGGACAGCTTTTTGCATCATCATCATTAAGTTTCAACATAACAGCAGGAAAATACGGATGGTTTCCTTTGACCAGACGCGTATACCGACGCATAAATGACTCAGAATCAATTTTTAAACAATTTTTTAAACGTACGATATCATAGGGATAGAGAAACATATCCACATTTTTACAACAGGACATAAAACATTTTACACCAGTATGACACGAAAACTGAAATTTCTCTGTCCCAAGTGGTACCATACCCTCAGGAAATTCTTTATTACTATTCATATCTTATTTGGCAATATAAGGACAAAGAGAAAGCGCTATACTTCACCCCAGAGATAAAATAAAAAAAAAGCTGACATGAATAAATCCACGTCAGCTTCACAATTACAATTTGTGTTAATTCATTCTTACATATCAACTCAAATAATATAAACACAACAAATAAAGCTAGCTATAGTAAACCTCTATTGTTTAACGTCGCAATCCTAGTAAAAAAAATTCACTAAGGCAAAAATCAATTATCAGACTGAACTTCAACATTTTCTTGATACCCGACAAGTTCAAGAATTGCCATAGCGGCAGCATCCCCCTGACGAACACCTGTTTGTATAATGCGGGTATATCCACCATTGCGATCAGCATATTGTAAATGAATAACATCAAAAAGCTTCGCCACCACATCTTTACTGCGAATAAAACTCAATGCCTGACGTTTTGAATGCAAATCACCTTTTTTGGCAAGAGTTATCATCTTTTCTGCAAGGCGACGAGCCTCTTTTGCTTTAGGAGTCGTCGTAACAATTCGTTCATGCTCAAAAAGAGAAGTAATCATATTTCTAAACATTGCTTTACGATGAGAAGATGTACGCCCAAGTTTTCTGCCTGAATTCCTATGTCTCATTGATTCATCCTCAACACTACCCTTATAGATAGTATGATATAATTTATCTACTTCAGTTATATATAAAGCCTATTCAAGCTCATCAGGCTTACTTTCAATCTCAGGGGCAGTCCAGTTTTCAAACTTTAATCCAAGCGTAAGACCTCTCTCAGAAAGCAACGCCTTAATTTCATTTAATGATTTACGACCAAAGTTTTTAGTCTTTAACATTTCCTGATCTGTTTTCTGACAAAGTTCACCAATAAAATTTATATCTGCATTCTTCAAACAATTAGCAGAACGAACAGATAGCTCTAAATCCTCTACAGGCTGATTCAAAAATTCATTTTCTGTATCATCCTCTTTCTCGCCAACAACTGTCTCAGGTTCAGCCGACCCTTCATCAAAATTGATAAATATAGTCATTTGTTCCTTTAGAATCTTAGCGGCAAAGGCCAAAGCATTTTCTGGTTTAACACTTCCATCAGTTTCGATTTCAAGCGTAAGTTTATCATAATCAGTCTGTTGCCCTACACGTGCCTGAGATACCTTATACTGAATCTGCTTCACAGGGGTGAAGATTGCATCAATGGGAATCTGGCCAATGGCAAGATTCTCTTTTGACTGCTTTTCAGCAGGTTGATACCCTTTCCCCCACTCAACAGTTAACTCTGCATAAAAACGTGATTTACCGGTAAGCGTACAGAGCAGTTGATCTCCATTCATAACCTCTACAAAGGATGAACCTTTAATATCAGCAGCAGTTATAGCCCCAGGACCAATTTTATCAATTATTACAGTCTGTGACTCGGCTTTATTCAGCTTCATCCGGACTTGTTTGATATTTAATATTATCTCACTGACATCCTCAACAACATCCTTCATGGCTGTAAATTCATGAAGAGCACCGTCAATCTTCACTGTAGTAATAGCTGCACCCTGAATCGATGACAGCAAAATACGTCGAAGTGAATTACCTACTGTGGTAGCAAAACCTCTTTCAAGAGGCTGACATATAAATTTTCCGTAGGTATCAGTATGTTTTGACTTATCAACCTCTAATTTTTCAGGTTGAATCAGCTGTCGCCAATTACGATAAAATGGAATTTTTTCTTCAGCAGTTTGGGTCATATAGTTCCTTCTCTGCGTATCAATCTTCTTATAAGAAAGTTCTTAATTTAAACATCACAGAACATATCATCGTAAAATAATATCAGATGATCAAGATGTTAAGAACACATTGTTATACAAAAACAATAGATACTTTCAGTGTATGCAAAATTGAAAGTATCTATTAAAAAACCACTACTTTTATTTAGAATAAAGTTCAACGATAAGATGTTCTTGAATCGGCATGGTAAGTTCCTCTCGATTAGGAAGAGTTTTTACTGTAGCCTTAAAATTATCCTTATCTAATTCAAGCCAGCTAGGCACGCCACGACGAGCTACTGCTTCGAGATTTTCTGTAATAAAAGAATTCTTTCTACTTTTTTCTTTTACAGAAATCACATCACCAGCTCCAACCAAGAAAGAGGGAATATTGACCTTTTTACCATTCACCAGAATATGGCTATGCAAGACAAATTGCCTGGCCTGATTTCTCGAAGAAGCCAGACCTATACGGAAAATTGTATTATCCAATCTTCTTTCAAGGTTTACGAGCAGATTCTCACCGGTAACACCTTTTTGCTGATCTGCTTTATGAAAACAAATACGAAACTGTCCCTCAAGAACACCATACATGTTTTTAACTTTTTGCTTCTCTCTTAACTGGAGGGCATAATCCGATACTTTCTTAAAACGCGCCTGACCATGTTGACCAGGGCCAAAAGCACGACGCTCAAATGAACATTTATCTGAATAACACCTGTCACCTTTCAAATATAACTTAAGGTTTTCACGCCTGCAACGACGACATGCTGCACCTATATCTCTTGCCACTTAGTCCTCCATCCTGATCTATAATTAAAATAAAAATGCAACTGTAACGTTTGTCGTGTTAAACACGACGACGTTTTGGAGGTTTGCAACCATTATGGGGAACAGGCGTAACATCACAAATACGAGTCACCTCAAATCCGGTAGCAGTCAAGGCACGCAATGCAGCCTCACGACCAGGGCCTGGACCCTTAACTTTGACCTCAACTTTACGCATCCCATGGTCAGCAGCCTTTTGACTTGCTTCAGCAAGTGCGTTCTGGGCTGCAAAAGGAGTACTTTTACGAGATCCCTTAAATCCTAATATTCCAGCACTACACCAGGAGATCACATTTCCTTGGGTGTCTGATATCGTAACAATAGTGTTGTTAAATGTTGAGTAAATAAAAACAATACCTTCAGGTATATTCTTTTTGACTCTTTTTTTGTTGCGTGCACTAGCACGTTTCGCACCGGCCATTTATATTACCTTCTTAATATTGAATTACTTACGACGAGCAGCTGCTCCACGACGAGGGCCCTTACGAGTCCTGGCATTAGTTTTTGTTTTTTGTCCCCGACAAGGAAGCCCCATTCGATGACGCCTGCCGCGATAACATCCTAGATCCATAAGTCTTTTGATGTCCATTGAGACTTCACGTCTTCTATCACCCTCAACCGTATATTCTTCTTCAATTATCATCCTGATACGGGTAACATCGTCGCCGCTCAGATCATCACTATTCATTGTGTAAGGCAAATCTGCTTTGTCAAGAATCTTTCTGGAAGATGTAAGCCCAATACCATGAATATAAGTAAGTGCACGGTCCATATGTTTATTTTTCGGAAGGTCAATTCCTGATAAGCGTGCCAAAATTGTATCTCCTCAAGAGGTCTGTGTTATATACGTTAAGAATATAAAAAAAATTAAGGAAAAAAAAGAAATCAACCCTGACGTTGCTTGTGCTTTTTAAGCTTACAGGAAACCCGGACAACACCATGGCGCTTAAATATTTTGCAATCACTACACATTTTTTTTACGGATGCACGTACTTTCATAATAACCAATCTCTCTATTTAATCTTTTTACCACCCTTCGCCCTGAAGGTAACTCTACCACGTGACAAATCATAGGGGGATAGTTCTATTGTTACCCGATCACCAGGTAAAATCTTGATAAAATGCATTCTCATTTTGCCAGATATGTGAGCTAATACTTTATGCCCATTATCCAATTCCACACGAAACATTGCGTTCGGCAGAGGTTCTATAATTGTACCTTCGACCTCTATAGCCTCTTCTTTTGCCATTCCATTACCTATGATTTCTTCAGAAGAATGAAATCAAAAAATTTTAAATATAATACACTTCAATTGAAAAGAGAAGTATTATTTTTTAATTCCGTCAAAGTCTATACGTGAGCTCAATATAATAGGTCCATCCACAGTAGCAGCTACTGAATGTTCAAAATGAGCTGAACACTGCTTATCGGCAGTAATTACGGTCCAACCATCTTTAAGTACCAACACCTTATGAGTACCAATATTAACCATCGGTTCTATCGCAAGTACCATTCCCTCTACTATACGAGGTGAACGATCACCTTGGACATAATTAGGTATCTCAGGTGCTTCATGCAAAGACGTTCCAATTCCATGTCCGACAAACTGACGAACGACAGAAAATCCATTACCCTCTACATGCTCCTGCACAGCCTTTGAAATATCAGAAATTCTATTGCCAATCTGTACCTGATCAATAGCAAGCAAAAGGGAATTCTCTGTAACCTGAAGCAATCTCTTTTTCTCAATCGCAACAACTCCAACTGGTAAGCTAATGGCAGAATCTCCGAAAAAACCTTTAAAAGATACACCAAAATCAATAGAGAGTATATCTCCCCTACTCAGCTTTTTCTTCCGTGAAGGAATTCCATGTACAACCTCTTCATTCAAAGAGACACATAAGCTTCCAGGAAATCCTCTGTACCCCTTAAAAGCAGGCCTGGCTTTTCGTTTTAGACACAAATCCTCAGCTAATTTATCAAGTTCATAGGTAGAAATTCCTGGCTCGATTACATTGCTCAACATAGAAAGTACTTCAGCTACAATCTGGTTGGCTTCTAGCATATACCGAATTTCTTCCGGGCTTTTAACAATAATTGACTTTGCCACACGCTGACTAGATCCTGAGTTCAAATCTACCTTCGACCACGAATTTTACCTGCTTTCATAAAACCTTCATAATTACGCATCACAAGATGTGATTCTATCTGTGACATTGTATCAATTGCTACACCAACAACAATGAGCAGTGCAGTTCCACCAAAATAAAATGGTAAATTAAATTTTGAAATCAAAACCGTTGGCAAAACACAAACAACGCTAAGGTAAATCGACCCGACCACTGTCAACCTGGTTAAGGCCTTATCGATAAACTCAGCCGTCTTTTTACCAGGGCGAATTCCAGGAACAAAACCACCATTTTTTTTAAGATTCTCCGCAACATCATCTGGTTTAAAAGTAACGGCCGTATAAAAAAAGCAAAAGAAAACAATCATTCCAACAAACATTATATAATAATAAATAGTGCCTGGAGAAAATGCAGCCGAGACTTTCTGTACCCAATCAACTTGAATAAAACCGCCGATTGTAGCGGGAAACATCATAATGGAAGAAGCAAAAATGGGTGGAATAACTCCGGCAATATTAATTTTTAAAGGAAGATGAGAACTCTGTCCACCATAAACCTTTCGCCCAACAACTCGTTTTGCATACTGAATAGGGATTCGACGTTGTGCTGTTTCAAAAAAAACTATTAATGCTACAACTAAAACCATGAATGCTAAAATAAAAGGAATAAAAAAGAGACCAATTTCACCTGCCTTAATCAATTGAACGGAATTCATCACTGCTGCAGGACCACTGGCAACAATTCCAGCAAAGATGATCAATGAAATACCGTTACCAATACCACGCTCTGTCATCTGTTCACCAAGCCACATAATAAATGCAGTGCCTGATGTCAAAGTAAGCATAGTCATAAGTTTAAATTGCAAACCAGGATCGAGAACAATAACTTCTCCTCCTGGACCGACCATACTCTCCAAACCCGCACTAATAAACAGCCCCTGTATAATACTCAGAGCGACGGTACCATATCGGGTATATTGTGTAATCTTTCTTCTTCCGGCCTCACCCTCTTTTGACAAAGCCTCAAGCTGTGGAATGACGACAGTGAGAAGTTGAATAATAATCGATGCACTGATATAGGGCATGATGCCAAGCGAAAAAATAGAAAAATTTTGCAGTGCACCGCCAGAAAACATATTAAACATTCCAAACAATGAGCCAGCATGTTGCTGAAAAAAAGCAGCCACGGCCTCACCATTAATACCTGGTGTTGGTATTTGCACCCCCATCCGATATACGGCAAGCATGGCAAGAGTAAAAAAAAGTCTCTTACGTAACTCGGGGATATTGGCAGCTCTTTGCAATCCGCTCATTAAATCTAACCATTACTTAACTAAATTTTATGGTATTAAAAAATAAAAAATACCGTAATTTATATAAAATCAAACAGCTACTTCAACAACCTTACCACCTGCAGCTTCAATCTTTTCCCTGGCTCCAGCGCTAATTTTATCAACACTAATCGTGATAGCTTTGGTTATTTCACCATTAGCTAAAACTTTCACAGGAAAATCTCTCTTAACAACCCCCTCCCGGACCAACATAGCCACCGTAATATCACTACCGGCATCAAATTTATCCAATTGAGCAAGGGAAACTATGTCATATTCAACTTTAAATTTATTATGAAAACCACGTTTAGGCAAGCGACGTGCAAGTGGCATCTGTCCACCTTCAAATCCTGGACGAATACGGGCACCAGAACGAGAATTTGCACCTTTATGGCCTCTACCAGCAGTTTTACCATTCCCTGAGCCAGGACCTCGACCAACACGTTTTCTCTGGCGGTTAGATCCAGGATTAGGTGAAAGGTTTGCTAATGTTATCATTTTTAAATCTCCTCAACTCGAATGAGATGCCCGACCTTATTAAGCATTCCCCGGATCTCGGGTGTATTCTTACGAGTAACAGTTTTTTGCATTTTGGTCAGGCCTAAACCAGTAAGTGTGGCCCTGACTTTTAAAGTACTGCCTATCCCACTCTTGACCAAAGTGTATGTTATTGTCTCGGCCATGTGACTACCTTTTTAAGTTCAAATAATATAAAAAAGCACACTTTTTTTATGAAAAAACTCGTCATAAAAAGAATGTGCTCAAGTTATGCGGATAATTCATCTACAGACTTACCACGTAATCTTGCAATACTTTGTGCGGAACGTAATGTTCTTAATCCACTCAAAGTAGCCTTAACCATATTATGCGGATTATGAGAGCCTAGACATTTTGTAAGAATATTAGTTACACCAGCAGCCTCTAATACGGCACGAACAGGGCCACCTGCAATAACTCCAGTACCCTCTGAGGCAGGCTTCAAAAGAACTCTTCCTGCACCATAATGACCAATAATGGTATGAGGTATTGAAAATTCTGTTAAAGAAACAACAATCATATCTTTCTTGGCTTGTTCCACACCTTTGCGAATAGCATCAGGAACCTGGTTTGCCTTTCCGAGGCCATATCCAACCTTACCTTTGCCATCTCCAACCACTACTATTGCACTAAAGCTGAATCTTCGACCACCTTTTACAACTTTAGCAACCCGGTTGATAAAAACTATCTTCTCAATTAGTTCCTCAGGAGTTTCATTCTTGGAACGTTTAAAATCAGACAAGGGACACCCCCCTTAAATGTACAAGTTCATTAAAATTCAAGCCCACCTTTACGGGCCCCATCGGAAACTGCTTTGATTCGACCGTGGTATATAAACCCACCTCTATCAAAAACAACCTTATCAATCCCAGCTGCTTTTGCACGTTCAGCAAGTATAAGACCAACTTTTTCAGCTGCACCTATTTTTCCTTTTATATCAGCTAGCTCAAATGCCTTGTCTACAGTGGACATAAATGCCAAAGTTTTACCAAGACTGTCATCTATAATCTGCGCATAAATATGCTTACTACTTTTAAAAACTCTCAATCGAGGCCGATCACTTGTGCCGGTAATTTTTTTACGTATACGACTTACCCGCTTTGTCCTTGCTGTGGCCCTAGCATTTGTCTTAGCCATGTTTTTTTACCATTATTGAATAATCTGCAACAAATGAAATCACAGATATTTATTTTTTACCAGCAGACTTACCAACCTTCCGTACAACATGCTCATCAGCATAACGAATACCTTTCCCTTTATAAGGTTCAGGTTTACGAATACTGCGAATTTTGGAGGCAGTAAGGCCGAGTAATTCCTTATCAATTGATTCTAAATTTATCTTAGTATTATTATCTACAGATGCAGTAATTCCATCCGGTAAAACAAATTCAACAGGATTTGAATACCCAACATTAAGAGTCAAGGTATTACCAGTGACATTTGCCTTATAGCCGACACCTTCAACTAACATAATCTTTGTGAAACCTTTATCGACACCAACAACCATATTATTGATCAAACTACGAAACAAGCCCCGATATGCACTAGATTTGTTGTTGACAACATGCGTATCAATCAATAATTCATTGCCCTGCTGAACAATCTTAATTTCATCACGAACAGTTCTTTCAAGTAATCCCTTAGCGCCTTTTACTGATACATGCTGACCATCTAAAGTGATTGTCACACCAACAGGCACAGGAATAGGTTGTTTTCCAATACGAGACATAATACCCCTCCGTTATTTGTGGATTTGTTACCAAACCTCACAAAGTATCTCTCCACCAGTGTTGTTGGCTCGTGCAGTTTTATCAGTTACAATGCCACTAGAAGTGGAAATTATGGCTATACCCAATCCATTCAAAACTTTTGAAATGGCATTGGCCTTAGCATATCTCCTCAAACCCGGCTTACTAATACGTTTTATACCTACGATAACAGGTTCCTTGTTAGATCCATATTTCAAATCTATTGTCAAAGTCCCCTGCACACCCTCATCAGATACATGATAGTCAGAAATAAATCCTTCTTCTTTTAGCACCTTAGCGATACTTATCTTGACATTGGATTTAGGAATTTTTACACTATCAAACTTTACCATTACTGCATTTCTCAACCTGGTCAGCATATCTGCCAGGGGATCGCTCATGGACATGGCGAACACTCCTTTTCATCATCAATATATAAATAATAAATTTTCAATGTAATTACCAACTAGATTTAACAACACCAGTAATTTCACCATGAGATGCTAATCCACGAAAACATATCCTGCAGACACCAAATTTTCTCAGAAAGCCTCTTGGACGTCCACAGAGAGGACATCGATTATAGCTTCTCACCTTGAATTTTGGCTCACGCTGTGCTTTTGCAATTAAGGATTTTTTGGCCAAAACAACCTCCAGTTACCTGTCATTAAAATATTAAATTTAAAACACTATTATTTCTTAAAGGGCATTCCTAATGTCTTAAGCAATGAACGTCCCTCTTCATTTGTATTAGCTGAGGTAACAATAGTAATATTGAACCCTTTAATCTTATCAATTTTATCATAATCAATCTCAGGGAAAATTATGTGTTCCTTAATTCCCATTGAATAGTTTCCACGCCCATCAAACCACTTTGGTGATAATCCACGAAAATCTCTAACTCGAGGCAAGGCGACATTAACCAGTTTACTGAAAAAATTATACATACGATCTTCTCGTAGTGTCACACAGCAACCAATCGCAACACCCTCTCTCAACTTAAAACCAGCAATTGATTTTTTTGCTCTGGTAATCACTGCACGTTGACCGGCTATCCTCGAAAGTTCTTCGACAGCACCTTCGATAATCTTAGGATTTTGTACAGCTTCACCAAGTCCCATATTAAGTACTATTTTCTTAATCTTCGGAACCTGCATTATATTAGAATATCCGAACTCTGATTTCAGAGCTGGGACACATTCCTCATTATAAAAATTTTTCAGTTCACCCATTTGTAACCCCTAACGTAAACTTCTTAAAAACTTATGATTTAGTCTCGATGGATTCACCACAACTTTTACAAAAACGAATCTTTGTGCCATCTTCGAGTATTCTTTTTCCCACACGACCAGTTTTTGTACATTCAGGACATATCAATTGAAGATTAGAGACATGAATGGGGGCCTCCTTCTCTACTATTTGACCTTGCTGGTTCATTTCAGTTGGTTTTTGATGACGTTTAATCATATTAATACGTTCAACAACGGCCTTATCTTTATCCAGAATAAGCCGTAAAATCTTACCAACTCGGCCCTTATCCTTTCCTGCAATTACTTCAACCTGATCATTTTTTTTCAGGTATGTTTTACCTTGCGCCATTTTCAATACCTTTATGCTCAATAAACTATATGCCAATTAGATGGCATGAAAGACACTAAAGAACTTCAGGTGCCAATGAAATAATTTTCATAAAACCCTGACTACGCAGCTCCCTTGCAACAGGGCCAAATATACGGGTACCAAGCGGCTCTCCACTTCCAGAAAGAATAACCGCTGCATTGTCATCAAATTTAACCCAGGTGTCATCCATACGCTTTAATTCTTTAGCAGTACGGACCACAACGGCCTTCATGACATCACCTTTCTTTACCTTGGCATGGGGAATAGCTTCTTTAACGGCAACAATAATAATATCACCAATAGAAGCATAACGTTTTCGAGAGCCACCAAGAACCCTCATACAAAGTACTTTTCTGGCTCCGGAATTATCGGCAACATTAAGCACTGTTTCAGTTTGTATCATAATTTCACCTGATTTTTCATCAGTTGCAGAACACGGTCATTTAACCACAATTCTGTATCTTATTAAACAGATCGATCTAATATTGTTCTCAAACGCCAGCGCTTTCTTTTGCTCAAAGGTCGACATTCTTCTATCAGAACAAGATCTCCAATTTTGCACAAGTTTTCAGGATCATCGGCTATGTATTTTACAGTTTTCTTAACAAACTTACCGTACAAAGCGTGTTTGATTTTTCTTTCAACCTGAACAACAATACTTTTTTCCATCCTGTCACTTACAACAGAACCTGTTTTTGTCTTCTTTAATTTATTTATCTCACTCATAATCTTTTCAATTCGAGTTATAGGATGCAGGATTTTATTTTAAATAAATAAAATTTAATTTAGCTGACACTCATCTGGGTACGCAGGGTATGTATTCTTGCAATATCCTTTCGAAGCAATGATACCCGCGAGGTATTCTCAAGAGGTCTGATTTTATGCTTAAATGAGAGCTTAGAGATCTCTTCTCTTAAATCAATTTCTTTTTTTACAAGTTCCTCAGCAGACATCTTACGAAATTCCGTCATCTTCATATCATATCACCTCGAGAAACTACCTTGGTAGCAAACGGTAATTTATTGCCAGCAAGAGTCAAAGCACGAATCGCAAGTTCTTCATCAACTCCTGCAATTTCAAAAAGAATCTTACCTGGATGAATCTGGGCAACCCAATACTCAGGACTTCCCTTTCCCTTACCCATTCGTGTTTCTGCTGCTTTTTTGGTAATCGGCTTATCAGGAAATACTCTAATCCAAACCTTACCACCACGCTTAATCTTTCTGTTTACGGCAATTCGAGCAGCTTCTATCTGTCGCGCGCTCATCTTTCCACAATCAAGAGCCTTAAGACCAAAATCACCGAAAGATATCGACGATCCACGAAACGCTACTCCTGTCAATCGACCTTTAAATACCTTCCGATGAAGGACTTTTTTAGGACTTAACATCTCTCACTCCATAAAAAATAGTGAAATTTTCAAAAATGAATATCAGGGGGGTCGCTTACCCTACTACGGTATCGGCCTCGCTCAACACTTCACCGTTGAAAATCCAAACTTTAACACCAATAATGCCATAAGTGGTATTTGCTTCAGACAAGGCATAATCCACATCAGCTCGCAGAGTGTGCAATGGAACCCGTCCCTCTCTGGTCCACTCACAACGGGACATCTCTGCTCCGCCCAGACGTCCCGAACAGGAAATTTTAATCCCCTTGACTCCAAATCGAAGCGCGGAACTAACTGCCTTCTTCATTGCACGCCGAAATGCAACTCTTCTTACAAGCTGTCCCGCAACATTATCAGCTATCAACTTAGCGTCTGCTTCGGGCCTGCGGATTTCTTGAATATCAATAACAACACTTCGATTAATTTGTTTTTCGAGATCATTTTTTAACACCTCAATCTCGGAACCCTTCTTGCCGATAATAATTCCTGGCCGGGCGGTAAAAAGTTTAACACGTACTTTATCACCCGTCCGCTCAAGGATAACCTTGGAAAGACTTGCATGACCTAGTCGACGTTTTAAAAATTTTCTAATTTTCTGATCTTCAATGAGATAATTTGAATACTCTTTATCTGCATACCAGATAGAATCCCATGTCCGGGTTATATTAAGTCTCATTCCTATCGGATTAACTTTCTGCCCCAAAACAATCCTCCATCAAAATACTTAGTTCGTTAAAATTAAAAACTGTAAATTATACTCAGATCAACGAACAATGTAAAGAACTATTGTTCATCTAATATCACAGTAATATGACTCGATCTTTTGATTATTCCAGTTGCCCGCCCCTGGGCTCTAGGAATAATACGTTTTAATGATGGACCACCATCAATAAATATTTTTTTAATGTAAAGGGTGTCAACATCAACTTTATCATTCTGAGTGGCATTTGCGATTGCTGAATCCAAGACCTTCTTAAGAATTCTAGCACCTTTTTTAGGCATAAAATTCAAGGTAGTAAGCGCCTTATCGACATTCATCCCTCTCACAACATCAGCAACAAGTCTTGCCTTTTGGGGTGATATGCGAATTCCCCTCCCTACGGCTCGAGCTTCCATAATATATACTCCTAATAGGTCTTGCCAGGACGTTTAAAAATTAATTATTTTTTACCCTTTTTATCAGCGGTATGTCCGTAGTAAGTCCTCGTTGGCGAAAACTCACCAAGCTTATGACCTACCATGTTATCCGAAACAAAAACAGGTATAAATTTTTTACCATTGTGAACCGCAAAGGTAAGGCCAACCATTTGAGGTATGATATCTGAACGTCGAGACCATGTTTTAATAACTTTACGTGAAGCGCTCTCGTTTGCCTTTTCCACCTTTTTAATCAAATGGTCATCAATGAAAGGACCTTTTTTTACTGAACGAGCCATACGTTACTCCTTGAATCTTATGATCTCTTCTTGATAATGTATTTATCAGTTGCCTTGTTTGTTCTCGTCTTATAGCCCTTCGTTGGATACCCCCAAGGAGTACACGGGTGACGACCACCTGAACTCTTGCCCTCTCCACCACCCATTGGATGATCAACAGGGTTCATAGCAACACCACGAACAGAAGGTCTAGTTCCTAACCAACGGGTACGACCGGCCTTACCCAATTTCTGACTTTCATACTCTCTATTACCGACTTGACCAATACAAGCCCGACAGAGTTTATGAAATTTATGAACTTCATTAGAAGGTAATCTGACAAGAACAAAGTTACCCTCTTTGGCCATCAATTGAGCAGATGTGCCAGCACTCCTTACCATCTGAGCACCTTTACCAATTTTCATCTCAATATTATGAATAATGGTACCAAGTGGAATATTCATCATTGGGAGGCAGTTACCTGGCTTAATATCTACATTGTCTCCTGCAACAATGTGATCACCAACAGATATTCCTTCCGGGGCAAGAATATAGGACTTTTCACCATCAAGATAACTCAACAATGCAATGTTTGCAGAACGATTTGGATCATATTCAATTGAAATTACTTTGGCATTGATATCAACTTTATTACGCTTAAAATCAATAATCCGATATTTACGTTTATGACCACCACCAATATGTCTGGTAGTTATGCGTCCGTAATTATTACGACCACCACTCTTAGACAAACTGGCTACGAGACTTTTCTCTGGTCCGTTCTTAGACAAATCGGAATTTTGTATCGACACATGGTGCCGTTTACCGGCAGATGTCGGTTTGTATGTCTTAATACTCATGATTTCCCAATCGCTCCATCAGGTTGTTTGGATAGATTTCTTTGCTGATTAAATAAGGTGTTTTATTACTTACACCATCAAATTATTGACTCTTTACAACTCATCTGCAAAGTTAATCTGACCTTCAGAAAGTGTAACATAAGCCTTCTTCCAATCATTTCTAAAGCCAGTATGTTTACCAACTCGCTTTTGTTTCCCGTGCATATTGGCAACATGAACATGTTTCACCTTTACTGGAAACATCTTTTCAACTGCCTGTTTGATTGCAATTTTATTCGAATCAGGATTTACCTTCAATACTATCTTATTGTCTGTTTCCTGTAACAATGCTGCTTTTTCCGTAAGACATGGACCTTCAAGAACATTATATACATTTTTCATGCCATCACCCTTTTTTCAAGCACTTCAATGGCAGGCTGCACCAGCACAAGTTTTTTGTGAAGAAGAATATCATATACATTCAATCCCTCTGTTGACAGTACCTTGAAGCCATTGACGTTACGCGCAGATTTATTGACGTTCTCATTCAGGTTAGCAGTAATGATGAGGCCATTATCAATATTTAACACATTCATTACATTAACAAATTCTTTTGTTTTAATGACATCCAAAGTGAAATCATCAAGAACAACAAGATTACCTTCCTGCAACCTGGCACTCATCGCCATCGCCAATGCTTGCTTTCTCACTTTACGATTCAACTTAGTATTATAATCTCTTGGTTTTGGACCAAAAGCTACTCCACCACCACGCCAGACAGGGGAAGTATTACTTCCAGATCGTGCACGTCCGGTACCTTTTTGACGCCATGGTTTTTTACCGCCACCACTCACCTCAATCCGAGTTTTGGTACAGGCATTGCCTGCACGTCGGGAAGCTAACTGCATCTTCACAACATCGTGTAACAGATGTTCTTTCACAACAAGATCAAAAACTTTTTCGTTCAGTTCGATCTCGCCAACTTTTTCATTCTTAATATTTATTACACTTACAGTTGACATCATTTTCTCCTTGAACCGGGTCAATTAGCAGAATCAATTATTTACTGAAGATTTTCAAAAGACTCTGTTTTGCACCTGGAACGGGTCCCTTCAACAGAAGTATATTTTCTTCGGCACGAACGTCTATAATGATAACATTCTTCGTCATTACTGTGTCATTACCCATACGACCAGGCATCTTTTTACCCTTTACAACTCGTGCAGGCCACGCACTGCATCCGATTGAACCTGGCGCTCTATGATGATGTGATCCATGGCCAGCACAACCGCCACTAAAGCCATGCCTCTTCATAACACCCTGAAAACCATGTCCCTTGCTGGTACCTTGAATATCAACAAGGTCACCAACTTTAAAAAGAGCTTCCAAGCTAATTGTCTGGCCAGGCTCATATTGTTCAGCATTATCTATTCTGAACTCTTTAATATAATAATAAGCCTCTGCACCAGATTTATTAAAATGACCGACAAGCGGTTTCGTAACCCGTGATGCTTTTTTCTCAGAAAATCCAACCTGGATAGCACTATATCCATCTTTTACAGGAGATTTAACCTGTAAAATCCTGCAGGGTCCAGCTTCAACTACAGTAACCGGGGTAGCCTTACCCAGCTCACTATAAATCCGCGTCATTCCAATTTTTTTACCCAAAATACCCATTGTCTTTGGCATAATATTATCCGTTACTTTGTATTCAAAACAATACTACCATCAAGGTAGTTTAATCTCGACATTAACACCTGCCGAAAGCTCAAGTTTCATCAACATATCAATCGTCTGTTGTGTCGGTTCTAATATATCAAGTAACCGCCTATGTGTTCTCATTTCAAATTGCTCTCTAGCTTTTTTATTCACATGAGGAGAACGCAACACACAGTATTTGTTGATGGAGGTCGGAAGAGGAATAGGCCCAGCCACAGCTGCACCAGTACGCCTTGCCGTTTCAACAATCTCTGATGTTGATTGATCAAGAAGTTTATGATCATACGCCTTCAAGCGTATGCGAATTTTATCTGTAGGTATCATGTCTAACCTTATTTAAGCAATAATTTCACTGATAACACCAGCACCAACAGTCCGTCCACCTTCACGAATAGCAAAGCGAAGGCCAACATCCATGGCGATAGGGGTAATCAACTCGGCGACAACAGAAACATTATCACCGGGCATTACCATCTCGGTTCCCTCT
>JBDRQE010000032.1:0-4026 GCA_043826415.1 Pseudomonadota bacterium
CATCTCCTCGATGGGGGCTGCCCTGCGCAGTGATCCCACCCAGATCCGCATTGCTGATGTCATGGACACCAAAAACTGTCCCTTGGCCAGACGTCTGCGCCAACGGCTCAGACGCGCAGGCATCGGACGAGGCATTTCCTGTGTCTTTTCCACGGAAGCGGTTTCCTACCATTATGATGAGGCGGAAGAAACAGACGACTATGACGAGCCCTTTGCCGATTGAGGTCGCAGGCGGCGCAGCCTGGGCAGCCTGCCCACCCTTACCGGCATCTTTGTGGTGCTGGAGGATGTGGAGCGGATTGAAGTTATCCGGGGGCCCGGGGCAACTCTTGTTGTTGTTTGTTGACCAACTCCGAAACTTGAGCAGTGACAAATGATGAGCTTGTTCTCTGGTATCAACCAAAGATCGATATGCGGAATGGCCAAATTGTCGGGGCGGAGAGTCTGGCACGTTGGACACACCCCACGTTAGGGCAGGTTTTCCCGTAAAATTGCCTGCAGCTCAGTTCTCTACAGCTTGCAATGGCAGTTGTACGATAAAGCATGTCCCGACTCCAACTGAAGTTTCCACTTTAATGGCACCATGATGCTTGTTGACGACAATGTCATGGGCGATGGATAGCCCTTGTCCTGTACCGCTGCCCACTTCTTTAGTGGTAAAAAAAGGATCAAAAATTTTACTACAGAGTTCTTCATCCATTCCCGTGCCGGTATCACGGAAGGATATTTGTGCCGCATCACCGTCAAGTGCAGTGGTGATGGTTATTGTTCCTTTTTCGGATGTGTCTTTGACCTTGTCTTTAATGGCGTGGGCAGCGTTCACGATAATATTGAGAAATACCTGGCCCATTGCATCAATCAGGCAGGGTACGAGGGGGAGATCTTCAGAAAGCTTGGTTTCCATATCTGCAACGTGTTTCCATTCATTTTGAGAAATTATAATGGTGTTGTGCAGGATAGTGTTAATATTTGCCGGAGCCATCTCTTTGGTTGTGGGGTGGGAAAATTCCTTCATGGCCAGGACAAGCTTACGCACCCTTTCCGTGCCTCCCATGGATTGCTCAATGGCCAGGGGAATCTCCTCAGAAATGAAATCCCAGTCAAGCTCCTCCAGTCCCTGTTTTAAACCGGCAGTACTCTCTTCGTCATTCATTGTCACCTGAAGCTTTTCGAGGAAAGTGGCAATATCTTCAAAGCTTTCTTTTAAAAATTCCAGATTTGTGCCGACAAACTGAACGGGTGTATTTATTTCGTGGGCAATACCTGCTGCCAACTGGCCAACGGATTCCAGTTTTGCTGCCTGATGAAGCCGACTCTGAGCCAGTTCTTTTTCTTCCTGCGCTTTGATTAATGGCGTGATGTCCTGGAAGTCCTCCAGGAGTGCAATAACCTGTCCTTTAGTGTCTTTCAGGGGCGCTGAGGTGATGCGAAAATGGTACTGTTTTCCTTCCCGGGTAGTCTTCTTTACTGTGAGTTCATTATCATCATGGGCAGTGGTTATATTTTTCAACCTGCAGGATGGTGAATCCCGACAGTCTTCATTATCGAAATTTTCATAACAGGCACTTCCAACCAACTCATCATTACTCATACCAAGAAGATGGCAAAAACGTTTATTTACCCTGGTAACTAAATGATCTGGTCCTACTACCCGGATTCCAGTGGAAATTGTATCAAGAACCAATTGTAATTCTTCTCCCATTCTGCGGATTTCGTTATTTGCCTTTTCACGCTCCAATATTTCATTGCCCAGATCTGCCATACTTTTTTCCAGTTCAATGGTACGCTGGCTTACCTTGTTCTCCAGAGTGGCATTGAGGTTGTTGAGGGCGTCTTCTTTATTGCTAAGGTCTGTGATGGTATATTTAGTCAGGCGAATAACCATAAAAACAAAAAAGGCACCGCCCAGAAAAATAACTCCGGTAACAAACTCCACCGGAAGTTTGAGTTCCATCACCAGAATGACAATAAAGGCAAGGTAACCTAAGAGGAAAAATCCTTTGAATACCGTAAGGATGGCCCACTTTCTTTTGTAGAAAGGGGTAAGGCGGGGCAGCATGGCTACCGCTAAGAGAATTGATAGGAGCATGAAGAGGGCGCCCACTCCGACCATGACAACTGCAACCCAGTCAATCCAAAACATGTTTTGACTCCACTTTTCTATTTGCTATAACGGGAATACCTAACTTTTTTGTTGATTCATTTTAGATGAAGAGGAGAGCGAATGGCAAGAACTATTCGGTTCCTTCGCATTATTGGATACAATGGCGAATATAACAAAGATATTCTCCTTCTCCCTCATTATTTTATTTTTTTGTTGACGATTTTTCTTGTAGCTTTGAGGAACACTCAAGTAGATGTGCAGTCATGCAGAATGTAATCGAAATTGTTCTCCCGGTATTTCTTGTTATCGGACTTGGATACACCATCCGCAAGCTGGGGCTTGTGAGCAGGGATTTCTTTTCTGAAGTCAATAAACTTGTCTATTACATCTGTCTGCCGCTGCTTCTTGTTTACAAGATAGCGGGTGCTGATTTCTCCACCAGTTTTAATTTTAAACTGGTGATGGCAACGAGTGGCGGGATTGCCTGTTGTTTTGGAATTGCCTATTTGTATGGGAAGTGGCGTTCTTTCCCACCACCCGTCCATGGATCGTTCTGTCAGGGGGCGTTCCGTGGAAATCTTGCCTATATTGGCTTGGCTATTGTTTTTAATGCCTATGGTGATATTGGCCTGACCAGGGCCGGCATCCTGACTGGTTTTCTGGTTCCGGTTTTGAATTTCTTCGCGATCCTGGCACTTGTTTTACCTCAGCAGCAACAGAAAACCAGTTTCAGAGAAATCATCCGCCTGATTATCAGTAATCCACTTATTCTCGCCTCCCTTGCTGGCCTTTTGTGGAGCTTTTAGCTTCAGGAGACGGGCTCTGAACAATTCTGCCAGTGGCTTCAAGCCAGTTTTTGGCATTACGTAAAAGACGCCGTTGCGACGAAAGAGCCCGTCTGCAACTATGGCATGAATATGCGGATGCCACCTCGCGTAATCACCGAAGGTTTGAACGGTCAGCACCGCCCCGACGACGCCGTCTTGCAACCCCGTGACTCTACGGAGAAAGATTTGCAGGCTATCGGTTGCCGCCTTACACAAGACAGAAAGGAGCTTACGGTTATACAAGAAAATCTTGCGCAGGATAATAGGGATACTGAACACATACTGACGATGAGGGAGGGGATAGAGGATATTTTCACGCAACTGTTCTCCGAACTGGACGACTTTTTTGGTGTGACATGACGGACAGAACCAGCGTCCTCGGCAGGAAAAAGCCAACAGGTATTCGTGATGACAATCAGGGCAGCGGACACGGGCGAAGCCCTGAGTCAGATCACCGCACCAGAGATAGTTGCGTACCACATGGGAGATAACCTGGCGGTAGAAACCATGGCTCTTTGCAAAACGCTCTGGGTACACCGTCTCGAAGTGATCAAAGCGCTCCGCAAGCAATTTATAGAGTGCTGTTTGCATAGGCGAACGAGGTCGGTAAACCGAAACATCATGACTGAATCCTTGCGTCAGGCTCATAGGTGAAGAATATCACCTTTCCTGTGTCTGCAAGAAGGGAAAAGAGGCTCTTCAAACTTCGTTGGCCGTATTCATCTTCACAATGTGGGAAGTATGACTCCAATTTTGGACTTGGCCTAATGCTCTGTAACAATGAGATTGTTCCGCAATAAGAGATTTGCACTGGCAGGGACTGTGTAGCACTATTGGGAGGTTTACACTATTCCTGATCTTTTCTGACAGTAACGCAAAAAATTGTCCTCCCAGCTAAAAGTATGGACAAAGAAAAAAATTCTAGATTTGTTCATTTTTCAGATTCCGGCTGGTATTGGCGAGACCGGCCTGGACAGGAGCTGCCGGACTGATTTTTCCCGCCAACAAGACATCTTTAAGACCCAGTTGCAGATGGCCTCAGAAGTGAAGCGTCCTCTGGTGATCCACTGTGTCAAAGCCTGGGGTAAACTCCTG
>JBDRQE010000033.1:0-7289 GCA_043826415.1 Pseudomonadota bacterium
GGTTCTTCCGGATTGAGCGTACTTCGACCTAAAAATGAGTGGTAAAAAGAATGGACATGTAGTCCTTATCAATGCGACCAAGCAAAAGATAAGGAGGGTTCTACATGTCCACGAGTTTACTCTATCATGGTTTTGGCATTGTTGGGTATCACTATATTCGCACAGAATACAGGGAAGGAGACGTGATTTTCACCGTATCCAGAAAGAAGTTCAGTCTTCGTTGCCCTGTTTGTAAAAGCAGAAGGATCATAAAGCATGGCTCGCATCTCCGATGGTTTCATTCTCTACCCATCGGCAAGAAATCGACCTACATAAAAACTGAGATTGCCCGTGTGGAATGTAAAGACTGCAAAACAATCCGCCAAGCAGATATTGGGTTTGCTGATCCTCGTTTGACATACACCAGGGCCCTTGGGCGATACGTTCTTGATCTGGCCAAACATATGGCGATTGTTGATGTTTCCCGGCACTTGGGACTGAGTTGGGATATCATTAAAGGAATTCAGAAGAGGTATTTGCAAAAGAAATATGGGAAGCCGGATCTCAAGAAATTAAGGCGGATAGCAATTGATGAGATCTATGTCGGCAAGAAACGCTATCTTACGGTAGTACTGGATATTCTGAGCGGAGCGGTGGTTTTTGTCGGCGACGGTAAGGGAAGCGATGCCTTGGAGCCATTTTGGCAAAGATTGCGACGATATCGAAAGGTGAAGATTGAGGCTGTCGCCATAGACATGTCACCGGCATATATCAAAGCAGTTCGCGAAAATTTAAAGAAGGCAGTGATCGTTTTTGATCATTTCCATGTGATAAAATTGTTCAACGAGAAGGTATCTGACTTCAGAAGGCAACTCTTTAATAAAACAGAAGATATCCTGCAACGCAGAGCCATCAAAGGAACCCGCTGGCTTTTGCTGGCCGCGAAGGAGAAACTTGAAGACAAAGAAGAACAGGCCCTGCGGCTGAAGCAAGCCCTGGAAATCAACAAACCTCTGGCCATTGTGTACTATATGAAAGAGGACTTGCGACAGCTCTGGTGTTGGACTGGTGATAAAAAAGCTGCTGAATGGCATTTGCGCAGCTGGATCGCCATGGCTCGAAGTTCAGGCATAGCGATGTTGAAGAAGTTCGCAACGACCTTGGAAATGCACTTTGATGGCATATTGGCCTATTTTGATTTTGATTGTTTATCGACCGGCCCCCTCGAAGGTACCAACAACAAAATCAAAACCATGCAGAGGAAAGCCTATGGTTACAGAGATATGGAATTCTTTAAGTTGAAGATAATGGCTCTTCATGAAACCAAGTACGCTTTAGTCGGATGAACCTTATTTTCTCATCCAGATGACGGTGCATCCTCTCGCGGACACTTGCATTACTTGGACCATTATGACTATATTCTGCAAATAAAACACCTTGGGCGTCATGTACGTCAGCATGGATTATTTCAGGTTTAACCCGAAGACTTTTCAACATGCCCAAGGCAGCATCCTGATCATTAAAGGCCAACGCTGCACCGCTGTTTGAGGCGATCACCTCCGCCATGGAAGACAGCTCCTCAGCAATATATTTGCGGGCATTTACTTTCTCATTCACAACCAGCGCCGTGGCGACAAGGATCAGGGCCAGCACTGTAGTCAGACTCATCATCAGCAGCAGCTTGGTCCTGATGGAGAGATTATGACCCTGCAATACACTGCTCATTTCAATCACTCTCCACGATGCTTGCCAACTGGAGGATCCGGGAACTAATTTTCAGTAGATGCCGTTCTGCTTCCCGGGGGTTGATCTCAAAATGCATCCTGCCATCTTTACTGATAAAATTAATAATCCCCCCGATTCTGGCAAAGTCAGGCGTTTCGCCGATGATCAGCACAGGTCGGTCTTTGACGACAGTCAAAAACCTGAGCAGAGTGGCACGGTCAAATGCATTGCTGACAAAAAGAATTTCACAGCCCCGGCACTCACCTGCCATGGCTGTGAAACGCACTCGCAAGGTCCTGTCACCAACCTGCTTTCCCTCAATGGACTTAAAGGCCCCGGCAAGCAATGCATCCTCTCCGACAAGGCAGAGATCAAGAGTTGCAGGAGAGTCAGCAAAGGCCTTGTCGGGCCAATGGGTTACCTTGGCGAAATTGAGGACAAATGCGGCCTTCACCGCATACTCCTCCCCTTCTCTGGCTAATATTTTATCGGGCAGCAGCAGCGCGCTTCCCAGACAGCAGAGGCAAAAAGAGATCAGCAAAGCCCAGTTGTTCTGCATGGTTTGCTTGAACACAGACATGGCCTCGGCTTAAAAGTTATAGGTCAGCTTAGCGTACACAGCCCGCCCAACTTCGGTGGGAAGCGTGAAGGTCTCCTGAACAAATTCAACGTGACCTCCGTCCAGTAGATTCTGGCCGACCAAAGACAACTCGATCCCGGCCACAGGCCGCCAGGCAAGGCGAAGATCGCAGGTCGCGTACTCATCGATCATATACAAGCCATTCTGCGACAGAACATACACTGCGCTGGCACTCCCCACATAACGCAGCCAGATATTCAGATCCAGATCGTCGCGCAGAGTGACAAATCCCCGCAACGAAGCCTGATGCCTGGGTTCCTCTCCAAGCTGTCTGTCGAGTTCCATATTGCTGTCAAGATAGCTGTAGGCAAGATCAACCTTCAGCCAATCGGTAGTCTGCCAGGCAAGGACAAGTTCCAGCCCTTTGGATGCGGCAGAGCCGCTATTGGTGGCCAGACTGGTCTGCACAATACCGGTTCCGGCAAATGCAGTATCCTGTGCTTCAAATGTTCTCAGCTTATCATAGTCATGATAAAAGAGGGCTGCGTCCATCGAGAAATCTCGCGAAAAGAGAAAACGATATCCCAATTCATAGGCTGTCAGTTTTTCCGCCTGCAAGGCATTATTGCCCACCATTTCTATCCTTACCGGCAGGGGGTTCAGTGGATTATAAAATAGGCTGGCGGGATTAAAACTGTCAGGGTACGGCATTATGCCGGCAAGGACAGTCCCGTCATCCTCTACCCTCGAGGGCGTGCGTACTGCCCGGGACACAGAACTCCACAGCTTATGATTGCTCTGTGGAGCCCAACGGAGTCGAAGACTGGGCTGGAACTCGGAGCCGGTGTAATCATTATGCTCCAGCTTTGAACCAAGGGTCAGCCAGACGCGGTCAGGGGCAAGCATGATTTCATCCTGCAGAAAAGCACTGTAGAGACTGTCCTGGCTGCTATCCGGATCCATTGTCACAATGGCTACATCTGCAATACTGAAATCGTCCCGGCTGGAGCGATAACGCGCACCCCAGACGACATCATTCCGCTCCCCGACCTTGATGAGATGCTGCAACTCAACATCAAAGCTCTCCCGCTTTTCTTTGACAAAGGCCTCATTGCGGTCCGTCCTGTCATAATAGGCCTGCAGGGTCAATTTCGATCCAGAGGACAGCACATGCTCCCAAAGGGCAACCATGTTTTTACCGGAAACATTCGTATCGTCCTCAATATTGCTGAAGAAGCCGCCAGGAAGAGACCAGGTTGAGGAGGGGACTGTTATCTGCTGGTCAATGTTACCGCTATAGATATCGCCATGGAGAGTGAGGCTGTCTTTTGCTGTCAATGCAGAATCAATACGAAAGCCGCCACGGGCCATGTCCCAGTCATCATTGGCATCTTCGCCTGCTGGATACTGAAATTCATCTCTGGAAAAACCTTTGGCATACAAACGACCATAACTGTTTTCACCAAACGATGCCCCATAACGGGCGCCGGCAAAGGCCTGCTCCTGGCTACCGCCCCCCAGGGAAACAAGCCCCCCCAAGGTGTCAACTGCATGCTTGGTAATAATATTGATAACGCCGTTTACCGCATTGGCACCCCAGAGAGTGGCACCAGGGCCGCGGATCACCTCTATACGGTCGATATCTTCGAGCATGACATCCTGCACCTCCCAGTAAACACCGGAGTAGGTCGGAGTATAGACACTGCGTCCGTCGATCATGACCAGCAGTTTATCGGCAAAACGGCTGTTGGCCGACCGGCTGTTCACCGCCCACTTATTTGCGTCGATGCGGGCCACATTGATTCCGGGAACCATGCGCAGGGCATCAGGAATATTGGTCACCCCGGATTTTCTCAGATCATCGTTGGTAATGACAAAGATAGCAGCTGCACTGTCAGAAAAATTCTGCACCTTTTTACTAACCGAAGTGACCTGGAGGGCCATCAGTTCCTCAATACTGAGTCCGGTCAGATCCTGTTCCTCGGCCCCTGACACAATTGGCTGCTGCAACAAAACAAACAAGGCAAAACTGCATAAAAGTCTGTATTTTTTCATACCTTGAGCTTTTTTTCCTGTCCCGGAAATCATACAAAAAAACTCCTTTCTTTTAGAAGATCCAGCCATTCTGCTCTAATTTTAATTATGTCAGCATATCAAAGACAGTCGCCGGTTAGCAAATAACTTTTGTATATTTCATGGATTTTCGAGAATATTTGACCGCAACATGTACGCAACTCGAGCAGACATCTGACGATGAAGAACTGACAGACCCTCATGGTAGCCAAGGGGCAACACCCTTGGGGAATAAATTAATATTCCAAAGATAAAATCATCGCCTTGTGGTATATAAAAATTTCGATCAATCCAGAAAATTACGTTGATATGAATACAATCCTTGAAGTCATTAATCTCTGTAAGGTCTTCGGAGAAACTAAAGCAGTAGCAGATGCCTCTTTTTCTGTTACAGAGGGCATCTGTTTTGGCCTGCTGGGCCCTAATGGCGCTGGTAAAAGTACCACCATGGAGATCGTTGAGGATATCATTTCCGCCAGCAGTGGCGAGATCCTCTACAAAGGGCAACCCAGAAGTGCATCATTCCGTGAAGAGATCGGCATCCAGTTCCAGCACACCTCGCTGCTCAATTTTCTGACGGTGGCGGAGACTCTGCTCTCGTTCCACAAGCTGTATCAACAGCCGGAAGACCTGCAAGTCCTGATCGAGCGCTGCGACCTCACGCCCATTTTAAAACGGCGGAACGATCAACTCTCCGGTGGGCAGCTGCAACGGCTGATGCTGGCCCTGGCCCTGGTCAACAGGCCGCATCTGGTCTTCCTCGACGAACCTTCGACCGGCCTTGACCCCCAATCGCGCCGAAACCTGTGGGATATAGTCCGCCAGATCAAAGAAGAAGGAAAGACAATCATCATGACCACCCACTCCATGGAAGAGGCGGAGTACCTCTGCGACGAGGTGGCGATCATGGACATGGGCAGTATCATTGCCTGGGACACCCCAAGAAGACTGATTCAGACCCATTGCCAGGGCAACTCCATTCTCCTGCCCGAGTCAGCCTTTAAAATGAACATGGACTCCCTGCCCTTTAGCTGGAAGCGGCGTGACAAGACCATTGTCCTGGAAACCGCCCATATCCATGAAGGACTGAACACATTGCTGCACCTCGATATCGACCTGACCGAGATGGCGATCCACTCATCGAACCTCGAAGATGTTTTCCTGTGTCTGACCGGTAAAGGGCTGCGGGACTGATTCATGCTTGAACAATCTCGTAAAAACTCAAAAAAGCCTGCCATCCTATGCTTGCCGACTGTCATCTCGACTGCAGGGAGAGATCTTTATCCACATTGTTGAAGATTCCTCACATACGTTCGGAATGACAAAGGGAAGAGCAGATGTCATTTCGAGCGACAGCGAGAAATCTTATTGTTCAACCAGCGGATACTATTAAGATTTTTCCCAATAGTCGAAATGACTATTATGGCAATCTGTACTTTTTACAAGACCATTATGATTGAACACGAGGACAAGAGAGCTCAGAAATCATGAATTTCAAACGCATGTGGGCCATGTTTACGGCCAGAAATCACGAGTTTTTCCGAGACCGGGCAGCGTTTGGCTGGAACTTTGCCTTTCCCTTCCTGATCATTGTCGGCTTTGGTCTCATCTTTGGAGGCAAGGAACATCAACAGTTCAAGGTTGGCCTCTTTACCAATACACCTCAGATACAGGGAACGGAAAGTACAGTTCCCCCGGCATTTTTACAGGGAAGATATCTGCAGTTCATTGATTTTTCCAGTCAGGCAGAGGGAGAACAGAAACTGCAGCATCACAAGATTGACCTGCTGCTCGACAGCCGGTCCCCCGAACACCGCTACTGGATCAATGATTCTTCTCCAAACGGTTATATCACGGAACAGATATTCCTCGCCTCCCTGGTAAAAAACAGTGAGGAACTGGCCAGAAAAGAGATTATCAAAGGCGTCCAGATCCGCTACATCGACTGGCTTTTCCCGGGAATTCTGGGCATGAACATGATGTTTTCCGCCCTCTGGGGAGTCGGCTATGTGGTGGTCCGTTATCGTAAAAACGGGGCCCTGAAACGGCTGAAAGCCACCCCCCTTACCCCGCTGGAATACCTCAGTGCCCAGATGCTTTCCCGCATCTTTCTCATCATGTTCACCATTGTCATCGTCTGGATCGGCTCCAACCTGATCTTTCACTTCCAGGTCCATGGCAGCTATCTCGCCCTGGCCATGATCTTTTTCCTGGGGGGCCTCAGCCTCTGCTCCATGGGCCTGGTCCTGGCCGCCCGCGGCACCAGCGAAGAGTTCACCAGCGGCATTCTCAACTTCATTTCCTGGCCGATGATGTTTCTCTCCGAGGTCTGGTTTTCCCTTGAAGGCTCTCCCTCCTGGATTCAAGGGATTGCCGGGATCTTCCCCTTGAGCCACCTGTTAACCGGGGCGCGCAAAATCATGAATGACGGGGCAACGCTTGCCGATGTCCAGGGTGAATGCTTTCTACTGGTACTCACCACCCTCATCTGCCTGACCATCGCCGCTCGACTCTTCTCCTGGAATGAATAACAATGGCATCGCCGGCCTGCCGATACCTTGACAGCCACTGCCATCTGCAGGAGAGAAGACTGCCCCAGGTCAGAGACGCTGGTCTTGTCAGGATGCTGTGCAACGCCACCTGTGAAGCTGACTGGCAGACCGTGGTCGCTCTGGCAGCAAGTGAGCCAGAGCTTATCCCTTTCCTGGGCGTTCATCCCTGGTTTGCCGAAGCCCTCGGGAAAGGATGGGAAACACGACTTTATGATTTGCTGAAACAGATTCCGGCTGGCATTGGCGAGACCGGCCTGGACAGGAGCTGCCGGACTGATTTTTCCCGCCAACAAGACATCTTTAAGACCCAGTTGCAGATGGCCTCAGAAGTGAAGCGTCCTCTGGTGATCCACTGTGTCAAAGCCTGGGGTAAACTCCTG
>JBDRQE010000034.1:0-76206 GCA_043826415.1 Pseudomonadota bacterium
CCGCCTCGCAGAGAAAAATATCCTCGCGCCGATCACCGCGAGAGGTCACATGGTAGAGGCCACCCGCCAGTTCTATTCTCAAAGGTCTTGCCATGCATTTATCTTAAAGGGTCAATTGTTGGATTGCAAGACCTGACCCCTCTTGTTGTGACCCCTCTTGTTGTGCTGCATCTACAATAAAGCAGGGCCTTTCTTATTGGTTGGGATGACTAAAAAACATGAAAAGTATTTCCACGGTAGTAAGCCGTTGAGCGTAAGTAAGGAAATAGAAAAAATATAATGGTTATTTCTTAACGTCCCCTAATCTGCAAATGCTGTCTGCACCTCCATGATTGCGTGAAAATTATCAACAAAGACCTGTACCAGGCGAGGGTCGAAGTGTTTTCCCGCCTCCTCTTGTATTAACTGCAATGCTCTTTCCGGTGGCCAGGGATCCTTATAAGGACGTCGGGAGAGCAGGGCGTCAAAGACATCGCTGATGGCGGCAATGCGGCCGTAAATGGGGATATCCTCACCTTTCAGTCCTTGAGGATAGCCGCTGCCGTCCCAGCGTTCATGGTGTGACAGGGCAATCGTTCCAGCCATCCACATGATCTCAGCCGGATAATCACCGATGATCTCTTTGCCGATTCGGACATGATTCTTCATGATTTCCCATTCGTCAGCATCGAGCGGGCCGGGTTTTAACAACACCTTGTCGGGGATGCCGATCTTGCCGATATCGTGCATGGGGCTGGAGAAGAGCACAAGTTCGCAGATTTTACTGTCCAGGCCGGCCCCCCTGGCAATAATTTCGGCCATCCGGCTCATGCGCACGACATGGGCGCCGGTCTCATTGTCCCGATACTCACCCGCCAGACCGAGGCGCCGTATGATCTCGAGCTGGACCGAGCGAATCTCTTCCGTCCGTCTCTTGACCTCTTCTTCCAGGACATCGCCCCGAATCAGCTGTTTCTTGTAGAAATGCCGAGTCTCCAGCAGATTTCGGATACGAAGCATTACTTCCCACTGCTCGAAGGGTTTGGTGACAAAATCCTTGGCACCCAGTTTTAACGCCTCCTGCCGCGTCTGCATATCGGTCTGCGCGGTTAATACCAGAACGGAGAGATAATCGTCCGTTAACTGGTCACGCAGTTGCTGCATAACCTCCAGGCCGCTCATGTACGGCATGCGGATATCCAGGAGAATCAGGTCAAAGTCATCCTGCTGACAGAGCGGCAGCACCATGCGTGGGTCAATGGTTGAAGTGAACTGCTCGTATCCCTCATCTTCAAGAATACACTCCAGCAGGGAGATGTTGGCCGGATTGTCATCGACAATAAGAATATTGGATTGCTTCAACTCGGCATCAAGCGAGGTCGTCATTGATACTCCTGGTCGTTTCATGGTTGATCTGGTGTAGGGCCGCTGCGAGAACGGCCTGCAGAACCTGTGCATCCACCGGTTTGACAAAATAGTCATAAAATCCCAGTTCACGACACCTTTCAGCCGTATCCGGCAGGGTGTCCGCACTCAGGGCGATAACCGGAATATTCCGGGTTGCCGAATTCTGTTGCAGGACTGTAAAAGCCTCGATGCCGGACATGTCCGGCATATTGATATCCATGATAATGAGATCGGGGTTAAGGATTGTCACTGCCTGGATTCCTTTTTTCGCTGTTTTCCTCACCACCAGTGAATAGTGCGGCCACTGGGCCATAACCTCACGCATGACGGCAATGCCGGCGGCATTATCATCAATGTAGAGAATAGTGGCGGCAGTGGGAGCAGTTCCAGCATGGACAGTCATTTGAGGGGGAGTGTGTTTTTTTTCTGCTCCTTGATCGGCCAGCGGCAGGCAGATCTGGAACGTAGTTCCCTCATCAGGAATGCTTTCCAGGTCGATGGTCCCCTGCATGAGTTCAACCAGCTGTTTGGAGATGGTCATGCCGATGCCTGTTCCTTCAATGGCAGTGTGGTCCTGGCCGAGGCGGGAAAAGGGGACAAAAATTTCCCTCTGTTTTTCCTTGGGAATGCCGATGCCGGTGTCGATCACCCTGATACAACCCATGCCTTTTTCATCTGCCGCGGTAATGGTTACTGTGCCGCCGGGCCGATTGTATTTGATCGCATTGGATAACAGATTGAGCAGGACCTGTTTGAACCGGGTAAGATCCGCCCTGATCAGGGGTAAGCTCATGGCGGAATCGTCAATATGAATGGTGATGTTATTATGAGAGGCCAGTGATTCAACCAGGGGCAGACAGGTTTGCAGACCATCCATCAATGAAATCGGTTCAATGGAAAGGGACATGCGCCCAGATTCAATCCGGGACAGATCCAGAATTTCATTGATAAGCTCCAACAGGTGATGCCCGGCAGTATTGATCTGCGAGACCTGTTGCAATTGGCGCGGACTCAGCGGATGCGTTTTGCTGCCCATCAGCAGCATGGAAAAACCGTTGATGGCGTTCAGCGGAGTTCTCAATTCATGGCTCATGCGGGAGAGAAATTGTGACTTGGCCTTGTTTGAAGCATCCGCCTGTTGCCTCGCCTTTATTAATTCAGTGATATTTTCCTTCATGGCCACATAATGGGTGGTTTCGCCATATTCGTTTTTCAGGGGGGCGATGACCACGTTTTCATAATAGATATCTCCTTTTTTGTTGCGATTAACAAATTCACCCTGCCATACCTGAGCATTTGTTATGGCGCTCCACATCTCATTATACGTTTCCTGCGGTGTCAGGCCGCTGTTGAGGATCTTTGGATTCTCGCCCAGAACCTCCGAGCGACTGTAGCCGGTCACCAATTCAAACTGAGGATTGACATATTCAATAATGCCATCTTTGTTGGTGATAACAACACTGTTGGGACTCTGCTCGATTACCAGCTGCAGTTTTCGCATCAAGGCGTCCGCTTTTCGTTTTTCGGTGATGTCGCGAGCCGTCAGCAAGAGGCCATGGATCGTGTTGTCGGCAAAAAGATTGCGGAAAGAAGATTCCAGAACCCGATACTGGCCATCAGCGGCAAGGACTCGATGTTCCAGGCGTTGACCATGCTCCAGGGAGGCAAGAAAAATGCTGAACTGTTCCTTGCCAAAACGGATATCGTGAGGATGCAGATAATCATAGAGGCTTTTTCCCTCCAGCGATTCCGCTGGATATCCCAGTATGTTCTGAGAAGAGGGGCTGACATAGGTCACGTGTCCGGTAGCGTCAATAATAATAATAAGGTCGTTGCTGCTCTCGATGAGCGTTCGATAATAATGCTCGCTCTCCTGGAGCTTGACCTGCATCTCCTGCCGCCTGCCGATCTCTTCTTCAAGATTCAGTGTCCGTTCATGGATAATGGTTTCAAGATTTCTGTTGGTCTCTTCCAGGGCGATTTCCGCCATTTTTTTCCTGGTTATGTCCAGACTGTACTCTATCATCTGGCAGATTCTGCCTTCCTCGTCAAAAATGGGATATCCATGCACCTCAACGTAAATCTTGTTGCCCGCGTGATCATAATGGGTATGTTCCATGGTCACTGGTTGGCCGCTGTTTTTTACTTCCATGATCGGACAGGGGTGTTCGTCCCCGCCGCAGGGTAGTTTCCGCTGATGAGTCAGGCTGAAGCAATATTGGGTCTGTTCTGCATTTAATTGCCGGGCATAATCATTGAGCATCTGGATTTCATAGGTGTCCACATCAACCACATAAAACGGATGGGCCAGGGAGTCGATGATGGTTTTCAGGAATAGTGCCTGCTGATGTTCCTTCTCCTGGGCCTTCTGTCTTTCTTCAACCTCATCCTGCAGCTTCCAGGTGCGCTCCAGTATAGTCTGCTCAAGATTTTCGTTGGTATTCTTCAATTCGTCCTGAATGGTGTTGCGTTCTTTGAGAATCCGGCCGATATTTACCAGAACCATGCCGGTCAGGCCGCTAATGAGAAGAGCGGTAAAGGCGCAGGCCAGATAAAATCGGAGCCAGTATTGTTTTTCGGTCGCATTGGCAATATCATGAAGCCGCTGCATTTCGGCCTGAGCGGTAAAATATATACGATACGAGTTTTCAAAAATTCGTTGGAAGTAAGGATCAACGCCCTTGTAGAAAAAAAGAATTTTTTGATCAATCTCAGGTAGTTTGATTTTGCCTTCCAGATCAATTTTCTGCAGAATCAGTTTTTTAAAATTCAGTTCATGTTTGACCAGGTCATTGACCTTGCTCGTCAGTTCAAAAACATCGAGATTGATTTCGCTTTTCTGTAAATTACGGTAGGTGAAATTGCGTTTAATTTCCTCTTCATTGCCGAAATTCACTTTGTAAGTATAGGTGGCAGTTCCGCCATCGCCGATGACCCCAATGAAATTCTGGATATTTTTGATGGTGGTGATGATCTGATTGCTGAAAAAATCCAGCTCATATTCTGTTTTACACAACGACATATTTTGAAATAACGATTGAATCTTTTGCAGCTCAATATGAATGAGATAGCTCATTTCAATTTTTGCCAGCTCATTCTTGCGCAGGGAATTAAGAGCAATAAGCTCTTTATGCATCAGGCTCTGGCCGATAACAATGAAAACCAGGGCAGCTAAAAAAACACCAATCAGTAAAAAAACCTGCTTGGTGATCGGTTCTTTAAAGGTTGCGCGTATCATTTGGACAGGGAGTTAAAAGCCATATTTTTTAAAAATTGCCCGACCTTCATCTGAGCTGGAGCGGGCCAGAAAATATTCGGCCAGGTCTGTATGTTTACTGAAACTCAAAAGGCCCATGACTAGAAGACGTTTTTCCGTCTGTTCATCGGGAAGAGGAAGAGTGTCCATATATTGAATGTTGTCCTTGAAGGTGGCTACTGCCCGCCAGTTGACCACCACGTCCGCATCTTTGGAGCGAAGGGCCTGGGCCAGTCCCTTTGAATCGGCTGTCAGATAGAGGGCCTTATCGATAGCCTGTTTGTAGATACCCAGTTTGTCCAGATTGTACTGTGTCTCTCTGCCGATGGACCCGGCGTCGGCGGTTCCCAGCACGATCTGCAGGTCTTTTCTGAGAAGTTGCCTGAGATCCGGCTGGACCTGCTTGGGGTTACCCTTCTGCACCATGAGGACAATTCTGTTCTGCCCCACCTCAACAGTCTTTTTAACCGTTCCATCTTTGATCATCGATTGCAGATATGAAGGCGCTCCCGGGAAATATATATCACCGACCCGTGTTGCCAGGCTGGTATTTTTAAGCCACTCCGACTCACCGTAACTGATCTTGACCGTACAGTTTTTTTCCTTTTCCACCATGGCGGCAATCTCCATTACCGGTTGGGCCATGGTGATACCGCAATAGATCAGGATTTCCTGTATAGGTTTGTCGCCTTGTCCGGCGGTACCCTGTTTTTCTGCCGTATCACAGGCGGAAAGGAGGAATAAAAGCCCTAGGAGAAAGACGGGTGCGATACGGGAAATGTTACGGAGATGCGAAGGCATGGTTTGAAATCCTTATGTTGAAGATCTGCTTTGTGCGCTGAGCCTACAAAAAAAGGGGGTGGCGTTAAAGGCTTGTTTCAATGTTCTCGATCATTCCTTTTTCTGAAATCAGAAGGTGTCCTGCATGGTTTTTAAGTCCAAATTTCCCTGTTGTCATTTCGACCAGCGGGAGAAATCTTAATAGTATCCATTGGTTGAGGAATAAGATTTCTCGCTGTCACTCGAAATGACATTTACTCTTCCCTTTGTCATTCCGAACGCATGTGAGGAATCTTCAACCATGTGGATAAAGATCTCTCCCTGCAGTCGAGATGACAGTCGGCAAGCATAGGATGACAGACTTTTTCGACTTTTTGCGAGACCATCATAGTTGGTTTATATTATGAAATACCATTGTATTGCAAGGATTGAAGCAGAATGTTGTCGATAAATACTTGACATCAAAGGTTGCTTCCACTTACCATTGTTCGTATATAGAGTACATTTTCGCCGCTGATTTCTCCCTGCTGTATCCCCTGCAACTGATAAAGGAAAAATATTTATGGCAACCGTGCAACAGATTCCTCTTTCCCCCTGGCGGGCCATCATCGAGACAGGATTGTATGCTAATTCAGTTTACAAGACTTCCATGGCCGACTTGTATGAACTCTCGCTTCGTCAACCAGAGATCGTGGCCACCTCCCAGCCCATGTACAATCCTGGTCAGTTCGGTCTTCCCGAGGATGCAGTTGTGCTGGTATCCAACGATGGGTCTGTTGTCGGACGCACCGCCCGTGCCCGTCTCCTGGTGCGTACCTTTGACAAGAATCAGAGTGACAGGATTCAGGCCCTGCTGCGTGAGGCGGTTTATCAGTTTAATAAACGGCCGGCTCTACACCTGGAAGGGGTGATAGGACTGCACGCTGATTTCATGATCAAGGCCCATCTTCTGAGTCCTGCCACCGATGCCAAAAACATGCTTGACTGGGGAATAAATTTCTGTCCCTTTATCAAGCCCTGGAGTGATATTTACGCCAAATCACGGATCATCAACGAGCCTGATATCATTGCTTTTGCCGATCCTGAATGGAGCCATCCGGATTATCCGAACGGCTGTGTTATCATTGATGAGATGACTAACTGTATCGCCATCCTCGGGCTGAGGTATTTCGGGGAACGAAAAAAGGGAACACTGACCCTGGCCTGGACCATCGGGGTGCGCCATAATATGGTGGCCTGTCATGGTGGCATCAAGAAGATCGGTAATATGCCGCCGGTGGCTGTTTTTGGTCTTTCCGGATCGGGAAAATCCTCAATCACTAACAGCCTGGATCATGAGGGCATGCTGACTGCGGAGGAAAAGGTCACCGTGATCCACGACGATGCCTTTCTTATTGATCTGGAGCGGGATTTCTCAGTGGCCCTGGAGCCCTCATTATTTGATAAGACCGATGCGGTTACCGGTGATGACTCGCAGCTCAAATATTTCTATTCGTCCCAGAATGTCGGGGTTATGGCCATGTCTGATGGCGGGAAACGGATGGTGCATGGGGATGTGCGTAATAACAACGGTCGTTGTTTGAAGAGCCGGGATATGTTTCGCCATGCCGGACACTGTGAACGGCCGGGTATCCTGATCTGGCTGCAGAAGGATACAAGTCTGCCGCCAATCTCCAAAGTTACGAGCAGTTCACTGGCTGTGGCCATGGGCGCTTCACTTTCCACCATGCGGGCCAAGGGAGTGGAAAATGTTGATATCATGGAGTTGGAAAAATTGGTCATCGAGCCCTTTGCCAATCCCTTCCGGGTCCATTCCCTGCTGGAAGACTGTGAGCAGTTTCGTAAACTCTTCAAGATGGGGTGTGAGTGTTTTATTATGAATACTCACGCTTTTGGAGTGGGAGAAGAACTGGAAGACATCCCTAAAGAGTTATCGCTGGCCATTGTCACTGCACTGGTGCGGGGGAATATTCAATGGCGCGAGTGGCGCACCTTTAAGGGACTTCTGGTGCCCAAAAATGGCAACGACTATTTCGGCGCAGATTTTGACCGTAAATATAAACCGTCTCGAAGCCCGGCGTATCTTCGCTTCCAGCGTGACCGGATGCAGGATCGTATCACTTTTCTTTCGCGTAAGCGGGATGAAGAACACGACATGGCCAATACCTTTATCGCTCCCTTGGTCTCAGCCCGCCTGACTATCGACCGGATTCTTGAACCGGAGCTCTATCGTTGATTTCTGTTGGATAACGATGACTTCGGTAGTCTGTCAGCCTGCCTTTCTTTTGTTCTGGCAATTGGAAAGGGTGGCTTTGATGCTGCAGAGAAGAGCTGACCGGGATGTTTTGAGTTTGAGGTCAAGGTCGTGTCTCAGGACGCGGAAAAAGAACTGATCAAGGGAGAGACAGTCCCACCATTCGGCCATATAGGATTCTCCTAGGGCCACAGAGCCACCACAGAGAGTGTGGTCGTAGAATTCCGGGTTGTAGACCTGGATGTCCCAGGGGCGTGAGCCGTTGATGCTGATACCAGCGAGGGAAAAAATTTCAGCAATTGTCTGTTCAGATGGGCTCTTGGTCATTGGTGACATAAGACTCGTTGCCTCCTCTCACAAAATTTCGTACTTTTGACATCTCTTGTATTTTGAAAGAAATGTCAGGTAACAAAAAGAGAGTGTCTTCTTTGACAATCTCGTAAAAACTCAAAAAAAGTCTGTCATTTCGAGTGACAGTGAGAAATCTTACTGCTCAACCAGTGGATACCATTAAGATTTCTCCCGATGGTCGAAATGACATTGGAGTAATTTGTACTTTTTACGAGACCATCTTCTTTATGGCATATCATGTGATCACTATAAAAAACAAGAGCGAAGCCATATAAGCCTTTTTGCCGGGAGGGATTAGCGATATCGAAGGCATCCATCAACGATTATATTCCAGATGGCATCTCAGACAAGAGTTCAGGATAAATTTATATCCTTATTTATTTATCTCCTTGCATCTGTACCCGTATTTAGATGTATACTTTAACAAAGAGAGGAGCCGGATAGGGCGAAGGAGGTATGAAATCCAGTCAACCGCTTGTCAGAGGGTGCTTCTTCAAAGATGAAGGCGCAGATGAAAGGCCAAGGACAATGTGAAAGGAGGTTTTTTATGAGCCGGAAAAAACAAGGCAGTATGGATCAAAAACAGGGAAGACAGGATAAGTTGATCCAGCAGGAACGTCATGACACCTATGAGGAGCTGGGAAAATGGCCGGAGCCTACGGTCTGCAGTGAATGCAATGTTGTGTTCCTGAATGGTCGGTGGGCATGGGTGGAGCCGGGTGGCAATGGCAATGTCATTGTTTGTCCGGCCTGTCAGCGCATCAAGGACAGTTTCCCGGCCGGTTATGTGGAGATCAAAGGCACCTTTTTCGATGTCCATCGTGAGGAGATGCTCAATCTGGTCAGCAATCTTGAGGCCCTGGAAAAGGGTGAACATCCGATGGAGCGGCTGATGGCCATTACCACGGAAGAGGATCATACGCTGATCACTACCACCGGAATTCATCTGGCCAGGCGTATTGGTGAGGCCTTTAAGCATGCGTATGAAGGGGATCTTTCATTTACCTACGGTGATGGAGAAAAAAGCATTCGCCTGACCTGGATCCGCGAATAGCAGCCTGGCTCTGATGAGCGGAGCATCTTTTCACAGGCATTAAGATGAAGAGCGGGCGCACGCGAAGGGGCCCCTGGTTGATGGCTGTAATGGAACTGATTAGCGGGAGGTGGTTGAAGAGAATATGGTCTACAGGGAAAAAATCGATGCCATGCTCCAGATCATTGAGCTTGAGTGTTCGTCCACCAGAGGATATACCGGCCGTTCCTCCCTGCGGCCCGAGGTCATGGCTGCCATGGGCAAGGTGTTGCGGCAGGATTTCGTGCCGCCTGCCCTGAAGGCAATGGCCTATGAGAACTGTCCGCTGCCCATCGGCAAGGGGCAGACCATCTCTCAACCCTTTATTGTCGCCCTGATGACGGATCTCCTCTGTCCGCAGAAGGAAGATGTGATCCTGGAGGTAGGCGCCGGCTCAGGATACCAGGCCGCTATCCTTTCCCTGCTGGTCAGAAAGGTTTACACCATTGAGATCATCCCTGCCCTGGCTGAAGCTGCGGCAGAACTGCTGCAGAAACTGGAATATGAAAACGTGGAGGTGCAGCAGGGCGATGGCTACAATGGCTGGCCCGAACATGCCCCTTATGACGGCATCATTGTCACCGCCGCTGCCGCTCACGTCCCGCCCGCCTTAAAGGAACAGCTCAGGCCGGGCGGAAGACTGGTCATTCCCGTGGGGATGCCCTATATGCCGCAGGAACTGCAGGTACTGGAAAAAGACGAGACAGGGGTGCTTACAACCAGAAATGTCTTACCCGTGTCCTTTGTCCCGCTCACCCGTGCATAGATTGACAGATGGTAAGCAAAACAGCTCATCTTTATTTGATTATAAACCCAGTATCTTCGGAGGAAAGCTATGCAAGTCCCATTACAGATCACCTTTCGCAATATGGAAACATCCGAGAAAATTGATGCGGATATCCGAAAACGGGTCGATAAATTAACCACTCACCATCCCGAGATCATCAGTTGCCACATAGTCGTTGAGGCTCCGGCCCAACGTCATCAAAAGGGAGGGCTCTTCAAGACCAGAATTGATATCAGCTGTCCGGAAGGAAAGTTTGTCGTCAACCGGGAACCATCTCCCCAGCATAAAGAGGCTGAAGATGTCTTTCTTTCCCTTCGCGATGCCTTTAATGCCGCCGATCGCAAACTGGATGAATACTCTTGCAAGCGAAAGGGGGACGTTAAGGTGCATGAGGAGGTACCTCAAGGGCGGATCAGTGAACTCTTTCCCATGGAAGATTATGGAACTATCACTACGCTGGATGACCGGGAGATTTATTTCCACCGTAACAGCGTTCTCAATATGGATTTCGATGCCCTGACCATTGGCGACATTGTCCGCTTTCACGAGGAGGCCGGGGATAATGGTCCCCAGGCGAGCACTGTCAAAGTTGCAGTCCGATGAGTGAACAGAAAAGTATTCACCCATTCGTATTAACTGCCAGACTGGTTGTTCCTGACAGTGTGCTTTATGATATTTTTTAATGATTCAATAACCTTGCTTGCATCTCCCTTGGACAGCTCGTCGAGTGCATTCTTCTGGTAATATTTTTTCAGAAAATTGTGGAAATGGTCTTCGTCCCAGTGGAGATCTTCCAGGAGATGCTTGATGAAATATTTCTGTCTGAAGGTAAGGCCATAGGGGTTGAGCTGATACTGTTTGCTCCGGGCAAAATAGCGGAGCAAACGGTTGAAGGCTGTCTCGTCCAGATCCTTGGCCGAGCGGACGCCTGTTACCTGTTGCAGGATGTCCCGATATTCCTGGTCTGAGAGATGAAGGTCCCGCTTGACAATATGAATGAGTGCCAGTTTTTTCTTGTCCAGCCCTGTTGGTTTTCGGCATTTCCTCATGAGCTCCCGCATAAATGCAGGCAGGTCTGCCGGCATCCGTGAGGTGATCAGGTTGTCATCGACCACTACCTGATCATCACTATAGGTACATCCTGCTTCCTCTAATTCTTCTGCTACGCTCCGGTAGCAGGTGGCCCTTCTGCCTGTCAATACTCCTGCCGAAACCAGGATTTGTGGACCATGACAAATGGCAGCCACTGTTTTCCCATCTTTAAAGAACTGCCGGACAAGGTCGAGCATCTTCTCGTTGTGGCGAAGGAGAGTTGGGGCCTTGCCCCCCGGCAGGATCAGGATGTCATACAAGGAGGAATCAATCTCGGCCAAGGTGCGAGTGGTTATAACATGATATCCGTGCTTACCGACAATCGGCCCGGTATTGATTGAGGCGATGTCGATCTCTATTCCCTCTTCAAGAAATCGATAGTAGGGAACCAGCAGCTCAGTATCTTCGAATCCGTCTGTACTGACAAGAAGTACCTTCATTGAATCCTCCCTGCTTCACGGCAGAGCCGCATCATCGTTAAAATCATAAAAGCCCCTTCATGGCTCTGCATGAAGGGGCTTTTATGATTAGATCCTGAACGGTCTGGAAGCAAAAGTATTATTCGTCAATATCAACCTTTGCAATTTTAGCACCTGGTTTGATTGCATCTCCCACCTTGACTGATATGGTGGTTACAATGCCGGCAATGGGACTGACCACAGGGGTTTGCATCTTCATGGCCTCCATCATGGCCACCTGCTCACCGGCTGCCACTTCCTGGCCTTCCTTGACGCTTATCTCGCAGATGTTTCCAGCAAAAGGGGCACGAATATCACCATTCTTGGCAAGGGTCTGGATCTCTTCCTTGGAAAGGACAGTGGCGGCCGCAGCTACTCCCGCTTTGGCCTCGGGGGCAAAGGAGTAAATGCGCTGATGATGATCCACATTGAGATAGACAGTGGACTCGCCATCCTCGTTGACCATGGAAGGGCCAATCTCGATGACGTGCTCTTTGCCGAAATGATCGGTAAAGGAAAGGGTAGATCCCTCGATAAATTTACCCTGATGCAGAAATATGGACGGAGGCAGAACATAAACCTTGCCAAATTTTTCCTCAAACTTGAAAAAGTTGACGGCATCATTGGGGTGTTGCAGGTAGAGGACCAGTTGCTGATCTGTGGGTTCAACGCCGATTTTTTCGCTCAGGGTTGTACGTTCATGCTCGAGATCCATGTCCTCAATCTCGTCCATTCCTCCTTCCTGCTCCAACACTGTTTTCCAGTCGGCGCCGAGGACTTTTTCGTAGATCCACTCTTCCGGCTGGTAAAAAGGAAAGGGGCCATATTTGCCAAGGAGCAGGTTACGCAGGTCGCCGGATGGATTGCCGTAGCGTTCTCCTCCCTGGACATTGGCAACCGCAGTGGTCCACAGGATCTGGGAACCAGGGGTTACCGACCAGTAGTTGCCCAGCTCTTTCTGGACTCTGGGTAATTCTTTGTGCAGGATATCCGGCATCTTGTCGAGAAAGCCGCCTTTTGCTGCCTGCTCCAGGCTGGAACCCATAGCACCGCCAGGGAGCTTGTGAATCTGCACGGTGGGTTGAAATCCTTTGATCTGGGACTCAAAGGCCGCGTAATACTGGCGTTGGTCGCGGATGACCTCTGAGGTCTCAATTACGGCATCTTCATCCAGCCCCACGGCGGTGTAACCAAGTTCTTTCAGGGTCTGGATAACCGTGAGACTTGGAGGAGGGCCGTAATATCCGGTCATGGAGGAGTCGCTGGCATCAACAATGCTCGCGCCATTGATGACAGCGGCGGCGATCCGGCCGATATCATTCCCATCGGTATTATGACCATGATAGTGGATCGGGATATCCGGATAGTGCTGTTTAATGGCATCGACCAGTTGTCCGATACGTTGCGGTGATCCCAGGCCGCCATGATTTTTGATACAGAGAATAATATCCGAGCCGGTAACGTCGAGGATATCCTTCACCTTCTTAATATAGAAGTCGTCGGTATGTTCCGGACCGGTGGAAAAACAGATGCAAGGCTCATTGATCTTACCGGCCTTGGCCACTTCCTCAAATACCGCCTGCATGTTAGGGATATGGTTCATGAAGTCGAAGGTTCGCCATACATCAACATATTTAGCGAATTCGCGAACCGTAAAACGGATAACATTCTGCGGATAAGGACGATAGCCAAAGAGATTCACCCCGCGACACAAGGTCTGAAACATGGTGTTGGGCATCTTTTCCCGCAGGAGTTCAAGCTTGAGAAACGGATCAACCTGTTTGCGGAGGATATCCACATGAATTGAGGCACCCCCGGTGATCTCCAGTGAAAAATAGCCGGCGCGTTCACGGGATGGTGCGGCCAGTATGTCGGTATGCAGCAGTATACGATTCTTAAAGTCAGATTGAGAGAGATCGCGGGCCGTATTGGTGATGTAGTAGCCGTCAGCTTTTCTGAGTTGGGCGACTACCTCGCTGGGGGCCATTCCCTGTATAATTCGTTCCATAATTTATCCTCGTGGGGGTAACATCATCTTCATGTGTATTCTCGGGCAGAGGCCCTATGCAATACAAAGAATATCTGAAATATAGTTAGCAAGTCTTAGCGATATAGCGGCTACTTGTCTCGTTTACAGAGCGTATGGGTTCATGCCGCGATGATGGATCTCGGCAATGAGTTTGGACAGCTTCTCTGCCTCATTGGGTGTTTCCTTATACTCAAAGAGTTGAGGATGGGTATCCAGGAAAGAGGTGTTAAAATCACCTTTTATGAAATCAGGATCCTGGACGATGTTAAGATAAAAAGGGATCGTGGTTTTAGGACCGGAAATCTCGAAATTCTGTAAGCAGCGGCGTAAGCGACACACGGTTTCGTTCCAGGAAAAGCCATGAACCGTCAGCTTGACCAGCAGGGAGTCATACACCTGGGGAATGGTATAACCTTGATAGACAAAACCGTCTAGACGAACTCCATAGCCGCCTGGTGAACGATATACCGAAACAGTCTTGCCGCCTTCCGGCATAAAATCCGCCTGGGGGTCTTCAGCGTTGAGCCGCATCTCGATGGCGTGACCCCGTAACTGGACATCGTCCTGAGTGAAGGAAAGGGGCTTGCCCAGTGCCAGCTTGATCTGGGTGCGGACAATATCAATGCCGGTGATCATCTCGGTTACGGTATGCTCAACCTGGACACGGGTGTTGATCTCCATGAAATAGTAGTTGAAGTCCTTGTCGATCAGGAATTCTACGGTGCCGGCATTGGTATAGTTGGAAGCCTTTGCAGCCTTGACCGCAGTTTGACAGATCTTGTCGAGAAGCTCTTTGTCGCCAATCATGGAGGGGGCAATCTCGATGAGCTTCTGGTTTCGGCGCTGGATGGAGCAGTCACGGGTGCCCAGGTGGATAGTGGTGCCTTCCTTGTCGGCAATGATCTGAACCTCCACGTGCTTGGGGTTAACCACCACTTTTTCCAGATAGACCGATTCATCATTAAAAGCGGCCTTGGCTTCGGAACGGGCTACCGGGATTTCTTTGCGCATCTGTGCATCTGACTCAATGAGTCTGATTCCGCGCCCGCCGCCTCCGCAGGTGGCCTTGAGCATGATAGGGTAGCCATATTCCCCGGCAAAAGCCAAAGCTTCCTGAATTCCATCTTCTCCTGCAGACAGGTTCGGGGTCCCTGGCACCATTGGTATTCCGGCCTCGGCCATGATCCTTCTGGCGATAACCTTGTTCCCCAGATTGGAGATCACCTCAGAGGTGGGACCGATAAAGATGATGCCTGCGTCTTCACAGGCCTTGGCAAAGTCCGGATTTTCGGCAAGAAAGCCGTAACCTGGATGAATGGCACAGGCCCCTGTGTGTTTGGCAGCTTTGATGATCTTGTCAATATTCAGATAGTCGCAGCGTGGTCCGTCACCAAGCAGAATGGCTTCACTGGCAAGGCGGATATGGCGTGAATCTTTATCTGGGGTTTCATAAACTGCCACGGCTTCATAATCTAATTCCTGGATAGCCCGCATGATGCGGATGGCAATTTCTCCGCGATTGGCTACAAGTATTTTCTTTTTCAAGGGAACTCCTTTCTCTCTTGTTTAGGGGCCGTTAAAAAATAACCATTACATTTATATCTATTTCTTTACGGCCCCTTATGCCGTCTACGATAGAAAAATGTTATAGTTATTTATTTACAACGGCTTACGGGTGTTCGATTATTTGATCGGTTGTGAAAAATGTTGGTATACCCTGACAGGTACAAATAAATTAATGCAGTTCAGAAAGAACGTTTAGTACAAAGTAAAGATATTAGGAAAATGCGTCAAGAAATATATTTACCTTTTTTTGAAATATGTGACAAAAATTGGTGCAAAATGACACGTAGCCCTTTCATTGTGAGCAGATATCGGGGGTAAATGAGAGAAAAAAACCAGATTTGTGGGAAAAAACTCTGCAAAACAGCCGCTGCGTCATTGATCTCCAGTTGTTTCAGATGCAGCCCCTTACTGTTTTTCCACTTTTATCCAGGAATCCCTCAGGGTGACTGTTCGGTTGAAAACCGGTGCTCCCGGCTGAGAGGAAATCAGATCGGCGCAGAAGTAGCCATGGCGTTCAAACTGAAAGCATTCTCCTGCCTGTGCCTGTGCCAGGGATGGTTCGAGCAGGCAGTTATCAAGAATGGTGAGGGAGTTGGGGTTCAGGTGCTCCTTGAAGTCCACCTGTTTGTCCGCGTCTGGGTTCTCGCTTAAAAACAGGCGGTCATAGAGCCGTACCGGACACTGAATGGCGTCGGCTGCAGAGACCCAGTGGATGGTACCTTTGACCTTGCGGCCATCCGGTGAGGAACCGCCACGCGTTTCGGGATCGTAGGTGCAGTGGATCTCTGTGATTTCTCCTGTTACTGTATCTTTGATCACGGAAACACAGCGGATAAAATAGCCGTAACGTAGACGGACCTCACGATCTGGTCCCAGACGAAAGAATTTTTTAGGCGGATTTTCCATGAAATCCTCTCGCTCAATATAGATCTCCCGGGAGAAGGGAATTGTCCTGCTGCCCATCTCCGGTTTCTGTGGATGATTCTGGGCCTCCATCTCTTCGCTTTGCCCTGGCGGATAATTGTCAATGATCACCTTCAGGGGATTGAGCACGGCCAGCACTCTGGGCGCTGTCTCATTCAGATCATCGCGTACAGCATTTTCCAGTACACTCATGTCGATCCAGCTTTCTTTCTTGCCAACGCCGATATCAGAGCAGAATTTGCGGATGGCTGATGCTGGATATCCCCGTCTTCTCAGGCCGGAGATGGTGAGCATGCGTGGATCATCCCAACCCTGAACGTAATTGCCCTGCACCAGCTGCAGGATCTTGCGTTTGCTCATGACGGTATAAGTGAGATTGAGCCGGGCAAATTCAATCTGCCGGGGATGGCATGGCGTCTTCAGGGTGTCGAGGCACCAGTCGTAGAGAGGACGGTGGTCTTCGAACTCCAAGGTGCAGAGAGAGTGGGTTATCCCCTCAATGGCATCGGATATGCAGTGGGTGTAATCGTACATGGGATAGATGCACCAGGTATCTCCGGTGCGATGGTGGGCGACTTTAAGGATTCGATAGATAACCGGGTCGCGCATGTTCAGGTTAGGGGAGCCCATATCAATTTTGGCACGCAGGACCCGGCTGCCTTCATCAAAATCACCATCCTTCATCTGTTGGAAAAGATCCAGGTTCTCCTCAATGGTCCGGTTCCGGTATGGACTCTCTTTGCCTGGCTCGGTGAGGGTGCCACGGTAGGTCCGAATTTCTTCTGCAGAGAGTTCGCAGACGTAAGCCTTGCCCAGTTTGATCAGCTGGACAGCATATTCATAAAGCCGGTCAAAATAGTCAGAGGCATAGAAGAGGTTTTGGCCCCAGTCAAAGCCAAGCCATTTAACATCTCGTTTGATGGACTCAACATAGGCGGATTCTTCCTTGCTGGGATTGGTGTCATCAAAGCGCAGGTGGCAGCAGCTGCTATTCTCAAGAGCAATGCCGAAGTTGAGGCAGATGGATTTGGCATGGCCAATGTGGAGAAAACCATTGGGCTCGGGCGGAAAACGAGTTACCGGCTGCTTGTGTTTACCTGAACGCAGGTCTTCGGCAATGATCTGTCTGATAAAATCAAGGGGTCTTGTATCGGGTGTGTTTTCGCTGTTGTCTGTCATGATCTTCTTAACCTGATTTATTTATCCAGCTCTATGCCAAAAGATTTGATTTTTTGCCTTCTCTTTTAGAGCTCATTATGCCGCTTGGGCCATCGGAATGGCCCATTTCTTTCCAGTGGCTAATTAAGATTGTCTCGCATAAAGTCCAAATTCCCCTGTTGTCATTTCGACCAGCGGGAGAAATCTTAATAGTACCAACCTGTTACTAAGCAAGATTTCTCGCTGCCGCTCGAAATGACAGGCTTTTTCGACTTTTTGCGAGACCATCGGGAGAAATCTTAATAATATCCACTGGCTGAATAATAAGATTTCTCGCTGTCACTCGAAATGACAGACTTTTTTGAGTTTTTTACGAGATTGTCATCAAAAGAACTTATCAACATCACGAAGCCGCTGGATAACCTTTTCCCGTCCCAGGGTGATGAGAATATCATACATGGAGGCTCCGGCCAGTTGTCCTGTGACCACTGTGCGCATGCCATTGACAATGACACCGGGTTTAACGCCTTTCTCTTCGGCCAGCTCTTTTGCCACCCGCTCGGTCTCTTCGACAGTAAAGTGTTCCAGGGCCTGATAACGGTCGGCGAGCAGGGGCAGCCATTGTTGAAGCTCTGGGAATTTGAGTAGATTTTTTTGCAGCGGTTTGGTCTCAACCTGGAAGTCATCGGAAAAATAGGCGCGGCCCAGAGTGGCAAAATCGTTGAGGGTGTGAAAACGGTCGCGGATCAGGTCCAGGGTGTGCAGGTACCACTCCTTCCTCTCTCCTGCATAGGATGCGTCCCAGAGATTTTCTTTCTCCAGTACCTCCTGGACCATGTCGCCAAGCGCGCCAATATCCATGGTCCGCAGATATTGCTCATTGATGGAAATGGCCTTGGGGTCGGTGAAGAACTTTTCGTCTCCCTTGCGGTAATTGAAGATGGAGTTGGATTTGTTGATCCGCTCCAGGGTAAAGGCCTCAATGAGTTCCTCGCGGGAGAAAATCTCTTTGTCGTCACCCGGCGACCACCCGAGCAGGACCAGGAAGTTGCAGAATGCCCAGGGGATAAAACCATGCTCTTTATAAAAATGAACGGCGACGATTTCACCATGGCTGCGTTTGGAGATCTTGGCTTTTTTCAGGTCGAGGGTGAGCGGCATGTGAGCGAAGACCGGCAAGGGAGCTCCCAGCGCTTCGTACAGTAAGACCTGACGGGTGGTGTTGGTCATGTGATCCTGGCCGCGGAGTACATGGGTGATCCGGTCACGGATGTCATCCACCACATTGCAGAGCAGATAGAGGGGCTTGCCGTTGGAGCGGACAATAACAAAGTCATCGACCTCACTGTAACTGTGCTCAATGCGTCCGAGGACTTTGTCGTCATACCCAAGCATGCCGCTGCGTTCAGGTACCTTGAAGCGGATGACATAGGGCAGCCCGGCCTTCTCTTTTTCCGCCACCTGCTCAGGCGTCAGATTGCGACAGGTGCCGTCGTAGCCCATATGCTGTTTTGCGGCCAGTGCCGCCTCTTTTCGAGCCTCAAGCTCTTCCTTGGTGCAGAAACATTTGTAGGCATGCCCCTCTGCCAGCATGCGGTTGGCTGCGGCCAGATGATCCGCACTGAATTCCGTCTGGAAGTAGGGGCCTTCATCCCAGTCGATACCAAGCCATTCGAGACCGTCGAGGATGCCCTGAATGGAGGCGGCAGTGGAGCGTTCAGCGTCGGTATCTTCAATGCGCAGGATTAATTTGCCGCCGGTCTTTCTGGCGTAGAGCCAGTTGAACAGGGCGGTTCGCGCCCCGCCGATATGGAGATAGCCGGTAGGGCTTGGAGGAAAGCGCAGTCGTGTTTCTGTCATGGAAACTCCTTGAAATGATCAGCTGATTTGATCAGTGTGTTTAAAAAGTGAAATAATAAAATGACCTCTTTATATCGTTTTTAATGTCATTGTTCAATAGGTATGATGGTGGAGATCGTCGGTCTGGTAGTCATTATTTATCGATGATGGTGATGATTTTTTTCTTCTCTGGATGCGGCATAGCCAATTTTTCGTTTAGCCACTGTCTGACGCGTCTTTCTTGTTAAATTGTTCTGCGATAAAGATATTCCTTTGTTGTTGCCCCTTGTATGTTTTTGTGTTTCATTTTTGTTGTTCTCCATGGTTGAAACCTGTATAGTATTTTTCTTTTTATGAAGTTTTACCAAGTACTGTGGCCGCTGTTGATGCTGAATTCTGATTCAGTTATGGTGTTTTCCGCTTTAGGTCGCCAGGAGAATGAGATTTGCTCAATACCCCCCTTATGGTGAGTGGGAGTGGGCTATGTGTTGATTTTTTAAGAATGATGATTCGAAGGATGAGGAGAGAACATGAAAGTATTGATCAGTGATAACCTGTCTCCAGCCGGCGCACAGATTCTGCGTGATGCCGGCCTGGAAGTTGATATCAACACCGGTCTGCCCCCGGAAGAGTTGAAGAAGATTATCGGCAATTACGATGGTCTGGTCATTCGCAGTGCCACCAAGGTGACGGCGGATATTATCTCTGCTGCTACCAAACTGCGGGTGGTGGGGCGTGCCGGTATCGGCCTGGATAATGTTGATATTCCAGCGGCCAGCCAGAAGGGAATCGTAGTCATGAATGCACCGGACGGCAATGCCACTACTGCTGCTGAACATGCCATTGCCATGATGATGTCGCTGTCACGAAACATTCCTCAGGCCACTGCCTCCATGAAGGCCGGAAAATGGGAAAAAAAGAGTTTCATGGGCCGTGAAGTGACGGGCAAGACCCTGGGTATCTTCGGGATTGGCCGGATCGGTGCTATTGTCGCCAACAGGGCTCAGGGGCTGCGGATGAAGGTCATTGCTTATGATCCCCATATGCCCAAAGAGCTGGTGGACAAGCTGGGTGTTGAACTGGTTAGTCTGGAAGAACTGGCCAAGCGCTCCGATTATATCACCGTGCATGTGCCGCTGACCAAGGAGACGGATAAGGTTCTTTCCACCGAGTTTTTCTCGAACATGAAGAAAGATGCCATGTTTATCGATTGCGCGCGCGGCGGTGTCTGCGACGAAGAGGCCCTGTACAAGGCATTGGTTGATGGTGAGATAGCTGGCGCGGCGCTTGACGTCTTTGCTGTGGAGCCAACCAACATGGAAAATTGCCCCATGCTGGGCTTGAATAATTTTATCTGTACTCCCCATCTTGGCGCCTCTACCAGTGAGGCCCAGGAGAATGTTGCCCTGACTATTGCCGAGCAGGTGGCTGATTATCTCAAAACCGGGGTTGTTGCCAACGCCGTGAATGTTCCTTCGGTCACAGGCGACGTGCTGGCTCAGGTGGGCCCTTATATCAACTTGGGTGAGATGCTGGGTTCTCTCCACATGCAGATTGCCAAAGGAAGCGTGCAGGATGTGAGCATTGAATACAGTGGTGAGCTCGCAGACATGAACACCAGCCCCATTACTGTTGCCTTTTTGAAAGGTCTGTTTACCCCCATCCTTCAGGATGCAGTCAACTATGTGAACGCCCCGGTTATTGCCCGCGATCGGGGAATCAGGGTCGTTGAATCCAGAACAGAGCAGTCAGACGACTTTACCAATACTCTTACGATCAAAGTCAAGTCCAGTGAGGGTGAGAATGTCCTGGTGGGAACTGTTTTTGGTAAGAAAGAACCCCGCCTGGTTCGGCTGAACACCTTCCGCCTGGAAGCGCTTCCGGCAGGGCCCATGCTTTTGGTCTATAATAAAGATGTACCCGGTGTGATTGGTGATCTTGGCACTACTCTGGGCAAGGCTGGTGTGAATATCTCCAGAATGACAGTTGGCCGGGAAGAGTCCAGTGAGCAGAATGTCATTTTCCTCAACACCAATATCCCGATCTCCAAGGAATTGCTGGCTGAGGTGCAGGGGCTTGAGTACATTGACGGGGCTATTGCCTTGGAAATGGTTAATTACAAATAACAAATGATCTATGCCGGGTTTAGGAGCCGTTAGGAAATAACATGGGCGGTTTATCAATTTCGTTACGGCTCCTTGTACCGCTCCGGTTACTTCAATGGCCATGTCAAATTTACAGCGGCTTAATATCTTGAAGGATTTTGGTTTTTGCTATGGATGAACGTAAAGAACAAGGTTGTCCCTGTGGAGAGGGGAAGGTCCCTGATCAACACGGGAAATGTGTTATGCCTAATGTGACCTTTCCTGCATTTATCATGTCTTTGAACACGTCAGTTCTTTATCATCTGGGAGAGATTGCCGATCCGGTAACAGGCAAGAAACAGGTTGATTATGAACTGGCCCGGCATGGGATTGACACCCTGATGCTTATACAGGAAAAAACAAAGGGAAATCTCTCGTCCGATGAAGAGGGGATGCTGAAAGGTATCCTCTATGATGTTAAGATGCGTTTTGTGAAGTCAGTTAAAAAATAAGTCATCGGGGCTCATGCCCCAGTTGTCTTGTTGAGGTAAATGTTTGGTGTTTGAGAATTCCGCAACGTCCCTTGTGCTGCGGGCGCCGGCCAAGGTTAATCTGTCTCTGCGGATTCTGGGGAGGCGCCCTGATGGGTATCACGATCTCGATACCGTGATGCAGAAGGTAGATCTCTGTGATGTGGTAACGCTGAGGCTGATTGATGAGTCGCGGATTATTTTGCGATGTCCTGACTCGGATTTGCCTGAAGATCGTTCCAATATCGTCTGGAGGGCGGCAGAGGTCTTTCTTGCGGCATGTGCATGGGAAAAGGGGGGGGTTGAAATCACCCTTGAGAAGAATATTCCCGTTGCTGCAGGACTTGGAGGTGGAAGCAGTGATGCCGGTACTGTCCTTGTCGGACTCAACCGATTGTTGGGTGCTGCTTTTTCCATGGAAAAACTTGTTGCGATAGCCGGTCCACTGGGGGCAGATGTTCCCTTTTTTGTGGCAGATTATGGTGCTGTCCGGGCCGAAGGCATAGGGGATCGGATGACTGCTGTACCCTCTTTGAAGGATTGTGCAGTTGTTCTTGCGAATCCTGGTTTCTCCGTGTCCACGCGTTGGGTTTATGAAAAATATGCGTTGACAATGAAAGATAAAGTTTCTAAACTGCAAAATTGTCCAAAAAATCTGAATCACGTCTTGCCCTGTGCTGGAAATAATGATCTGGAACGGGTAACTATTTCTTGTTATCCGGAAATAGAGGTCCTGAAGCTAAAACTTCTTAATGCGGGTGCATCTTTTGTTTTGATGTCTGGTAGCGGACCAACTGTTTTTGGGATTTTCCCAGATGAGAATGGCGGCGTGTCAGCTCATGTTCGGCAGGCTGTTCAAGTGTTGCAACAACAAAATAATGTAAAAGTTTTTGTGACTCAACCTGTATGATGGGGTGTCGCCAAGCGGTAAGGCACCGGGTTTTGATCCCGGCATTCGTAGGTTCGAATCCTGCCACCCCAGCCAGAAGAGTTGGTTGGATAATTCTTTTACCTTACATCTAAAAAATATTATGTCAAAAGCTCCTAAAATATTTTCCGGTAATGCTCATCCGCAGATGGCCCGTGAGATCGCCGAGTTTCTTGGACTTCCGTTGTCAGAGGCGGAGGTAAGAAAGTTCAGTGATGGCGAAATTTTTGTTGAGATAAAAGAGAATGTTCGTGGTGACGATGTCTACGTTGTTCAGCCAACCTGTACGCCGGTCAATGATCATCTGATGGAGCTGGTAATCATGGTTGATGCCCTTCGTCGGGCATCAGCACGAAGGATTACGGCAGTGGTGCCCTATTATGGCTATGCTCGTCAGGATAGAAAGGTTGCGCCCAGGGTTCCGATATCAGCCAAGGTTGTCGCTGAAATGTTTATGGCGGTAGGGGTGCGTCGTGTATTGTGCATGGACCTGCATGCCGGACAGATTCAGGGTTTTTTTAATATCCCTGTTGATCATCTTTATGCTGCTCCGGTGTTGTTGAAATATATTAAAGAGAAATTTGAAAATGTAATCATGGTATCGCCTGATGCCGGTGGAGTTGAACGTACTCGTGCCTTTGCTAAACGTCTTGATGCAGGTCTTGCTATTATAGATAAACGACGGGATCGACCCAATGAATGTCAGGCCATGAATGTGATTGGTGACGTGAAAGGGAAGGTCGCGATTCTTCTTGATGATATGGTTGATACTGCGGGTACTCTCTGCAATGGGGCGGCAACGCTGCTTGAACATGGCGCCAAGGAGGTGCATGCCTGTTGTTCACATCCAGTTTTGTCAGGACCTGCCATTGAACGTCTGAACAAGTCATGTATTAAATCTCTAGTGGTCACGAACTCTATTCCTCTGCATGGTGATGCCTTGAAGTGTGACCTTATTAAGGTGTTGTCAGTGTCTCAACTTCTTGCTGAGGCTATTGATCGTATTCATAATGAGGATTCGGTCAGCTCGCTTTTTGTATAATTGTATATTTTTTGGTTATAGCAGTCTTTGTAATTGTTTTCTTAGATAAATAAGTTCTTTAATCGTCTGTTGTGTGCAGGCGATGCAAGAACGTGATGGAGGAAAAAATGCTTCAACAGGAAATGTCCGCTTCAGTAAGAACAGACTTTGGGAAGGGGGCCATGCGGCGTTTGCGGATGGCCGGCAGCACTCCGGCAGTTATTTATGGAACAGGACGTGACCCTGTTGCCCTTCAGCTTGAGACTCTGCCTCTTGTAAAACAGTTATTGAAAATTCGTCGGCGTAATGCTGTGATTACTCTCAATATCGAAGGTGATTCTTCCCGCCATGTTTTGATTAAAGAATTGCAGACGGATCCTGTTCGAGATACCTTGATTCATGCAGATTTTTATGAGATTCCCCTGGATAAACCACGCCAGTTCACTGTAGATCTGGTCGTGACTGGAAATGCTAAAGGTGTTGATGTCGGAGGAATTTTGGAAGTTGTTTCCAAAAAAGTGGTAGTAGAGGGAAATCCCCTTGATATTCCTGATACGATGGAAGTCGATGTAACAGATCTGGCCATTGGTGATGATTATCTGGTCAGTAATTTGGCAATTCCTGCTAATCTTAAGATGATTACAACAGGTGATGCTGTTTGTGTGACAATTACGGCGCCATCTGTAGCTTGATTTAATACTCAATATTTGTATTTTTTTAATCCGGAAAGAGCTGCCGCTCTCTCCGGATTTTTTTATGTGTAGTCAAAAGAGTAGATGAGTTTCTGAACATTTCATTGGAAGGCGGTCAGCGCATGTTTGGTGTTATTTTTTTTCAATGGCTGGATGTAATAGGATGAACGAGAATATTTTTTTAGTAGTCGGCTTGGGGAATCCTGGTGGGGAGTATGCTGCAACGCGGCATAATGCCGGATTTATGGTTGTTGATGAGCTTGTCGGAAGGTTTGGAGGGGCTGTTGACCAAGAGAAGTGGCAGGCTCATTTTACACAGCTTGTTTTATGGGGGAGTAAGATTTTTTTTCTTAAACCTGATACTTTTATGAATTTGAGTGGCAAGTCTGTTGCTAGGTATGTCGATTTTTATAAGATAGAGCCAGATCGAATTCTCGTTGTGCATGATGATCTGGATATGCCCCCCGGGCGGGTGAAATTAGTCGCCGGCGGTGGGACTGGTGGGCATAACGGTATCCGTTCATTAGTTCAATATCTGGGGACAAAAGACTTTCTGCGTTTAAAAATTGGTATTGGCAGGCCTGGGAAATTGAATATTTATGCTGAGATGCCGGTGGAGAAATATGTCTTAGCTCCTTTTTCTCCGGACGAAAAAATACTGCTGGAAAAAAGGGTAGATGTTGTTGAAAAAGGTCTTGAACACCTCGTATGCGATGGAGTTGCCAAAGCAATGAATCTGTTAAATACTATAAAAGTGTGAGCTTTGCGGCTTGCCCCAAGGAGAGGATCTTTTTTGAAGAGCGTAATCTTTAAAAATATGTTACTAATAAAACACGTTTTTATTGTTGTCGAAGCTGAAGTTGGTGATTCAGTGGCAGGTAAAAGTTAGTTTTTTATAAGGAACAAAGGGAGCCGTTAAGGTCATTTAATGGTTTTCATTTATTGGGGATGATGGGAAGATCTTTGTAAATGACAAAGGATTTTCTTGTTCAAACTATTCATCTTGACCAGGAGGATATGGTGTTTATTGCAGGCGATATGGCCGTTTATCCGGCTCATGGTGTAGGGGTGATTGAGTCAATAGAGACTCAGACTGTTGCTGGGATGGATCATTCGTTTTATGTGATGAAAATCATTGAGAATGATATGAAGATCATGATTCCCACAGGCAACAGTGATAATGTGGGCCTTCGTGCCATTATCAACAAGAACGAGGTGGAAAAGGTCATGGTGATTCTACGCGAAAGAGATATCTCGATCAGTGCGCAGACCTGGAACCGACGCTACCGTGACTATATGGAGAAGATTAAGACGGGCTCCATCTTTGAAGTGGCGATTGTGCTCCGGGACCTGTTTCTTCTCAGTGTAGACAAGGAGCTTTCCTATGGAGAGAGAAAGATGATGGATACCGCAAAAAATCTTCTGGTAAAAGAAATTTCTCTTGCCCGGGATATGGATGAGGCCAAAACTGCAGATCAGATTGAAAAGATGTTTTCCTGATATCTGTGTGACGTTTTGTGCGTATGCTATCTTTCGTTTGTATGAATTCTGTTTTGTAGTAGAATCTTTACATGGCTGTCAGTCATGAGTCTTTTTAGTTCTGAATCTTCTTCTGACTTTTCACCTTCAGGGCCTCAGTTTATCTTTCATGTCAAGCCCGAGCAGGCTGGATGTCGTCTGGATCACTTTCTTGTACATGCTGTCCCGGAGACCTCCCGCTCGGTTTTAACTGAATCTGTTCGTCTCGGATTGATTAAGGTTGATAATTTCCAAAGGAAAAACAGTTATTGCTTAAAGTCTGGAGAGTGCATTGCCGGATCTCTTTTTGTCGCTCCCGTGGTGGATATGTTGCCAGAAGAGATACCCTTTGATGTCATTTTTGAGGATTCATATCTTCTGATCCTTTCCAAGCCTCCGGGTCTGGTGGTGCATCCTGGCAGTGGGAATTATTCTGGTACTCTGGTGAATGGCCTGCTCTATCACTGTCAGGCTATTGCAGGGGTCGGTGGTGATGAGGTCAGGCCGGGCATTGTGCATCGTCTCGATAAAGATACCTCCGGGCTTATGGTGGTGGCTAAAGAGGAAGAGACGCATCGAAAGCTTGTTGAGGCCTTTAAGGCCAGAATCATTGAAAAACAATATCTGGCCTTGCTGCAGGGGAATCTGCAGCAAAAAACAGGGAGGATTGTGGCATCCATCGGCCGGCATCCCGTGCATCGCCAGAAGATGACAATCAGAGAGGATGGACGGTACGCTGCAACCAGCTGGCAGGTGCTTCAGGAGTTTTCTGCTGGCTTTAGTCTTGTTCAGCTTCAGATAGAGACCGGACGTACTCATCAGATTCGAGTTCATATGGCATCCATGGGTCATCCGGTAGCGGGTGATTTAGTTTACCATAGCGGTCGAGGAAAAAGAAGATTTCCCAGGCAATTGCTTCACTCTGCTCATTTGCGTTTTGTCCATCCTGTGACAGGGGAAGAACTTGATTTTTCTGCCCCTCTGTGGCCTGATTTCGCCTTGATTGTTGATCAACTTGCAGATGAAACAAAGCTTAACGGGCAGGAGCGGTTGTGATTGTCGGAGTCACGGGAGGCATGGGTGCAGGAAAAAGTCTTGTGGCTGGACTCCTGGGGAAGTTACTGGGAGTGGATGTTTTGAGTGCGGATATTTTATGTCGTGACCTTATGCAAATGCAAATGCCCGGATGGCTGGGCATCCAGGAGAAATGGGGATCGTATTTTTTTGATTTGAGCGGAAATGTTGATCGGCCTGCACTGCGGAAGGCTTTGTTTGCAGACCCTGAGGTGCGGCGAGATGTAGAGCACATGTTGCATCCACTTGTTCGTCGTGAGATACTTAGTCGAGCCGAAGAAAAGAGATTGAATCTGACTGGAATGGTAGTTGAGGTCCCTCTGCTTTTCGAGGTCGGATGGCAGAATGATTTCGATTGGATTGTGGTAGTCTATGCCGCGTATGAATGCTGCGTTCAACGTATCGTCAAGCGTGACAGGGTAAGTCATGAGGAGGGCAGGAACAGCATCAGCGCACAGATTGCTCTTGAGGAAAAAGCTTTACAGGCTGATTCGGTTATCGAAAATTCTGGTCCTCTTGCCCCGACAATCCTTCAGGTTTATCATCTGGCCCATTTTCTGAACTGTCGAGTTGATTTTTCCCCCTCATATAGTGGCGTTAGTGAATGAAAAAGGTTGACATGGTTTTTTGAAGTACGTATATATTCATAATCATCAGAGAGAAAATCCTACCTTTGACCGATCTGCTTAAAAAAATACTGTGTCATATATATACTTACAGTTCAGCTTGAGTGATTCGTTGCGCTGTAAGCAAGAAAAATGAAAGTCTTCAAAATAATTATTTCAGAATAAATCTTATCTCTGCCCCACCCTCTTAGAACATAAATACTAAGAAATATAAAATACTTCATATCTGATCATTTTTTTAAAAAGTGTCAGGATATAACTTGTTAAGCCGAGTGGTACCTTACGTGATCACTCCGTTTGATTTGAGTTATTTCCTCCGAGTGAGCGTTCCTTTAGGGTGTAATGTGCCCGAGACCTGAAAATTCACTCTTTTTAACCGCTCTATATTCAAGTTTTGTTTTTGGGAATATTCTTCCTTGGTGATTTGAGTTTCGGTTGCTTTTGATTGTTTCCGTGTGTGGCTCCCTGTAAAAATTACCAAATAGTGTGTCATTGTCCATCCCTTGGTTTTTTTTTTACACTGCTTCACTGAATATTGGACCGGTATTTTTTTGTTGTAGTCTTATCCTGCCAATAGCCCTGCCAAAAACTATCATAGGAGAAAATGTTTAATGAATCTGGCGGAATTAAAGCTGAAGAAAATTGACGAATTAGTAAAGCTCGGTCGAAGCTTAAAGATTGAGGGCGTGAGCTCCTTGCGGAAGCAGGAGCTGATCTTTGCTATTTTACAGGCACAGGCGGATGAAGATGGAAAGCTTCGAGGTGGTGGTGTACTTGAGATCCTCCCTGATGGTTTTGGATTTCTCAGGGCACCTGATTATAACTACCTGCCAGGCCCCGATGATATCTATGTCTCTCCATCACAGATTCGGCGCTTGAATCTCCGTACAGGCGATACTATTGAGGGTTTGGTTCGTGCACCCAAGGAAGGTGAGCGCTATTTTGCTCTGTTGAAGGTTGAGAGTGTCAATTTTGATCCACCTGAGGCGGCAAAAACAAAGACCCTTTTTGCCAACCTGACCCCACTGCATCCTGATGAGAAATTAAATCTTGAATGGCAACCTGATAATTATTCCATGCGCCTTATTGATATGATGGCCCCTATTGGGAAAGGACAGCGTGGACTAATTGTGGCACCTCCACGGACTGGAAAAACCGTGTTGATGCAGAAAATTGCCAACTCCATTGTGAAAAATCATCCTGATGTCTATCTGATTGTCCTGCTCATTGATGAGCGGCCGGAAGAAGTCACAGAGATGGCTCGATCAGTTCTGTCGGCTGAGGTGGTCAGCTCAACTTTTGATGAGCCGCCTCAGCGTCACATTCAAGTGGCTGAAATGGTTCTTGAGAAGGCTATACGCCTTGTAGAGCACAAGAAGGATGTGGTTATTTTACTTGATAGTATCACCAGGCTGGCCCGTGCTTATAATACTGTGACTCCCTCCAGCGGTAAGATTCTGTCTGGCGGTGTCGAAGCCAATGCACTGCAGAAACCAAAACGATTCTTTGGGGCTGCCAGGAATATTGAGGAGGGCGGAAGTCTGACTATCATTGCCTCTGCCTTGGTTGAAACCGGCAGCCGGATGGATGAAGTAATTTTTGAAGAATTTAAAGGAACGGGGAACATGGAACTGGTGCTTGACCGGAAGATGGCTGAAAAGAGGATTTTTCCCGCCATTGATGTCAAACGTTCCGGTACCCGTAAAGAAGATCTGTTGATGGATGCGGATACTCTCAATCGCGTTTGGATTCTGCGTAAACTGTTGGGTTCCATGAATCCTGCTGATGGAGTTGAGTTTCTTCTTGGTAAAATGAAGCATCATAAGACGAATAAAGAATTTTTTGAATCCATGAATAGCTGATTGGATGCATATCGACTAAGGTAAGCCGCTGTAAAAATAACATGGCCATTTTATCGCCCGGAGCGGCATAAGGAGCCGTAACGAAATAGATATAAATGGCCATGTTATTTCGTAACGGCTCCTAAGTATTCAGCGGGTAGAGCATTCTGTCTTAGAGTTTCACTGAAAAATAGGGTGTCGTGTTTGGAAGATTCAATACAGTCGCTGTTTGTTTTTGAGAGATGTGCCGGCTCAAAGCTCATAGTGAAAGCCTATGAGCTTTTTTTGTTGTAATTTGTGGCCTGTTTATTATAATGTTTTTTTTATTTGAATCATGGTGATGTTCCATTTTTTATGGAAAGTGAAGAGCTAAATGGAGCGCTTGACAGCGTTATAAATATAACCTGAACAGTCGTCGAGACTGTTTCGGAGGAAGAGAAATTATGAAGAAAGATATCCATCCAGAATATCATACAATAAAAGCGGTTTGTGCCTGTGGAAGTGAGGTAGAGATCGGTTCGGTAATGCCTGAAATGAAGGTTGAAATCTGTGCAGCCTGTCATCCGTTTTTTACCGGTAAGCAGAAAGTTCTTGATACTGCAGGGCGTATTGATAAATTTAATAAGCGATATGCAAAACACTTCGAAAGTAAAAAGTCTTAATTTCAGCGTATTTTATCTGTAATTTTTAACTATCTCAGGTCCACAGCAATGGGTAACATTGCTGTGGACTTTTTGTTTTATTCACGTAGTACTTCTCCTCTTGCCTGAATTCCATGTTTGATAAGTTTGACGATCTGCAAGAAAAGGTTTCGCATCTTGAAGGCAGGCTTTCTGATCCCTCGCTCATGAATGATCAGAAGGCCTATCAGAAAGTGGCCAGAGAACATGCACATCTGGTAAAACTGCATACTCTTTACTCCCTGTATTGTCAGGCTGAGCTGGATATTGTGGGTAATCGAGAGCTTCTTCAGAGTGATGATGAGGAACTTCAGGAGCTGGCAAAGGCAGAGATCGATGAACTGAATGAAAAGAAAGATGCGCTTCAAAACGAGATCCATCTGCTGCTTCTGCCAAAAGATCCTAACGATGAGCGCAATACTTTTTTGGAGATTCGTGCCGGGACCGGTGGTGATGAGGCAGCACTTTTTGTTGGTGATCTCTATCGGATGTATTCCCGTTTTGCCGAATCTCAAGGGTGGAAAATTGAGGTGATGGCCTCCAGTCCTTTGGGCACAGGAGGGTTTAAAGAGATTATTGCCCTGATCAGTGGAGAACAGGTCTATTCCAGAATGAAGTATGAGAGCGGTACACATCGGGTGCAACGGGTTCCTGAGACAGAGACCCAGGGACGTATTCATACCTCGGCCGTGACTGTCGCCATCTTGCCTGAGGCCGATGAGGTTGAGGTGGATATTAAGATGAATGAATTGAAATTTGATGTCTTTCGTTCCTCAGGACCTGGTGGGCAGAGTGTAAATACAACTGATTCTGCGGTACGGGTTACCCATTTGCCTACAGGACTGGTGGTGATCTGTCAGGATGAAAAATCACAGCATAAAAATAAGGCAAAAGCCTTGACTGTATTGCGGGCCAGATTGTTTGACCAGGTGCAGCAAGAGCATCATGATAAGATCTCACAGGATCGCAAAAGTCAGGTTGGCAGCGGGGATCGCAGCGAACGCATCAGGACCTATAATTTCCCCCAGGGGCGACTTACGGACCATCGCATTAATCTGACCTTGTATCGTCTTGATTCTATTATGGATGGGAAGTTGGATGAGGTTATTGACCCCTTGATCAGTCATGATCAAGCTGAAAAATTAAAAGAAATTGAGTAGTCCCATTCTCCAATTAGAATGTGGACCTTATAATTGCGGTAGTGTCCCAGGTAAATCAGGAAAACCTAAGAATGACAGACTGTTTATTAATCTTCTCCGTGTACTGTCGTCGACAGATGTTCTTCTTTGATTGATGCTAGTCCTGTTTTCCTATTTTTATGTCCATGCGTGTTGTTGATCTTCTTCATTATGGGGTAACTCAGCTCGAATCGGCAGATATTGAACAAGCTGCGCTCGAGGTTGAGCTGCTGTTGGGAGTCTGTCTTGAAAAAAACAGAGCCGGTTTGTTTCTAGCTGCCACCGATGAGGTGGGTGAACGTCAGGAACAACAATTTCTGTCTTTTTTAGCTCGCAGGGTAAAATATGAGCCTTCTGCCTATATCTTAGGTGAAAAAGAGTTCTGGTCTCTCCCTTTTCACGTTACTCCTGATGTCCTTATTCCTCGGCCAGAGACCGAATTCCTTCTTGAAACAGTCCTTGCTCTAACCAATAATCAACGATGGCAACCAGGCCCTGTTCTTGATCTTTGTAGTGGTAGTGGGGTGATTGCTATTGTTCTTGCTCTGGAGCTTGGCCGCTCTGTAACTGCGGTGGACATTTCTGCTTCAGCATTACAGGTTGCACGGCAGAATGCTATAAGGCATCAAGTTGCTGATCGTCTTTCCCTGGTGCAGGCGGATCTGTTCAACGCTTTTGTCCCCCGTCCTCTTTTTTCCCTGGTGGTTTCTAATCCTCCCTATGTAAGCAGGCAGGAGTTGCAGGAAGGGTTACAGCCTGAGGTGATGCGGTATGAACCACATCTGGCACTTGATGGTGGCGTAGATGGCCTGGACATTATTCAACGGATACGAACGGGCTTACCTCGTGTCCTGAAGCCCGGTGGATATTTCTTCATGGAGATTGGTGCAGATCAGGGATTGGCAGTCTGGCAGCTTTTTACCGGCGACGATGCTGATGAGAAAATTTTTGATCGTGTTGAAGTGCTGCAGGATTATAGCGGTCGAGACAGGGTCTTGCAAGTCAGAATGGCGACGTAAAATATTGTTCAATAAAATGGTAGCATGAGAATTTGCCGTGATTGGCACAAGGAATGATAGCGAATAGTCAAAAATTGTCGGGCTCTTTCGTAATGGTTCCATATAATGGAGATTGGTAGATGGAGAAACTTATTATTGAAGGCGGCAGGCCTCTGTATGGTCAGGTCCGGATCAGCGGCGCCAAAAATGCCGCCCTGCCCTTGATTGCCGCAACCCTCCTGGCGACAGGAATTCATACCTTGAACAATGTTCCTGATCTGCGAGATACCAGGACGATTCTTCAACTTTTGGAATCTTTGGGGATTACCTGGGAAAGGCAGGGGAGAACTCTGAGGATAGATTCGACCAATCTTACCTATTCCGAGGCCTCATATGATCTGGTAAAAACTATGCGGGCCTCGGTTCTGGTTTTAGGGCCGCTTCTTGCCCGGCTTGGAAAGGCCAAGGTCTCTCTGCCCGGCGGCTGTGCCATTGGGGCCAGGCCTATTAATTATCATATTAAGGGCTTCCAGCTCTTAGGGGTGACCTGTCGACTGGAACAGGGGTATGTCGATGCGGACATTGATGGCCGCATGCAGGGAAGTACCATTTATTTTGACGTTCCATCGGTTACCGGTACTGAAAATCTGGTTATGGCTGCAGCGCTTGCGCAAGGAACAACGATTATTAAGAATGCAGCCCGAGAACCTGAAATCGGTAATTTAGTAGATATGTTGACGGCCATGGGTGCAGAGATTGAAGGGCGTGGAACAGACAGGTTGACCATTCATGGAGTCGAGAGATTGTATGCCGCAGAAAGTGAGATTATCCCCGATAGGATTGAGGCCGGAACGTATTTGATTGCGGGTGCTGCCACTGGAGGAGAGATTACAGTGACTGACTGTAATCCTGCACATCTTCCCTCTTTGCTTGACAAGTTACGGGCTGCAGGGATGGGGGTTAAAGAGCATGAGACTACAATTTCTTTGGATGCCACAGGAAGACATACAATAAAGAGTGTTGATATTAAGACTATGCCATACCCTGGCTATCCAACAGATTTACAGGCCCAGTTTATGGCCTTGATGGCCTTGAGTGATGGGGTTTCCATGGTCCATGAGACAATTTTTGAAAACAGATTTATGCACGTGGCGGAGTTGCACCGGATGGGGGCGGATATTGCCATTGATGGGCATATGGCTGTGGTTAAAGGAGTTGGCAGATCTGGATTTTATGGTGCTCCGGTTATGGCCACTGATCTGCGGGCAAGTTCTTCACTGGTCATTGCGGGCTTGGCAGCACAGGGCAGAACCGAAATCTCACGAATTTATCATCTGGAGCGGGGATATGAACAGATGGTTGAAAAATTGACTGCCTTGGGAGCTAAGGTCTGGAAAGAAAAGGAGTAGGTTCAGAGAACAGGGATCTTTGATGATTTTATAAAAAAAGCCGCTCATATGAGCGGCTTTTTTTATTTCAACTCAAGAATGCATCTTGCATCAATGATGCTCTTTCTGGGTAAAGGTCTTACCGAAAACCCGTTCACCCATGAGAAAGCCGAAGGCGACAACACCAATACCACCAGCGATAACCCCGAATTCAAAAATAGAAGGGACATAGCTGAAAAAGGTAGGAAGTCCGTCCCATCCAAGATTCTGCGGAACGATCTGCCCGGCAACAACAAGGTCATAGCGGGCTACAAACTGTCCAACCAGGACGAGAAATCCGGCACAGGCCATCATGTTGACATTCTCAAGCCGTGAGAGAATTATGAGCATGATGGGAATAAGAAGGCCAATACAGACTTCTATAACCCAAAAATTGATGGAGAGTGGGCCGCTGATCAGCGCATCTGCCGCAGTTCTTCCGAGTTCCGGTCCACCTACGTAAAAACTGACCAGGCGCCAGAATGTGGCGACGGTATAGAGAATAAGTACCAGAGTCATGGCCTTTCCGGCACTTTTCACGCCAAGATGAACGGCATGACTCATTTTTTCGCCACGGATCGTGTAAGCGAGAACATTGAAAAGGATTGTTGCGGCAGCGCCGGAGAGAAAAGCGGCAGTGAGGAAGTAGATGGGTAATTGAGCCCCATACCAGTAAGTGCGGGCTGGAAGTGTGGCAAAAACACCGCCAAGGCAGCTGTTGGCCAGGACTTCGGCAATTGCACCAAATACCCCCAGAATCAAAGCAATACGGGCAAGTCCAGTTACAATTCCTGCAAACTCGATGATCATGCAACCCACGGCCATACCGTAGAGTGTTCCCATCCACCAGATGTTGGAGGTGGGGTTGGGTGAAATGATATTGTAAATCAGCATTCTGTGGGGGCTGGCGATCTCTACCCCAATGGTGGCAAACGCACCCATGATACAGATAATGGACATCCATACCATACGGTTGCTGATAATTCCCATTCTGGTACCGCCAAAAACATGGCTCATGGCGGCATAGATACATAGACCGGTCGATGTGATGGCCCAGAAGGCGTACGTGGAGATCAGCATGCCCCATGGCATTTCACGGGTATTGTTGTAAATGGCATGATGACCGAAAATAAAAGCGAGCACCCCACAACTGAGACCGACCACGGTCACAATCAGAAAAAAGATCGTCGCTCTGTTCATGCCAGGTGTTGCCAGACGAGGTTCTGCTGTCTCGGCAAATATGGCTGATATTGATTTGTTTGTCATTTTTTACTCCTGCAGATTTATTTTCTTCGACGAGAGGTGTCTGGATTATATACCATTAAACCCCATAAAGTCTTTATTTGGGGTCTTAATGACCAGCCTGAGTATCCTTGTGGCTTTTTTCGTGGGCATTATCATTGCCTGTCAATCGGTTATAACCTTTGACTCCGATATGACAGCTGTTGCAACGGGTGTCCGAGGCAAAGGCTGTGGAACCATCATGGCATTTGCCACAATATTTACCATCATAGAGGGCCTGCATGGTAAAATCGTCTGCCTTTTCTGCGGCACCTTTCTGCATCTCGAAGAGATCGTTATGGCATGCATCACATTCTAACCCAAAATCTTCGCTATGAGTTTTGTGGGAGAACACTACAGCTGCAACTGGTTTCGTCCAGACGATTAGTTCCTCTGGTGCCAGTCCTGTGACATCTGTATGGCATGAGGTGCATTTTGAATTTGTGGCGAAGGCTGTGCTCCCATCGTGACAGGTGCCGCAGAATTTCCCTTCTGCCATCGCGGCCATGGTCATCTCGCCGTTTTCCAGAGCTACGCCCTTTTTCATTCTAAAGAGATCATTATGGCAGGATTCGCAAGTGAGGCCGGCATCCTTGGTGTGGATTTTATGGCTGAAGGCTACCTTGGTCGGTTTCTCCCAGAGAATGTCATCTTTGGGACCGTAGGTTTTTTTGGTCTCTTCATCGTACAAAAATTTTCTATTGTCATTTTTAACAACGGAGGTATCGGTAGTAGATGTCTCTGCCGCAAATAATTGTGGGGCAAGGTTGGTTGCCAGTAAAAAAGATCCTGTCAACAGGATGGCCCCAACGGTTTTTATTTTATTTTGCATTATTTATCTTCTCCTGCAATGCGTCGAATAAACAGGGATGAGTTTGCCGGTGACTGTGAAATTGATAACAGCTTTCCCAGACAGCCTGTTCCCCTCCATGGATTTTTATCTTCTTGATTTCATGCGTTCATGTAAAAAACATTGGGTAAAGCCCCTGTGTCGGGACGTAAAACCCAGATCTTGGTGTCAGGCGTGTGGAGTAGCTGATAGATCTCGGTAGATTTATCTTTCAGGTCGCCAAAGATTCGTACCCTGGCAGGACAAGCTGCGGCACAGGCGGTTTCCTTTTTACCTTCGGCCAGCCGGGTATCAATGCAGAAATTACATTTATCGATGGCATATTTTTCATGATTAAAATAGCGGGCATTATAGGGACAGGCTGCCATGCATGTCTTACACCCGATACATTTTTTGTAATCCATGACTACTATGCCGGTCTCGGGGTCTTTATATGTCGCCTTGGTCGGACAAACCCGCACGCATGGTGGGCGATTACAGTGGTTGCAGAGAACCGGCCTGAATTCTCGTATTTCTGAACCGTTTTCAGAAGTAATTCGTTCCTGAATTGCAGTTCTGTAGGCACCATGTTCGTCAGGCACGTGGTTCGTCTGATTGCAGGCCTCTACGCATCTTTCACAGTCAACACAACGATTTTGACGCATAACCATGCCGTAGTGTTTTGGATATGGGTACTGGTCATCTGTGGGGATATCCGTCTCAGGATCGATATTCTGATCGCCGGCATGGGATATTGACGTTAACGACAGTACAGAGCCTCCCAGGAAAACACCTGTTACGGCAAGTCCCATTTGCAGAAATTTGCGTCGTTCCTGTAAAGGCAAATTTTCAATGCCTTCATTTTTTTCCTTTTCCAAGTCCTCGATATTCATTCTGAGCCTCCTATACTTGATACACCGAAAAAGTGTTTCGAAACGAGTCGGAGAAACAGAATAAAATATATCTGTTTCTTCGGCATATAAAGGTTGTTGCAGACATTGCTGGTACAGGCTGCAATCTGTTGTAATTCAATGGCTATATGCTTGTATTTATTATGCCCTTCATAAGGGCCGTTGTCCTCACGGTCGTGGAGAATATTGATTAGTGAAGCTGAACACTGTGTGAACGGCTGCTACACTTTTTCCCAATCATGAAACACTTTGCCACACATCTGAAGCAAACTTTGCCACTATATAAAACTTTTTTATTAACAGCAATCAAAAATGAATGAAAATTCATTTTTGATTGCTGTTAATAACGCTTTGATATTAAATAAATTTATTTTTATATTTTTCAACAGTGATACTGTCTTATGTTCGATACCTTAATGAAATTTATATAAAAATATGGAGTTTTTGAAAAGACAGTGTATGGCATTAGAGAGTTATTGTTCGATAGCATAAAGAAATTATTCTGCCCGTAAGATCTGAAAAATAAAATTCTGTTTGAAAGATAGGTGCACAGCAATGGAGAGATCTGCTCTTGATGATTCTTGACAGGTTTGCTTTGTCTGGAGTATCTTTCACAATATTATTGTATTATTGCGACGAGATTTTAAGTTTGATTTAGAGGCCGTTTAGAAATATCCAATACATTTTTATCTATTTCTTTACGGAGCCGTATGCCGTTCACGATATGAGAATGTTATAGCTGTGTATGTACAACGGCTTAAATATGACGTTAAGAGGATTACCTTTTGTGGTGGAGAAAAATATGGGCGTGTTGAAAAAAATTGTTCCAGCAGTGCTGGTAAGTATTTTGGTCTTGAATTGGCATCACTTGAGTTTTGCCGGGCAAGGCAGTGAACAGGCTAAAGTTCAGGAGAACAGGAAGCAACTGATTGAAACCAACAGTTGTCCTGGATGTGATCTTTCTGGTGTGAATCTTGACAGGGAAAATTTGACCGGGGCTAATCTGGAAGGTGCTAACCTCTCTAACGTGAGATTGCATCTTGCAACCCTGGCGAGTGCCAACTTACGGAATACAGATCTGAGAAATGCAGAATTCGGTGGTTCTGATTTGGCAAATGCAGATCTTCGTGGTGCCTCTCTGGGAGGTGCGACCTTTGTCGGAGCCTATCTTGTTGGCACTCAATTTGACAAGGAAGCCTTCATGGGTGAACCGTCAGAAGGTATTGTCTCCGATAATGTTCCCACTCAGGATATGAGTGAAGCACATTCTACTCCTGCTGCAGCTGAACAGATAACATCATCAATTGTGGAAGAACGTGAAGGCCATACTGATACATCTGTACAAAGTAGGCCATCTGAGATTGCAGCAAATGGGGAAGATACTCCCTTTGTAGAACCAGGTTTCTTTGACAAGACCCTGGAGAGTGTAAAGGGGATGTTTGTATTTGGTGAACGTGATGAAAATAAAACAGATACTGAACAGATGACTGAAGCCAGAACGCCTGCTCCGGTGATTGAGGAGGCAACACCTGTTGTGGAAACTGTGCCGGAAAAGAATGTTGTCGCAGGTACTCCTCACAAAGAGGAAGATGCATCTGTAACTGGAGGTACTGAGGCATCCGCTGTACCAGAAAAACCAGGATTTTTTGATACCACTTTGGAGAGTGTAAAAAACTTGTTTGGGCAGGGTGAAAGTGTCACCACTGAGGCAGTGGTAGAACAAAAAGATAAAACAGGAAAGCCTGACGAGGTGATACCTGAATCTGCTGGTGTAGAACAAGTGTCTGTGCCTCCAGTGGAATCACAATCTTCAGCAACTCCAGTTGTTGTGGAAGAAGGTCAAAAGATGGACAACGATCAGGCAGGCTTGGTGAAAAATAATGATACACTCCCTGAAAATGGAGCAGAGTCAGGGGGGGAAGTAGAGAACAGCATACAACGTCTGCTGGATACTAAGGGTTGTTATGGCTGCAGGCTTACAGGAGTAGATCTGACTGGTAAAAATTTAGAGGGTGTTGATCTTGAAGGGGCTGATTTGAGTGGAAGCAGCTTGGAAGGGGCTGACCTTGAGAATGCGAATTTGAAAGGCGCTATACTGGTAGGGGCAAATCTCAGAAATGCGAATCTCGAGGGAGCTGATCTCTATAAAGCAGATCTTTCTGGGGCTGATTTAACCGGTGCCAAGTTAGTTGGAACTCTGCTTGATGAGGCTCAATTGTCCGATACGCTTGGATATGAACAGAAAGAGGCACAGTGAAATTTAAAAGGAAATAAGGCCGGAAGTAAAAGAGGAAGATGATACCATGTATCATCTTCGTAACTATTTTGATTTGTATGTGGTATTAAGTGGTGTGGTTGTTTTGGCTGCCAAGCAGGTCGAGTACTTTGTAAATCCGTTCATAGGGTGGGTTTTGTTCATCGCGAAGAATTGACTCGATACTCTCTAACCGGCTTTGTAATTCTGAGGCTCTGATTTCCAGATTTTGAATAGTTAGTGCCGCCGCACTTTCTGTAGTATCCATTGCCTGACTGAGATCCAAGGCGTTACGCATGATTGACTGAACATTGGCAATCTTTTCCAGGCGCAGAAAAAGTTCGTCAAAATTAATCGGTTTTTCCAGGTAGTCGGCAGCGCCTTTCTTCATTGCTTCAACCGCAGTATCAATTGACGAGTGAGCAGTGATCAGAATTACCTCAATATTAGGGCTGATGCTTTTGGCAATGTCAAGGACCTCAATGCCGCCGATTGAGCCCGGCATCATCAGGTCGGTCAAGACCACATCAATATGCTGCTGGGGAAGAATCTTTCTCGCCTGATAACCGTCTTCAGCAATCAGCACTTCATACCCTTCTTTTTCAAGGCGTTTTTCCAGCATTCTTCTGATAACAGGATCATCGTCAACAACGAGTATGGTCATATTTTGCATGCCAAACAGCCTCATTTATTTTTTCTGATAAAAAATTGATCGTAAATGTCTCTTGGGTATAAAACGAGGACAGATACCAGTAAGTGATTCTGTGGAGCCAATGATGAGGTAGCCGTCATCAGCTAAGCTGTCAGCTATTTTATTAAAAAGTTTCTGGCGGTCGGGGAGGGTGAAATAGATAGCAACATTACGGCAGAAAATGATGTCAAATTTCCCTAGGCCGGCAAAAGGAAGCATGAGGTTAAGCTTTCTAAACTGGACCATGGCCCGGATTTCATCCTTAATTGTCCAGGAATCACCAAACATGGTAAAATAACGTTGCAGCTTGTCACCAGGAAGTCCCCGCTCCATCTCAAATTTGTTATATTTCCCCCGGCTGGCTTGAGCCACTGCTCCATCTGAAATGTCAGTACCGAGAAGTTTGATGGTGTATCTGGAAATATTAGGGATCAGTTCCTTGATGATGATAGCGATCGAGTAGAGCTCCTGTCCAGTGGATGAGGCGGCACTCCATATCTTGAGATTAGTTTTCAGTGCCGGAGAGCCAGGAGTACGGGCATCAATCAGTTCGGGCAAGAGTTTGTGTTGCAGGAGCTCAAAGGGGCCTTTATCTCGGAAGAACAGGGTTTCATTAGTTGAGATGGCATCAATAATCTTACGCTCAATAATCTTGCTGGGTTCAGTTTTGGCCTTCTGATACAGTTCTTTGTAAGTATTGCAGCCATGTTCGGTGGCGATGGAGCCCAAGCGTGTCTCAAAAAGATAAGATTTGCTCTGGTCAAGAAATATCCCCGATATCTCATGAATATATTGAGCAACAAGCTTCAGTTCGTCTGGTGATATTTTTAACATGCTGTCAAAAGTGTGCTCATAGTAAAGAGGAATAAGACATTTTTTTGAAGGACACTATCTGACACTTTTGGTAATTTCATTGGCAATTTTATTGAGAGGGGCAATGACGTCAGCCAGACCCTGCTGGATGGGGGCCTTTGGCATTCCATAAACCACACAGGTTGCTTCATCTTGGGCAATGACAAAAGCCCCTTTTTGTTTCAGTAACTGCAAACCCTTGGTGCCATCTGAACCCATTCCGGTCATAATAACGGCAGTAGTACGACCAACATAGTAATCACCTACTGAACGAAAAAGATAATCGGCTGATGGCTTGCAGGAATTCTCTGGAGGGTCATTGGTAATTTTGATAATCCGATTTTTACCATCAGCGCTGGCCACAAGTTTCATTTGCTTCCCACCTGGCGCAATGTAGACAGTGTTGGCCTGGATGGGCTCAGCATCTTCTGCTTCTTTTACGGTGAGCGCGCATTTGGCATCGAGGCTTGCAGCCAGTGATTTAGTGAAAACAGGCGGCATGTGCTGGACAATGACCACCGGGACACCAAGGTCACCTGGAAGGAGGGGCAACATCTGGCTGAGGGCGTTCGGCCCTCCGGTTGAGATGCCGATGGTTACAATCTCTGATTTTCCTCTTCGTATGGAAGCTCTAGGTGTAGCGGCCATACCAGTTGTTGTTTGAGGACGCACGGAAGGAACCGTTCTTTGTCCCAGAAGAGTTTTGGATCGAGTGATAACTCCCTTTGCTCCAAGCAGTGATGATGCATTGTGTGAATTGCTGAAAGCTTCAAGCATGGGCAGAAGGGCACTTTTTATTTGATCCTTCCCTTCTTGTAGATTGGCGCTGCTTTGTGGTTTGAGAATAAAGTCGAAGGCGCCGAGTTCCAAGGCCTTCATGGTCATGTGGCTTCCGTCGGCAGTGAGGGTTGAGAGCATGATCGCGCCGATCTCTGCATGGTTCTTTTGTAATTCGGCCAAGACCTCAAGCCCATTCATCTCCGGCATCTCAATATCGAGTGTAAGCAGGTCAGGTTTCAAGGTTGCAATCTTGGACATGGCAATCTTGCCATTATGGGCAATGCCTACAACTTCGACTCCTGGAATCTCAGCCAGAATATCACTGACTGCCTTCCGGTAAACAATGGTGTCATCTACCACTAAAACACGTAGTTTTTTTGCAAGCATTCTCAGTGACCTTGTTCTTCGATGCGTAAGACTTTATTGACATCAAGAATCCCGATAAGCTTGTCGTCAGTCTTGTAGACTCCAGAAAAAAATTCTCCTTGTATCCCACCCATATTAGCAGGGGCTCGTTCAATTTTGTCCGTGTCGGCCGAAATGACATCGCTAAGCCGGGTGACAAGAAGTCCTACATGTTCTCCTGGTGAACTTACAATAATATTTCTTGAGCTGAGTGTGGTATCTGTGGAGCCGAGGCCGAGTTTCTTGCCGAGATCAATGATGGTCACAATCTGGCCCCGTAGATTCAGAATCCCGGTGACATAAGATGGTGCCTGGGGAACTTTCGTCATATCCATCAGTTTGTTGATCTCCTGGATTTTCAGGATATCCATTCCGCACAAGGCAGCACCGACATAGAATGTAGCCAGTTCGACAAGTAATTTGCTGGTAGTAGCTTTTGGTTCGTTCATGTAATACCTCTTAACAAAGCAGTATGAATTGATAAAGAGCGAGTATCGATCATTTCGGTGAGGCTGCTGCCGTTCTGTAATACCTTATATATTATTCAGGCCCTATGTTTAGGGCCTCTTGCTTACTTTCAGTCATTAAAAAAACATGATGCGATTGTGAACAACGGCTCAGAACGGAAGTAAGGACTACACAGATATTCGTTGCCGTGTTCATCTTCTAATGATCAGAAGAGGCGTTTGATGTAATCATGGACACAGGCCATTAACTTTTCCTTGTCCAGTTTAATATGATATTCATCAATACCCACGGCTTTGCCTTTAGCTACATCTTCGTCGGCAGCCAGTGTGGTCAGGGCAATAATAGGAATATTGTTATACTTGGGATTTTTTCTGATGGTTTCTGTTAATTCGAAGCCATTCATATTCGGCATCTCAATGTCGGTTACCACCATGGAAATTTCGTCAGCGTGTTTTTGAAGCAGCTCCCAGGCAATGGCCCCATCTGCTCCTTCAATGACCTTGTATCCTGACTCTGTCATGTAGTTTTTGACTTGATTACGGAAGAAGTTGGAGTCTTCAGCGATGAGGATTGTGGGCATAACCCCGCTTGTTTTATCAACTTCAAAAACTGGTTTTTCAGCAAACCATTCCGGGTAAAGAGTTTGAACGATCTCAAAAACATCAACAAGCATGGTGGTGTGGGCCTCAATGATTAAGGAGCCCATGATTCCAGGTTGTTTAAGGGTTACGCCATCAATCTCAGTGGTGATCTCGATAGCATCAATGGGACCAATGGCCAAAAGGCCAATAGGTTTTGAACAGATGTTAAAGACGATAACCAGAAGATCGTCCTGATCTGCCAAGGGATTGACGGATGCAATATCATCGACGGCAATCAGGGCAAGACTCCCCCCTCGGTACTGCATCACCCGTCTGCCCCCCATGTCCTCGATCTCTGAGCGTTTGATTTTTTCAATACGTTCCACCTGATTCAGGGGAACGCCAAACTGCTCATGTTCTGAGTTGCGGAAGATAAGTAAGGCCTGTTTATCTTTTTGAGCCCGCATGAGTTCCGCGGCAGCCAAAGCAACCTCATTTGCCCTGTCTGTGCCGTCAATGGAGGTAAGGCGCGCCATCCGTGCCAGATTACTTACATCGAGAATCAAGGCAATGCGGCCATCACCCATGATTGTGGCACCGGCATACCCTTTGCACTGCTGTAGATGTCTGCCCAGAGGTTTTATGACAATTTCCTCTGAGTCCTGCAGTCGGTCTACAATAAGACCATATTTCATGGAACTGGTAGAGACGACAACGATATTCAGAGCGCTTGCTGCAGAAAAACGGCGATCTGCAGAAGAGCGGCCATCTGAAGCAGATTGATTGTTTCCTCCCAGTTCCTCGCTGTTGGAGTCGAAAAGAGGAGATGATTTGCCTCGACGGTCGGCAATGCTTCCGCGTCTGTCTTCTTTGTGTCCAGCTTCTTCCTGGTCCCAGTACGTGCGTTCTGTTTCTATGACGTCCGCCAGTCTGATAAGGGGTAAAAGATTACCGCGTAAGCGCACAACCTCGGCATTACCGACGCGTTCCACCCGTTTTTTTACTTGATTTGCTGGGATACGCAGGAGCTCTTCCAGATTGACCTGGGGGATGGCGTAGCGTTCACCGCTGGCGGTGATGATTTGACAGGGGATAATGGCAAGGGTCAAGGGAAGTTTGATAGATATGGTGGTTCCGTTGCCGACCTCGGAGACGATTTCCACCTGCCCACCAAGTTTGTCGAGGTTGGTTTTTACTACGTCCATGCCAACACCACGTCCAGAGACATCGGTGACCTTTTTGGCCATGGAAAAACCTGGCAGGAAAATAAGATTGACTTTTTCCTTGTCTGACATGATCAGAGCCTGCTCGGCTGTGATCAGTCCCTTGCTGATCGCGCTTGCAGCAAGCGCCTCACCGTCAAGACCTTTACCATCATCACGGATCTGGATTACAACCTGGCCTGCTTCATGGTAAGCTTTCAGGATAATGATCCCTTTCTCAGTCTTACCCATCAGTTTTCTGTCTGCGGGCATCTCAATACCATGATCAACGGAGTTACGTATCAGATGGGTCAGTGGATCATTAATGGACTCAATAATGGTCTTGTCCAGTTCAACATCATTACCAACGATGGTCAACTCAATATTCTTGTTGAGCTGTTTGGAGAGGTCGCGTACCACCCGTGGAAACTTGCTGAATACATTGCCAATGGGCTGCATTCTGGTCAACATGATGGCCTCTTGCAGTTCAGAGGTGATCAGGTCGATCCGTTGTCCCACTGCCTCGGCATTGCGCAGGTCGTTGGATCCGATGGTCTGGAGCAGTTGATTTCTGCTGAGTACAAGTTCTCCGGCCAAGGTCATGAGTGAATCAAGAAGACTGACATGGACTCTGAGGCTGGTATCTGCTTTCACCTGAGGGGGGGGGGCGGTTGATGCAAGCTGTGACGTAGTTGCTGGTGGAGTTAACTTTGGTGCCGGACGGGCAGGAGCAGCAGCAATTGGTTCCGGGACCGGTGTGGCAGGTTCTGGCTCAGGCTCAGGTTCTGGGGCGACAGATTCTTTGATGACAGGTTCTGGTACTATTTCCGCAATGGGTTCTGGAGCTGGCTTAGGTGCGGCAGCCTGGACCGCATTGCCCTCTGCGATGGCATTCAAAGGAATAAGATGTTCTGAGATGTCCTCATCATTGCTGGATTGAATATTGTTGATCATCGCCTCCAGTTTATCAGAACCCTGGAGAAGGATGTTGACGATCTCGGGATTTGGTACCAATTTTCTACTGCGTATCATCCCCAGAATATTCTCCATGGCGTGAGACAGTTCCTGGATCACAGTAAGTCCCATAAAGCCAGCTCCTCCTTTGATGGAGTGAGCGGCCCTGAAGACTTTGTTTACCAGATTCTCATCTATATTAGCCCCTGCTTTTTCTATTGCCAGAAGATCAGTTTCAATATCAGCAAGATGCTCAAGGGACTCTTCGATAAAGCCCTGAAGTATTTCATCATCTTCAATTTGCATTTATTTGGCTCCTCCTGGGGAGAAATTGAAAAATAAAAACGCGATTATCACCAAGTCATAGATAAAAAATAGAACGGTTCTGATATTCGTTAGGATCAAGGTATCTGCATGTTCAAAATACAATTTTATCTTTTATTGTATCTGTATCTTTATATATAGTGCAATTAAAAAGAAACAAGAAGAGTAAAAAACACTGCAGGTTGTATCAGCGTAAGATTCTCTATGTTAGAGAGAGTGATGTTGGAAAAACAGCTTTGAGTGGCCTCCTGATCTTACTGCTGGAATAATTGACAGATTATTGGGCACCTTTTTCGATGGAAATTATAGTAATATCGTAAAAAAGGTTATGCCCTGCCAGTGGATGATTATAATCAACGACAATGGAATTATTATTAATCTCAACGATTGTAGCTGGGACTTGATGATGTTGGCCATCTTTTTCTACTTTCAGTGAGAGGGTCATCCCGATCCTGGGGATTATTGTGTTGCTGAGAGTGGTTCTGTCGAGTGTCTGCAGCAGGTCTTTGCGTCGGGGGCCATATCCCTCATCAGGTTCAATCTTTACCCTTTTTTGTTCGCCTGGTGACATACCTAAAAGGGCTTGTTCAAGGGTGGGAGGAATATCATGGCTGCCCATGGTAATAACTAACGGCTCAGACTCGTTAGAGTCGTGGAAAGTTGTTCCATTCTCTAGTTTTCCGGTGCAGCTGATTGTAACTTTGTCGTTTTGTTGTACTTTTTTCATAAGAGATTTGTTCCAGTAAAAGAAAAAAGAAAATTGATATGTGATGTTAGATTAAAAAATATCGTATATTGCAACTAATTCACATATGTTATCCCATTGTCCATTATTTGGCAATACGAGTTGCGCACATTGATGAGAGTAGACTGTTGAAGATAGTAGTGAATGTTTTTTGAGGTGAAAAAGAGCTGTTGCTTGACAAAGAACTGCTATCGGCATAAAGTTATGATTTTTTCTTAGTTTTTTTAATGGCCGTGCTGATTTTTAGGAGTCGTCACGAAATAACATGGTCAACTCTATCAATTTCGTAACGGCCCCTTATGCTGCTCCGGTTACTTCAATGGCCATGTTATTTTTTTCAGCGGTTTAGAGTAGAATAAAAAAAGAAGAGGGGGATTGTCCAGGAACTCGTTGTGGTTCAGGATACTTGGGATGTGATGAATAATTTCCAACTGTGTTTTGAAAAATCAGAAAGTGGTCTGCTGCCGGCAATTGCTCAGGATTATAAGAGTGGCGAAGTGTTGATGCTTGCCTATATTAATAGTAAATCATGGGAAAAAACTTTGGAGACTGGCAAGGCCCATTATTGGAGTCGTTCACGCAACAAGTTGTGGCTGAAAGGTGAATCGTCGGGCCATGTTCAGCTTATTCGTGAGATCTTGGTTGATTGTGATGCCGATACTGTCGTGTTCAAGGTAGAACAGCTTGGTGGTGCTGCCTGTCATACAGGGCATCGTTCATGTTTTTTTCGTCGGGTTGAAGGTGGAGAGGCTTCAGTTATTGGAACGAAGGTGTTTGATCCTGACAAGGTGTACGGAAAAAAATAAACTGTCCTCGTTAAATAAATCGGATATTCAGAGAGATAGTTTGTTGGCCTTGCAGTGGAGAGGGCAGTCCTTGATTTGTTTGTTGTGTCTGCCAGATAAACGACACTCTCAATAATCTGAGCAGTACTAAAATAGAATGAGTGGAGAAATGGTGATAGAGACGATACAGCAGCTTAAATTGGGACTACCTAAGGGAAGTCTGGAGAAAGCAACCATAGAGTTGTTTGAAAAAGCAGGATGGTTGATCAAACCGAGATCCCGTAATTATTTCCCTGAAATTGATGACCATGAACTGGTTTGTTCCATCTGCAGGCCTCAAGAAATGTCCAGATATGTTGAAAGTGGGATGCTTGATGCTGGGATTACGGGGAAGGACTGGACCATGGAGAACAAGTCAGAGGCGGTGATTGTCTGTGATCTTGTTTATTCAAAGGTAAGCAGGAGGCCGACACGCTGGGTGATAGCTGTTGCCGGTGATTCTGAAATTCATACCGTTGAGGATCTAAAAGGAAAGAAGGTCGCTACGGAACTGGTGAATGTGACCAAGGAGTTTTTTGAGCAGAGAAATATCAACGTTGATATTGAGTTTTCCTGGGGAGCTACCGAGGCCAAAGTGGTTTCCGGGCTTGCGGATGCGATAGTAGAGGTGACTGAGACCGAGAGTACGATCAGAGCTCACGGTCTGCGTATTATTCATGAATTGATGGAGTCCAATACCCAATTTATTGCCAATAAGGAGGCCTGGGCCGACCCCTGGAAGAGGGAGAAGATTGAAAATATTGCCATGCTCCTGCAGGGTGCCTTGAATGCGGATCGGATTGTGGGGCTGAAGATGAATGTTCCTCATCCACTTCTTGATCAGGTTATCAACTTGCTTCCCAGTCTTAATGCGCCAACGGTGGCGAACCTTTATCAGCAGGACTGGTATTCAGTGGAAACAGTTGTTTCAGAGGATGCGGTTCGGGATCTTATTCCAAAACTGAAGAAAAATGGAGCAGAGGGTATTATCGAATATGCTCTGAATAAGGTGATTTGATTTTTTTTTAGTGGGGATTAAATCCTAAGTTGATTGTGGCTGGTATTGTCTTCTGGTTATTATCTAAGCCGGTGAAGGAACACATCGTATGAACTTTGTTGATATTCAGTTTCTTTTAAGCGTCCACAGCTTGTCCCAGTTGCCTGTACCATCACTGCCGGAGATTGCCTTTGCCGGACGATCTAATGTGGGGAAGTCAAGCCTGATGAATACACTGGTGGGCAGGAAGAGCCTGGTCAAGGTGAGTGGCCGTCCAGGAAAGACTCAGGGACTTAATTTCTTTGAAGTAGCAGGAAAGGTTTACCTTGTGGATTTGCCAGGATACGGTTATGCCAAGGTCGCTAAAGGGATGCAGGATAACTGGCAGGCCCTTATTACTTCTTATCTGGAGAGCCGGGAAACGCTTTGTTGTGTTGTTGTTATTATGGATCTGCGGCATGAAGCCAAGGAGTATGATGCCCAGCTTATTGGCTGGTTGCGAGGGAGGAATATTCCTTTTCTACCTGTTTATACTAAGATGGATAAATTGTCAGGGAATGAAAGGGTTAAGAATGCCAGGATTCTTGATGTCGGCCATGGTATTGATCCTGGGCAGCGGATTTTGTTCTCGGCTGTGACGGGGCAGGGAAAGATTGAACTTGAAAGGGCTCTTGCTTCTTTTTCTAAAGTAGATTAACTTTTTAATTGTTGAGTAGAAATACGCATATTTCCTTTGTCTGATGAGTCATTTTCTTTGAGCATCAGATGATACAATTATAGATAGTTGCCGGGGGTAAAGCATAATGTCACTTCGCTCTGAATGGCCATGCTGGGAAATTATGAAGTGTGATGAGGGCAAACAATGTCCTGCAAAGGAACCGTCTGCCAAATTGTGTTGGGAGATAGTTCAGGAAAGGAATACATGTTCTTTTACTATCTGTAAAGATTGTCTGGTGTATGTGAGCCGTCAGAAAGATTGTAAGTTCAGTAAGGAAGAAATTCTCAGCATTATGGTACAGAAGGGAATTGATGTCCTGGATCGTAGCACATGTACCTGTCCACATTTTAATGGCATGGAAAAGAAGTAAAAAGCATTTACGTCCGATAGAAATGAGAAAGGTGGCTGAGTCAGGCTGTGTGAGCTTGATTCAGCCACCTTTTTTTGTGAGTATGTATGGAGGGATAAGTTTTTTATTGTTCAGATTTGAGCACCGCCAAAAAGGCCTTCTGGGGAATCTCAACATTGCCCACGGTCTTCATTCTTTTTTTGCCCGCTTTTTGTTTCTCCAGAAGTTTTCTTTTTCTGGAGATATCTCCACCATAGCATTTGGCAATGACATCTTTTCTCAGTGCCGAGATAGTGGTTCTGGCGACAATTGAACCACCGATTGCAGCCTGAATGGCAATCTTGAACATCTGTCTTGGAATTTCTTTCTGGAGTTGTTCACAGGCATGCAGGCCGCGGGCCCTGGAGTTGGCGCGATGAACAAGCTGGGAGAGGGCATCCACCAGTTCACCGTTGACCAGGATATCCAGTTTGACCAGATCACTTTTACGATAATCGTAGAGTTCGTAATCAAATGAGCCATACCCTTGCGTGGCTGATTTTAATTTATCGTAGAAATCATAGATGACTTCCGCCAATGGCAGCTCACAGGTGAGCTCTATCCTGCCAGGCATCGGGTAATGGTAGTGGGTGTTTTCGCCACGTCGTTCCATACAGAGTGCCATCACTACTCCCATATATCTCTCAGGCATGAGGATGGTCGCCTTGATATAGGGTTCTTCCACCCGGCTGACCTTGGAAGGATCGGGGAAATGAGCAGGATTGTCAACTTCCACCATGCTGCCGTCGTTGAGGTAGAAGTTGTATTTAACGGAAGGGACTGTCAGGATGAGAGAAATGTCAAATTCCCTTTCCAGTCGCTCCTGGACGACTTCCAAGTGTAGAAGTCCAAGAAAGCCACAGCGAAAGCCGAAACCCAGAGCTACTGATGAGTCTTTTTGAAAGGTCAGGGCGGCATCATTGAGTTGTAGCTTTTCAATGGCGGTGGCCAGATTCTCGTAGTCGTCGGTGGATATAGGGTAGATGGAAGAGAAGACTACCTGCTGGACCATCTTGAAACCGGCGAGAGCCTGGGCGCAAGGCCGGTCTTTATGGGTAATAGTATCGCCTGGCCGGGTATCACTGATGGTTTTTATACCGGCCAGGATATAACCGATCTGACCGGCGGAAAGTTGTTTTTGTGGTTCCTTGCTGACGCCTCTGAACAGACCTACCTCCTCGACCTTATATAAGGCGTTGTTGGACATGAATTTTATCATTTCTCCAGCCTTGATGGTACCATTGATAATGCGGCAGGAAATTATGGTACCCCTGAAGGCATCATAATGGGCGTCAAAAATGAGGGCCTGGAGTTCGCTGGCAGGGTCGCCTTTTGGGGGGGGGAGGAATTTAACGATGGCCTCAAGAATGTCATCGACACCCTTTCCTGTTTTTGCTGAGCAGAGCTGGATGTGATCTCCATTCAGCCCCAGGTCGTCCTCGATCTGTTCCGCCACTTTCTCAGGTTCTGCTGATTGAAGATCGATTTTGTTGATAACAGGGATGATTTCCAGATTGTTTTCCATAGCAAGGTACAAATTGGCCAAGGTCTGGGCCTGAACCCCTTGAGCGGCATCAATGAGAAGCAGGGCGCCTTCACATGAGCTGAGAGCACGCGATACTTCGTAGCTGAAGTCAACGTGGCCGGGTGTGTCCACCAGGTTTAGTTCATATTTCTCCCCATCTTTAGCAGTGTAGGGCAGGCAAATGGTCTGGCTTTTAATGGTGATGCCGCGTTCACGTTCGATGTCCATGTTGTCAAGCATCTGGTCTTTGAACTCACGCGCGGAGACCTGGTTGCATAGCTGGATCATGCGGTCGGCAAGGGTGGATTTGCCATGGTCAATATGGGCGATAATGGAGAAATTTCGTATATGTTTCATTGCGTTCAGGGGAATTTTATGAAATGCTAAAGTAGAGAATAATTCAATATGCTTGAGGAAATAGCTTTTAAAGCAACTTAAGAAATCGATTTTTCATCTACTTGGCAGCCAACTCTTTAGGCTGAATGAAAAGCCTGATTTTTCAAGACTCTCTTGTAGCATAAAAGGAGAAAGAAGAAAATAGAATTCTCCTTTATTTCCTATGGATAAGTGGCCTGGAAGGAGAGCACCCTGCTCTGAGGAGTATTTTTATGAGAGATATAATGATTGCACTTTGATGGAACTGGGGTAATAATAATAAGTTTCTATAATTGATATTCTCTTGGTGGACAGAATTTTATATGACCGCAAAAAAAAATACAATTGATATCTCTGATCCATCCGAACTGCCGGATGAGACTGACTCTGACCGGGAGGAAGCCGATCAGTATGAGCATCCCCTTGTCTCTCTTTCCAACGAGGAACATCTGCCTGCTTTAAGTAATCCTGCCTTGCATCGTTATCTGCAGGAGATTAGTCAGTATGAGCTCCTGACGCGGGAAGAGGCGGATGAGCTGGCGATCAGATTCAGGGAAAATGGTGACCAGGATGCCGCTTACAGGCTGGTTTCTTCTAATTTGCGTCTGGTCGTCAAGGTGGCCATGGATTTCCAGAAATATTGGATGCAGAACTTTATGGATCTCATTCAGGAGGGGAATGTGGGGCTGGTACAGGCCACCAAGAAGTTTGACCCTTATCGGGGGGTTAAGTTCTCTTATTATGCGGCTTACTGGATTCGGGCCTATATTCTGAAATTTATCATGGATAACTGGCGTCTGGTTAAGATCGGCACAACTCAGGCCCAGCGGAAGCTTTTTTTTAGCCTGAACAAGGAGAAGAAACTTCTTGAGTCTCAAGGGTTTCAGGCAGAAACAAAATTGTTGGCCCAGCGTCTGAATGTCAAAGAGAGTGAAGTTATTGAGATGAGTCAGCGCATGGGGGGGGGAGATGTCTCTCTTGAAAGCCCTGTTCGAGCAGACTCGGAAGATGAACAGAAAAATTTTTTGCCCAGTGAGGGACCAGGGGTTGAGGAAATGGTGGCCAGCGGTCAGATGAAGGCCAAGCTTGCCGAAATGATTCTGACCTTAAAAGAAAATCTGAACGCCAAAGAGACGATGATTCTGGAGGAGCGGCTGCTCACCGATGAACCCCTTACTCTTCAGAATATTGCTGATAAATTTGATATATCCCGGGAAAGGGTCAGGCAGATTGAAGTGAATCTGCTGAAAAAAATGAAGAAGTTTTTTGAGATGGAAATGCCGGATATCAAGGATTTCTTTGACGGAGAAGCTATTGTGATTAAAGGAAGTTCTGACAACTAACTGTGATCGTTGTTTTTCCTTTATCTAAAATATAAAAGTTCGATTGGGATCAAGATCTGAATAATGAAAGTACCTTTGCTCGACCTTAAACAACAATTGAACTATCTTCGGGAAGATATTCTGGAGGCGGTCACTAAAGTTATTGATTCAACGACATATATTCAGGGCCCCGAAGTTTCCCTGCTGGAGCAGGAAATAGCTGCTTATTGTGGCGTGGAAAACGGGGTGGGGGTTTCAAGTGGTACCGACGCCCTTCTAGTCTCATTGATGGCTTTGGGAATAGGACCAGGTGATCAGGTTCTGACTACACCCTATTCTTTTTTTGCCACTATGGGAGTTGTCCTGCGCTTGGGGGCCATTCCTGCTTTTGTAGACATTGACCCTGTCTCTTTTAATATTGATCCCGCTGCCATGGAAGAGGTTCTTTCTCGAGACCATGAAAGAAAAATAAAGGCCCTCCTGCCGGTCCATCTCTACGGACAATGTGCGGATATGGAAGCGATCTTGAAGTTGGCCCATCAATATGACCTCCCCGTTATTGAGGATGCGGCCCAGGCCATTGGTGCAGAATGCCCCCTGAGTGGACACTCTGGTGGTGGGATGAATGTTCAATGGAAGAAGGCTGGTTCCATGGGGCTTGCCGGATGTTTTTCTTTCTTTCCCAGTAAAAATCTTGGGGGGGTCGGCGATGGCGGGATGGTTGTGACCAATGATAGTGCTTTTGCCGACAAGATTCGCATCTTGCTTAATCATGGGGCTTCGCCGAAATATTATCACGGACAGGTGGGCGGAAATTTTCGTCTTGATCCCATACAGGCCGTAGTGCTACGAATCAAGATGACCTATCTCGATCAGTGGCATCGGGCCAGGCGAAAAAATGCCGATCGTTACAATAACATGTTTAGTGAAACGGATCTTGTGCAGAATAATTTCCTTGTTCTGCCACAGGCTGTGTATCTTAGGAAACAGCAGCCTGAAGCTGGCATGAATGGCGCTGGAGAAAATTTCCATATCTATAATCAGTATGTCCTGCGGGTCAACCGGCGTGATGCCTTGCTTGATTGGCTGCGTTCGCAGGATATCGGCTGTGAAGTCTATTATCCTGTGGCCCTGCATCAACAGAAATGTTTAGATGCAAGTTTTTCTGTGCAGTCGTTTCCCCAGGCGGAGAAGGCTGCCTCTGAGACTATTGCTCTGCCAATTTACCCGGAATTGACTGCGGAGATGCAGGAGTATGTGGTTGACAAAATAGTCGAATTCTATCGGCAGTAAACGTATCGTCTTTGTGAGTTTTCCTTTTCTAATGAGCTCTGGAATAAGAAATGTCTTTGCCATGGAGGTTCCTGGATGGTGAAGGGCTCTTGGCAGAATTGTTTGCCGGCTTTCATGTGTCGACAAGTGTCTGGTCAGCAGGTGGGCATCTTGTGCTGGAAGATTATTGTCACTTTTTCTTTTCTTGTAATTTCCTCTTCTTTCGTCTTTGCTGCTCCTGCAGCCATTACTCCTGAACGTGATGTGGTTATCGGTGATACCAGTAAGGAGCCTGAGTGGAAGCTCCTCTGGGATGAGGCTCGAGAGCTGACACGACAGGGTAAATATGCTGATGCTGCCCGCACTTATTCTTATCTTTATTCCCTGAAAAAAAATATTGAGGAGGCCTCGTGGGAATATTGTCTGGTCCTGATAGCCCTCTCTGATTGGGATCAGGCCTCAGGTGTTGTGGCAGATCTGTTGGATGGAGATCCGCAGCGCACAGAATATCTGTTGAGCGCTGGTCTGGTCGCCCTGAATAAGAATGAGTATGTCAGGGCCTCCACGTATTATGATCTGGTATACAAGAAAAAAGCCTCTCTGGAGGAGACTCAGCTAATAGAGGCATTGACCGGTCTTGTCGCTGCCTTGCAAAGACAGGGAAAAAATGAGGCGGCTTATCCGTATATGGAGCAACTCATTCAGTATCGGCCTGAAGATCACCTGCTGCTTCATCAACTGGCGATCCAGGCCGTCCAATCAGGTCGGCGGGAAAAGGCCTTGGCCTATTATACAGACCTTATTTTTCAAGCCAATGTCGAGGATGAGCAGGTTCTGCTGGAGGCGGCTGAGCTCTTTGAAGCATCTGGTGAGAAATCCAGAGCTCTATCCTGTTGGAAAAAATATTTGCAGCGGTATCCAAATTACCGACCGTTTCAGGAAAAGATTGCTGATTATTTTATTACCCGAGGCGAGAAGGAGGCCGCATTGCCCCATCTCCTGACATTATTAGATCAGGATAATAAACGTGATGAACGTCTCCTGCAGATTGGTGCTATTTATCTCTTTGATCTGAGACAACCTGATAACGCGCTTTCATTTTACGAAAAGTATTCTCAGCGTCATCCTGAAGATCAGCTGATTGTTCAGAGAATTGCAAAGATACAGGATCTGCTTGCCCATAAATTGTTGTCCAGGATAGAACATGATGGAGCCTTGCCGTTATGGAAGGAACTTGTACAGATTACCTCCAACCCTTTGATCATTTATTCATCTCTGGCCAAGCTCCTTGAAAAATCTGGCAACAGCAAAGAGTTGCGTGAGGTTCTTGCCATTATTCACCAGCATGAACCGGGAAACCAGGAAGTGATTCTTCGTCTTGCTGAGCTCTTTCTTGAACAGAAAGATATGGGTCAGGTTGACCATTTTCTGGGGTTATTGCCTCAGGACGTGATGGTAGCAGAGGTTGGCTCGTTGTCGCTGGTGTCAGGCATGGTGGAAGTTGTGCAAGAAAAACCAAGGTACCTGATAATCAGTGCGCGACTTGCTGATCTGCGTGGACTCTCCGGGCAGGCATTGGTCTGGTATAACCGCTATCTGGAGACAAGGCCAGGTGATTGGGATGTTCGGCTGCGTAGTATGGATTTGGCGGCACAGCTTGGTTTGATTAGTCAGTATCAGGATCATTATCAACTGCTGCGCCGGGATGCAAAGTCTGCCCCGGAGCGGTTAAACCTGGATATGGGGTACGCTTCGGTCTTGCTGGAAAATGGGCTGGCAACAGAGGCCAGAAAAGTCTATCAGGAATTGATTGAGGCAGGGCCGGGTGAATCTGGACTCGTTGCCGAGATACGTCTTGCTCTGGCTGATGCCTTGTACAGGGAAGGAAACATCTTTGAGGCTGAACAGCTCTTGAGGCAGCTGTTGGCGGATGGTATGGCAATTGGATCGGTCCTTCGTAAATTGGTTGAATTTTCTATAGCAAGTAATGAACCTGATTTGGCCACTACGTGGGTTTCGTTATTGTCTGAACAACCGGGGTATTCTGTCATTGCTCCAACCTGCGGGCAAAACGAGCATGATTTTGTCTTACTCCGCGCAAGGGTGCTGGCCGCTAACGGAAAATTCGGTAAGGCTGTCACGAGTATCCTGGAATATCAGGAAGTTCTTGCTCAGCTTTGCCCGCAAAATGCCGAGATGAAGTACCAGGCAAATCTTTTACTCTCTTCTCTCTACTTGCAGGATAAACAATATGGCCATGGGCAAGAACTGGTCTCGAAGCTTCTCAAGGAGCATCCACTGGACCTGGAACCTTTGATTATTGGACAGCAGCTTGATGCTGGTTTGTCAGGTAAGGTACAGAGGGATAGGGTTGATGGTGTTCTCAGTGAAAATTATAGCAACAGATTCCAGAGTCTGATGCTCGCTGCAGAGTTAGAAAGAACATATGGAGACTTTGAAGCGGCCAGTAAACATGTGTTGATGGCCTTAGATGTGGTGCCTAACTCACTAGCCGCCAGGGTCCTCTATGCTGATATCTGGGAGAAAAAGGGCAGTCTGGACACATCTTCTTCTGTCTTGCAGAGCCTTATCGTTGAATATCCTTCAGAGCTTAGTTTTACGCGTAAACTACTGGAGCTTGAGTTTAAGCAAGGATTATTCCGAAAAATTATAGAGAAACTTGCTTCTTCCCAACAGCTTGGTCTGGTAAAAGGGATTATGGCCTTTCCTGACAGCAGTCATTTGCCAGTGTGGCAGAAATTAATCCTTGCCAGATCTTTGTGGGCTGATCGGCAATGGGTGGCTGCGGTAGCAGTATATGATGCTGTGTTGCAACCCTCTGTGGAGAGGCTTTTTGCTGAAAGGATAGAAAAACAACAGATCCAACTTGAGTTACCCCCTCCTAAGCAAAGCTTCTTCAATGTAATTACCTTTACTCATCCGGCAGAACCGGATCGTCTGACTGTAGTGATGGATCCTGTATTTGTCATGGCTCAGCGTGGAAAGCCAGGAGGTAGAATCGGTACTGATCTCTATGCTGACTATCGCTGGCAGCAGTTAGTGGCGAGGGAACTCTCTGCCAGGCGGGCGTTGGCGCAGGGCGAATATTATCAGGCCATGAAAGAGTATCAGGATGTGGTGGAAAAGAACCCCTCTCCTGAGTCTCTCTTTGATCTTGCCGGAATCTACAGCCGTCTTGGGCTGTTGGGGAAGGAGGCCCTGCTTTATGATGAGATTGAACGAGATAATCCAGACTACCCTGAGCTGGCCGAGGCTGTGCAGCGTAATAGTTTAAAGAGAAAACCCCGGGGGATGATTGATTCCGGATATTTTTCTCTCAGCGGTCGTGATGGATATTTTGATATGCAACAGACAAGAGGTGGGGCCAGTTTCTGGATGCTGCCGACTCTTCGTCAGGAAATGGATGTCAGCTGGAGTACCATTCATGCTATTTCCGAGGATACGGATCAGGCCCTGTGGCGGAACAGATTTCTGGCGGAGTATTCTATTTATCCTCATTATAATATTGATTTTATCACACGGCTTGGTGTGGATAAGCCTGTTGATGAGTATAAACAGCCCCATTATGATGCTATTCCACTCTTTTATCTGGAGATGAGGGGACGCATAGGTGATGATCTGCATGCATTTGTCCGTCTGGACCAGGATATAGTGGATGATACTGTTCAGGCCTTGGAACAGGGAATCAGCAGCAGGGATGTTGAAGGTGGTGTCAGGATGGATATCCTGCCGCGCCTCTTTTGCGGTGGGGAATATCGATTCCGAGAGTATAGTGATGCGAACCATCAGAATCGTTATCATGTCTGGGCGACGTATATCATTCATAGTGAACCGACCCTGCTGGAAATTACTTATGGCCAGGAGTTTCAGCATAATGCCATGGTGAACATGGGCCGGGATTTTTCCTATGATAATGGGTTTATACCTGGTGATCATCCTTACTGGAGTCCTAAGGAATATTGGCAGAATGTAGCTTCAGTCCATTTTGAGCATCAACTGGCCGCAGATGTGTTGGGACGTGGTGCTCCAAGCTACTATACCCTCGATTATTCTTTTGGTTATGATGATGGAGGGTATGATAGCCATACCTTTGGTGGTGATATTTTTCTTGAAATGAGCCGTCATTTCTTATTAAGTAGCAGTTTCGAAATAATTCAGGGAGGTCCGGTGATTCGTAAGGATGTTGCTTTGTCACTGGTCTATCGCTGGTAATTCTATTTGTATCCCTGCAGATTGTGTGGTGGGTGTCCCATAATCTGCAGTTTTTTTATTTTTACAGGAGGAAATAATGGTTGAACGAGTACCGATGTCGACTCAGGGCTATCAGAAGCTTCGGAATGAACTTCAGCGTCTTGAGAAAGTTGAGCGTATTGATGTAGTCAAGGCGATTGAAGTTGCCCGTGCTCATGGTGATCTGAAGGAGAATGCCGAATATCATGCTGCCAAGGAGCGACAGGGACATATCGAAGGGCGTATTATGGAGCTAAAGGACAAACTGGGTCGTGCCGAGGTGATTAATTGTATGGATGTGCCTACCCAACGGGCTGTTTTTGGAACAGTTGTAACCTTGCTGGATCTTGAAACGGATGCTCAGGTCAGTTATCAGCTTCTGGGTACGGAAGAGGCTGATGTGAAGAAGGGTTCTATCTCGGTGTTCTCGCCCCTGGGTAGAAGTATTCTTGGAAAAGAGATAGGAGATGAGGTGACTACGAAGACGCCTGGTGGAATCCGTGAATTTGAAGTAGTCGACATTGCATCTTCTTCATTCTCTTGATTCTCTGGCATATAGAATACGGAAAAGTTTTCCGATCATCTTGTGCAGTAAAGTGTGGTGCTAATTTGTCCTGAATGAACCGGTTGAAAGTGTGATATACAGTCTGTAATTCTCAATAAGCTGCTCTAAAAAAATAACATGGCCATTGAAGTAACCGAAGCGGCATAATGAGCCGTAACGAAATTGATATAAATGACCCTGGTATTTCGTAACGGCTACTAAAGCGATTTTATGGTTGGCCTTTTGTCATGCTCATGTATTCTTGAGTATCTTCTGTCCCTGAGTATTCACTCTGTGTGTTGGTGATAAGCATTCCTGAAAGAAATATCATCATGATCTGATTGATCGTATCGCCAACGCTGTATTCAGTTTCCAGGGAGATACTCCATACTCGTGAGATCTCATCAAGCGCTCCGAAAAAGGCACGTTTGGCAATCCCTGGTTTAATATCTGCACGGTAGATATGCTGTGCCTGTCCCTGTTTGATGATGGTGGAAATAATGTCAATGTATTCGCTGAATTTGTTGTTTCTGTAATCTTTTATAAGCTTGGCGCTCTGGCGTAATTCGATCTGGATTACCTCTGCCAGGTTTTTGTTTTTTTTCATCATAGTGAGATGTTTTGTGGCAAAAATTTCCAATTTTTTTCTAGGATCAGGTTCCACGGACAGAGATTTAGTGACTTGTTCTACCAGGCTGCCAATTTCCTCCTCAAAGACAGAAATCAGGATGTCGAATTTATTGTTGAAGTAAAGGTAAATAGTCCCGTCTGCGACCTTGGCTTCTTTGGCAATATCGGATATTCTTGCATTGAAGAAGCCTTTTTTTGCAAAGACTTTTGTGGCTGCATGAATTATTTTTGAATGTTTATCTGCTGCTTTCATTAATGAGTACAAAGAGTATGGGGTGATTGTGGAAGAAAATCAGGAGTAAATAATGTTGAATGGTTATTCATTCATTTTAGCCATTGGAAAAGAATTGTCAATGGCTAGAAATTTTTTACTGGTTATTTATGGAAGAAAGATTGTCTGCAATTCGTCTTGTTGTTTTGTGAAAAACATGAATGAGCTTAGGACAATATTTAATTTTGTCCCGCAGGATATTTAATATTACAGGAGTGATTGAATGAAAGTATTGGTTGTAGGTTCTGGTGGTCGTGAACATGCCTTGGTCTGGAAGATATCGCAAAGCGCCAGAGTTCAAAAGATTTATTGTGCGCCCGGGAATGCCGGAATAAAGCGTATGGCTGAGTGTGTGGATATTGCGGCCACAGATATTGATGCCCTGCTCCAATTTGCTCATCATGAGAAGATTGATCTGACCATTGTCGGTCCTGAGTCAGCCTTGGCTGCCGGAATCGTTGATCGTTTTGAGGAAGAAGGCTTACGTATCTTCGGGCCGCGTAAGAATGCCGCCATTCTTGAAGGGAGTAAGGTCTTTGCTAAAGAATTCATGGAGAAATATGCCATACCCACAGCCTCATTCAAGGTTTTTGATAATCTGAAGAAAGCGCGGGGATATATTGATCAGATCGGTGCACCCCTTGTAGTAAAGGCAGATGGTCTCGCTGCCGGCAAAGGCGTTATTGTCGCTACTACTAACAAGGAAGCCAAGGATGCCGTTGAACTTATCATGCAGGACAAGGCTTTTGGAGATGCCGGCAACAAGGTGGTCGTCGAGGCTTGCCTGCAGGGGGAAGAGGCTTCATTTATCGCCTTTACCGATGGTAAGACCGTGCTTCCACTGCCCACATCCCAGGATCATAAGGCCATTTACGATGGAGATAAAGGGCCAAATACCGGCGGGATGGGTGCCTATTCTCCTGCCCCGGTGGTGACCGAGGCGATAGCGGATTATGTCATGAACAAAGTGATGCTGCCTACCATTCAGGGTATGGCCGCAGAGGGACGGCCTTTCAAGGGGATGCTTTATGCCGGCTTGATGATTGCTGAGGATAAGGTCAAAGTTCTGGAATTCAACTGTCGATTTGGCGACCCTGAGGCACAACCTTTGCTGATGCGGTTGAAAAGTGATGTGATAGACATCTTTGAGGCCGTGATTGATGGGACCCTGAATACGATTGAAATGAAAATTGATCCACGTCCAACTGTCTGTGTGGTGATGTCATCCGGTGGATATCCAGGCACATATGAGACGGGCAAGGTCATTAAGGGGCTGAGCAAGGCGACCAGGGAATCAGAGGTTCAGGTCTTTCATGCGGGCACAGCAACGAAGAATGAACGAACAGTTACAGCTGGTGGTCGAGTCCTGGGGGTGACTGCAGTAGGTAAGACCCTTGAGAAGGCCATTGAGCAGGCTTATAAAACTGTAGACTGTATTCAGTGGACGGGCTGTTATTGCCGGCGTGATATTGGTGCCAAGGCTTTACGACGCCCTGAAAAGCTGAGAGTAAAGGCCTTGGTGGGTATTGTTATGGGTAGTGATTCAGATCTGCCGGTCATGCAGGCGGCGGCGGATTTTCTCAAGAGGATGCAGATACCCTATGAGATGACGGTGGCATCAGCGCATAGAACTCCTGAGAGAGCGGCTCGTTGGGCTAGTACAGCCCAGGAGCGCGGATTGAAAATTATTATTGCTGGTGCCGGGATGGCGGCTCATTTGGCTGGAGTTTTAGCTGCCCATACCGAATTACCTGTCATCGGTGTACCCCTTGATGCATCTCCACTTCATGGAATGGATGCCCTGCTTGCCACGGTGCAGATGCCACCGGGAATCCCCGTTGCCACTATGGCGATAGGAAAGCCAGGGGCTAAAAATGGTGCCGTCTTTGCTGCACGGATTCTTGCCTTGGAAGATAAGGCAGTTGCAAGCAGATTGCAGGCGTTCAAGCTGGAAATGGTTCGAGAGGTTGAGGAAAAGGCTCGGAATATTGAAGCTTGAGTCTTCCGGTGACAACCTGAGCCATGGTCCGACGGAAGAGGATTTCCAGCGGGCCGTTTCGGTTCTTGAACAGGGTGGAATTGTCGCCTTTCCCACAGAGACCTTTTATGGTCTGGCAGTTGATCCCTTTAATGAAACGGCATTGAAAAACCTGTTCAGGCTGAAGGGGCGCCCCTTGCATAAGCCGTTTCTGGTTCTTGTTCAAGATGAAAGGCAGCTGTCTGAGTTAGTAAGTTTTATTCCGCACATATTCATGCCGCTCATGCAGATTTTTTGGCCTGGCGCCCTTACTTTGGTGTTTCCGGCCGTATCAGGTCTCCCGTCACTGCTGATTGGCGACAATGGTGGAATTGGGATACGGATCTCGCCGCATCCGGTTGCCGGAATTTTCGGCCGGATGTGGGGCGGGCCCATGACTGCGACCAGCGCCAATCTTTCAGGGATGCCTGCAGCCCGTACTGCGCATGAGGTTCGGCGCTCTTTTGGTGATGGGGTTGACTACATCCTTGATGGGGGGCAGACGCCCGGAGGTATGAGTTCAACGGTTATAGGACAGTGTAAGGGAAAGCTGCAGCTGATCAGGGCAGGGATGATAGATTTTGCTTCCCTCATTCAGGTAAGTAAAAATGAAGTCTAAGGGAATTTACCTTTAACGCAATTTGCTTTTAACATGTTGAACGATTGCAGGAGATAAGGGGATGAATGAATTGTGTTGGAATAAAGAATTTGCCATGGGCCAAGTGGATAATGATGAGGAATTGCTTCAGGAATTGATTATGATTTTCAAAGATTCTTCGGCCTCTGATATGGCTATTCTGGTTCAGGCTGTGGAAGCTGGAGATCCGGCTGAGGCCCGAGGCGCGTCTCATTCCATTAAAGGGGCGGCTGCCAGTCTTGGTTTTGAGGCGATCAGGGACGTGACCATGGTCATCGAGCAAGACTGTCGGGAAGGCTCGTTGACCGTGGCCAGAGAAAAAATTGCGCAGCTGGAAACTTTGTTGGCACAGGTATACGAGCTTTAAAGAATACGTGGCTCTTTTATAATGTTTAGTCTGTAGATGGATAGAGGAGCTTTCTTCCCTGCAGGCTATCCATCTACAGACGTATCTTTTACTTACTGCCTCATCAGTTGCCGGTATTTTATGCGGTGCGGCTGGTCAGCGGCTGCCCCTAGTCGTGCTTTACGATCTTTTTCATAATCCGAGTAATTCCCTTCAAACCAGACAACCTGTGAATCACCCTCAAAGGCCAGAATGTGGGTGGCAATTCGGTCGAGAAACCAGCGGTCATGGCTGATGACCACCGCGCAGCCGCCAAAATTAATCAGAGCCTCTTCGAGTGCCCGCATGGTGTTTATGTCCAGATCGTTGGTGGGTTCATCAAGGAGCAGGACGTTGCCCCCTTCTTTAAGCATCCTTGCCAGATGAACCCGGTTGCGCTGGCCGCCTGAGAGCAGACCTACCTTTTTCTGTTGGGCTGAGCCGGAAAAGTTAAATTTGGCCACGTAGGCCCTTGAATTAATTTCCTTGGTGCCGACCCAGACCGTTTCCTGGCCTTCGGACACGGCTTCCCATATCGATTGTTCCGGGTCAAGGACGTCGCGGTTTTGGTCAACATAGGCAAGTTTAACGGTTTCACCCAAACGGATAGTGCCTGCGTCCGGGGTGTCCTGTCCGGTTATCATCTTGAAGAGGGTGGATTTACCAGCGCCGTTGGGGCCAATGATGCCGACAATACCACCGGCCGGGAGCTTGAAATTCAGATCTTCAACGAGCAATTTGTCGCCCAATGCCTTGCGCACATGGTCGGCCTCAATGACTACCTTGCCAAGGCGTGGGCCGGGGGGAATAAAGATCTGCAGATCCTGGGCAAGTTTTTCGGTCTCCTGGCTCAGCAGCTGCTCATAGGAGCTGATCCTGGCCTTGGATTTGGCATGTCTACCCTTGGCGGACATTCGGATCCATTCGAGCTCCCGTTGCAGGGTGCGCTGTCGATCACTCTCTGATTTTTCTTCCGTTGCCAGCCGTTTTTCTTTCTGTTCCAGCCAGGAGGAATAATTCCCTTTCCAGGGAATTCCGATACCCCGATCAAGTTCGAGAATCCAGCCGGCCACATTGTCCAGGAAATAGCGATCATGGGTCACGGCAATGATGGTTCCCGCATATTGCTGCAAATGCTGTTCCAGCCAGGAAACAGACTCGGCGTCCAGATGGTTGGTGGGCTCATCGAGCAGAAGGATGTCCGGCTGTTTGAGGAGGATACGACAGAGAGCTACCCTTCGTTTTTCACCGCCGGAGAGGATTGCGCACAGGGTCTCTGGGGCCGGACAGCGCAGGGCGTCCATGGCCATTTCCAGTTTGCTGTCAAGATCCCAGGCGTTTAAGGTATCCAGTTTGTCCTGAACCTCGCCCTGCCTGTCAATGAGCGCCTGCATTTCGTCATCACTCATAGGTTCGGCAAACTTTTCATTGATGATGTTAAATTCATTGAGGAGGTCAACCGTTCCCTGTACTCCTTCTTCAACAATCTGCCGGACTGTTTTTTCCGGATCAAGCTGGGGTTCCTGGTCCAGGTAGTCGATGGTAAGTCCCGGAGAGAGAATAGTCTCTCCGTTGAATTCAGTATCAATGCCGGCAAGGATGCGCAACAGTGTACTCTTGCCGGAACCGTTCAGTCCCAGAACTCCGATCTTGGCCCCATAGAAATAGGAAAGAGAGATGTCCTTGAGAACGGGTTTGTTGTCGTAGTATTTGCTTACTTTGATCATCGAGTAGATAATCTTTTTGTCATCAACACTCATGAGAATACCCAATGGAAAAAATAATGAGAAAAAATATCAGTGAGAAAATCGAGACAAGATACTCCAGAATAAAAAAAAAAGGAAGAGGCATGCCGAGCGGCACACCCCTTCCTCTATTTGGGACTGTCTCAGTGTACTGAGATCTGGATTTAGCTGGTTTTTTTATGCGTGACGCTTACTCAGTGATGGTACATTTATCGCCCTGACAATCAACCTCTCCCACAAGGTAGAAGACGTTGTAACCACGTTTTTTCAGCTCTTTATACGCCATTTCCGCACGAGCTCCTGTGGTGCAGTGGATATAAATTTTCTGTCCGCGGCTCACATCCTTTATCTTGCAGATAAAGTTATCCATCTCTTTGCACAATTCATCCAGGGGGATGTGTTGAGCCTGAGGGAACTTTCCTCCTTTTACTTCGTCCCTGGTGCGAACATCAAGAATAACAGCTTTTGTCGAATCGGCAAGAGCTGCTTCAAAGTCTGACTTGGTGACTTCTCCTTCGCTTAAGGTTCTCACCCAGAGTGGTTTTGTTTCAACAGGTCCCCGGACCAGTGATCCGCCGACCCTTTTCCAACCCTGAAAACCACCTTCAACCAGGGAGATTTTTTTGTATCCATCCTCCTTGAGTATTTTCATTGCAGCAATGGCTTGTTCCTCATTGTCACCATAGAGAACGACAGGTGCTTTTTTGGGGATCTTGCTGTAGGTATCTTTGAAGGTGGCAAAAGGCATACTCACTGAACGTGGAATGCGGTCTTCGGCGTCTGCCTCTGTACTGCGAAGATCTATGATAACAGTATTCCCACGACAAACCCAACCATAGTTGGCGTAGAGAGGATACTCAGCCTTGGCCCAGCCGGGAACTCCACCCAGGAACACTCTAACATTTTTGTACCCAGCTTTGACTGCTTGACCAGCAGACTTGGTACTCATGCCACACGTTGGTCCGCCGCAGTAAAAGATGAGGAGTTTATCTTTGTTGGAGGGCAGATTTTGCAGAAGTTCCTGCATTTCACAAACTGGAATGGAGATAGCATTCGGGAGGTGGGCCTCAGAATAACGGGGGCCTGGACGAGAGTCAACAAGAACAAAGCCTTCTCCTTTGTCAACAAGGGCCTTCAGCTCATCTATCTTGATTTCTGAAGAGCCTTCAGGGAGTTTTGCTAATTTTTGTTTGATCTCCTTGGCAAAGGGCTTGTCGCCACGCATCTCATAAATGATTATAGAGGCATGACCCACCTCTGCATGCTCAAGACCGATGGTGGTGTCATCAAAAGACAGCATGATGGATTTTGCGTCTTTGCCTTCACCAGTCTCAATAGAAATTTGCTTGGCTTTGTTGGATTTACCAACAACTTTTCCAACATATTTGTTTTTGTTGACTTCTGCTGATTTTCCTGCTGGTGCAGCTGAAGTAACTGAAGTTACAGGAACTGCTGAGTCGGTGGCAGATGTACTGCTTCCAGCTCCAGTGTTGCAACCAGTGAAGAGCAGAGCTGATAAAAGCAGCGTCGGCAGATAAGTACGAAATACATTTTTTTCCATAAAACCCTCCTTGAATTTGAGTGAGCATGCATCAGCAGATACCAATACTGACTATTTATTACTATATGTACACCATCGATTTAAGTTGACAATCTCGTAAAAAAGAAAAAAGTCTGTCATTTCGAGTGACAGCGAGAAATCTTATTCCTCAACCAATGGACACTATTAAGATTTCTCCCGCTGGTCGAAATGACATTATGGAATTTGTACTTTTTACGAGTCCACCAAAGTTGAGTCTGAATTAATAGTAGCACAAAAAAGAAGTTAAACAAAAAATGTTTTCTCTTTAAGAAGAAAGAAAATTTTTTGAAGTGCTGTGGTTTATGCAGTATGCGTGCCATGTTGTTGCGTGCTGACAGAATTATGTAATATGTTGATTATTTGAGAAAAATATCGTATATGTGGAAATATTTTGGTTTGAATAGGTGCAAAAAAGTTAGTGGTAAGCTAAGGGGGAGTTTTAATATTTGTAATTTCTATCTAGATAAATATGGGTACAAAAGTTCTTTGATGTTATTTTAACATGTAAGATCAATGTGCTATGGTATTTTTTTCAGGTCGATGTTGTTGTGAGAAATGTAGGTGCAAATTTTTTTGCAGCTGTGTGGCAGGTGTAAAGATTATTGCAGGTTCTCAGGACTCGTGTGGATTATGGATATAAAAAACTTTTCCGACTTTCACTTTCTGTCATTAAAACTATGAAAATCCGCAGTTTAATTTTTCTTATTGTTATATTTCTCGGCTTGGTACCTCTGTTTATCATGGTGGCCTTGAATCTTCCCAAGACAATAGAGCGGCTGGAGTATGCGGCTGAGCTTGAAACGCAGGCCCGCTCGCAGGTAGACTTTGCAAAACTGAACGCCCGTATCCGTTGTCTTAAAAAAAGTCTTCTCCACTCGGCCACTCTCCCCTCTACCCTCGATGTTGTGAAGGGTACAGGTGATACCAAAGCTTTGTCAGATCTCTTTGTCGGATGGTTTACGCTTGATGAACCAATCAGTGGTTTGGCCTTGTATGATGCTGCCGGCCGTGAAGTTCTGGGATATTTCAGATCCCAGAACAGCCTTATTGAACGAGAGTCCAAAACTGTTAGATTGGATGGCCGTTTTTTACTGGATTCTCTACAACTTCAAGGGAATGAGATTTATGCAAGTCTTGTCGATGAGAATAGTGACCCTTTGAGTTTGACTGGTCGCGATGAATATACGTTGATTCTTCTTTCTGCTTTAAGAACACCTGGAAGTGCGGCTACAGGGGTTGTCATGATGCGTATTGACATGTCGAACTTTCTCGATAATTTCAAAGATTCTCTGTGGGTGACTGAAAATGGTATCTATCTGAAAGGGGGCCCGGTAGATAGGCATGGACGAACTATTTATACAGGCATAGATAAGATCAGCGATTGCAATGCCTTTGAAGAATTTCCAGGACTGAAGAGTGAGAGCTGGAAAGGTGATCCATTGATTCTTAAGGATAAGCATCGAAATAAAATTGCTTGGATGCCGCTTATCTTTCATGCCGAAAAACAGGCGGTAATGTGGGTGGGTACCGTTGTTGACGAGAGTGCTATTAGATCTTGGAAATCCACCTTGATGTTTAATGTGGTGGCGGTTACCTGCATGATGTCGCTGCTGGTTTTTATTACGGCCAACTGGATTACGGCCAGGATTGATGTCATCAGAAAGGATTTGCTGGTCGGTCTTGATGATATTATCAAGAATGAAAAAAGGATTGTTTTTGATTGGAATGGACCTGTTGAGATTAAAAGTCTGGGAGAAGATCTTACCTCGTTTGCCAATCGTTACACCGATACCTGTGCGGCTCGCAGTGCAGCGGAGTCGGCATTACGTGAGAGTGAGGATAAATTTCGTAACCTCACGGCCTCGGCACTGGATGGGATTATTCTCATGGATCATGAAGGGAATATTGCGTATTGGAATGAGGCTGCGGCCACCATTTTCGGCTATACCAGTGCTGAGGTCATGGGGCAGCCCATTCATCAATTGATTGCGGCTCGTCGAGAGGGTGAGAGCGAGATAGTACAGGGGTTGGAGGGGCAGGAAATGCTGTGCGCTTACGCTCATACTGTTGAACTTACGGCCAGGCATCGGAATGGAAATGAAATCCTGGTGGAACTTTCTCTCTCCTCCACCAGAATCAGAAATAAATGGCATGCCATCTGGATCGTTCGTGATGTTACAGAAAGAAAAAAGAGTGAAGATGAGGCAAGAAAACAACAACATCAGCTTCAGCAAGCTGATAAAATGATTTCCCTTGGGTTGCTTGTTTCGGGGGTCGCCCATGAGATAAATAATCCAAACTCCATTGCTTTGTTGAATTTACCGGTGTTGGCGCGGGCCTGGGAAAGCGTCAAGCCCATCCTCGATGAATTTTATCAGGAAAATGGTGATTTTTCGGTGGCAGGTGTTGATTATACGGAGATGCGCCAGCAGTTGCCAAGGGTCTGCGCGGAACTGGAAGAAAGTGCGGCGCGCATCAGGCAGATTGTGGTCGATCTGAAAGAGTATGCCCGGGCGGAGACCAGCGGCCAGATGGCTGAGGTTGACATGAATGATGTGGTGCAGTCAGGAGCTCGACTGACCATGAATAGTATTTGTCGGGCTACAAAGAATTTTACTACTAGCTACGGTGAAGGCCTGCCCAGGGTTCTGGGAAACAGGCAGCGTCTCGTACAGGTTGTTATTAATCTTATACAGAACAGTTGTGAGGCCCTGGGAGAGAGTGGGCGTGCCATTTCTGTTGTCACCAGATATAATAGGGAGAGTGATGGGGTTGAGATCGTTATTCGAGATGAAGGGGGTGGTATCGCCCCGGATGTACTTAACAAGGTAACAGATCCTTTTTTTACCACTAAGCGGAATATGGGGGGCACCGGCTTGGGACTGTCAGTTTCAGCCGGTATTATAAAAGAACATAATGGAATGATCCATTTTGATTCGATATTAAACCAGGGAACAGAGGTTGTTGTGAGCCTTCCAGCTTTTTGTGAACCTATGGGCACATGAAAAGTGTGATTAATGATCTTCTTACAAAATAAAGATTTTCGTTCAGTGTCAAGACATACGAGTAAAATTACAGCAGGCATATATCGAATATGTCAAGGGAAATTTTTTGAGCATAACACAGGGTCCGGATGAAAGGATCATTTTGCAAGGGGCTCTGAAAGGAACTGTTTGTCGCTGAATTATCAGGCTAAACCGCTGTATTAAGTAAATATGAAATTATGACAAAAAATCTCTATCCATTATTACCTGTACTGTTAGTTGATGATGAAGATGTCTGGTTGAATAGTTTTGGACTCACTCTTCATTCTGTTGGAATTGCAAATGTTATTACTTGTAATGACTCAAGAAGAGTGCTTGATATCCTACGGAAGCAGGAGGTTAGTGTCCTGGTCCTCGATTTAACTATGCCTCATTTGGCAGGTGATGAATTGTTGACCTTAGTAGTCAAGGATTATCCTGATATCCCGGTTATTATTATCACCGGACTGGATCAGGTGGAAACAGCAGTTTCCTGCATGAAGATTGGGGCTTATGATTTTTTTACCAAGGTGGCTGAACAGAATCGATTGACTACCGGAGTGCGACGGGCTATCGAATTTGGAATGCTTCGTCGAGAAAACAGTTCTCTGAAAGCACATTTCTTTGCGGATACATTGAAAAATCCTGAGGCCTTTTCGGCCATAGTGACTCATAACAAAAGTATGCATTCCATTTTTCAGTATGTCGAGGCCATTGCCACGACATGTGAACCGGTACTGATTACCGGAGAAACAGGTGTTGGAAAAGAGTTGGTTGCCCAGGCCGTACATAGGCTCGCTCAAAAGAGTGGCGAGTTTGTTGCTATTAATATTGCCGGTCTTGATGATACCATGCTCAGTGATACTCTGTTTGGTCATCGAAAGGGCGCTTACTCCGGGGCGGAATTGAATAGAAAAGGGCTTATCGCCACTGCCTCTGATGGCAGTCTGTTTCTTGATGAAATTGGAGATCTCAGCCAGGGGGCACAGATAAAATTATTGCGATTGCTGCAGGAACGGGAATATTATCCACTGGGTTCGGATGTCGCTCGCAGCACTAATGTCAGGATGATTTTTGCAACACATCAGGACCTTGGTTCCCTGCAGGAATCCGGCAGATTCAGACAGGACCTCTTTTTTAGGTTACGCACCCATCATGTGCATATACCGCCCTTGCGTGAGCGCCTGGACGATCTGCCACTGCTTCTTGAGTATTTTCTTGAAGACGCGGCGAAAAAACTTGGTAAGAAAAAGCCTGGATATCCAAGTGAGCTGTTGATCTTGCTCGGAACCTATCACTACCCTGGAAACGTGCGGGAATTCCAGTCCATGGTGTTTGATGCCGTCTCCAAGCATCAAAGTCGCACCCTGAGCATGGATGTATTCAAGGCCTATATTAATAACTGTTCTGTTGGTCATGAGTTCTCTCCCGCATCGCAGCCAGTTGAAACTGTCTTTGCTGTCGTTGATCGGTTGCCGACATTAAAAGAATCAGGGCGGTTATTGGTACAGGAAGCATTAAACAGGGCGCAGGGTAATCAGGCAATTGCAGCACAGATGCTCGGAGTCACTCGGCAGGCCTTGAATTGGCGTCTGAAGCAGGAAGGATGAAAATTTACGGGGTGAGTAATTTTTGATTCTTTAGCCAGGGGGCGAAGACAGTGCTGATGAAACTGAGCACTACTTGTCAGGATGGAAGGAATGATGGAAAAGATAGATTGCCGATTTACTGGTTATGTGATTGATTTTGAACAGGCGAAGGGTATCGCCAGGATTCTGGCGGAACGGGGAAACGAGTTTGCCACCTTGATCTCCTGGTGCGATCGTGACAAAGGTGTCCATTCTCCCCACTGCCTGCAATGTGAAATCAAGGGTGAGCAGGCCTGGGAGGTCTATGGCCGAAACCATGAAGGCCGGTTGCGGATCAGTTTTGACGACGATAGATTTGTCTTTATTTATTCTTGAAAGAGCCGCGACAGAGGGAAGGGGCAGGAAGCAGGAGGATTCTATCTGCATTCCAGTCTTTGTCACCATAAAAAAGGGGATTGTCAGCCAATGAATCGGCTGACAATCCCCTTTGTGGTTCAGGAGAGTGAGTCAATCAGACAAAGAACTTAGGAGCCGTTACGAAATAACTTGGCCATTTATATTGATTTCGTTACGGCTCTTTATGCCGCTTCGGTCAACTCATTGGCCAAGTTATTTTTTTACAGCGGCTTATTTGTCGTTTTTCTCTTCACTCAGTCCTTTCACGAGCATGGCCCCGGCCAGACCCAGCAGGCCAAGATCTCTGGCCTTGCGCATTGCCGGCTTGACCATGGAGGCCATCATGGCTCGGCGTTTGGCGCTGCCCATATCAGCAAGCTCAGGGGTATAATCCTGGAAGAGCAGGGTCATATCCTTTTTCTTGCCGTAATAACGTGAATTGGGGCCAATGCTGCCGCCTTTGGGTTCAAGACCTTTTGCACCCTTGGCCACATATTGGGCAACTTCGGACTTCGGATCATCAAGGTCGCCGAAGATTCGGGCATTGGTGATACAGGTCTGAACACAGGCAGGAATCAGTCCGGCCTCAACACGGGGCATGCAGTAGGTGCACTTGTCGGCCTTGCCGTCGGATGAGACATCGTCGACCATGGCAGGGTTGATATAGCGGGCGCTGTAAGGGCACACCTCAGCGCAGGCCCCGCAGCCAAGACAGCGGCTTTTGTCAATCTGCACCGTCCCGTTAAAGGGATCTTTCCAGGTCGCAGCCACCGACAGAGTGGTGGTCTTACCTGTTTTGGCATCTTTAAAGGTTACATCTACCGGATCGGCAGGGCATGCATCCACGCAGGGTGGTTTTGCACAGTGGTTGCATAGACCGGGATAATAGGTGGAGGCCATCTCATTCCCCACCTTGCTGGGCCCGAGGCGATAGACCCAGTTCCGGCCAAATTCCACCGGAACCTCCCACTCGGCCTTGCAGGCTATGGTGCAGGCATGACAGCCCACACATCGTTCAAGATCAATGATCATTCCATATTGCATCGAAAGTTTCCTCCTGATAAGGGCTCAAGGTTATGGTTAGGCTGGAAAATCCAGGGTCTTTCCATCCTTGGTCAGTTTAACAAAGTTGTTGCGCATACCATTACAGCCCGTCTCGGGATCAACGGCAAGCTTGGTGATCAGGCTGCAATCATCCACGCCTTTGCCTACACCCGCTGTCATCAGCGGATTAGCAGATCCGTAGCCATGGTACATATAGACACAGTCTTTTCTGATACCTGGTGTCACCTTGACAATGGTGGTAGTGCGGGATTTAACGCCTTCACTGTTGATAAAACCAACAGTGTCACCATCTTTCACACCCATTTTTTCCGCAGCTTCATCATTCACCCAGACGGGGTTGGTCGGCATGGCATTGTTCAGCCAGACGTTGTTCTGGCTGCGGTTAAAGGAGTGAACAGGAGCGCGTCCAAAGAGCAGGCGGGCGTGACCGGTCGGCACTGCTTCAACCGGCTTGTAGGTCGGTGATCCGGGATGACCTGCGGCAGCGATTTCTTCGTTGTACAACATCACCTGGAAGTCCTCTGGCACTCCATAGGGAGATTTGCCAGGCTGCAGGTGGATGCCACCCGCTGCCTTGACGGACTCAAGGGTGATATTGGCGGACTGAAGGGTCTTGTTGACCAGTTCTACCAGGGTCTGTGCGGGAATCTCTGCCTCATGGCCCATGCGCTTAGCAAGTTCGTTGGTGATGTAAACTTGATCTTTGCGTTCAAACATGGGTTCAACCAGCGGCATACGAGGGGCGATAAACTGGGTCGGCTCCGGATCATCGGGTTTGATCCGACCGACACCGGTCTTGATCTCATCGTGACGCTCAAGGTAAGAAGATTCTGGCAGAAGGATGTCGGCCCACATGGTGACATCGGTGGGCATGACATCAACGCACATGACAAAATCCATGGCCTTGAAAACCGACTTCATCTTCTCCTGGTTGGGGATGGTCTGCATGGGGTTCTGGCCCCAGACGACACAGCCCTTGATCGGATAGGGCTTGCCGCTGATGGCGCAGTCTCGAAGCAACTCGGTGGGTGTGCCTGGCGGATTAAAGGGATGAACCATCTTGTCGCCATGGTAATTAAGATTATGCTCGTTTCCGTGCTCATGATTGGCCCAACTGGTCTTGCCGAGCTTGGCTTTTTTAGGAGCGATCCAGCCGCCCTTGACATAGTAGGCGCCAAGAAGACCCGACAGACAGGATAATGATCGAATACGCTGGAAATCGTTGCCGTGCCAGGATGAGAAGCGGCCTGGATGGATAGCGACATTCGGGGCATTAGCTGCCAGCAGTTCAGCGACTTCCTTGATCTGGGCGGCAGGAATGTCACACTCTGCGGCGGCCTTGTCCAAGGTCCACTCGGCGATATCTTTGGAGAACTGCTCGAACCCAACCGTATGTTTGGCCACAAATTCCTTGTCATATTTGTTGTTTTGCACAAGGTAATTCATGATTGCCAGAAGATACGCGGTGTCAGTTCCGGGTTTGATCTGTACCCAGATGTCAGCCTTGGCGGCAGAAGCGGAAAAACGGGGATCAGCGACCACCAGCTTGGCACCGTTTTGCAGACCCTTGATGTAGCCCTTAACATGAGAGACATGGATGTTCTCACCGATATGACAGCCAACCATGAAGATAACCTTGCTGTTGGGCATATCAACGGTCTCGTTTGGTGGCTTGCCGGTGGTGGCAACGTAAGCGGCATCACGGACACCACGGCACTGGAAGAAAGACGCCTCGCTCACATTGTGGGTGCCGACCGTGCGCTCGAAATAGTGCATCGGGTATTTGGCGGAAGCGCCATGCGGAAACACGCAGATTCCTTGGGGGCCATACTTGTCAACGGTGGCTTTCAGCTTGGAGCCGCACTCATCGAGCGCCTCCTGCCAGGAGATACGCTTCCAGATAGGCTCGCCGCGTTTGCCAACGTTTTTCAGGGGGTATTTCAGGCGGTCCACATCGTAGAGCAGTTTGACACCAGCATTGCCGCGGGCGCAAAGAGAAACCCCGTTGTCGATGGACATGGGGTTTCCCTCAAGTTTCATCAACTGACCGTCACGGACCTTGCCCACCAGCTGACAGCGCCAGAAGCACATTTCACACAGTCCGCCGACCACAGTTGTGTCGCCCATGGTGCCCTTTGGTTCAAGGGACGCCTTGGTAACACCTGTCTCAGCGGAGACGACCTTTGCCAGCGGTACCGAGGCTGCTGCCAGGGATGCTGTCTGAAGGAACTTACGCCTCGTTAAGTTGAAAGCCATCTTCCTCTTCCTCCTTTGTAAAAGAATCAATTAGGGTTACAACCATCCTGTAATATGGATGGCGGGTTTTTTCTGCGACTCGGGGGCAAAATTGTTTGTACCAGGGTCGAAACAGCTTGCTTAAGAATTCTTCCTCTCCGGCAAAATCTTCCTCTGCAGCCAAGAGTGAAAGAAATTCAAGTTCGTGTACCAGATGGTCAGGGAGGTCTGCCTCTTTCTCCATGGTAAACCCTTTTTCGCGGTAAAAGTTCAGGGTCTTCAGGGCGAATGATCCCTGAATGGATTTGTCCATGTAGACAGAGGCAAAGGGCGGGGCGACCACATGGGGAACGCCGTTGATGAACAACCGGGTGTATTCTATTTGCAGATCTTCTATGGGGTCGGAAGAGTGATCCAGGGTATTTCGTATCTCTTTCCCTTCTGCGATTGCGCCGAAGGTGCCCAGGAGATTGTAGAAGACATGAAAGAACTCTTCATTCATCCATTCCGGATCAGGATATTGCAGGCATTGGGCCATGAAGCGATACAGAGATGCAATGTCCTGTGATGTGTTTGATTCTGGCATAAAGAGTAACGATATGAAAGTAGAAGAAGTGTTTCATGAAATAATCCCGAATATCCAGTTTAAGAAAAATAATATTTTTTTCACAGCAGATATATTCATGATGTTAACTGTTAATTTTATTTAGCCAATAAGCCTAGCTAATATTAATATACCTGTCAAGGAACAACATTTGACTTATTGCATATGGATCAAATTTTTTGGGATACGGATCAAGCGGGTACGGATTAATCATTAGCAAGTAGTGCTTAAATTTATGAATGTCTATTCAATTCACTTCTAGTGTGCAGCTTTATTCACGCTAATATTATATTTTTTTAACTGTTTCCAGAGCGTTACCCTTGAAATTCCCAGGATTCTAGCTGCTTCCGATTTATTTTCTCCACTCTGATGAAGGGCATCCAGTAATTGTTGGCGCCGGTCTGCAGAATTCTGTCGGCGTTTCTCTGTCGTGCTCGGGGAAGATCTATTTCTGAAGTTGGCAGGCAGGTGTTCAGGAGTAATCTCTCCGCCTGGACAGATGACAAAGCAGTAGTCTATTACATTGATGAGTTCCCGGATATTGCCCGGCCAGTGATAAGAAAAGAGGAGATCGAGTGCCTCTGTGTTCATTACACTGATTTCTTTATTGTTTTTCAGACGGCCCCGTTCCAGGAAGGTTTTAATAAGCAAAGGGAGATCTTCCAGCCTCTGGCGTAAAGGGGGGATGATGATGGGGATAACGCCTATTCTGTAATAAAAATCATTACGAAATTTTCCTTCATCCATGAGTTGGTTGAGATCTTGATTGGTGGCCGAAATAAGGCGCACGTCAATGGGGACAGGTTTGTGGTCGCCAACTCTTTCGATCTCGTGTTCCTGTAAAACCCGTAACAATTTGGTCTGGGTTGAGAGCGGCAGGTCTCCAATCTCATCAAGAAGAATGGTCCCATGGTCAGCGGCCTCGAAACGGCCGATTCTGGTTTTTTCAGCTCCGGCAAAGGCGCCTTTGGCATGACCAAATAACTCGCTTTCCAGGAGATTTTCATTTAAGGCCGCACAGTTTACCTTGATGAAAGGGCCATCTTTTCTGTCACTTAAGCGGTGAATGGCGTTGGAGACCAACTCTTTGCCGGTGCCGCTTTCTCCATAAATGATTACCGGGGCAGCAGATTGCGCGGCACTCCTGATCAGTTCATAGACTTGGCGCATGGCCAGGCTGTTGCCAATGAGTCCATAGAAGCCATCTTCCTGGTTCAGGTGCTTCCGGAGGTCGGTGATTGTTTTTTCCTTGGCGGTGAGTGAACTCAGGTCGGTCAGGGTCTCTACTCCGGCAACAACTACTCCTTCTGCATTGGTCAGGACAGTGGCATTTTTCAGAACATCAAGTCTGGTGCCGTCCTTGCAGCGGAAAAAACAGTGGAGGTCCTGGACATCGCCTGTGAGAAAAAGGGTGCAGGACAATGTTGGTTGTCCTGCCTTTTTTTGGGTAAGGCAGTTGTCGCAATCCAGAATGTCGCACGATTTCCCCACCATCTCATTTTTCTCATACCCCAGCATTTTTTCAAGGGCATAGTTGACATAGAGGATCTGGCCAGAGGGGTTGACCAGCATCAGGCCCTCCTTCATATTTTCCACAACGCCTTTCCAGTTGTCGCAAAAATATTCTTGAAATGATTCCTTGTCGGTCATGGCATCTGTTTTGGTGAGAGTGAGGATGAGGTGCCGAGATAATAAGATGTCTGGCAATAAATATTGTTAACAATGTTAACATTGTTTTTTGAAAGTGTTAAGTAAAATGGTAACGGGATGGCTGTGAGAAATCTATATTGTGGTGAGTCAATGGAAGAGTGAGAACGGAGTATGTCACTCTGTGAGTGACAATAAAAGGGTGTTGAAAAGATTTGACAAATATGCAACAAAAACAATAGATTAAAACAGAAAAGCCTCTATAGTGGAGGGGTACCCTTTCAAAAGAACCCTACCCAAAACAGAGGCTTTTCATGCACCACAAGGATATCAAGCTG